>NZ_JBIVTR010000009.1:0-283795 GCF_044756785.1 Streptomyces sp. NPDC091649 | reverse complement strand
GTTGATAGGCCAGATGTGGAAGCCCTGTAAGGGGTGGAGCTGACTGGTACTAATAGGCCGAGGGCTTGTCCTCAGTTGCTCGCGTCCACTGTGTTAGTTCTGAAATAACGAACAGCTGTGTTCATGCCAGCGTTCAAATTTCATAGTGTTTCGGTGGTCATTGCGTTAGGGAAACGCCCGGTTACATTCCGAACCCGGAAGCTAAGCCTTTCAGCGCCGATGGTACTGCAGGGGGGACCCTGTGGGAGAGTAGGACGCCGCCGAACAATTTTTCCGGGAAAGCCCCGTGCCATTGGCACGGGGCTTTTCTGCGTTCTGAACATCTAACGGTGCCTCGCCGGCGAACCCCGGCCCCTGACCCCCGGCTGTGGTGCGAGCCTCTCGAAGAGGCCGGCCGGAGCCTTGCGGAAGGTGTGCCGGAAGGGCGGCCGAAGGAGTGCGAGCCCGGGGCCGTACCGATTATGAGCATCCCCGGATCCCGTGTATGGTTTACCTCGTTGCCACAGCGCAGCAAGGCCCCAATAGCTCAGTCGGTAGAGCGTCTCCATGGTAAGGAGAAGGTCTGCGGTTCGATTCCGCATTGGGGCTCAGAGAAAGCGAAAGGCCCCCGCCATAGGCGGGGGCCTTTCGCTTTGAGGGCCAGACGACTTCGAGGGTCAGGCGAGGGGCGGTACCGGGACGCGCATGGCCAGGATCGCCATGTCGTCCGAGGCCGGCTCGGCCGCGAAGCGTTCCACGGCCCGCAGAATGCGTGAGGCCACCGCTCCGGCCGTCAGGCCCGTACAGGTCGACAGGACCTCCGCGAGGCCGTCGTCGCCCAGCATGCGGCTTCCCTCGCGGCGCTCGGTCACGCCGTCCGTGACGCACAGGAGGACGTCACCCGGGTTGAGGACGACCTCCTGCTCGTACAGGTCGAGGTCCTCGATGACACCGAGCAGGGGCTGCGGTTCCGCGGCGGCCTCGACGGAGCCGTCCTGGCGCAGCCGCAGCGGCAGCGGGTGACCGGCACAGACGACCTTCAGAAGGGCGCTGCCGTCCTCCTGGGGCCACAGCTCGCCGTACAGAAGGGTCAGGAAGCGGCTGCGGGCCCCCTCGTCGAGGATGGCCGCGTTGAGGCGCTCCAGGACCGCGGGGCCGCCGAAGCCCTCACGGGCCAGCAGGCGCAGCGCGTGGCGGGCCAGGCCCGTGACCGCGGCCGCCTCCGGCCCCGTACCGCAGACGTCGCCGATGGCGAAGCCGTACGCACCGTCGCTGATCGGGAAGACGTCGTAGAAGTCGCCGCCGACCTCGTTGCCCTCGCCCGCCGCGCGGTAGATGACCTCGATCTCGACGTTCGGCACGTCGGGGAGGCCCGGGGGCAGCAGGCTGCGCTGGAGGGACTGGCTGATCGCCATGCGCTCCGAGTACAGACGGGCGTTGTCCAGGGCCAGGGCGGCCCTGCGGGAGAGGTCCTCGGCCAGTTCCAGGATCTCCTGGCGGAAGTGGTCGTCGGAGGGCTTGCCGAGCGTCAACATGCCGATCACACGGTTGCGGGCGACCAGCGGGAGGA
Organism: Streptomyces sp. NPDC091649; assembly: GCF_044756785.1. Classification (NCBI taxonomy): domain Bacteria; kingdom Bacillati; phylum Actinomycetota; class Actinomycetes; order Kitasatosporales; family Streptomycetaceae; genus Streptomyces; species Streptomyces sp. NPDC091649. The sequence continues at coordinate 282,246 of NZ_JBIVTR010000009.1, read as the reverse complement.
CCACCGTCTCGCCCCCGACGGCCTGGGCCGTGGCGAGCGTGGTGCGGGTGGCCGTGCTCATGCTCAGCGGCGCGTCGCGCTGCAGGCTGCGGGTCGAGGTGCTCAGCGCCGCTCGGTGACCGGCCTCCGCGGGGGCGGCCCAGACACGGGCGCCCGGAGCGGGAACCGGATCCGGCGGGGCGATCCTGGAGAGCAGGGCCTTGAGCCCGTCGATGAGGTCCTCGTCCTCGTGGAGCACATAGGAGAGATACGGCTCGGACGACTGATCCGCGATCGTGTAGACGGCGCACCAGGTGGCCAGCGTCGGGACGGTCATCTGGGCCATGAGCGCCAGGGTCTGGTCCCGGTCGAGCGTGCCGGCCAGCAGGTCGGAAGCCTCGACGAGGAAGGACAGGGAACCGCGGCGCAGCCGCTCCAGCTCACCGAGACGGGCGGACTCCACGGCGAGCGCGATGCGGTCCGCCGCGAACTGGAGGCGCAGGGCCTCCTCGTTGGAATAGCGGCCCGCGCCCTCCGCCGCGACGCCGAGCGAGCCGGTCAGGCGGCCCTCGACCTTCAGCGGGACCGTGACCACCGAGCGCATCCCGGTGTCGGTGAGGAGAGGGACGGCACCGGGGACGGCGGTGAGGTCCTCGTGGACCGCCGGCATCCGGGCGGAGCCGTAGCGTCCCGTCCCCGCTTCCACGGGAACCCGGGCGAAACGCTGCCGGGCCGAGGGGAGGCCCGTCGTGGCGCGGACCTCCAGTTCCGTCTCGTCGTCCGTGGCGAGCAGGAGGAACGCCGCGTCGGCGTCGAGCATGTCGCGAGCCCGCTCGACCGTCCGCTGGAGCAGGCCGTCGAGATCGTCGGGGGCCGGTGAGCCGATGAAGACCTCGAACGGGTCCGCGGTGCGATTGTCGGAGGAGGCGTCGGAGACCGGGGCACGGACGGGGGACTGGAGCACGGCGCGCTCGTCGTCGCGGACGAGGAGGCAGACCGTGGAGGGTTCGCCGCCGGTGTCGCGGACCCGTAGATGCGAGGAGTAGACGGCGATGGTCCGGCCGTCGGCGCCCCGGATTCCGTAACTGCCCTCCCAGCGGGAGAGCCGGAGGGCGTCGGCGATGCCGGTGTTGGTCCCGGGGGTGTGCGGCCAGGCCACGAAGTCGGTGAACTGCTTGCCGGTGACCTGTTCCGCGGTGTGCCCGAAGACATACGCGGCGTCGTCGTTCCACGCGCTGATCGCGCCGGTGCTGTCGATCTGGACGACGGCGACCCGGACCCGCTGGTCGGTGACGGGAAGAAGCGCGGTCGGCAGGACCGGGCCCGCGGAACGGATGCCCACCGGCCGGTGCGGCAGGTCCAGCTGGAACCAGACGTGTTTACGGGTGGGGGAGTACTCGACGCCCCATCGGGTGGCCAGGGCTGCGCAGAGGAGCAGCCCGCGGCCGTTCTCGCGGTCGGGGCTGCCGAAGTCGAGGCCGTTGCTCTGGAGCGGGACCTCGCGTTCCGGATAGTGGTCGGAGACCTCGACGCGGACACCGTCCCCGCTGCGCAGGCACAGCACGTCGGCCGCCGTCCCCGCGTGGACGACGGCGTTGGTCACGAGCTCACTGGTGAGGACGACCGCGTCGTCGACGACATCGTTGTAGCCCCATCCCTGGAGCGTGTCCCGGACGAATGCGCGGGCGGTCGCGACGGAGCGCCCGACCGGTTCGAAGGTGGCGGCCGCGCGCGCGGTGATCACAGCACTCCCCATATGGTGTCTCGTCGCTTCCCCGAGTCCTGTGCCCGATTATCGCCGCTTCGATTCGCTTGCCAGGCTAGACGTTCGTCAAGGGTGCCGGATACACGAGGGCCCAGTTCGGGACCAGTATCTCCGGCCGTGGCCCCGCGGGTGTCCACGCGCCGTGGTCCGCGGGCGTACAAGTATGGACTCCGGGTGCGGGGGATGGGGGGCATCCGGGGCAGGTGGTCCGCCGACCGGTTCCGGCCTGGTACGTTGCAACGATTTGACGTCCGCCCGGTCACCCGTTGACGGTGTGCTGTGGCGGTGAGCCAAAGTGGAACTGGGCAAGCTTCCGGATAGGCCCGAGTGAAACGGTCAACCCCTGCGGGAGGGACACGGTGGAGTCTGGCGTGGCGGCGCAGGGTTCGAAGGCGCGTACAAAAGGCGGACAGTCCGTGAAAAAGCAGCGCAATGGCACCGTCGAAGTGGACGCGGCGGCTCTGAACAGAGTGCTCGCGGGGCTCGTGGCGATGCGCGACGGCAATTTCCGCCGGCGGCTCACCGTCTCCGGCGACGGCGTGATGGAGGAGATCGCGGCGGTCTTCAACGAGGTCGCCGACCGGAATCTTCATCTCACCGGTGAGCTGGCGCGCGTACGGCGCGTGGTCGGGCGGGAGGGCAAGCTCACGGAGCGGCTGGAGACGGGCGCCTGCGAGGGCTCCTGGGCCGCCGCGATCGACGCCTCCAACGAGCTCGTCGACGATCTCGCGCGACCGGTCTCCGAAGTGGGCCGCGTGCTGTCGGCGGTCGCCGACGGTGACCTGGAGCAGCGGATGGAGCTGCGGTCGCACACGACGGACGAGACGGTGCGGCCGCTGCGCGGCGAGTTCCTCAAGGTCGCCCGTACGGTCAACAACCTGGTCGACCAGCTGTCGGTCTTCACCGAGCAGGTGACCCGGGTCGCCGTCGAGGTGGGCACCGAGGGCAAGCTCGGCGGGCAGGCCCAGGTGCGCGGGATGTCCGGGTCCTGGAAGGACCTCACGGACTCCGTGAACACCATGGCGTACCGGCTCACCGCCCAGGTGCGGGACATCGCGCTGGTGACGACGGCGGTCGCCAAGGGGGACCTGTCGCGGAAGGTCACCGTCCATGTGGCCGGTGAGATGCTCCAGCTGAAGAACACCGTCAACACGATGGTCGACCAGCTGTCCTCGTTCTCCTCCGAGGTGACGCGCGTCGCCCGTGAAGTGGGCACCGAGGGCGAGCTGGGCGGTCAGGCGACCGTGCCGGGCGTGGCCGGAGTGTGGAAGGACCTCACCGACTCCGTCAACACGATGGCGGGCAACCTCACCTCCCAGGTGCGCGGGATCGCGGAGGTGACGACGGCGGTCGCCAGCGGCGACCTGACGCAGAAGGTCACGGTGAGCGCGCGCGGCGAGGTCGCGCAGCTCGCCGAGACGATCAACCAGATGACCGAGACGCTGCGCACCTTCGCGGACGAAGTGACGCGGGTGGCGAGCGAGGTCGGCGGCGAGGGCCTGCTCGGTGGCCAGGCGCAGGTCCCGGGGGCCGCGGGGACGTGGAAGGACCTCACCGACTCGGTGAACACGGTCTTCCGGAACCTGACGACGCAGGTGCGCGACATCGCCCAGGTCACGACGGCGGTGGCCAGCGGTGACATGTCGCAGAAGGTCACGGTCGACGTGGCCGGGGAGATGCTGGAGCTGAAGAACACCGTCAACACGATGGTGGACCAGCTCCAGTCGTTCGGTTCCGAGGTGACCCGCGTGGCCCGGGAGGTCGGCGTCGAGGGGCGGCTCGGCGGCCAGGCCGAGGTCCCGGGAGCGGCGGGCACGTGGAAGGACCTCACCGACTCGGTGAACACCGCGTTCCGCAACCTGACCGGTCAGGTCCGGGACATCGCCCAGGTCACCACGGCGGTCGCCAACGGTGATCTGTCGCAGAAGGTCACCGTGGACGTGGCCGGGGAGATGCTGGAGCTGAAGAACACCGTCAACACGATGGTGGCGCAGCTGTCCAGCTTCGCGGACCAGGTGACGCGGATGGCCCGGGACGTGGGCACCGAGGGCCGCCTCGGCGGCCAGGCGCGGGTGGACGGTGTCTCGGGTACGTGGAAGGAGCTCACGGACTCCGTCAACTTCATGGCGGGCAACCTCACCTCCCAGGTGAGGCAGATCGCGCAGGTGACGACGGCGGTGGCGCGGGGCGACCTGTCGCAGAAGATCGACGTGGACGCCCGGGGCGAGATCCTGGAGCTCAAGAACACCATCAACACCATGGTCGACCAGCTCTCCGCCTTCGCCGACCAGGTCACCCGGGTGGCCCGCGAGGTGGGCACCGACGGTCGGCTCGGCGGTCAGGCACAGGTGCCCGGCGTGGCCGGGGTCTGGCGGGATCTCACCGATTCGGTGAACGGCATGGCCGGGAACCTCACCGCTCAGGTCCGCAACATCGCGCAGGTCGCCACGGCGGTGGCGCGGGGCGACCTGTCGCAGAAGATCGACGTGGACGCCCGGGGCGAGATCCTGGAGCTCAAGAACACCCTCAACACGATGGTGGACCAGCTGTCCAACTTCGCGGAGCAGGTGACGCGGGTCGCCCGTGAGGTGGGTACGGAGGGCATCCTCGGCGGTCAGGCCGAGGTACAGGGCGTGTCCGGTACGTGGAAGGACCTCACCCAGTCCGTCAACGGCATGGCGAACAACCTGACCCTCCAGGTCCGCAACATCGCCGAGGTCACCACAGCGGTCGCCAAGGGCGACCTCTCGAAGAAGATCACGGTCGACGCCAAGGGCGAGATCCTGGAACTGGTCACGACCGTCAACACGATGGTCGACCAGCTGCTGAACTTCGCCGACGAGGTGTCGCGCGTGGCCCGTGAGGTGGGCACCGAGGGCATTCTCGGCGGTCAGGCGCGGGTGCGCGGGGCGACCGGCATCTGGAAGGACCTCAGCGAGAACGTCAACCTGATGGCCAACAACCTGACCAGCCAGGTGCGCAACATCTCCCGGGTCTCCTCCGCGGTCGCCAACGGCGATCTGACGAAGAAGGTCACCGTGGAGGCGCGCGGCGAGGTCGCGGAGCTGGCCGACACCGTCAACACGATGGTGACGACGCTGTCCTCGTTCGCCGACGAGGTCACCAGGGTGGCCCGGGAGGTGGGCACGGAAGGCGAGCTGGGCGGCCAGGCCCGGGTGCCGGGAGTCGCCGGCACGTGGAAGGACCTCACCGAGTCGGTGAACTCGATGGCCTCCAACCTGACCGGTCAGGTGCGGCAGATCGCCACGGTCACGACCGCCATCGCCAAGGGCGACCTGACCAAGAAGATCGACATCGACGCGCGCGGTGAGATCCAGGAGCTGAAGAACACCATCAACACGATGGTCGACCAGCTGTCCTCGTTCGCGGAGCAGGTGACCCGGGTCGCCCGTGAGGTGGGCACCGAGGGGCAGCTGGGCGGTCAGGCGCGGGTGCGGGACGTGGACGGCACCTGGCGCGACCTGACCGAGTCGGTGAACGAGATGGCCGGGAACCTGACCCGTCAGGTGCGGGCCATCGCGGCCGTCGCCACCGCGGTGACCCGCGGCGATCTGAACCTGAAGATCGACGTGGACGCGGCCGGCGAGATCCAGGTCCTCCAGGACAACATCAACACGATGATCGCCAACCTGCGCGACACCACTCTCGCCAACAAGGAACAGGACTGGTTGAAGGGCAACCTCGCCCGGATCTCCGGCCTGATGCAGGGCCGCCGCGATCTGGACGACGTGGCCTCGCTGATCATGAGCGAGCTGACGCCGGTGGTCTCGGCGCAGCACGGTGCGTTCTTCCTGGCCATGGCGACGGGCGACTCGGACGAGGTGGGGCCGGACGACGGCGAGGCCAGCTCGTACGAACTGCGGATGCGGGGGAGCTACGGCTACTCCGCGGGTTCGATGCCGACCTCCTTCCGGCCCGGTGAGACGCTCATCGGGACGGCGGCTGAGGAGAAGCGGACGATTCAGGTGGACAATGTGCCGCCGGGTTATCTCAAGATCTCCTCCGGACTGGGAGAAGCCCCTCCGGCGCATGTGATCGTGCTGCCGGTGCTTTTCGAGGGCAAGGTCCTCGGCGTGATCGAACTGGCCTCCTTCCAGCCGTTCACCCACATCCAGCGGGACTTCCTCAACCAGCTCGCCGAGATGATCGCGACGAGCGTCAACACGATCAGCGTCAACACCAAGACCGAGAAGCTCCTGGAGCAGTCGCAGGAGCTGACCGAGCAACTGCGCGACCGCTCGCAGGAGTTGGAGAACCGGCAGAAGGCTCTCCAGGCGTCCAACGCCGAGCTGGAGGAGAAGGCCGAACTGCTGGCCCAGCAGAACCGCGACATCGAGGTGAAGAACACCGAGATCGAGGAGGCACGGCAGGTGCTGGAGGAGCGCGCCGAGCAGCTCGCGGTCTCCATGCGCTACAAGTCCGAGTTCCTGGCGAACATGTCGCACGAGCTGCGTACGCCGCTCAACTCGCTGCTGATCCTGGCCAAGTTGCTGGCGGACAACGCCGAGGGAAATCTCTCGCCGAAGCAGGTGGAGTTCGCCGAGACGATTCACGGGGCCGGTTCCGACCTGCTCCAGCTGATCAACGACATCCTCGACCTGTCGAAGGTCGAGGCGGGCAAGATGGACGTCAGCCCGACCAGGATCGCGCTGGTCCAGCTGGTCGACTATGTGGAGGCGACCTTCCGCCCGCTCACCGCGGAGAAGGGGCTCGACTTCTCCGTACGGGTGTCGCCGGAGCTTCCCGCGACGCTGCACACCGACGAGCAGCGCCTCCTCCAGGTGCTGCGCAACCTGCTGTCCAACGCGGTGAAGTTCACCGACAGCGGTGCGGTGGAGCTGGTGATCCGGCCGGCCGGAGCCGATGTGCCCAACGGCATCCGTGAGCACCTGCTGGAGGCGGGTTCGCTGCGGGACGCGGACGCCGACCTCATCGCCTTCTCGGTCACCGACACGGGGATCGGGATCGCGTCCAGCAAGATGCTGGTGATCTTCGAGGCGTTCAAGCAGGCGGACGGCACGACGAGCCGGAAGTACGGCGGAACCGGCCTCGGTCTCTCCATCAGCCGGGAGATCGCACGGCTGCTCGGCGGCGAGATCCACGCCGCGAGCGAGCCGGGGCGCGGCTCCACCTTCACTCTGTACCTGCCGCTGCACCGCGCCGAACTGCCGCCCCAGGGCTACCCCCCGGCGGGTTCCGGTTCGGCCGAGGCGCTGGGCGGAGCGGGCGAGCTGGGGCACGCTCAGGGCCAGTCGGCTCCGTTCGGCGACCCGGCCAACTCCGCCGGGATGTTCCGGCGGCGCAAGGCCCTGGGTGACGCGGCCCGCAGGGCCGCACTGCCGGCCGGTCGCACCGCGCCCGAGAACGCCGCGCAGCAGGAGGAGTGGGTGCGGGGCGGCCAGGCCGAGAGCCAGGGCCAGGGGCAGCCTGCGGAGGAGCCGGCGCCCCGGCGGACATTCCGTTTCCGCGGTGAGAAGGTGCTCATCGTCGACGACGACATCCGTAACGTCTTCGCGCTCACGAGCGTGCTGGAGCAGCACGGGCTGGCGGTGCTGTACGCGGAGAACGGCCGTGAGGGCATCGAAGTCCTGGAGCAGCACGACGATGTGACGGTCGTGCTGATGGACATCATGATGCCCGAGATGGACGGTTACGCGACGACGACCGCGATCCGGCGGATGCCGCAGTTCGCGGGGCTGCCGATCATCGCGCTCACCGCGAAGGCGATGAAGGGCGACCGGGAGAAGGCCATCGATTGCGGTGCTTCCGACTATGTGACGAAGCCGGTCGATCCTGATCATCTGCTCGCGGTGATGGAGCAGTGGATGCACGGAGAGTGATCGAGAGATGCATGAATCTGCGTAATTTGTTGACCGACTGTGCTCGAACGGGTGTGAACCCGCTGCGTCCGGGGAACCTTCTGGTCTCCCACCGCGTTTGCGGTATGTGCACAGTGACATCGCGGTGACAGGGTGTGGTGACGGGCGGGGTGCGGCTACCATGACCGGCACAAGGACGGACGGCGTAAGGGAGTCGTCCCCTGGGGCGGCACCCGGTGCATTTCCGGGGCGAGGAGGGCGGGCCATGGTACAGAAGGCCAAGATCCTCCTGGTCGATGACCGGCCGGAGAATCTGCTGGCGCTGGAGGCCATCCTCTCTGCGCTCGATCAGACACTGGTCCGGGCATCGTCAGGGGAGGAGGCGCTCAAAGCGCTGCTCACGGACGACTTCGCGGTCATCCTGCTGGACGTCCAGATGCCGGGCATGGACGGATTCGAGACGGCCGCGCACATCAAGCGGCGGGAGCGGACCCGGGACATCCCGATCATCTTCCTCACCGCGATCAACCACGGTCCGCACCACACCTTCCGCGGTTACGCGGCCGGCGCGGTGGACTACATCTCCAAGCCGTTCGACCCATGGGTGCTGCGGGCCAAGGTCTCGGTCTTCGTCGAGCTGTACATGAAGAACTGCAAGCTCCGCGAGCAGGCCGCTCTGCTGAGGCTCCAGTTGGAGGGCGACGGCCACGCGGGCGGCGAGCACGACAGGGAGCCGACCGGCCTGCTGGCCGAACTCTCCGCAAGGCTCGCGGCGGTCGAGGAGCAGGCGGAAGCGCTCTCCAAGCAGCTCGACGACGAATCCGCGGACGCCGCGGCGGTCGCCACCGCCGCCCACCTCGAACGCAAGCTGACCGGCCTGCGCCGCGCGCTCGACGCCCTGGAGCCGGGAACCGGCGGGAACACGGGCGTCCTGCCCGCACAGAACTGACGCCTCACCGGATGCCGGGAGTTCCGTGCCGATGACACCGGAGGCCGGCGCCGCTTCACCGCGCAGACCACGTGGTCACGGTGAGGCCGCGTCAGTTCCCGGCCGCCCGAGGGCGACACGGTCGGGTGAACCAGTAGGCGAACGTGTTCACGGGCGACGACAGCGGTAACCTCGGCACCATGGCCTCACGTACGTCCGGCAAGGGTTCCCAGGGCACGGCGGGCACCGCGAAGCGCGTCGGCCGTACCTCGGGCCCGGCGAAGAAAGCCGCGCCCGCCAAGAAGACCGCGCCGAAGAAGTCCGCCGCTCCCGCGAAGAAGGCTCCGGCGAAGCGGGCCCCGGCGAAGAAGGCGGCGGCCAAGAAGCCCGCCCCCCGGCCCGCACCGTCCCCCACCGGGGGCATCTACCGGCTGGTGCGGGCGGTCTGGCTCGGAGCGGCGCACGGCGTCGGCGCGCTGTTCCGTTCGATAGGGCGCGGGGCCAAGGGACTCGACCCCGCGCACCGCAAGGACGGGCTCGCGCTGCTGCTGCTCGGCCTGGCGCTGATCGTCGCCGCGGGCACCTGGTCCCATCTCCAGGGGCCCGTCGGCGACCTGGTCGAGATGCTGGTGACCGGGGCCTTCGGCCGGCTCGACCTGCTCGCGCCACTCCTGCTGGGCGCGATGGCGGTGCGGCTGATCCTTTATCCGGAGCGGCCGGAGGCCAACGGCCGCATCGTCATCGGGTTGTCCGCCCTCGTCCTCGGAGTCCTCGGTCAGGTCCACATCGCCTGCGGTTCGCCGGGCCGGGACGCGGGCACCGAGGCGATGCAGGACGCGGGCGGGCTGGTCGGCTGGGCCACCTCCAAGCCGCTGATCTTCATGATGGGCGAGGTGCTGGCGGTACCGCTGCTGGTGCTGCTGACCGTGTTCGGCCTCCTCGTCGTCACCGCCACCCCGGTCAACGCCATTCCCCAGCGGCTGCGTGGGCTCGGAGTCCGTCTCGGCATCGTGGAAGCGGCGCCGGAGGCCGACGAGGGCTACGAGGACGACGACGAGCGCTACGACGAACAGTGGCGCGAGGCGCTGCCCGAGCGGCACCGCAGGCGCGGGGCGCGGCGCACCGAAGCGGACCCGCTCCACGACCACGAGCGGGCCGAGGCGGACGCGCTCACCCAGCGCGGGAGGCCCCGCAGGTCTTCCGCCCAGCCCGCGGTGGACCGGCCGCTGGACGCGGTGGACGTCGCGGCCGCCGCTGCCGCCGCGCTCGACGGGGCCGTGCTCAACGGCATGCCGCCCTCGCCGATCGTCGCCGACCTGACCCAGGGCGTCTCCGTGGACCGGGAGCGCACCGGCACGCCCGTCCCCGGGGCCCGCGAGGCCGAGCGGGACGGCGCGGGGAAGGCCGGGGCCGGGCGCCGGCCCGCCGGCGAAGCGGCCCGAGGCGACCGTTCCGGCGACACCTCCGACCGGTCCGGTGCCGTTCCCGACCTGACGAAACCCGCTCCGGAGCGTTCCGAGGGGCTGCCCGCCCGCGCCGAGCAACTCCAGCTGTCCGGCGACATCACCTATGCGCTGCCCTCGCTCGACCTGCTGGTGCGAGGCGGACCGGGCAAGACCCGCAGTGCCGCCAACGACGCGGTCGTCGCCTCGCTGACCAACGTCTTCTCGGAGTTCAAGGTCGACGCGGCGGTCACCGGGTTCACCCGGGGCCCGACGGTCACCCGTTACGAGATCGAGCTCGGCCCCGCCGTGAAGGTCGAGAAGATCACGGCACTGGCCAAGAACATCGCGTACGCCGTGGCGAGCCCGGACGTAAGGATCATCTCCCCGATCCCCGGCAAGTCCGCCGTCGGCATCGAGATCCCCAACTCCGACCGGGAGATGGTCAACCTCGGCGATGTGCTGCGCCTGGCGGACGCCGCCGAGGACGACCACCCGATGCTCGTGGCGCTCGGCAAGAACGTCGAGGGCGGCTACGAGATGGCCAACCTCGCGAAGATGCCGCACGTCCTGGTCGCCGGCGCCACCGGCTCCGGCAAGTCCTCCTGCATCAACTGCCTGATCACCTCGATCATGGTGCGGGCCACCCCGGACGACGTGCGGATGGTCCTCGTCGACCCCAAGCGCGTCGAGCTCACCGCGTACGAGGGCATCCCCCACCTCATCACCCCGATCATCACCAACCCCAAGAAGGCGGCCGAGGCGCTCCAGTGGGTCGTGCGGGAGATGGACCTGCGCTACGACGACCTCGCCAACTTCGGCTACCGGCACATCGACGACTTCAACCACGCGGTGCGCAACGGCAAGTGCAAGGCGCCCGAGGGCAGCGAGCGGGAACTGTCCCCGTACCCCTACCTGCTGGTGATCGTCGACGAGCTGGCCGACCTGATGATGGTGGCCCCGCGCGACGTCGAGGACTCCATCGTCCGCATCACCCAGCTGGCCCGCGCGGCCGGCATCCACCTCGTGCTCGCCACCCAGCGGCCCTCGGTCGACGTGGTGACCGGCCTGATCAAGGCGAACGTGCCCTCCCGGCTCGCCTTCGCCACCTCCTCCCTCGCCGACAGCCGGGTCATCCTCGACCAGCCCGGCGCCGAGAAGCTCATCGGCAAGGGGGACGGGCTCTTCCTTCCGATGGGGGCCAACAAACCCACCCGTATGCAGGGCGCCTTCGTCACCGAGGACGAGGTCGCCGCCGTCGTGCAGCACTGCAAGGACCAGATGGCCCCGGTCTTCCGGGACGACGTCGTGGTGGGGACGAAGCAGAAGAAGGAGATCGACGAGGACATCGGCGACGACCTGGACCTGCTCTGCCAGGCCGCCGAGCTGGTCGTCTCCACGCAGTTCGGGTCCACCTCGATGCTCCAGCGCAAGCTGCGGGTCGGCTTCGCCAAGGCGGGCCGCCTGATGGACCTGATGGAGTCCCGCAACATCGTCGGACCCAGCGAGGGCTCCAAGGCGCGCGACGTCATGGTGAAACCCGACGAGCTCGACGGGGTGTTGGCCGTCATCCGCGGGGAATCCGCTCCGTAAAGGTTTTGTGGGCAACCGTTTCGTACGGTCGTACGTCCAGTTGAAGGGAGGGACAGCACCTTGCCCCTCCCCGCAGCTCGCTCCGTCGTCACCCCGCCCGCACTCCCACCCCGTTCGGCCCACTCCCGGTTGCCCAGTCCTCGATCGGGGCCGTGCTCCGTCGCCGCTCCGCCCCGGAGCCGGAGGCGGGGCCGTCCGGCGAACCCGATGGCGTACAAAGTCGTCCCTCCCGGTTGCCCCTCCCTTTCGTACCCCCCCTAGACTGAACATCCAGCAGGTGGCTCACGCTCGAAAGGCGCCCCCGTGTCCATCGGCAACTCCCCCGAAGACGACCGGCCTTCGATCGGTCGTGCCCTTCAGCAGGCTCGTATCGCCGCAGGTCTGACGGTCGAGGAAGTCAGCAGCTCCACCCGGGTGCGCATCCCCATCGTGCACGCGGTCGAGCAGGACGACTTCTCCCGCTGCGGCGGCGACGTCTACGCCCGCGGCCACATCCGCACGCTCGCCCGTGCCGTCGGCCTCGATCCGGAACCGCTGGTCGAGGAGTACGACGCCGATCACGGCGGCCGTCCCGCACCGACCCCGGCGGCGCCTCTGTTCGAAGCGGAGCGCATCCGCTCCGAACCTCGGCGGCCCAACTGGACCGCCGCCATGGTCGCGGCCATCGTCGCGGTCGTCGGGTTCGTGGGCTTCACCCTCTTCAGCGGTGAGGACGAACCCTCGAACACCGCACAGATCGCGGAGGGCTCCAAGCCCGACAAGACCGCGGCGAAGCCGACCGTCACCAAGCCCTCCGACCCCAAGCCCGTGCCGTCCGAGAGCGCCATCGCCGCCGCCCCCCGGGACAAGGTCACGGTCAAGCTCAGCGCGACCACGGACGAGAGCTGGATCTCGGCCAAGGACCACAACGGGCGGCTGCTCTTCGGCGGGCTGCTGCTCCCGGGTGAGTCCAAGACCTTCCAGGACAAGGAACGCATCGACCTCGTCCTCGGCAACGCCGGAGTGATCGAGCTCTTCGTCAACGGCAAGCAGGTCGAGGACCGCGGGCCCGGCCCGGTCGAGCGGCTCTCCTACACCAAGGGCGATCCCGAGGCCGGCTGATCCGCCGCCTCCGCTCTCCGTGGCGTCCCGACGGGCGCCCGGCCTCGTGCCGGGCGCCCGTCGGCGTTCCCCGCCCCGGACTCTGTCACTCCCCGTAGCGGGCACCGGGCGGTGAGCGGCGTCGGCAACCCTGCACGGCAGGGGGGCCGCCGGGACAAAGTAGTCTTGAGTCCATGCCCGAACGCCGTACCGTCGCCCTTGTCACTCTTGGCTGCGCCCGTAACGAGGTGGACTCGGAGGAGCTTGCAGGCCGCTTGGCAGCGGACGGCTGGGACCTCGTCGAGGATGCCTCCGACGCGGATGTCGCAGTCGTCAACACCTGTGGGTTCGTCGAAGCCGCCAAGAAGGACTCCGTCGACGCCCTGCTCGAAGCCAACGATCTCAAGGAACACAGCCGCACCCAGGCCGTCGTCGCCGTCGGCTGCATGGCCGAGCGCTACGGCAAGGACCTCGCCGAGGCCCTGCCGGAGGCGGACGGCGTGCTCGGATTCGACGACTACGCCGACATCTCCGACCGGCTCCAGACCATCCTCAACGGCGGCGTCCACGCCTCGCACACCCCGCGCGACCGCCGCAAGCTGCTGCCGATCAGCCCCGCCGAACGGCAGGACGCCGCCGTGGCGCTGCCCGGGCACGCCCAGGAGGCGCCCGCCCCCGTGCCCGAGGACCTCCCCGACGGGGTCGCGCCGGTCTCCGGGCCGCGGGCACCGCTGCGCCGCAGGCTCGGCACCAGCCCCGTCGCCTCGGTGAAGCTCGCCTCCGGCTGCGACCGCCGCTGCTCCTTCTGCGCCATCCCCTCCTTCCGCGGTTCGTTCATCTCCCGGCGTCCCTCCGACGTGCTCCAGGAGACCCGCTGGCTGGCCGAACAGGGTGTCAAGGAGGTCATGCTCGTCTCCGAGAACAACACCTCCTACGGCAAGGACCTCGGCGACATCCGCCTCCTGGAGACCCTGCTGCCCGAGCTGGCCGACGTGGACGGCATCGAGCGGATCCGGGTCAGCTACCTCCAGCCCGCCGAGATGCGCCCGGGCCTCATCGACGTCCTCACCTCGACGCCGAAGGTCGCCCCGTACTTCGACCTCTCCTTCCAGCACTCCGCCCCGGGCGTACTGCGCGCGATGCGCCGCTTCGGCGACACCGACCGCTTCCTGGAGCTTCTGGACACCATCCGGAACAAGGCGCCCGAAGCCGGAGCCCGCTCCAACTTCATCGTCGGTTTCCCCGGCGAGACGGAGGCGGACCTCGCCGAGCTGGAACGCTTCCTCACCGGCGCCCGCCTCGACGCGATCGGCGTCTTCGGGTACTCCGACGAGGAGGGCACCGAGGCAGCCGGTTACGGGGACAAGCTCGACCCCGAGGTCGTCGCCGAACGCCTCGCCCACATCTCCCGGCTGGCCGAGGAGCTGACCTCGCAGCGGGCCGAGGAGCGCGTCGGCGAAACCCTCCAGGTGCTGGTGGAGTCCGTGGAGTCGGAGGAGGACGGCGAGGTCGCGACCGGGCGCGCGGCACACCAGGCCCCCGAAACCGATGGCCAGGTGGTCTTCACCACACGCGAGGGACTCGTGCCGGGCCGTATGGTCGAGGCAAAGGCAGTGGGCACCGAGGGCGTCGACCTGGTGGCCGAACACCACGAGCGTGCGGAGGTAGCCAGATGACCGGAGCCCCGGCATCCGCGGCAGGCGGCTCCGGCGCGAAGCCGGTCCGCGGCGGCAAGCTGGGCACTGCGGCCGTCAACCAGGCCGGCCTGTGGAACATCGCCAACATCCTGACCATGGTGCGGCTGCTGCTCGTGCCCGGCTTCGTCCTGCTGCTGTTCCACGACGGCGGCCACGACCCGGTCTGGCGCGCCTTCGCCTGGGCGGCCTTCGCCGTAGCGATGATCACCGACCTCTTCGACGGTCATCTGGCACGGGCGTACAACCTGGTCACCGACTTCGGGAAGATCGCGGACCCCATCGCCGACAAGGCGATCATGGGCGCGGCGCTGGTCTCCCTGTCCGTTCTGGGCGACCTGCCGTGGTGGATCACCGGAGTCATCCTCGCCCGTGAGCTGGGCATCACGCTGATGCGGTTCTGGGTGATCCGGCACGCGGTGATCCCCGCCAGCAGGGGCGGCAAGCTGAAGACGCTCGCGCAGGGGACGGCGGCCGGGATGTACGTCCTGGCGCTCACCGGGCCCCTGGCGACCTTGCGTTTCTGGGTGATGATGGTCGCCGTCGTGCTGACGGTCGTCACCGGACTCGATTACGTACGCCAGGCCGTCGTCCTGCGCCGCAAGGGCCTCGCCGCCGAGCGCGTCGCCGCGGCCCAGCGGGCCGCCGAGGCGGCGGAGGCCCGTCAGACATCCCCGGGCACCGCTCGGACGCCCTCCGGCACCGCCGCGGGCGCCGGTCCGGCCGCGGGAGCCGTGGCCGGTGTGACGGACGCACGCGGTACCGCCGAGGCGCGCGACGCCGCGGAGGCCGAGCGGTGACAGCCGCTGCCCGGGTGCTCCGGCTTCTCGGAGCGCGGGGCGAGACGCTGGCCGTCGCCGAATCGCTGACGGGCGGCCTGGTCGCCGCCGAGCTGACCTCCGTACCCGGCGCCTCCTGCTCCTTCCGGGGGTCGGTGACGGCGTACGCCACCTCCGTGAAGCGGGATGTCCTGGGCGTCGACGGGACTCTTCTGGGGGAGCGCGGCGCCGTGGACCCCGAGGTCGCGTTGCGGATGGCCGCCGGGGTGCGCCGGGTCTTCGACGCCGACTGGGGCGTCTCCACCACGGGAGTGGCCGGGCCCGCGCCGCAGGACGGGCAGCCGGTGGGCACTGTCTACGTCGCCGTCGCCGGGCCCTCCGGCGTCGAGAAAGTGTCGGCTCTGCGATTGAATGGTGAGAGAGCGGATATCCGTAGTGAGAGTGTGCGAAGCGTCCTCGGACTGCTCGCGAACGAACTCGGCGAGAATGCGCGGGCACAGGATACGGAACACAACGGGGGGAATGGATGTTTGCAGCCCTGAGTGAACACGACATCGCTCCCCGCACGGCCGCAGCACAAGGCGGTACGGTAGGGCGTGAAGGATGCGGCTACGCGGTCCGAGGAGGGAGCCACCGATGATTCTGCTCCGTCGCCTGTTGGGTGACGTGCTGCGTCGGCAGCGCCAGCGCCAAGGCCGTACTCTGCGCGAAGTCTCCTCGTCCGCCCGGGTCTCGCTCGGTTATCTCTCCGAGGTGGAGCGGGGGCAGAAGGAGGCATCCTCCGAGCTGCTCTCCGCGATTTGCGACGCGCTTGACGTACGGATGTCCGAGCTCATGCGTGAGGTGAGCGACGAACTCTCGCTCGCTGAGCTGGCCGAGTCGGCAGCTGCCAGCGATCCGGTCCCAGTACCGGTTCGTCCCATGCTCAACTCCGTCTCCGTCTCGTCGGTCGCAGGTGTGCCGTCGGGCCGGGTGACCATCAAGGCGCCCGCGGAAGCGGTGGACGTCGTCGCCGCCTGATTCGCGCGGCACCATAGCTCGTCCGGAGTCCCGGCCGGCCCCTTGAGGGGGCGGGCCGGGACTTCCGCGTGACGCCCGAAACCCCCTGTGAGCGATGAGTGCCGCGTGTCCCGTGTGTGAGCCGCCGTTCAGTGGGCACACGGAGGACAAGGCCCACATGACCGTTTTGCTTCATATGTGCCATCGTGGGTGATGCACCGAAGCGGTCAGTGAAACGGCTGACGGATGGGAGTAGCGCACATGTCTGTGGTCAAGAGCACGTTGTCCGAAGGTGATCTGAAGGTCGTGGGGGCAGCGCTCCAAGGCGCTCTGGTCGATCTCGTCGACCTCTCCCTGGTGGCCAAACAGGTCCATTGGAACGTGGTCGGTCCGCGCTTCCGCTCCGTGCACCTCCAACTCGACGACGTCGTCGTCACGGCCCGGCAGCACTCCGACACGGTGGCCGAGCGTGCCTCGGCGGTCGGGGTCAACCCGGACGGGCGCTCCGGCACGGTGGCCAAGGAGACGGCTCTCGCATCCGTGCCCGAGGGCTGGATCAAGGACGTCGACGCCGTGCGGATCCTGGTGGACGCGCTGGGCGTGGTCATCGGCCGCATGCGGGAGCGCATCGAGGCGACCGACGAGCCGGACCCCATCACCCAGGATCTGCTGATCGGACTGACGGCAGACCTCGAAAAGCACGCCTGGATGTTCCAGGCCGAGAGCGCCTGACCGGCGCCCCGGCAGACGTCCGAGCGAAAGGGAGCGACATCGTGAGTGATGACAGTGCCATGGACAAGCTCAAGGGCAAGGGCAAGGAAGCGGTCGGCAAGCTGACCGGCGACCGCCGCAAGGAGGCCGAGGGCAAGGCCGACCAGACCAAGGGCAAGGCCAAGGGGGCGGCGGACGAGGCCGGCGAACGCGCGAAGGGCGTCAAGGACTCCCTCCGCAGGGACGACGACAGATAGCCCGGGCTGCCTTCGGCGCCCGCCCATGGGTTGCAGCGCCCCCGCCGTGACGGCGGGGGCGCTGCTGCGTGGGTGGCCCTCCGGCCGGACGTTCTGGATGCACCGCCGCCGCTGCCAGGGGAAACTGCCGGAAAGGACGTCGGCCGCAGGAGGCAGCGATGGAGCGGCGATGGATGCCGGCGCTGGTCCTCGGCGGGTTGTGGTGGTGGGCGGTGCTCCGGCTGCTGCTGCGCCCGGAGCAGGCGGGACTCGTGGAGGGGGCGGTGGCCGCGGGTGGCTGGGGGCTCAGTCTGCTGCCCGTCCATGTCGCGTCGGTGGTGGTGCCGCCGCGTCCGCGAGATTCGTCGGGTCCGTACGGCTCGCGGCGTCCTGTGCCGCCCTCGCGTCCAGCGGGCCTGCGGGCGAGGCGGCGGACTGCCAGGGCATGGCGACGCCGCCGTTCGGCCGGAGGATCTGACCGGTCATGAAGGCCGAGGGGTCCGAGGCCCCAGGTGCGGCACGGTAGGGGCGACGTCCTCGGGCGCACCGCCCGCCCCGGGGGGAGATCCGGTCATGGTCGCCTCCGCCCGACGGCGGCCCTCCTCGTCGTGCCGGTCGGTCATCGGTGTACGGATCCGGCCCGGCGCGACGGCGTTCACCCGTATGGCGTGCGGCCCCAGCTCCGTGGCGAGCGTCTTCGTGAGCTGCGCCACCGCGGCCTTGGATGCGCTGTGGCAGAGCAGGCCCGCGCTCGCGGAGTCCACGGCGCCGGACGCCATCGTGATCAGTGAGCCCGGCGCGGACCTGTCCCGTCGCGGTCGGCGCGGTGCACGGTCGCCCCGGCCCGCGCGAGCAGCAGGGCGCCCGCCCGCCCGATGCCGCTCGCCGCACCGGTGACGAACGCGGCGCGCCCCGTGAGGTCGTACGCGGAGAGAGGCGTGACGGGACCGTGCGACCGAATCTGACGGCCCGTCAATTAGGGGGTCGGTCCCGACTGGCAGCCGGGACACCAGTAGGTGGGCCGGCCGTCCTGGTCGGCCGAGCGGATCGGGGCGCCGCAGCGCAGACACGGGCGACGGGCCCGCCCGTAGACGAACAGCCGCTCCTGTACGCGGACGGGCGGACGGGCGCGTGGACGGCCGGGGGCCGCCGCGTCCGGGGCGGGGCTCGGCGGTGTGCGCAGTTCGGAGGCGATCGTCGTGGTGCGGGCCGGACGGTCCCGGTTGGCGTGCAGCAGGCGCTCGGTCAGAGTGACGAGCCGGGTGAGCACGCCGTCGGGGAGGGCGCCCACGGGCAGCCACGGGGTGACGCGGGCCAGGAAGCACAGCTCGCACTTGTAGACGTTGCCGATGCCCGTCAGATTGCGCTGGTCCAGGAGAGCGTCGCCGACGGGGCGCTCCGGTGCGGCGAGCAGTCGGTCCAGGGCGAGGCCGGGGTCCCAGTCGGGGCCCAGCGGATCCGGCCCCAGATGGCCCACGGCCCGGCTCTCCTCACTGGTGCGCAGCAGCTCCAGTACGGGAAGTCGGTAGCCGACCGCGGTGTGCTCGGCGTTGGCGAGGATCGCGCGGATCTGGTGTCCGGGGCCGCCGCGCCAGGGTTCGTCCGGGGCGAAGACCCGCCAGGCGCCGTCCATCCGGAGGTGGCTGTGCAGGGTCAGACCGCCCTCGACGCGGGTCAGCAGGTGCTTGCCGCGCGCGGTGACGTCCAGGACGGTCCGGCCGGTGAGGTCGGCGGTGGCGAACCGGGGGACGCGCAGGTCCGACCGGGTCAGCACGCGTCCCGCCAGCGCCTGGTGCAACCGGGCGGCGGTCTGCAGGACGGTGTCTCCCTCGGGCATGCCTCCATGATGGACGTGCCGGGCCTCCCGTGCGCCGGCCCGGGGCCGCGGAGGGCTCGGGTGAGGGACGCCGGTGGACCGGGCGAGGGGCGGACCGGGTGGCGGCAGGTCCGGCGTTGGCGGGCCGGGTGCGCACGGCGACGGGCCGGGCCGGGGCCGCCCGGCCTCGGATCAGGCGCGCAGACGCAGCCCTCTCGGAGTGGCGAGGAATCCGGCCGCCTCCAGTGTCCGGCCCAGCGGCGAGGAGAGGGAGGAGACTCCGTTCGTCCGCTCCACCGTCACCGTGCCCAGCGCGCCGACGCGGGCCGAGGCGGCCAGGGCCTCGGCCGCCGCTCGCAGGGCGGGGGCCTCGGGGTCGGACGGCCAGGCCAGGAGGGTCTTGCCGCCACGCTCCACGTAGAGCGTCAGCTCGCCGTCGACGAGGACCACCAGCGCCCCCGCCTTGCGCCCCGGCTTGTGTCCGGCGCCGTCCGGGGGCTCCGGCCACGGCAGGGCCGCGCCGTAGGCGTTGGCGGGGTCGGCCGCGGCGAGCACCAGGGCCTGCGGGTCGGAGCCCGGATCCCGGCGGTCACGCGCCGTGGAGGCAGCCCGCAGGCGGTCCACCGCACCGTCCATCGCGAACTGGGCGGCCCCCAGCCCTTCGACCACGTAACCGCGGCGCGCCTGCCCGTTGTCCTCGAAGGCGGCCAGGACGCGGTACGTCGCGGAGAAGCCGCCCTCCACGCCCTCGGCCTGCACCGCGCCGCGGGTCACCACGCCGTGCCGGTCGAGGAGGGTCCGGGCCAGGGCGTGGGCGCGGTGGGTCGGTTCCGGTTCGGCCGGGGGCAGCAGGGACCAGCGGCCCGAGACGGTCGGAGGGCCGGTGCGGGACGCGGGGCGGGCGGCGGCGGTGAGCGAGCCGTAGCGCCCGCGCGGGACGCTGCGCCGGGAGCGGTGGGCGGTGGAGCCCGCCGTCCGCCCCGAGCCCAGGAGCGATCGCAGCGGGGCCAGGGTGTCGTTGGTGAGCCGCCCGGACCAGGCCAGGTCCCACAGGGCGTCGGCCAGCTGCTGGTCCGTGCAGTCCGGATGGGTCGTGGCCCGGATCTGGTCGGCGATCTGGCGGAAGAAGAGGCCGTATCCGCCGGTGAGCGTGGTGAGCGCGGACTCGTGGAGCGACGACAGCTCCAGCGGGTGCGCGGGAGGCAGCAGGAGAGGCGCGCTGTCGGCGAGGTAGAGGGAGACCCAGCCGTCCTTGCCGGGCAGCGCCCCCGCCCCGGCCCAGACGACCTCGCCCGTGGTCGTCAGCTCGTCGAGCATCGCGGGGGCGTATCCCGTGACCCGGCTCGGCAGGATCAGCTTCTCCAGTGCCGAGGCGGGTACGGGCGCGCCCTGGAGCTGCTCGACGGCCCGGGCCAGCCCGTCGATGCCCCGCAGGCTGTTGGAGCCGAAGTGCTGCCACTGGGGGAGGAAAGAGGCGAGGGCCTCGGGCGGCACCGGCTCCAGCTCCTGGCGGAGCGCCGCCAGCGACCGGCGGCGGAGCCGACGCAGCACCGTGGCGTCGCACCACTCCTGGCCGATGCCCGCCGGATGGAATTCGCCCTGAACGGTCCTGCCGGAGGCCGACAGCCGTTGCAGCGCGCCGTCGGTGACGGCGGTGCCGAGACCGAAGCGCTCGGCGGCCCGGGCGGCGGTGAACGGGCCGTGCGTCCGAGCGAACCGGGCGAGGAGATCGCCGAGCGGGTCCTTCACCGGCTCGGTGAACGCCTCGGGAACGCCGACCGGAAGCGCGGTCCCCAGGGCGTTGCGCAGCCGTCCCGCGTCCTCGATCGCCGCCCAGTGACCGGCCCCGGCGATCCGGACCCGGATCGCCCGGCGGGCCGACTCCAGCTCCGGCGCCCAGGATGGTTCCGCGCCCCGCTCGGCCAGCTCGGCGTCCGTGAGCGGACCGAGCACGCGCAGCAGGTCGGCGACCCCCTCGATGTCCTTGATCCGCCGGTCCTCGGTGAGCCACTGCAGCTCCCGTTCCAGCTCGGTGAGGACCTCGGGGTCGAGGAGTTCGCGCAGCTCCGCCCGGCCCAGCAGCTCGGCGAGGAGATGGGAGTCCAGGGAGAGGGCGGCGGCACGCCGCTCGGCGAGCGGCGAGTCGCCCTCGTACAGGAACTGGGCCACGTAACCGAAGAGGAGCGAGCGGGCGAACGGGGAGGGTTCCTGGGTGGTCACCTCGACCAGCCGGACCCGGCGTGCCTCCAGGTCGCCCATGAGCTCCGTGAGTCCGGGGACGTCGAACACGTCCTGGAGGCATTCGCGCACGGCCTCCAGGACGATCGGGAACGAGCCGAACTCCGAGGCGACCTGGAGCAGCTGGGAGGCCCGCTGCCGCTGCTGCCAGAGCGGGGTGCGCTTGCCGGGGGAGCGCCGGGGCAGCAGCAGGGCGCGCGCGGCGCACTCCCGGAAGCGGGCGGCGAACAGGGCCGATCCGCCCACCTGGTCGGTGACGATCTGCTGGACCTCGCCCTGGTCGAAGACGACGTCGGCGGCCGCCACCGGGGGCTGGTCGCCGTCGTACGGCGCGCCTCCCGGAACCACCGCTTCGCCGTTCCCGGCGCCCGGGGCCCCCGGAGCGTCGAAGTCGAACAGCTCCAAGCCCATCATGTCCGCGTCGGGCAGCCGCAGCACGATGCCGTCGTCGGCGTGCATGACCTGGGCGTCCATGCCGTATCGCTCACCGAGGCGCGCGGAGAGGGCGAGCGCCCACGGTGCGTGCACCTGGGCGCCGAACGGGGAGTGCACGACGACCCGCCAGTCGCCCAGCTCGTCCCGGAACCGCTCGACCAGGATCGTCCGGTCGTCCGGAACGTGGCCGCACGCCCGGCGCTGCTCGTCGAGATAGGCCAGGATGTTGCCCGCCGCCCAGGCGTCGAGCCCGGCGGTCAGCAGGCGCAGCCGGGCGTCCTCCTCGGACAGGCCGCCGATCTCGCGGAGGAAGGCCCCCAGGGCGCGGCCGAGCTCCAGCGGGCGGCCCAGTTGGTCGCCCTTCCAGAACGGCAGCCGGCCCGGAACGCCCGGGGCGGGCGAGACGAGGACCCGGTCCCGGGTGATGTCCTCGATCCGCCAGGACGTGGTGCCCAGGGTGAAGACATCGCCGACGCGGGACTCGTAGACCATCTCCTCGTCCAGCTCGCCGACCCGGCCGCCGCCCTTCTTCGGGTCGGCCCCGGCCAGGAAGACTCCGAAGAGCCCCCGGTCGGGAATGGTGCCGCCCGAGGTGACGGCGAGCCGCTGCGCGCCGGGGCGGCCGGTGACCGCGCCCCCGACCCGGTCCCACACCACGCGGGGACGCAGCTCCGCGAAGGCGTCGGAGGGGTAGCGTCCGGCGAGCATGTCGAGCACGGCGGTGAACGCCGACTCGGGGAGCGAGGCGAACGGGGCGGCCCGCCGGACCAGGGACAGCAGGTCGTCGGCCTGCCAGCTGTCCAGGGCCACCATGGCGACCAGCTGCTGGGCCAGGACGTCCAGCGGGTTGGACGGGATGCGGAGCGCCTCGATGGCACCCTCGCGCATCCGCTCGGTGACGACGGCGGCCTGCACCAGATCGCCGCGGTACTTCGGGAAGACCACTCCCGTGGAGACCGCGCCCACCTGGTGCCCGGCCCGGCCCACCCGCTGGAGGCCGGAGGCGACGGAGGGCGGGGACTCCACCTGGATCACCAGGTCGACCGCGCCCATGTCGATGCCGAGCTCCAGGCTGGAGGTGGCGACCACGGCGGGGAGCCGACCCGCCTTGAGATCCTCCTCGACCTGGGCCCGCTGCTCCTTGGAGACCGAGCCGTGGTGGGCGCGGGCCAACAGGGCGGGGGCGCCCCGGCCCGCGCCGGACTGGGCCATGACCTCGGCGGGGGCGTGCGCCTCCGGGAGGGCGGGGGCCGGGTTGTCGGGGTCGAACGCGGTGCCGGTCGCCCGCTCGTACGCGATCTCGTTCAGCCGGTTGCACAGGCGCTCCGCCAGCCGCCGGGAGTTGGCGAAGACGATGGTGGAGCGGTGTGACTGCACGAGATCGGCGATGCGCTCCTCGACATGCGGCCAGATCGAGGGCTTGTCCGCCTGCCCGGAGTCGCCGCCCGTGGCGGGGGAGCCGCCCAGCTCGCCGAGATCCTCGACCGGGACGACGACGGAGAGGTCGAACTCCTTGGTGGACCGGGGCTGGACGATCTCCACCTTGCGCTGAGGCGACAGGAAGCGGGCGACCTCGTCGACCGGCCGGACCGTCGCGGACAGGCCGATGCGCCGGGCGGGTCGCGGCAGCAGCTCGTCGAGACGCTCCAGGGACAGGGCGAGGTGGGCGCCGCGCTTCGTCCCGGCGACCGCGTGCACCTCGTCGAGGATCACCGTCTCCACGCCGGACAGCGCCTCCCGGGCGGAGGACGTCAGCATCAGGAACAGCGACTCGGGCGTGGTGATAAGGATGTCCGGCGGTCTGGTCACCATGGAGCGCCGCTCGGCGGGCGGGGTGTCCCCGGACCGGATACCGACCCGCACCTCCGGCTCGGGCAGCCCCAGGCGCACCGACTCCTGGCGCATGCCGGTCAGCGGCGAGCGGAGGTTGCGCTCGACGTCGACCGCGAGGGCCTTGAGCGGGGACACGTACAGCACGCGGCAGCGCTTCTTGGCCTCGGCGGGCGGCGGCTCGGCGGCGAGCCGGTCCAGCGAGGCCAGGAACGCGGCCAGGGTCTTGCCCGAACCCGTCGGCGCGACGACCAGGACGTCGCTGCCCTCCCCGATGGCCCGCCAGGCGCCTTCCTGCGCCGCAGTGGGCGCGGTGAAGGCCCCGGCAAACCAACTGCGGGTCGCGGGCGAGAACGCGTCGAGCGCCGATCCGGTCATGTCCCCCATCGTGCACCCCGGCACTGACAACGGGCCGGTGACCGCGCCCGCCGAGACCCGCTCACCCGGCGACGCACGACCGGGACCTGCGAGAATGGGCCCATGGCGGGACCGGACGGCACGGCGGAGTGGGCACGGCACTGGCAGTACGCCGCGCTGCCCGACCTCGACCTGCTGCGCGCCCGGTACGTCCGCCACACCTTCCCCCGCCACAGCCACGAGGGCTATGTCCTCGGAGCGGTCACCGGCGGGGTGGAAGACGTGGGGCTGCCGGGCGGTACGGTCCACGCGGTTCCCGGCACCGTCGTGATGATCAACCCGGAGGTGCCGCACACCGCCCGCTCCGGGGCGCCCGAGGGCTGGGCGTACGCCACGCTCTACCCATCGGCCCGGGTCATCGACGGCATCGCCGCCGAGGTGACGTCGCTGCGCGGCACGGTCGGCTTCGCCGAGAGCCGGGTGACCGACCCCCACGCCGCCCGGCTGATCACCGAGGTGCACCGGGCGGCGGAGGAAGCGAACGCGCTGGCGGCCGACAGCCTGCTGCGGATCCTGGTCACCCGGCTCCTCAGCCGCCACGGCAGCCCGTTGCCCGGACTGGCCACGCCCGCCGCGGGCGCACGCGGAGCCGCGCGCGCCCGCGCCGCGCTGGAGGAGCGCATGGCCGCCCCGCCCACGCTGGAGACGCTCGCCGCCGAGCTGGGTACCGGCCCGTTCGCGCTGCTGAGGGCCTTCAAGAAGGAGTACGGAATGCCTCCCCATACGTGGCTCACCGACGCCCGGGTGCGCAGGGCGCGCCGCCTGCTCGACACCGGTGTGGGCCCCGCGGAGGCCGCGATCGCCGTCGGCTTCACCGACCAGCCGCACCTCAATCGCCACTTCACCCGCATCGTGGGCGTGCCGCCCGGCGCCTACCAGCGCGAGCGCGGCGTGCCGCGACCCGGCGGTGATGGGCGGGGGCGTGCCGGCGAGGGAGCGGGAGCGCGCCGGTGAGGGGCGGGGGCGCGCGACGGTGACGGTACGAGAACGTGCCAGTGGAGGGCCGCGCGTGTCGGCGAGGGCGCCTGAAGGCCCCGGCGGGAGCACGAGAAGGCCCCGGCCGGAGCACGGGAAGGTCCCGGCGAGGGCGCGAGAACGTCCCGGCGAGTGCGCAAGAACGTACAAGACCCGGCCCGGACGAGCCCCGTAGCGTTCCGGGCGTGGCAGAACAGACAGCACTCCCAGAGAGCGCCGGCGCGACCGGCACCATATCCGCCGGCCCACCCGGCCCGGCGCCCGAGGCCCGACCGGACAAGCCGGACGCGGCCGTCGTCCGGGACGCGCTCGGCGTGGGCATCGCCGTCGGGCTCTCCGGCTTCGCCTTCGGCGTCACCTCCGCCGGCTCCGGCCTCAGCCTGCTCCAGACCTGCGTCCTGAGTCTTCTCGTCTTCACCGGCGCCTCGCAGTTCGCCCTGGTCGGCGCGCTGGCCGCGGGCGGCAATCCCTACACCGCGGCGGCCGGAGCGTTCTTCCTGGGCGTCCGGAACGCCTTCTACGGCCTGCGGCTCTCCCAGCTCCTCGCCCTTCCCCGTGCGGTACGGCCCTTCGCCGCCCACTGGGTCATCGACGAGACGACCGCGGTCACGCTGCCGCAGCCGACCCGCCGGGCCGCGCGCATCGGGTTCACCGTCACCGGACTCACCCTGTACGTGCTGTGGAACCTCACGACCCTGGTGGGCGCCCTGGGCGCCGAGGCACTGGGCGACACCGACGCGTGGGGCCTGGACGCGGCGAGTCCCGCCGTGTTCCTGGCGCTGCTCGCGCCGATGCTCAAGAGCACCGTCGAACGCGTCACGGCGGGGCTGGCCGTCGTGCTGGCCCTGACCCTGCTGCCCGTCCTGCCGGCGGGCGTACCCGTCCTGCTGTCGGCGCTCGCGGCCCCCGTCGTCCTCTTCCTCACGGGGCGGACGAAGCGGGGACCGGACGCCGAGGTCGGCGCGGCGGCACAGCGGAAGAAGGGGGAGCGGCACTCATGAACGTCTGGATCGCCATCGGACTGACCGTGGCGGGCTGCTATCTCGCCAAGCTCCTGGGCCTGCTGGTGCCCGCGGGCGTACTGGAGCGACCGCTCGTCCAGCGGATGGCCGCCCTGCTGCCCGTGGCGCTGCTGGCGGCTCTCACCGCCCAGCAGACCTTCAGCGACGGCCAGCAGCTCGTCCTCGACGCCCGTGCCGCCGGCCTCGGGACGGCGGCGCTGGCCCTGGCCCTGCGCGCTCCCTTCCTGGTGGTCGTCGGTGCGGGCGTTCTGGTCACGGCGGGCGTCCGCGCACTGGCCTGAGCGAGTCGAGCGGCCCGGAAGCGCAGGCGTGCGGCGGGCCCTGTCCGCCGACGCCGGACTGGTGGTCAGCCGAGCGGACGACCGTACGCGCGCAGTGTCTCCAAGGCCCTGAGCGTCACCAGGGGGCGCCCTTCCAACGCGGTGCCCGGAGCCCACTGACGCCAGTTCACGGGCCATCCGCCGTCGTCCTGCTGTTCGGCGGCGAGGTGGTCGAGCGAGTGCTCCAGCTCCTCGTCCGTGAACCAGCGTCGGGCCAGGGAACCGGGCGTACGGGCGTAGTCGTGCGGGAAGTGGTGCTCGCCCGGCGCATAGCCGGCCGCCACCGGGTACTCCGCCCGCCGGGAGGGGTCGAGCACCGCGAGCCGCTGTTCGCGTACGAGGCGGCCGAGCCGGTCGGCCGCAGCCTCGGCGCGGGCCCGGTCCGGGGCCCCGTCCAGGAAGGTCACCGCGGCCTCGACCTCGTAGGGGTGCGACTGTTCCAGAGCTTCCACGGCGCTCCAGCAGAAGTCCGTCGCGCGGAACAGCCAGGCGTGCCAGACCTGATTGCCGTGCAGCAGCCCGACGACCGGACCGGTCGCGAGCAGCTCCGCCGGCGGGTCGTCCACGATCGGGACGAACGGAGCAGTGGGATAGCCGCGCTGCGTGGGGAGCAGAGCGGGCAATGCGCCTTCTTTGGTCGACACATCGGTCAGAAAGCGACAGATCCGTTCCACGCGTTGCCCGTCGCAGCGGTCGATCGAATCAAGAACGCTCAGTGCATGGGCGGTGTGCAGCGGTTGGCTGGCCGGACCCCGCAGATCGGGTTCCAGCGCGTGACCATAGCCGCCGTCCTCGTTCCGATAGGCCGAGAGGGCCGTCTCGACGGCGTCGGGGTCTCCGCCCAGGAAGCCGTGGGCGAACCTCCGCTGTTCGAGGACGCGGGCCGTGAGCCAGATGAACTGTTCGGCGCGGGCGAGGATGTGTGCTCCGGTTCCAGCCATGAACCGACCGTAGAGGGGAAAGGCGCCCGGCACATGCCCGGCGGACCGGCTGCACTCTCAGGAGCGGGATACTGGTGGCATGCGGTTGACGATTTTCTGGGAGCGGATGGCCGACCACTTCGGTGCGGCGTACGCGGACTCCTTCGCCCGTGATCATGTGATGGCCGAACTGGGCGGCCGCACGGTGCACCAGGCCCTGGACGCGGGCTGGGACGCCAAGGACATCTGGCGCGGGGTCTGCTCGGCCATGGACGTCCCGGCGGACAAGCGCTGAACCCCGTGCACGCTCGGGCGGCGAGACTTTGCCCCCTCGAAGCACGGTCGGGCGGCGAGCGCTGAGTCGCCCGTACGGCCGGGCGGACAGGGGAGCTGGCCCCTGTGCACGCTCGGGCGGCGAGACTTTGCCCCCTCGAAGCACGGTCGGGCGGCGAGCGCTGAGTCGCCCGTACGGCCGGGCGGACAGGGGCTGAACGCCGAGTGACCCCGTCGTGGGCGCGAACGGAGCCGGAGCGCTCGGCTCGGGGCGGGGGGCCGACGACCGGCGGCATGGGCGAGACTTGTCCCGTGTCATCGACAGACGAGACCGTCCCAGTCCAGTCGTTCGCCCACCCGCCCGCCCCGCCCGCCCCGCCGGCCGCACCGCCGCCCGGCGCGGGCAGGGCCCGCATGCCCGGCTGGCTGCCGCGTGCGATGGTGCTGGCCCTGGCGCTCTACGCCTGCTTCCAGCTCGGAAGTTGGGCGTTCGGCCAGCTCATCGGGCTGCTGACGAATGTACTGATCGCGTTCTTCCTCGCACTCGCCGTCGAGCCCGCGGTCGGCCGGATGGCCGGTCGCGGCATGCGCCGCGGGCTGGCCACGTTCCTCGTCTTCCTCGGCCTGTTGATCTTCGGCATCGGATTCGTGGTGCTCCTGGGGTCGATGCTCGCGGGCCAGATCGTCGACATGGTCGACGAGTTCCCCAAGTACATCGACTCGGTGATCAACTGGGTCAACCAGACCCTCCACACCGACCTCTCCCGGGTCGAGGTCCAGGACAGCCTGCTGCATTCCGACTGGTTGCAGAAGTACGTCCAGAACAGCGCCACCGGAGTGCTCGATGTCTCCACCACGGTCCTCGGCGGCCTGTTCCGGCTGCTGACGATCTTCCTGTTCTCCTTCTACTTCGCGGCCGACGGCCCCCGGCTCCGCCGCGCCCTGTGCTCCGTCCTGCCGCCGGCCCGGCAGACCGAGGTGCTGCGCGCCTGGGAGATCGCCGTCGACAAGACCGGCGGATACATCTACTCGCGCGGCCTGATGGCCCTGATCTCCGGCGTCGCGCACTACGTCCTGCTGGTGATCCTCGGGGTGCCCTACGCCCCGGCGCTCGCGGTCTGGGTGGGACTCGTCTCGCAGTTCATCCCCACCATCGGCACGTACCTCGCGGGCGCCCTGCCCATGCTGATCGCCTTCACGGTCGACCCGTGGTACGCGCTGTGGGTGCTCGGGTTCGTCGTGATCTACCAACAGTTCGAGAACTATGTGCTCCAGCCCAAGCTGACCTCGAAGACCGTCGACATCCACCCCGCGGTCGCCTTCGGATCGGTCATCGCCGGCACGGCCCTGCTCGGCGCGGTCGGCGCGCTGGTCGCGATCCCCGCCGTCGCCACCCTCCAGGCGTTCCTCGGCGCCTATGTGAAGCGGTACGACGTCACCGACGATCCGCGCGTGCACGGCGGGAGCAGCCGTGCGCCGAGGACTCCGCTGCCGTCACGGATACGCCGCCTGGTGAGCGGACCCCGGACCAGCGGCCGCGGGGGAGCGGAGGGCACGCCGGGTCGGACGGCCCAGCCCTAAGGGCTGGGCCGCAGTCCCTGCCGGGCGCGCGGCGACGGCTACGGCGCCTCGCCGCGTTGTCGAAATCCACAGACAGCCCGGTCAGCGGCAGCCCGGTCGCCGGCGGTCCGGTCAGCGGTAGCCCGTGACGTCGGCGGGCAGACCCGGATCCTGGACCTCGGTCAGATACCGCCAGGCGTCGGGCCGGCTCCCGTCCACATCGGTGAAGCCGTACACCCGGGCGAGCTGCCCGCTGGAGAGAGACCTGCCGTTCCAGCGGGCCGCCTCGGGGTCGCCGGCCAGGGCGGCCACGGCACGGCCGACGTACGCCGGGGACTCGGAGATCGCGAAGTGGGGTGCGTGTGCCACGGCGTCGCGCCACGTGGCCTCGGTCACGCCGTGGGCGTCGAGCATGGCCTCGGACCGGAGCCAGCCCGGGGTGAGCGCCACGGCCGTCGCGCTGTGCGGTGCCAGTTCATGGCCGAGCGCGAACGCCATCCGGTTCACTGCGGCCTTGGCCAGGTCGTAGAAGAAGGAGACGCGGTAGTGGGACGCGTTGTACTCGTCCGTCCCGTCCGTCATCTCGACGACCAGGCCGCCCGGTGTCTCGATCAGTAGCGGCAGCGCGAAGTGACTGGTGATGGCGTGGGTGTCGACGGCCAGCCGCAGGGTGTGCAGCCCGGTGTCGAGCGACGACTCCCACACCGGCCTGTCCCACTCGATCTCGGCGCCCCAGATGTCGTTCACCAGGATGTGCAGGGCCCCCTGCTCGTTCGCGACGCGGGCCACGAGCGCCCTGACCCGGTCGGGAACCAGATGGTCGACCTGGACGGCGATCCCCCTGCCGCCCGCCGCGTCGACCAGCGCCGCGGTCTCCTCGATCGTCTCGGGCCGGTCCATCTCGGAGCGCTCGGACCCGCTCGTGCGCCCGGTCACGTACACGGTCGCCCCGGCGGCGCCGAGCTGGACGGCGATTCCTCGGCCGGCCCCGCGGGTGCCTCCGGCGACGAGCGCCACACGGCCGGCCAGATCGGATCCGGGGGCCCGCCCTCCGTGAGGTGTTCCGGGTTCCGCAGTCGCTCCCATACCGTCTGAATATAGGGCGATACGCTCAGTTGTGCAGGCTCGGTCGTGTGCTGACCGGGCCGCACGCCCGCGGGAGTGCGGCGGGAGCGGGGCGGGAACGCTCGGTCCAGGAGTCGTCGCGAGGTCCGCGTGGTGCGCTTGACACTGAAATCGAACATCCATTCTGATGTTATTCCGGCCGGGTTTTTCCGGGCCTCGCCTGTGGAGTTGTCCACAGGCGGGGAGGACGCCGAGGCCCATTGTCAGTGGCAGGGGTTAGCGTCTGAGACGTGAAGCGATCGACTCAAGCAAATCGGGTGGAACCCATGGCAGGTAACGACCGCGAGAAGGCGTTGGACGCCGCACTCGCGCAGATTGAACGACAGTTCGGCAAGGGTGCGGTGATGCGCCTGGGGGAGCGGCCGAACGAACCCATCGAGGTCATCCCCACGGGATCGACCGCCCTCGACGTCGCCCTCGGCGTCGGCGGTCTGCCGCGCGGCCGTGTGGTGGAGGTGTACGGGCCGGAGTCCTCCGGCAAGACGACGCTGACGCTGCACGCGGTGGCGAACGCACAGAAGCTCGGCGGCTCGGTGGCGTTCATCGACGCCGAGCACGCGCTGGACCCGGAGTACGCGAAGAAGCTCGGCGTCGACATCGACAACCTCATCCTGTCCCAGCCGGACAACGGTGAGCAGGCGCTGGAGATCGTCGACATGCTGGTGCGCTCCGGCGCTCTGGACCTGATCGTCATCGACTCCGTGGCGGCCCTGGTGCCCCGTGCGGAGATCGAGGGCGAGATGGGCGACTCGCACGTGGGTCTGCAGGCCCGTCTGATGAGCCAGGCCCTCCGCAAGATCACCAGTGCGCTCAACCAGTCCAAGACCACCGCGATCTTCATCAACCAGCTTCGCGAGAAGATCGGTGTGATGTTCGGCTCGCCGGAGACCACGACCGGTGGCCGGGCTCTGAAGTTCTACGCCTCGGTGCGTCTGGACATCCGCCGGATCGAGACCCTGAAGGACGGGACCGACGCCGTCGGCAACCGTACCCGCGTCAAGGTCGTCAAGAACAAGGTCGCTCCGCCGTTCAAGCAGGCGGAATTCGACATCCTCTACGGCCAGGGCATCAGCCGCGAGGGCGGACTGATCGACATGGGCGTGGACAACGGCTTCGTCCGCAAGGCCGGCGCCTGGTACACGTACGAGGGCGACCAGCTCGGCCAGGGCAAGGAGAACGCCCGCAACTTCCTCAAGGACAACCCCGACCTCGCCAACGAGATCGAGAAGAAGATCCTGGAGAAGCTGGGTGTCGGAGTCCGGCCGGACGCCGACACGGCGGATCCTGCCGCGGACGCCGCTGCGACAGAGGCGCCGGCGGCCGACGGAGCGGCGAAGCAGGCGGCCACCGCGGCCGCCAAGGCCAAGCCGGCCAAGACCGCGGCGGCCAAGAGCTAGGCCGTGACACGTCGTACGGAATGGCCGGGCAGCCCTGCCGAGCCCGATGGCGATTCCGCCTTCGGCCACGGCTCCACCGACGCTCCCGCCCCCGAGCCCGAGGAGGAGGGCGACGGGGCGCGGTCCGGGCGGCGTCGCTCACGCGGTGGAGCGGGCGCCGGAAGCGGATTCGGCGAAGGGGCGGGCCGCCGTGCTCGCTCCGGCACCAGAAGCAGCGGCTCCCCTTCCTCGTCGAGGGCCGAGAAGGGGGAGCCGCGTGATCCGGTGGAGCAGGCGCGCAATATCTGCCTGCGGCTCCTCACCGGGACGCCGCGAACCCGCCGGCAGCTGGCGGACGCCCTGCGTAAACGGGAGATCCCCGACGAGGCGGCCGAGGAGGTGCTCGCGCGCTTCGAGGACGTCGGGCTGATCAACGACGCGGCTTTCGCCGGGGCCTGGGTGGAGTCGCGGCACCACGGCCGGGGGCTGGCGCGCCGTGCCCTCGTCCGTGAGCTGCGGACCAAGGGCGTGGACTCCGCGGTGATCGACGAGGCGGTCGGGCAGCTCGACGCGGAGCGGGAGGAAGAGACGGCGCGCGAGCTCGTGGCCCGCAAGCTCCGCTCCACGCGGGGTCTGGACCGTGACAAGCGGCTGCGCCGTCTGGCGGGCATGCTCGCCCGCAAGGGATATGGGGAGGGCATGGCGCTGCGGGTGGTGCGTCAGGCGCTGGAGGAGGAGGGCGAGGACACGGAAGGCATGGACGAGCCGTTCTGAGGTGAAGGAGCTCGGTGGTATCAGGGGGCGGTCGGTGACGTTCGCTGTGGGCCGGTGCCTCGCGGGCGGAGTGGCTGAGGGGCGGTCGCCGCGTCGCGGTCGGCGTCCGACGGTCACTGTCCGGCCAGGGCCGCACGGCGGATGGTGGCGTCGACGAGAGCCAGGGCGTCGGCGGCGGTGCGGCCGGGATGACGGTTCCAGGGGCCGATCAGCCCGGGCCACCCCTGCGCACGCAGCTCCGTGATCAGCCAGGCGCCGGCCCGGTCCACGGTGTTGAGGGAGCCGTAGCCGAGGCGGTGCGCGGAGATCAGGGCACCGCAGACGCACCGTGCGCCACGGGTGTTCCGCAGCCGGTAGGGCGTGTTCTGCCAGCCCCACTCGGCCAGGATCAGCCGCGCGTAGCCGAGCTGGGTCGAAGGGCGCACATCGCCCTGCCCGACCCGCCGCCAGAGGTGGACGCGGTCGGGCAGCATCGCACCCAGCCGCCCGGGCAGCCGGCGTTCGTGCGGCGGTGCCGCAGGCAGCGCCCGCAGGGTGTCGTCCACGAGCCGGTCCACGGGCACGGACAGCAGACCGCGCCAGTCGGCAGGACCTGCGGGCGCCGATCCCGGGGGCGTCGTCGTCGGCGGTGCGGGCCGCTCGGCCGGAACGAGCAGGGGATCGGGGGCCGTGTGCTCCCAGCCCGTGACGATCTGCTGCCACGCCTGGGTGTCGTGCAGCCGGGACGCCTGGCCGTCGAGCTGGTCGGGGGTGAGGACAGCGGTCGCCATAAGCGCGTCATCTCCGTACATTTCGGTCCTCTGTGTGAGGCGAATGTCGGTCACGCGCGGCGGTCGCTCCAGTGGAACGTGGCGTTTGGGTGTACGGCCTGCCGAGACCTGACGCCTGCGGTCAGGTGTCGGGCGGGGTCTCGGACATCGGGGGCTGGGGTGCCGGGCGCGTCGTGGGGCCCGGCACCGGATGTTCTGCCGGTGTTCGAGAGGTCGGCGTCCCCGGATCAGCCCGTCCGGGGCGCGGAGCGCCGGGTACCGGACGCCCACCGGCGCCGCCCCGGCACCCCGGCCCGGCAGCCGCCGCGGCAGCCCCGGAGGGTTGCCGACTCGGCGGACGGAGGCCGGGGCGCGTCGTCGGACCTGTCGAGACCCTCAGGGGCGTTCGCGGCCGGTCAGTTGATCCCGGCGGCCCGGTCGGCGTGGAACCGTACGCCGGGTTCCTGCTCGGGCCCCGCGCTCGGGTCTCCGCCGTCTCCGCCGCCCCCGGCCTCTCCGCCGTCTCTGCCGCCCCCGGCCTCCTTGCCGTCCTTGCCGTTCTTGCCGTCCCCGGGTTGCACGGGCTCCTGGGCAGTGCCGGGCGCACCGCCCAGAGCGGCCCGAGCGGCGGCGAGCAGCTCCGCCGGCCGTACCCCGCCGAAGGCCGCCACCAGGTGCCCGTCGGGCCTGACCAGCAGGACGGTATGCGCGGACGCCCCCGGATAGCTCTCGGTGACCAGCAGTTCCGTCGTCGCCGGGAGCGCCGCCACGGCTTCCGTGAGGCGGGGCATGATGCCCGCGGTCTGCCAGTGCCGCCGGTCCCAGACACCGGTTCCCGGCGCGACCAGGACCACCAGCGGATGGCCCTGCCCGAGCCGGTCCCGCAGCCGCGCCGTCGTTCCGTCCGGGGCTGTCACCGTCACATCGGAGACCGGCGCACCGGGGGGCGTACCGACAACGGTGTGCGCCTCCGTGTGCGGTGGCGAAAGGGGGGAGTGCGAGTAGGAGGGAGCACCACCCAGCGCGCCGCAGCCCAGATGGCCGTCGGC
Source organism: Streptomyces sp. NPDC091649 (assembly GCF_044756785.1). NCBI lineage: Bacteria > Bacillati > Actinomycetota > Actinomycetes > Kitasatosporales > Streptomycetaceae > Streptomyces > Streptomyces sp. NPDC091649. Next base: position 248,321 of record NZ_JBIVTR010000009.1, on the reverse strand, counting down.
GAGCAGGGTGTCGTGACCGCGTGCCGCCCCCGGGACCAGGGTGCGCAGACCGCCTCCGCCGCGCAGTATCGGCAGCGACTGGTCGGCGGCGCGCAGCCGGGCGGCCACCGCTGCCCGGCGCTCCGCCTGATAGCTGTCGAGCAGGTGCTCGGCGGGGCCGTGGTGCCAGGCGTGGGCCAGCTTCCAGGCCAGGTTCTCGGCGTCGCGGAGACCCTCGTCCAGCCCTTGGGTGCCCAGGGCGCCCAGCAGGTGTGCCGCGTCCCCCGCCAGGAAGGCGCGCTGCTTGCGCCACCGCCGGGCGAGCCGATGGTGGAGCGTGTGGACGCCGGTGTCCAGCAGCTCGTACGCCGGGCTCTCCCCGCACCAGCCGGCCAGGGTGTCCCGGATTCGGGTGACCAGGGCTTCGGGGGTGACCAGTTCGCCTTGGGGGGGCAGCAGCCAGTCCAGCCGCCAGACGCCGTCGGGCAGCGGCCGGGCGGAGACCTCCGCGCCCCCGGTCCGCCAGGGAGGCCGGCGGTGCAGAACGGCCACGTCGGGCCAGGGCAGTTCGGCCCGGAGCGCGGCGACCGCGTGCCGCTCCACCGCCGTACGGCCGGGAAACCGGATGTCCAGCAGTTTGCGCACGGTCGACCGGGCGCCGTCGCAGCCGACCAGATAGCTTCCGCGCCACCAGGTCGAGCCCGGCTCCCTGGTGTGCACCGTGACACCGCCGGAGTCCTGTTCCAGCATGTCGATCCGGCTCATCGGCACCCGTTGGATCAGCGGCGCCCGCTCCACCGCCGTACGCAGTGCCGCGCTCAGCGCATGCTGCGGAACGTGGAGGGGCGCGGGGAGGAGCCCGGTGAGCGGGGCCTCGCCCCCGTCTCCCCGGCTCCCGTCTCTCCGGCCTCCGTCCAGCGGCACGTTCCGGACCAGCTGCTTCCGGCGCATCGAACGCCACCCGGCCCAGCGCAGCGCCACGCGGTCCAGCTCCCGGCAGCCGAGGCGGCCCACGAGATCGGCGGTGTCCTCGCGCAGCACGACTGTGCGGGCGGGGCGGGGCTCCTCCGTGCCGGGGCCCTCGTCGAGGACGACCGAGGGGACGCCCTGGGCGGCGAGGGCCAGCGACAGCGTCAGGCCGACGGGCCCGGCGCCGACGACGATCACCGGGTCCACGGCGCGTGCCCTCCGGCCCGTACGGTCATGCGGAACATGGCAGAGGAAGCCGGGTGCGTGATCACAGAACGTATGCAACCCACTGGTGGTGCTTGCGTCAAGTGACCGAGGCAGCGACGCGTGCGCCGCTGCCTCGAATGCTTCTGCCGGGAGGGGCGGTGAGGGCCCCGGGGAGGTCAGTCCTTCGTCACACCGGCCCCACCGGCACCGTCGGCCTGCGAGCCCGCGCCCCCTGCGCCCCCCGCGTCCGGGCCGGGAACGGTGTCCAGCGCGGTGGGGACGCCGGCGGCCTGGACGCCGGGCGCCACCTGGATGCCGGTCTTGGCGCGGCGGCCGCGCTTCTCGATCCACGTGGCCAGCGCCGAGAGCAGCAGGCACATCGTGATGTAGAGGGTGCCGATGACGGCGATGGTGGAGACGTACGGGTACTGGCCGTTCACCTGGGTGTTGGACGCGATCAGACGCGCGGTCTGGAGCAGTTCCGGGTACAGGATGATGAAGCCGAGCGAGGTGTCCTTGAGGGTCACCACGAGCTGACCGATGATCGTCGGCAGCATCGACCGGACGGCCTGCGGCATCAGGACGCTGACCATGACCTGCGTCTTGCTCATGCCGAGCGCGTACGCCGCCTCGCTCTGGCCCTTGGGCACCGAGTTGATGCCGGCCCGCAGCACCTCGGCCTGGACACAGCCGTTGTAGACGGACAGGCCCGCCGCCAGCGCCCACATCGAGTAGTCGGTGAGGAAGCCGACCCAGATCGCGTAGATGGTGATGAGCAGGGGGAGCGAACGGAACAGCTCGATGAAGGTCGTCGCCGCCCAGCGGACCGGCTTGTGGTCGGAGAGCCGGCCCACCACCAGGAGTACGCCGAGGACCAGCGAGCCGACCGCGGCCAGCCCGAACGCCTTGAGCGTGGCGAGCAGGGCGTCGGCGATGTTCTGCCGGATGCCCGTGTAGTTGAAGATGTCCCACATCGCGGGGGCGAGGTGCCCCTTGTCGGCGAGCCGCATGACGCTGACGACGATCAGCGCGGCGATGGCGAGGCTGCCGACGACGGCGTAGACCCGGTTGCGGACGACGGCCTTGGGCCCCGGGGCGTCGTAGAGAACGCTGGCGCTCATCGGGCGACCTCCATACGACGCTCCAGCAGCCGGAAGAGGCCGCTGATGGTAAACGTGACGATCAGGTAGCCGATGGCCACCCAGATGAAGACGGGGACGATGTCGTAGCCCTTGTCGCTCATCAGCTTCTGCCAGCCGAACAGCTCGGCGACACTGAAGGCGCCGGCGATCGCGGAGTTCTTCGTCAGCGCGATGAAGATGCTGCTCAGCGGCGGGATCACGATCCGGGTCGCCTGGGGGAGCACCACGATCCGCAGCGTCTGGGAGAACGTCATACCGATGGAGCGCGCGGCCTCGGCCTGCCCCAGCGGCACGGTGTTGATGCCGGAGCGGACCGCCTCGCACACGAACGAGGAGGTGTAGAAGCCGAGCGCGAGCGAGCCGAGCATGAACGGGCTCATCCCCGGGAAGAGGATCTCGGGCACGACGAAGAAGAAGATCAGGAAGAGCAGCGTCAGAGGGGTGTTGCGCATCAGCGTCACCCAGGCGGTGCCGAAGTACCGCAGCGGCGGAACCGGCGAGACCCGGAATCCGGCGATGAGCACACCGAGGATCAGGGCGATAACCGAGCTGACGGCGGTGATCGACACGGTTCCTATGAAGCCGTCGCGGAACTCTGGGAAATTGTCGAGCAGTACGTTCATGAGGTCTCCGCGTCGGCGGTCAGCGGCATCAGGGCAGGGGGAGGGGCGCCCCGTACGCGCGCCGTGCCCGGGGAAGGGGCACGGGCGGCGTCATACGGGACGCCTGGGTCACTCGCGGTGCGTCGGTGACGTTGTGCGTCGGCCGTCGGGCGGCGGACGGGCGCCGGCCGCGCGACGGCCGGCGGAATCGCCGGCCGCGCTGACGGCCGGCGGGTGCCGGTCGTGCGACGGCGTCAGTAGCGCTCGACGGCCGGCGGCTCGACGTAGTCCGAGCCGGACAGGCCCAGCGTGGCCTCGTAGATCTTCTTGTACGTGCCGTCCTTGACGCGGTCCTCCAGCGACTTGCTGATCGCCTCGCGGAGCACCTTGTCGCCCTTGTCCAGGCCGATGCCGTAGGGCTCGTCCGTGAACGGCTTGCCCACGACCTTGAGCTTGCCGGAGTTGGCGGCCGCGTAGCCCTTGAGGATCGAGTCGTCCGTGGTGACGGCGTCGACCTGCTTGGTCAGCAGCTGCTGCACGCAGTCGGAGTACTTGGCCAGTTCGACGACGTTCGCGCCGTACTCCGGCTTCTTGATCTCCTGGAGCGGGGTGGAACCGACGATCGAGCAGACCTTCTTGCCCTTCACCGAATCCTTGCCGGTGATCGACGTCTCGTCCTCGCGCACGAGGAGGTCCGCGCCGGCCTTGTAGTACGGCCCGGCGAAGCCGACCTGCTTCTTGCGCTCGTCGTTGATCGAGTAGGTGCCGACGTAGTAGTCGACCTGGCCCTTGGAGATGGCCGTCTCGCGGATGCCGGAGTCGACCGTCTTCCACTCGATCTGCTTCTCGCCGAAGCCGAGGTCGGCCGCGACCATCCGGGCGATCTCGATGTCGAAGCCCGAGCGCTCCTTGGTCGACTGGTCCTCGAAGCCGAGGTACGGCTGGTCGGCCTTCGCGCCGATGACGAGCTTGCCGCGCTCCTTGGCCTTCTTGAAGACCGGGGAGTCCAGGGCGACGTCCTTGGCCACGGTGTACGTGGGCAGCGCGGGAGCCTCGGAGGAACCGGGCTTCGTGCCGCCCGGCTTGTCGCCGGCGGAGCCCTCCTTGCCACCGCACGCGGTCGCGGTCAGGGCCAGGACGGCTATGGCCGCGACGGCGGCCGGCTTGCGGAACTTCATCTGAACAATCCTTAGGTCGTAGGTCGTTGTCGTCAGTGGTGAAGGATCTTCGACAGGAAGTCCTTGGCCCGGTCGCTGCGCGGATTGCTGAAGAACTGGTCGGGGGACGCCTCTTCGACGATCTTCCCGTCCGCCATGAACACGACGCGGTTGGCAGCGGAGCGGGCGAAGCCCATCTCGTGGGTGACGACGATCATCGTCATCCCGTCCCGGGCCAGCTGCTGCATGACTTCGAGGACCTCGTTGATCATCTCCGGGTCGAGAGCCGACGTGGGCTCGTCGAAGAGCATGACCTTCGGGTCCATCGCCAACGCCCGTGCGATCGCGACGCGTTGCTGCTGGCCACCGGAGAGCTGCGCCGGGTACTTGTCGGCCTGTACGCCGACGCCCACCCGGTCGAGCAGGGTCCGGGCCTTCTCCTCCGCCGCCTTCTTGTCGGCCTTGCGGACCTTGAGCTGGCCCAGCATGACGTTCTCCAGCACCGTCTTGTGCGCGAAGAGATTGAACGACTGGAAGACCATGCCCACGTCGGCACGCAGCCTGGCCAGCTCCTTGCCCTCCTGGGGCAGGGGCTTGCCGTCGATCGAGATCGCTCCCGAATCGATCGTCTCCAAGCGGTTGATCGTGCGGCACAGCGTGGACTTGCCGGACCCGGAAGGCCCGATGACGACCACGACCTCGCCACGGGCGATGGTCAGGTCGATGTCCTGGAGCACATGCAGCGCGCCGAAGTGCTTGTTGACGTTGCTCAGTACGACCAGGTCGTTCGCCGCAGGCGCGGCATCCTCGGCGGCCTTGGTCACTGAAACTCCGCTCATCGGCTTCTTGCTCCGTCCTCCTCGGTTGAACTAGGACCCTAATGACGCAGTGCGACCAACGTCATTACATCTGAGCGGAAATTGAGCATAACGATCCGGCCGCAACCGGACACTCCGTGTGAACGGGACTCCCCGCGCGGCCCCGGGGCGTACCGGGTGCATAACGGAACCCTGCTGTAACCGGCGGGCTCTTGACTGGGGTGCCGCTCATCGGCGTGGATGCCTTGAGCGGGAAAGACGCGAAGCGCCGCTGCACAGTGAGTGCTGAACGGCGGGTACCACCCGGCGCGCCTGCTCGTGAAGCACCGGTTAATGTCGGGCCCCGCCCGGTGACACCGTGCAACGGTGACGCGAGGGAGCCCGAGGAGCCGCACGGCCCCGGAAGACACGGAGAGGAGGGCCATGAGACTGCTGCTCGTCGAGGACGACGACCATGTCGCGGCGGCCCTGTCCGCCGTGCTCACCCGGCACGGATTCCAGGTCGTGCACGCCCGTAACGGCGAGGAGGCCCTGCGCGCCCTGCTGCCCGCCGAGAAGGAGCCCTTCGGGGTGATCCTCCTGGACCTCGGGCTGCCCGACCAGGACGGCTACGAGGTGTGCGGCAAGATCCGCAAACGCACCGCGACCCCGGTGATCATGGTCACGGCCCGCGCCGATGTGCGTTCACGCATCCACGGACTGAACCTCGGCGCCGACGACTACGTCACCAAGCCGTACGACACCGGCGAGCTGCTCGCCCGCATCCACGCGGTCGCCCGGCGCACCACCAGCGGCGAGGACACCGCGCCGAACCCCGTCGCCGCCCTGCGCCTCGGGCCGGTCGCCATCGAACTGCCGACCCGCCGCGTCAGCGTCGGCGGCGCGGAGGTGCAGCTCACCCGCAAGGAGTTCGACCTGCTGGCCCTCCTCGCCCAGCGCCCCGGCGTCGTCTTCCGGCGCGAGCAGATCATCAGCGAGGTCTGGCGTACCAGCTGGGAGGGCACCGGACGCACCCTGGAGGTCCACGTCGCCTCCCTGCGCTCCAAGCTGCGGCTGCCCGCCCTGATCGAGACCGTACGGGGCGTCGGCTACCGGCTCGTCGCGCCGTCCGCGTAACCGGCGGGTACGTCTCCCGGTGCGCTCCCGCCTGCTTCCGCTGCTCATCGTCCTCATGGCCGCCGTCCTGCTGACCCTCGGCTTCCCGCTCGCGGTCAGCGTGGCGGCGGCCGAACAGCAGCGCCTGGTGATCGACCGGATCGACGACACCGCACGATTCGCCGCCCTGGCGCAGTCCATCACCGACACCTCCCCGGACAGCGAGGAGCGCCGCCGCACCCTCCAGACCGACCTGGCGCTCTACGCCTCGGTGTACGACATCCGCGCAGGCGTCTTCTTCCGGGACGACCGGGCCCTGGCCAAGGCTCCCGGCTCCTGGACGCTTCCGGCCGAGGGGGAGGGGCGCACGGCCTTCAACGAGGCGCTGCTGGGCCGCCGCTCGCACGACCCCCGGCAGGTCTGGCCCTGGCGGGACGGCCGCGTCGTCGTCGCCTCGCCCGTCGTGCGCGACGGCGACGTGGTGGCCGTGGTCGTCATCGACTCGTCCACCGACCAGATGCGGTCCCGGATACGGCGGACCTGGCTGCTCATCGGTCTCGGGGAGGCGCTGGCCCTGCTGGTCGCGGTCGCCGCGGCGGTCCGGCTCACCGGCTGGGTCCTGCTGCCCGTCCGGACCCTCGACGCGGCCACGCACGACATCGCGGGCGGCCGGATGCGCTCCCGGGTCGCCGCCTCGGCCGGGCCGCCGGAGCTCAGGCGCCTGGCGCGCTCCTTCAACGAGATGGCGGACAACGTCGAGGACGTGCTGGAACAGCAGCGCGCGTTCGTCGCCGACGCCTCGCACCAGCTGCGCAACCCGCTGGCCGCCCTGCTCCTGCGCATCGAGCTCCTCGCCCTGGAGCTGCCCGAGGACAGCGAGGAGATCGCGGCCGTGCGCACGGAGGGCAAGCGGCTGGCCCGGGTCCTGGACGACCTCCTGGACCTCGCGCTGGCCGAGCACGCCGAGGCGGACCTCCAGCTGATCGACATCGTTCCGCTCGCCGCGGAACGGGTCGCCTCCTGGCGGCCGATGGCGGAGCGGGAGGGTGTGCGTCTGGTCCTGGACGGGGCTCCCGCGGCCACCGCCTGGGCCGATCCCATCGCGCTCTCCAGCGCCCTGGACGCGGTGATCGACAACTCGCTGAAGTTCACCCCGGCCGGGGAGGACGTCACCGTCACCGTCGCCGCGGGAGCCCTCGCGACGACCGTCGTGGTCGCCGACCGGGGCCCCGGCCTCACCGAAGCGGAGCTGGAGCGGGTCGGGGACCGCTTCTGGCGCAGCACGCGGCACCAGAACGTCAGCGGATCGGGCCTGGGCCTGTCGATCTCCCGGGTGCTGCTCGCGGCGGGCGGCGGCTCGATCGCGTACGCGCACCACGCACCGCACGGCCTGCGGGTGACCGTCTCCCTGCCCCGCGACCTGCCGGGCGCCGGCTGAACCGGGCCGGGACCTTCGGGGCTCCTCGGGCCTCCGGGGCCCGATCGGTATCACCTCAGGGCTTCACCGAGCGGTAGTAGCCCTTGGCCCCGTCGTGCACGTCCAGCGGGTCCGTGTAGATCGCCGTCCGCAGATCCACCAGCTGCGCCGCGTGGACCTCACGACCGATCCGGTCCCGGCTGTTGATCACCGTCCGCGTGAATGCCTCGGTCATGGCCGTGTCCGTACGGACGGTGGTGACCAGGAGATTGGCGACGGCGACCGTGGGCACCGACTGCCCCTGCTGAGCCTGCGGGTAGGCGTCGGCGGGCATCATGGCCGACCGGTAGAAACGGGTGGGGCCGGTCGCCGCCTGAAGCTTCGCGACCAGGTCGGCCTCCAGCGGCACCAGCCGGATGTCGAAGCGCTGCGACAGCTCCTGCACGGCTCCGGTCGGCAGCCCGCCCGACCAGAAGAAGGCGTCGAGTCGGCCCTGGACCAGCCGTACGGGCATGGTGTCGATGCCCACCGGCACCGGGGTGATGTCGTCGGCCGGATCGAGCCCCGCCGCCGCCAGCAGCCGGTCCGCGACCAGCCGTACCCCGGAGCCCTCCTGGCCGACGCCCACCCGCTTGCCCCGCAGGTCGGAGATCTCGCGGACACCGGAGTCGCGGGGGACGACCAGCTGGACGTAGTCGTCGTACAGCCGGACGCAGCCGCGCAGCCGCTGGGCCCCCGGCCTGCCGTCGCGCAGATAGGTGGCCACGGCGTCGGCGGTGGCGATGGTGAAGTCGGCCTCGCCCGTCGCCACCCGGGCGAGGTTCTGCTGCGACCCCTCGCTGGTCACCAGCCGTATGGACACCTCCGGCATGTCCTTGGCGAGCGCGCCCTCCAGCCGCTCCCCGTACCGCTGGTAGACGCCGCTGGGCACTCCCGTGGAGAAGGTGAGCGATCCGCTCGGGTCGCCCTCGTCCCCCCGGGGCTGCAGCCACCACGCGAGCAGTCCGAGCACGACCACCAGGACGGCGCCCGCCCGCAGGGTGCGTCGGCGGCCGAATCGGGACAGGGCGTGGAACATGCGCGCGATCCTGCCAGCTCATCGGTCCGCTGGCCAGGCTTGCCCGTGCGGCCCGGCCCGCACCGGACGGAAGGAGACAGAGGGAGACGGACCGGAGACGGACCGGAGACGGAGGGAGACGGAGGGAGACGGAGGGAGACGGAGGGAGTCGCCCGGCAACCGCCTACCCTTGTGCCATGAGCAGCGGCAACCGGAGCGAAGCAGTGGACGTCCAGAAGAGCTACGAGGTGCGCACCTACGGGTGCCAGATGAACGTCCACGACTCCGAACGGCTGTCGGGTCTCCTGGAGGGCGCCGGCTACGTCCGCGCCCCCGAGGGCTCCGACGGTGACGCCGACGTCGTCGTCTTCAACACCTGCGCGGTGCGGGAGAACGCCGACAACAAGCTGTACGGAAACCTCGGCCGCCTCGCGCCCATGAAGACCAAGCGCCCCGGGATGCAGATCGCCGTCGGCGGCTGCCTCGCGCAGAAGGACCGCGACACCATCGTCAAGCGCGCCCCCTGGGTCGACGTCGTCTTCGGCACCCACAACATCGGCAAACTGCCGGTTCTCCTGGAGCGCGCCCGCGTCCAGGAAGAGGCGCAGATCGAGATCGCCGAATCCCTGGAGGCGTTCCCCTCCACGCTCCCCACCCGCCGCGAGTCCGCCTACGCGGCGTGGGTCTCCATCTCGGTCGGCTGCAACAACACCTGTACCTTCTGCATCGTCCCGGCGCTGCGCGGCAAGGAGAAGGACCGCCGGACCGGCGACATCCTGGCCGAGATCGAGGCCCTGGTCGCCGAGGGCGTCTCCGAGATCACGCTGCTCGGCCAGAACGTGAACGCGTACGGCTCCGACATCGGCGACCGTGAGGCGTTCTCCAAGCTGCTGCGCGCCTGCGGCTCCATCGAGGGCCTGGAGCGCGTCCGCTTCACCTCGCCGCACCCCCGCGACTTCACCGACGACGTCATCGCCGCCATGGCCGAGACGCCGAACGTGATGCCGCAGCTGCACATGCCGATGCAGTCCGGCTCGGACCGCGTCCTGAAGGCGATGCGTCGTTCCTACCGCCAGGAGCGCTTCCTGGGAATCATCGAGAAGGTGCGCGCCGCGATGCCGGACGCCGCCATCTCCACCGACATCATCGTGGGTTTCCCGGGCGAGACCGAGGAGGACTTCGAGCAGACGATGCACGCCGTCCGTGAGGCGCGGTTCGCCAACGCGTTCACCTTCCAGTACTCCAAGCGCCCCGGGACCCCCGCCGCCGACATGGACGACCAGATTCCCAAGGCGGTCGTCCAGGAGCGGTACATGCGCCTGTCGGCCCTCCAGGAGCAGATCTCCTGGGACGAGAACAAGAAGCAGGTCGGCCGCACCCTGGACGTCATGGTGGCGGAGGGCGAGGGCCGCAAGGACGGCGCCACCCGACGTCTCTCCGGCCGTGCCCCCGACAACCGGCTGGTCCACTTCACGCAGCCCGAGAAGGCCGTGCGCCCCGGCGACGTCGTGACCGTCGAGATCACCTACGCCGCCCCGCACCACCTGCTCGCCGAGGGCACGCCGCTCGCCGTACGGTCCACCCGCGCGGGCGACGCCTGGGAGAGGCGCACCACCGAGGCCGCCGCAAAGCCCGCCGGAGTGATGCTCGGCCTCCCCGGCATCGGCGCCCCGGACCCGCTCCCGGCCGCCCCGGCCCCGGCCTGCGGGATCGGCTGACGGCTCCGGCGCGGCCGGCCTCGGCTCCGGAGATCTACCGGACCGGACCGGGCCGGCCGACCTGGCGGCCGGACGGGACAGCCGGACCGGACGGATCAGCCACACCGGATAGCCCGACCGGACCGGTCGGCGGGGAGTGTTCGGCCGGCCTCGGCTCCCCGCTCACGACAAGTACGCTGACCGGCATGCTTGTCGCCGCCGCCGTCTGCCCCTGTCCGCCGCTCCTGGTGCCCGAGGTGGCCGCCGGGGCCGCCCCCGAGCTCGACGCCGCGCGGGACGCGTGCCTCGACGCCGTGGGCGTGCTCGCCGCCTCGCGTCCGGACCTGCTCGTCGTCGTGGGACCGGGCGACGACCGCTCCGCCGGTGCCTATTCCGCCGGGGCGCACGGCTCCCTCCGAGGCGTCGGCGTGGATCTGGACGTGACGCTCGGCGACGCACTGCGGAACGCCGATGCCGCCTCGGACCGGCCGCTGCCGCAGTCGCTGACGGTGGGCGGCTGGCTGCTCCGCCGGGCCCGCTGGACGGGCGCACCCCTCGAAGGGCTCGCCGTGGCGGAGGGGGCGACAGCCGAGGAGTGCGCGGAGGCCGGACGCTCCGTCGCCCGACGGGCCGAGCGGGTCGCGCTCCTGGCGATGGGCGACGGCAGCGCCTGCCGCACCCTCAAGGCGCCCGGCTACCTCGACGAGCGGGCCGCCGCCTTCGACGTACGGGCCACCGAAGCGCTCGGCTCCGCGGACCTGGACGCTCTCGCGGCGCTCGACGTGACACTCGCCCACGAGCTCAAGGCGGCCGGGCGGGCCCCCTGGCAGCTCCTGGGAGGCGCCGCACGGGGCGCCGGGCTCGCCGGACGGCTGCTGTACGAGGACGCCCCGTACGGAGTGGGCTACACCGTCGCCGCCTGGTCCTGAACAGACCGGCGGCGGGCGCGGAGCACTCGGCTCCGCACCCGCCGCCGGGGCGCGGGCACCGCGTCAGGAAGCGGGCGGCGGAGGAGGGGTGCCCCCGTTCTTCTGCCCCAGCTTGTCCACGGCCTCCTTGGCCTTGCGGGTACTCGAGTCGATCTTGCCGCTGTACTTGCCCTTGGTCTTCTGGTCGACCGTGCGCGCGGCCTTGTCGAGGCCCTGCTCGATCTTGCCCCCGTGCTGCTGTGCGAGGTCGCCGACCTTGTCCTTGGCCGGTCCCAGCTTGGCCTTCAGGTTGTCCAGGAACCCCATTGGGTCACCTTCCGTGCAGTGAGGACTGTGCAGTGAGCACTGTGCAGTGAGGACTGTTCGCGGGAACGTTCTCCCGCCCCCATTGTCCGTCACCTGTCCGTTCCCGCCGTTTTTACGCACCCTGCCGCGGTTCGCCGGTGCTTCCCCGGCGCTCTCCCGGAGCGTCCTCGGTGGCGCCCTTCGTGTCCGCGGTGTCTCCCGGGGCACCCGATGTGTTCGGGAGGGCCCGGAAATTTGGGAGACTGTCCGGGTGACCTCTCCCGCTTCCGCCCCCCGCGTCATCACCGTCGTAGGCCCCACCGCGGCCGGAAAGTCTGATCTGGGGGTCTTCCTCGCCCAGCGGCTCGGCGGCGAGGTGATCAACGCCGACTCCATGCAGCTCTACCGGGGCATGGACATCGGTACCGCGAAGCTGACGCTCCCCGAACGCGACGACGTGCCGCACCGGCTGCTGGACATCTGGGACGTCACCGAGGCCGCCAGCGTCGCGGAGTACCAGCGCCTGGCCCGCCTGGAGATGGACCGGCTGCTCGCCGAAGGACGCACGCCCGTCCTGGTCGGCGGATCCGGGCTGTACGTGAAGGGCGCCATCGACGCCCTGGAGTTCCCCGGTACGGACCCGGAGGTGCGCGGCCGCCTCGAAGCCGAGCTGGCCGAGCGCGGTTCGGGCGCCCTGCACGAACGCCTCGCCGCCGCCGACCCGGACGCCGCCCGGTCCATCCTGGCGACCAACGGCCGCCGCATCGTCCGCGCCCTCGAAGTCATCGAGATCACCGGCAAGCCCTTCACCGCCAACCTCCCCGGCGACGAGCCGGTCTACGACGCCGTGCAGATCGGCGTCGACGTGGACCGCCCCGAACTGGACGAGCGCATCGCGCTGCGCGTCGACCGGATGTGGGAGGCGGGGCTGGTGGACGAGGTGCGTGCCCTGGAGGCGTCCGGACTCCGCGAGGGCCTCACGGCCTCGCGTGCCCTCGGATACCAGCAGATTCTCGCGGCGCTCGCGGGGGAGTGCACGGAAGACGACGCCAGGGCCGAGACCGTGCGCGCCACCAAGCGCTTCGCCCGCCGTCAGGACTCGTGGTTCCGCCGCGACCCGCGTGTCGTCTGGCTCGGCGGAGGACACCGTGACCGGGGGGAACTCCCGCACCGCGCGCTGACGTTGGTCGAACGAGCGGTCACAGCCTGATCACGTGATGGCATCGGGAAGCTCCGCCAGTCAATGCGGCACCCGTGATCGTGCCATCATCGAGCATCGATCCACCAGTGGAGTCCGAGTTGGGAGGGCGCGTGGCGATGGAGGCCGGCCCTCGCGACACGGAACAGCGCGACACGGAGCACGACGTGCCGTCACCCCGGGAGGTCTCGGGGCGGTTGAGCCCGGACGGCCCCGACGAGCAGGACACGGCCCCCGAGGTCGAGGTCGAGCTGCGGCCCACCCGCAAGCTGCGGATCTGGCAGCTCGCGCCCATCGTCATGCTGGCGGCGGTCGGCTCGCTGATGTTCGCCTTCCCCCTCGCCTTCGAGTTCGGTGACGGCGGTGCCATCGTCGCCATGCTGGGGCTCCTGATCAGCTGCTGCGCGGCCGGCTGGGGCATGATGGCGGCCCGCCGCGTCGGTCACACCTGGCCGGGACTGCCCTCCCGCGGCTCGGGCGACCGCCCCGACTGGCGGGTGATCGCGCTCTACGTCGCGACCGCCGCGGCCCTGGTAGCCCTCGCCGTCTGGCGCGTGGCCCGCCTGCGCTGAGCGCCTCCGACCGGGCGGACGGGCCGCTGGTGCCGCCCAGATCCCGCCCTCCGGCGTCCGCTCGCGCGGGCTGTCGGCGCCGCCTCGTACAGTGGGCCTGTGAGCACTTCGCAGATCGCCTTCCTCAAGGGCCACGGCACCGAGAACGACTTCGTGATCGTCCCGGACCCCGACAACGCCCTCACGCTGTCCGCCGCCGCCGTCGCCCGGCTCTGCGACCGCCGGGCCGGTATCGGCGGTGACGGCCTGCTGCACGTCGTACGCTCCGCCGCGCACCCCGAGGCGCGGGGCATGGCGGAGGCAGCCGAGTGGTTCATGGACTACCGCAACGCGGACGGCTCGATCGCCGAGATGTGCGGCAACGGCGTTCGCGTCTTCGCGCACCACCTCCGGCGCGCCGGCCTGGTCGAGGAGGGCGATCTCACCATCGCCACCCGGGGCGGCCCCAAGCGGGTGCACCTCGCCGAGAACGGCGACATCACGGTCTCCATGGGCCGCGCCCTGCTGCCCGGGGAGAGCGCCACGGTCAGCGTCGGCGACCGGAGCTGGCCCACCCGCAACGTCAACATGGGCAACCCGCACGCGGTCGCCTTCGTCGACGACCTGGACCACGCCGGCGACCTGTTCAAGGCCCCGCCCGTCAGCCCGGAGGCCGTCTATCCCGACGGCGTCAACGTCGAATTCGTCGTGGACCGGGGCCCCCGCCACGTCGGCATGCGCGTCCATGAGCGGGGCTCCGGAGAGACCCGATCCTGCGGCACCGGCGCCTGCGCGGTGGCCGTCGCGACCGCCCGTCGCGACGGCGCCGACCCCGCCCGGACCGGCCTTCCCGTCACCTACCGGGTGGACCTCCCCGGCGGCACCCTCGTCATCACCGAGCACCCCGACGGCGCGATCGACATGACCGGACCCGCCGTGATCGTCGCCGAGGGCGTCATCGACCCGTCCCTGCTCGACACGGTGACCGACTAGACCCGTCCGCCCGCCAGGACCGAGCCGCCGGGCCCGCCAGGACCGACCCGGCAGGAGCGGCAGGACCGATACAGCCATCCGGCCGGATACGCTCGAAACGGTGATCGGCCCGACCTCGCTCGAATGGGTGATCCGTTTCACGCTGGTCGAGAGCTGGACTGCGCCGCGTGGTGGGGTCGATAGCATCAAGCCCCGGCCCCGAGGGGCATCCGTCCCTCCCCAGCGCCGGTCGACGTCGCCGGAGGTGCCCATGAGTGCAGAGGCCGCCGATCCGGGCGCTCCCCTTCGCAGGCGGAGCCGCCCCCGGATCGATCTGCGCAGACTGGGCCGGGTGGCACTGCTCGGACCGGTCTCCCGCGACCGGCTGCCCGACGCCATCGGGCATGTCGCCGAAGCGCACCGCGCCCACCACCCCGACGCCGACCTGACGATCCTGCGCCGGGCCTACGTCCTCGCGGAGTCCTCGCACCGCGGCCAGACACGCAAGAGCGGCGAGCCGTACATCACGCACCCGCTGGCCGTCACCCTGATCCTCGCGGAGCTCGGCGCCGAGACCACCACGCTCACAGCCTCCCTGCTCCACGACACCGTCGAGGACACGGAGGTGACGCTCGACCAGGTGCGCGAGCAGTTCGGGGCCGAGGTCTGCTATCTGGTCGACGGCGTCACGAAGCTGGAGAAGGTGGACTACGGAGCCGCCGCCGAACCGGAGACCTTCCGCAAGATGCTCGTCGCCACCGGCAACGACGTCCGGGTCATGTCGATCAAGCTCGCGGACCGGCTGCACAACATGCGCACCCTCGGAGTGATGCGCCCCGAGAAGCAGGCCAGGATCGCCAAGGTCACCCGCGACGTCCTGATCCCGCTCGCCGAACGACTCGGCGTGCAGGCGCTCAAGACCGAGCTGGAGGACCTGGTCTTCGCGATTCTGCACCCCGAGGAGTACGAGCACACCCGCGCCCTGATCACCGACGCGGCCGGGCGGGCGGACGCCCCCCTCGAAACCATCGCCGACAACGTGCGCCACACCCTGCGCGACGCGGGGATCAACGCCGAAGTCCTCATCCGGCCCCGCCACTTCGTCTCCGTGCACCGCATCCGCGGAAAACGCGGCGAACTGCGCGGCACCGACTTCGGCCGGCTGCTCGTCCTCGTCGCCGAGGACGCCGACTGCTACGCCGTCCTCGGCGAACTGCACACCTGCTTCACGCCGGTGATCTCCGAGTTCAAGGACTTCATCGCCGCCCCCAAGTTCAACCTGTACCAGTCTCTGCACACCGCGGTCGTCGGCCCCCAGGGCGCCGTCGCCGAGATCCTCATCCGCACGCACCGGATGCACAAGGTCGCGGAGGCGGGCGTCGTCGCACTGGGCAACCCGTACGCCCAGGACCACGCCACCGTCCAGCAGGCCGAGTCGTCCGACGAGCGCGCCGATCCGACGCGGCCCGGCTGGCTCTCGCGGCTGCTGGACTGGCAGGAGTCCGCCACCGACCCCGACACCTTCTGGACCACCCTGCGCGACGACCTCGCCCAGGACCGCGAGATCACCGTGTTCCGCACCGACGGAGGCACCCTCGGGCTGCCCGCCGGGGCCAGCTGCGTCGACGCCGCGTACGCGCAGTACGGCGACCGGGCGCACACCGCCATCGGCGCCCGGGTCAACGGCCGCCTCGCCACCCTGAGCACCGTTCTCAGCGACGGCGACACCGTGCAGCCGCTGCTCGCCCAGGACACCGCCTCCGGCCCCTCGCCCGACTGGCTCGACCATGTGCGCACCCCCGCCGCCAGAATCGCGATCACCGGGTGGTTCGCCGACCACCCCGACGAGGCGAAGCCGGGGCCGGAGACCGTGGACGCGGGCAAGTCCGGCCCCACCGAGCCCGTTCCCCCGGAGCGCGACGCCCAGGCCGCCGCCGCACCCACACGCACCCGGTCCGGCCCCCGCTCCACCGGCGTCGTCGTCGACGGGGCGGGCGCGCCGGTGCGCCTGGCCGGCTGCTGTACGCCGGTCCCGCCCGACGAGCTGACCGGTTTCGTCGTCCGCGGCGGCGCGGTCACCGTGCACCGCCGCACATGCCCCGCCGTGGCCGCCATGCAGGAGATCGGCCGCGCCCCGGTCGGGGCCGGCTGGGCGGACGCCGACGGAGGAGAGTCCGACGCCGGCTGCCGGGTCACGCTCGTCGCCGAGTCCTTCGGCCGCCCCCGGCTCCTCGCCGACCTCACCGAGGCCATCGCCACCGCCGAGGCGGCGATCGTGTCCGCCACCGTGGAGCCGCCCAGCGAGCAGCGAGTGCGCCACACCTACACCCTCCAGCTCCCCGACGCGGCGGGTCTTCCCGCCCTGATGCGCGCCATGCGCGAGGTCGCCGGCGTCTACGACGTCAGCCGCGCCCAGCATCCGACCCCGGCCGGCTGAGCCGCACCGGGGCCGGCCGCCCGCAGGACTCGACCGGGGGCGGCGGCAGGTCCGCAACGGCCGCCCGCAGGTCTTGTCCCGGCGGCACGTCCGGATGCCGCCCGCAGCTACCCGCCCGCAGCCACCCGCCCGCAGCCACCCGGCCGGAAGCGGCGACCCGTCCGGAAGCGGCGATCCGCACAGCGGCGCGCCCCGGCCGGCCGAGCCGTCGCCCCCGTGCGAAGGCGTTCTCGTTCGAGTGGCGCGGCGCGCGGCTCCCCGGCCGGGCGGCGCCGCGCTGATAGCGGTAGTCCATGCCGCTCCTGACCCGCCGCCTGCGCGCCGCCCTGCTGGCCACCGCATCGGCCACCCTCGTCGCCGCCACCCTGCCCGCCCCCGAGCCCCTGGGCATCGGCGACCGGCTCTTCCCCGAGCTGGGCAACCCCGGCTACGACGTCCTCGCGTACGACATCGCCCTCACGTACCACGGCGGCAACACCGAGCCGCTGGACGCCGTCACGAAGATCAGGGCCCGCACCACCGCCCCGCTGGAGAGGATCAACCTCGACTTCGCACGGGGCACCGTCCACGGGGTCGAGGTCAACGGACGGGCCGCCGACTTCGGCAGCAAGCGCGAGGACCTGGTCGTCCAGGCCCCCCGCCGCCTCCCCGCCGGCGTACCGCTGAACATCACCGTCCGGCACACCAGCGACCCGAGCGGGTCCGGGGACGACGGCGGCTGGGTCCGTACCGCCGACGGGCTCGCCATGGCCAACCAGGCCGACGCCGCCCACCGCGTCTTCCCGAGCAACGACCACCCCTCGGACAAGGCGTACTTCACCTTCCGGATCACCGCCCCCGAGAAGCTGACGGCGGTGGCCGGCGGCCTGCCCGTGGGGAAGACGCGGCGCGGGGCCACGACCACCTGGACCTACCGCACCGGCCACCCCATGGCCACCGAGCTGGCCCAGGTCTCCATCGGCAGCTCCGCCGTCCCGCACCGCACCGGCCCGCACGGACTGCCGGTGCGCGACGTCGTCCCGGCCGCCGACCGGAAGAAGCTGGAGCCCTGGCTGAAGAAGACCCCGGCCCAGCTGGCGTGGATGGAGGAGCAGATCGGCCGCTACCCCTTCGAGACGTACGGGGTGCTCGTCGCCGACAGCCCCATCGGCTTCGCCCTGGAGACCCAGACGCTGTCGCTGTTCGGGAAGTCGTTCTTCACCGAGCCCGGCTACCCGGAGTGGTACGTCGACTCGGTGATGGTCCACGAGCTGGCCCACCAGTGGTTCGGCAACAGCGTCTCGCCCGCGAGCTGGTCCGACCTGTGGCTCAACGAAGGACACGCCAGCTGGTACGAGGCCCGGTACGCCGAGGAGAACGGCGGCGGCACCCTGGAGCGGCGGATGCGTGAGGCGTACAAGCTCTCCGACGGCTGGCGCGCGGACGGCGGTCCTCCGGCACACCCGGACGGCCCGGTCCCGGGGCAGAAGCTCAGCCTCTTCCGGCCGGTCGTGTACGACGGCAGCGCGCTGGTGCTCTACGCCCTGCGCCAGGAGATCGGCGAGGCCGCCTTCGACCGGCTGGAGCGCACCTGGGTCCGGGTGCACCGGGATTCCACGGCGACCACGGCGGACTTCACGCGGCTGGCGTCCGGCATCGCGGGCCGGGACCTGACCGCCTTCTTCGACGGCTGGCTCTACGGGAAGAAGACCCCGCCGATGCCCGGGCACCCCGACTGGAGCAGCGCGAAACCCGCGTGACGGGCCCGGTGGGGCCGTGTCACTATCGACCCGTCGGCGCGGCGGACCGCACCGGAGTTCCCCCGAGGGAATCTTCCGGGAAGATCACACGTTGTGACTGACGTAACGACTTCTATCGACGTAAGGATCCAATGACCTCCTCTTCTTCCCTTCCCCAGGACGCGCAGGACGCGCAGAGCGCCACGGAGAACACCACCGAGAGCCTCACCGAAAGCCTTCGGGCCGACGCCCTGATGGAAGAGGACGTCGCCTGGAGCCAGGAGATCGACGGAGCGCGGGACGGCGATCAGCTGGACCGCTCCGAGCGTGCCGCGCTGCGACGCGTGGCCGGTCTCTCCACGGAACTCGAGGATGTCACCGAGGTCGAGTACCGCCAGCTGCGCCTGGAGCGCGTGGTGCTGGTGGGCGTCTGGACCTCGGGGACGGTGCGCGACGCGGAGATCTCCCTCGCGGAGCTCGCCGCGCTCGCCGAGACGGCCGGCGCGCAGGTGCTGGACGCCGTGTACCAGCGGCGTGACAAGCCGGACCCGGCCACCTACATCGGCTCGGGCAAGGCCCTGGAGCTGCGGGACATGGTGCTCGAATCCGGTGCCGACACGGTCGTCTGCGACGGTGAGCTGAGCCCCGGCCAGCTGATTCACCTGGAAGACGTCGTCAAGGTGAAGGTGGTCGACCGGACCGCCCTGATCCTCGACATCTTCGCCCAGCACGCCAAGTCCCGCGAGGGCAAGGCGCAGGTCTCGCTGGCCCAGATGCAGTACATGCTGCCGCGGCTGCGCGGCTGGGGCCAGTCGCTCTCGCGTCAGATGGGCGGCGGCGGATCCAGCGGCGGTGGCGGCATGGCCACCCGCGGCCCCGGTGAGACCAAGATCGAGACGGACCGGCGGCGGATCCGCGAGAAGATGGCGAAGATGCGCCGGGAGATCGCGGAGATGAAGACCGGCCGCGAGATCAAGCGGCAGGAACGCAAGCGCAACAAGGTGCCCTCCGTCGCGATCGCCGGATACACCAACGCGGGCAAGTCCTCGCTCCTCAACCGGCTGACCGGGGCCGGCGTCCTGGTGGAGAACTCCCTGTTCGCCACCCTGGACCCGACCGTCCGCCGGGCCGAGACGCCGAGCGGCCGTACCTACACCCTGGCCGACACCGTCGGGTTCGTCCGGCATCTGCCGCACCACCTCGTCGAGGCGTTCCGCTCCACCATGGAGGAGGTCGGCGAGTCCGATCTCATCCTCCACGTGGTGGACGGCTCCCACCCGGTGCCGGAGGAGCAGCTCGCCGCGGTGCGCGAGGTGATCCGGGACGTCGGCGCGGTGGACGTGCGCGAGATCGTCGTGATCAACAAGGCGGACGCGGCGGACCCCCTGGTCCTCCAGCGGCTGCTGCGCAACGAGAAGCACGCCATCGCGGTCTCGGCCAGGACCGGCGCCGGAATCGACGAGCTGCTCGCACTCATCGACGCCGAGCTGCCCCGTCCGTCCGTCGAGATCGAGGTGCTCGTGCCGTACATCCAGGGGGCTCTGGTCTCCCGGGTGCACTCCGAGGGCGAGGTGCTCTCCGAGGAGCACACCGCCGAGGGAACCCTGCTCAAGGCCCAGGTCCACGAGGAGCTGGCCGCGGAGCTCGGGACCTTCGTGCCCGTCGCGCACTGACGGCCTCGGGACCGCACCGCAGCCGAAGGCCCGGCCCTCCTCGCGAGGGCCGGGCCTTCGGCTGCGGCCGGCGTCCTGCCCTACCGGCCCGCGTACTTCTCGCTGACCGCGCGGTAGACGCCCTCGGCCTCCTCGCCGAGCCGGGGGCCGGCCAGCCAGCCCGCCGTGACCGGGCCGATCGAGGTGTTCGAGACCAGGGCGGGCTTGCCGTCCCGACCCGCCGCGACCCAGCCGCCGCCGGAGGAACCGCCGGTCATCGTGCAGCCGATGCGGTACATCGTGGGCTGGCTCTCGGTGACGGACAGCCGGCCCGGCTTGCCCTCGCACTGGAGCAGCTTCTGACCGTCGAACGGAGGCGCGGCCGGGTAACCCGTGGCCGTCATGCCGGCGATCTCCGGCACGGCGGGCGCGTCGAACTCGACCGGCAGCGCCGAACCGACCGTCTCCTCCAGCGACTTGCCGCCCGCACCCTTCTCCGGTGTCACGTGCAGCACCGCGAAGTCGTACGGGGCGCCCTGGCCGCCGACCGCGGCGCCCTCGGCGATCCACTGCTCGGAGGTCTGGGCCCACTTGCCCCACCACACACCGTGGGGAGCGATCTTCTCCTTGGGGGCGGTCTCCAGCTCGGCCAGCGACAGGCCGTCGTTGTTGTACGCCGGGACGAAGGCGATGTTGCGGTACCAGCCGCCCTTCTTGCCCGCGTGCACACAGTGCCCGGCGGTCCACACCATGTTGGACTTGCCCGGGTTCGCCGGGTCCTTCACCACGGTCGCGGAACAGACCATCGAGCCCTGCGGACCGTCGAAGAGCAGCTTCCCGGACTCCGGGGCATTGTCCCGGTACGGCGTCGCGACACCGGCCGCCCGGACCGGCGCCGGCGCCGGGTCCGTCACCCCGTCGTCGCCGGAGATGTCGTTGTCGACCGGGTTCTCCGGGGGCTTGTCCGCCTCCCGCATCCGGTCCGGGTCCCACAGACCGTCGATGATCGGGTTGACGAAGTCCTTGGCCTCACGCAGCCACTTGTCCTTGTCCCAGTTCTTCCACTCCCCGTCCCGCCACTTGTCGGGGTCGATGCCGTGCTCCTTGAGCCGGTTCTTCAGGTCGTCCGGAAGGGTGACCTTCCCGTCGGACGACTGATCGGCCGAGGCGCTGGGCATGGAGGCCGCGCTGTCCTCCTCCGGACCGCACGCGGTGGCGGTGAGCGCCAGCGCGGCGGCGACGGCCGTCACGGCGAGCGTGGAGGGCATGCGCCGTGCGCGCCTCCCGCGGCGTGCGGTGTCGGTCGGGCGAATGGGTCGCATCTGGTGATCCCCCTGGGACTTCGTCACTCGGTACTCGGTGTTCGGTAGTGCTCCGCGGACACTCCGGGCGCCGGAGCGGGCGCTCCGGGCCGCGGTGCGGCCCCCACTATGCCGGTGCCGATGGTGACGGCACGAGGCAGGTCCGCGGTTCCGTCGCCGCGAGGATGTTCCGATTCGCCCGTGATCCATCGCGGACGGCGTCGTTGGTACGTACGGGGAACACCAGGACAGCGTTCACACCCTCGGTGCGTCCGCGCGAGAACGCACCGACGTGCAACGCAACCGTTACCGCAGGAGGATCAAGAGCCGTGTCCGTGACCGAACCCGCTCCGGTGGCGCCGCCCTCCGCGCACGAGGGCATCCTCCGCCGTCAGTCCCTGCGCGAATCGGCGGCCCGCACCTACGCCCGGTCCCTGCCGATCGTCCCGGTGCGCGCCCGCGGCCTCACCATCGAGGGCGCCGACGGACGCCGCTACCTCGACTGCCTGTCGGGCGCCGGCACCCTGGCCCTCGGGCACAACCACCCCGTCGTCCTCGAAGCCATCCGGAAGGTCATCGACTCCGGCGCGCCCCTGCACGTCCTGGACCTCGCCACCCCGGTCAAGGACGCCTTCACCACGGAGCTGTTCGCCACCCTGCCGCCGCCGCTCGCCGACAACGCCCGCATCCAGTTCTGCGGCCCCGCCGGTACGGACGCCGTCGAGGCCGCGTTCAAACTGGTCCGCGCCGCGACCGGGCGCTCCGGCCTGCTCACGTTCACCGGCGCCTACCACGGCATGACGGCCGGAGCCCTGGCGGCCTCCGGCGGCGCGACCGACGTACAGGTCACCCGGCTGCCCTTCCCGCAGGACTACCGCTGTCCGTTCGGGACCGGCGGCGAGCGCGGCGCGGCGCTCGCCGCCCGCTGGACGGAACACCTCCTGGACGACCGCAAGGGCGGGGTGCCGGCCCCCGCCGGAATGATCGTGGAGCCGGTCCAGGGGGAGGGCGGCGTCAACCCCGCCCCCGACGCCTGGCTGCGCCGCATGCGCCGGATCACCGAGGAGCGGTCCATCCCGCTCATCGCGGACGAGGTGCAGACCGGGGTCGGCAGGACCGGCGCCTTCTGGGCCGTCGAGCACAGCGGCATCGTGCCCGACGTCATGGTCCTCTCCAAGGCGATCGGCGGTTCCCTGCCCCTCGCGGTGATCGTCTACCGCGCTGAGCTGGATCTTTGGCAGCCGGGCGCCCACGCGGGTACGTTTCGTGGCAACCAGCTCGCCATGGCGGCGGGCGCGGCCACACTCGCGTACGTCAGGGAGAACCAACTGGCGGACCGCGCGGCGGTCCTGGGGACCCGGATGCTCGCCCGCCTGACGGAACTGCGGGCGCACCACCCGGGGATCGGTGACGTACGGGGGCGTGGACTGATGATCGGCCTGGAGCTGGTGGACCGCGAGCGCCCGCCCCTGCCCGCCGAAGCCGGCGACCACACCCCGGCGCCACCGCCCGACCCGGCCCTCGCCCTCGCCGTGCAGCAGGAATGCCTGCGGCGCGGCCTCATCGTCGAACTGGGCGGCCGGCACGATGCCGTGGTCCGCCTCCTGCCTCCCCTCACCCTCACCGACGAGCAGGCGAACGCCGTCGTCGACCGCCTCGCCGACGCGCTGGCAGCCGCGGAACGCTCCCCGCTGCGTCGGACCACGGCGGGGCCGACCACCTGATCCCGGAAATCCCCACAAGGAAGAACGCCGTGAACCCCACCCCCGCGTCCGAGGCCGACGGCCCCGGCACCCCCCAGTACCGAGGGCAGGACGGACCGGCCGCCCCCGGCACGGTCGAGGCGACGACCGTGCCCCGCCAGAAATCCGTGCGCCACGGCGACCCCGACGTCACTGCCCACGGACCCGGCCCGGGACCCGCCGCACCGGCGGACCAGGACCGGTGGCCCGACGCGCTCGACGATCCGGACCCCCTGCGGGCCGCCGACGCGGCGGGCACGGAGAGCCTCCTGCGATGCTGGACCCGGGAGAACGACCTGGCCCGCCCCGACGGCGGCACCCTGCGCATCGCCTTCCCCGCCACCGGCACCGCCCTGCTCGTCCCCGTCCACTACTGGTCCGTCACCGGGGCCCACCGCTTCGGCGCACCCGTCCTGGAGAACGCCCCCGCCGACGCCCCGCCCGCCGACGCCGCCACCGTCGCCGTCCTCATCGGCCGCGAGGGAGGCGAGAGCGGCGCGGGCGATCTCGTCGCCCGGGTAGCCGACTCCGTACGCCACACGGCCGGCTTCATCGACCAGCGGCGGCGCAGCCCGGCGGACCCCGACGAGTCCGACCTCTTCCTCACCGCCGAGCAGTCCCTGGTGCTCGGCCACCCCCTCCATCCCACGCCCAAGAGCCGCGAGGGCCTCTCCGAGTCGGAGTCCCGCCGCTACTCACCGGAACTCCACGGGTCCTTCCCGCTCCACTGGTTCGCCGTCGACCGTTCGCTGATCGCCACCGATTCCGCCTGGACGGAGGGCGGACCCGCCACCGCCGACGAGCTGCTCGCCCCGCACGCCGAGGGGCTGGGCCTGCCCGCCGGCACCGTCGCCGTCCCCGTGCACCCGTGGCAGGCCGCCGATCTGCTCCACCGCCCGCAGGTCCGGGCCCTCGCCGATACCGGCCTGCTCCACGACCTCGGCCCGCACGGCGAGCACTGGCACCCCACCTCCTCCATCCGCACCGTGCACCGGCCCGGGGCGCGGGTGATGCTCAAGCTGTCCCTCGGCGTACGCATCACCAACTCCCGCCGGGAGAACCTCCGCAAGGAGCTGCACCGGGGCGTCGAGGTCCACCGCCTCCTGTCGACCGGACTCGCCGAGCGCTGGCAGCGGGAGCACCCCGGCTTCGATATCGTCCGGGACCCCGCCTGGCTCGCCGTCGACGACCCCGAGGGCGCGCCCGTCCCGGGGCTCGACGTGATGCTCCGCCACAACCCCTTCGGCCCGGAGGACGACGCCGCGTGCATCGCGGGGCTCACCGCACAGCGCCCCCGGCCCGGGCAGCCCGGTATGCGTTCCCGGCTCGCCGAGGCCGTCTCCCGCCTGGCCGCCCGCACCGGCCGCGGCGCCTCCGTCGTCTCCGCCGAGTGGTTCCGCCGCTATCTGCACCACGTCGTGCGCCCCGTGCTCTGGCTGGACGCCCACGGCGGAGTCGCGCTCGAAGCCCACCAGCAGAACACCCTGGTCCTCCTCGACCGGGACGGCTGGCCCGTCGGCGGCCGCTACCGGGACAACCAGGGTTACTACTTCCGCGACTCCCGCCGGACCGAGCTGGAACGGCGGCTCCCCGGCATCGGCGCCGTCAGCGACACCTTCGTCTCCGACCCGGTCACCGACGAGCGGTTCGCCTACTACCTCGGCATCAACAACATCCTCGGACTGATCGGGGCGTTCGGGGCACAGCGCCTGGCCGACGAACAGAAACTCCTCACCGTCCTGCGCCAATTCCTCACCGAGACCGCGGAACTGGGCTCGCCGCTGCCCGCGTATCTCCTGGAGAACCGCCAACTGCGCTGCAAGGCCAACCTGCTGACCCGGCTGCACGGCCTCGACGAGCTGGTCGGTCCGGTCGACACCCAGTCCGTGTACGTCACCATCGCCAACCCGCTGCACAGCTGAGCACCCGCACCGGGCAGACTCCGAGCCACCCGCCCCGGAGAAACCCACCGACCGCCCCCGGCCAGGAGAGGAGAGCGCCACCGTGCCTCCCGCCGACCCCTCAGCCGAACCCGGCGCCGCGCCCGACGCCGGGAGCACCGGTGCCGAGGACACCCTCGATCTGAAGCTCACCGAGGAGCTCCTCGCATCGATCGCCGAGGAGCGGAACACCGGGCCGGGGCGGGACCGGGCCTCCCGCGAGCTGCTGGGCGATCCGGGGGCCTGGCCGCCGGTGACCACGGCGGCGGGGTCCTTCGGCCTCCTCCCCGTCCGGCCGGAGCGCGATCTCCCCGTACTCAGCCGCTGGATGAACGACCCCGCCGTGGCAGCGTTCTGGGAGCTCGCAGGACCGGAGTCCGTCACCGTCGACCACCTCAGGCCCCAGCTCGACGGGGACGGACGCAGCGTCCCCTGCCTCGGCGTGCTCGACGGCACGCCCATGAGCTACTGGGAGATCTACCGCGCCGACCTCGACCCCCTGGCCCGCCACTACCCCGCCCGCCCCCACGACACCGGCGTCCATCTCCTCATCGGGGGCGTACGCAACCGGGGCCGGGGCGTGGGCACGACCCTGCTGCGCGCCGTCGCCGACCTCGTCCTCGACAACCTTCCGCGCTGCGGACGGGTGGTGGCCGAGCCGGACCTGCGCAACACCCCATCCGTATCCGCGTTCCTCAGCGCCGGTTTCCGCTTCTCCGCCGAAGTGGAACTCCCCGACAAACGCGCCGCGCTGATGATCCGCGACCGAACGTACCGAGCCCAGCTGTGACCTGTTCGCCGCACTTTCCACACCGCTCGAACCTCATAGGTTCCATCCGGAGGAGTCCCCGTGCCGATATATCCCGCGTGCCGTGATTCAGCCGAGTCCCCGCAGCTGTTCAGCCCTCCGGAGCTGAACCGGCAGGTCTGGGACCGGGCCGCAGCACGGCTCCTCGCCAAGATGCTCGGCGAGTTCGCCTACGAGAAGATCATCGAGCCCGTCCCGGGGCCCGGCGCCGGCGGACTCCACCGGCTGACCCTGGACGACGGGGGAGTGCTCCTCTTCACGGCCCGGCGCGGCGTCTACGGCAGCTGGCGCGTCGACGCCGACTCGATCGAGGTCACCGAGCGGCCCCCGGCCGCCCACGCCAACGGCTCGGCCGTCACCGCGCACGCCGGCGCACCGTCCGACGGCGCGGACGCCGGAAACCGCCCGTTCCGCGACCCGCTGACGTTCCTCACCCGAGCCCGGGGCGTTCTCGGGCTCGACGGCACGACGCTGGGCCACCTCATCCGGGAGCTGACCCGGACCCTGTCGGCCGACGCCCGCCTCGACCACACCGCGCTCACCGCGGACCGGCTCGCCGCCCTGGACTACGCGGAGCTGGAAGGCCATCAGACCGGCCACCCCTGGCTGGTCGCGAGCAAGGGACGGCTCGGCTTCTCCGCCGCCGATGCGGCCCGCTTCACCCCCGAGACCCGCAGTCCGCTCCGGCTGCCGTGGATCGCGGTCAGTATCCGCATCGCGCAGTACCGGGGCGTCGGCCGCCTCACCACGCCCGAGCAGTTGTACGCCGAGGAGCTCGACCCGAGCGTCCGGGACGCCTTCGGCGAGGTGCTGCGGTCCCGGGGGCACGACCCGCGGGACTACCTCTACCTCCCGGTACACCCCTGGCAGTGGGACGAGTGGATCGTGCCGCTCTTCGCCCCCGCCATCGCCGACGGCGACATCGTGGCCCTGCACACCGACGGGGACGCCCGCCTCCCGCAGCAGTCCATCCGCACCTTCGCCAACGTGGAACGGCCCGAGCGGCACACCGTGAAGCTCCCGCTCTCCATCCTCAACACCCTGGTCTGGCGCGGCCTGCCGACCGAGCGGACCCTCGCCGCCCCCGCGGTCACCGCCTGGGTCCAGGGGCTCTGCGCCGACGATCCGTTCCTGCGCGACACCTGCCGCGTCGTCCTCCTGGGGGAGGTCGCCTCCGTCGCCGTCGAGCACCCGCTGTACGACCGCCTTCCCGAAGCGCCCTACCAGTACAAGGAGATCCTCGGCGCGATCTGGCGGGAGCCCCTGCCGCCGCGCCTCGCCGCGGGCGAACGCGCCCGCACGCTCGCCTCGCTCCTGCATACGGATCCGGCGGGCCGCGCGTTCACGGCGGAGCTGGTCGAGCGCTCCGGGCTGGCCCCCGACACCTGGCTGGAGCGGCTCTTCGCCGCCCTGCTGCCGCCTCTGCTGCACTTCCTCTACCGTTACGGCACCGTCTTCTCCCCGCACGGCGAGAACGCCATCGTCGTCTTCGACGAACACGACGTACCCGTACGGCTGGCCATCAAGGACTTCGTCGACGACGTCAACGTCAGCGCCCACCCGCTGCCCGAGCACGCCGCCATGCCCGACGCGGTGCGCGCCGTCCTCCTCACCGAGGAGCCCTGCTTCCTCACCCAGTTCATCCACTCCGGCCTCTTCGTGGGCGTCTTCCGCTATCTGTCACCCCTGTGCGAGGAACAGCTCGGAGTCTCCGAGGACGACTTCTGGTCACTCGTCCGGGCGGAGATCGTCCGGTACCACGCCCGTTTCCCGGAGCTGAAGGAGCGGTTCCAGCTGTTCGACATGCTCACGCCCGAGATAGCGCGCCTCTGTCTGAACCGCAACCGGCTGCTGGTCGACGGCTACCGGGACCGTGCCAGCCGCCCGCACGCGGCGATCCACGGCACGGTCCCCAACCCGTTGCACCCCTCCGCCCGCGTCCGGGAGTGATCGCCGTTGTCAGTGGCGCGCCGTAGGGTGGTCGGGCTATGACGAAGCCATCTCTCCCCGAGCTCCTGCACGCCGCCGTCACCGCCGTCGGCGGTACGGAAAGGCCCGGCCAGGTCACCATGGCCGAGGCTGTCGCCGAGGCCGTCGACGACCGATCCCACCTGCTCGTCCAGGCCGGCACCGGGACGGGCAAGTCGCTCGGCTATCTGGTGCCGGCCCTGGCGCACGGGGAGCGGGTCGTCGTGGCCACGGCCACCCTCGCCCTCCAGCGCCAGCTCGTGGAGCGCGACCTGCCGCGTACGGTCGAGTCCCTGCACCCGCTGCTGCGCCGCCGCCCGCAGTTCGCCATGCTCAAGGGCCGGTCGAACTACCTCTGCCTGCACCGGCTCCACGAAGGGGTTCCGCAGGACGCCGAGGAGGGGTTGTTCGACCAGTTCGAGGCGGTGGCCCCGTCCAGCAAGCTGGGGCAGGACCTGCTCCGGCTGCGGGACTGGTCCGACGAGACGGAGACGGGCGACCGGGACGATCTGACCCCCGGCGTCTCGGACCGCGCCTGGGCGCAGACCTCGGTCTCCTCGCGTGAGTGCCTGGGCGCGACGAAGTGCGCGTACGGCGCGGAGTGCTTCGCGGAGGCGGCCCGCGAGCGCGCGAAGCTCGCGGACGTGGTCGTCACCAATCACGCGCTGCTCGCGATCGACGCCATCGAGGGCGCGCCGGTGCTGCCCTCGCACGAGGTGCTCATCGTCGACGAGGCCCATGAGCTGGTCTCCCGGGTCACCGGCGTCGCCACAGGCGAGCTGACCCCGACCCAGGTCAACCGCGCGGTCCGCCGTGCGGCGAAGCTGGTCAACGAGAAGGCCGCGGATGCCTTCCAGACCGCCGCCGAGGGCTTCGAGCGGGTCATGGAGCTGGCGCTCCCGGGGCGCCTGGAAGAGCTGCCCGAGGACCTCGGCTACGCGCTGATGGCACTGCGCGACGCGGCGCGCACGGTGATCTCCGCGATCGGCGCCACCCGCGACAAGTCGGTCGAGGACGAGAACGCCGTCCGCAAGCAGGCCCTGGCCTCGGTGGAGTCGGTCCACGGCGTCGCCGAGCGCATCGCCCAGGGCTCCGAGTACGACGTCGTCTGGTACGAGCAGCACGACCGGTTCGGAGCCTCCGTCCGGGTCGCCCCGCTCTCCGTCTCCGGACTGCTGCGCGAGAAGCTCTTCGCCGAGCGGTCCGTGGTGCTGACCTCGGCCACCCTGAAGCTCGGCGGCGACTTCAACGGCGTGGGCGCGTCCCTCGGCCTCGCACCCGAGGGCACGGCGGGCGAGGACGTCCCGCAGTGGAAGGGGCTGGACGTCGGCTCCCCGTTCGACTACCCGAAGCAGGGCATCCTCTATGTCGCCCGGCACCTGAACACCCCCGGACGCGAGGGGTCCCGTACGGACATGCTGGACGAGCTGGCGGAGCTGGTGGAGGCGGCCGGCGGCCGCACGCTGGGGCTGTTCTCCTCCATGCGGGGAGCCAAGGCCGCGGCCGAGGAGCTGCGGGACCGCCTGGACAAGCCGATCCTGCTCCAGGGCGAGGAGACGCTCGGTGAGCTGATCAAGAACTTCGCGGCCGACCCGGAGACCTGCCTCTTCGGCACCCTGTCGCTCTGGCAGGGCGTCGACGTCCCCGGACCGAGCTGTCAGCTGGTGGTCATGGACCGTATTCCGTTCCCCCGGCCGGACGATCCGCTGATGAGCGCACGGCAGAAGGCGGTCGAGGAGGCCGGCGGCAACGGCTTCATGGCGGTGGCGGCGACGCACGCCGCCCTGCTGATGGCCCAGGGAGCGGGCCGGCTGGTCCGGGCCACGGGCGACAAGGGCGTCGTCGCCGTGCTGGATCCACGGCTCGCCAACGCCCGGTACGGAAGCTATCTGCGCGCCTCGCTGCCGGACTTCTGGTACACCACGGACCGGAACCAGGCGCGGCGCTCGCTGGCCGCCATCGACGCACGGGCCAAGGCGGACGGGGTCTGATCCGGTCGTGAACGCCCCCTCCCGCCGAGGTCCGGGTGGGAGGCAAGGCGAAGCCCCGGGACCGACGTCATGATCGACGTCCTAGGCAGAGATCCCGGGGCGGGCGGCCGTGACCGACGCTTCTCCTCAGACCCGGCGCAGCACCGCCACCACCTTGCCCAGAATCGTCGCCTCGTCGCCGGGGATCGGCTGGTACGCCGCGTTGTGAGGGAGCAGCCATACGTGACCGTCCTCCCGGCGGAAACGCTTGACCGTCGCCTCGCCGTCGAGCATGGCGGCGACGATGTCCCCGTTCTCCGCGACGGGCTGGCGGCGGACGGTGACCCAGTCGCCGTCACAGATCGCGGCCTCGATCATCGAGTCGCCGACGACCTTCAGGACGAACAGCTCGCCGTCGCCGACGAGCTGGCGGGGGAGCGGGAAGACGTCCTCGACGGACTCCTCGGCCAGGATCGGGCCACCGGCCGCGATTCGTCCCACCAGCGGCACGTAGGAGGCCGCGGGCTTGCCCGTCGTGTCGGTCGGCTGGGTGCTGGGCTGGTCCGATCCGCGCACCTCGTAGGCGCGGGGCCGGTGCGGGTCCCGGCGGAGGAAGCCCTTGCGCTCCAGCGCCATCAGCTGATGGGCGACCGAGGAGGTGCTGGACAGGCCCACCGCCTGACCGATCTCCCGCATGGAGGGCGGGTAGCCCCGCCGCTGCACGGAGTCGCGGATGACCTCGATGACCCGCCGTTGCCGGTCGGTGAGCCCCGAGCTGTCCGCCCGGATACCGGGGGGCCTGCCGGGCATGGAGCGCCCCGGGCGCGAGGGCTCGGGTCCGTCCGTGTTCGTGGCTGAGTCGTTCATGGTGTGCACCGGCTCGAGTCGGCTCTGGGAGCGGTGATCCCGGGCGGTGATGGTGGCACTGTCTGCGGTGGTGGTCACGTCGGCCCCTCTCGAATGTTCTCCCTAGCTGGACAACGGTAGTAGCTTTCGAAAGGTTGCGCCAAACACACGTTCGAGTGAAAAACGAATAAAGGGGTGCCGCGGTGCTCCCGGCAGGTGTATGAGCTTCAGGAGCGAGGCCGCGTACGGTCTTCGCGGGGGCGCGCCGCGGTCCCGGCCCGAGTCTTTCATCCGCGCCCGCGCGGCCGAGCCCCGGCGGCTCGAAGGCGTCGCTTTTCCCGTACTCTCTCCTCTGGCCCACGCTCTCCCCGAGCGGCCTCCCCGTGAGGTCCGGCGCGCGACACGCGATAGGGCCGAAAACGCGACTCAACCCTAGATCTAGTGGTTGGATCGCTCCAGTCACCCAGAAGTTGTGGTCTCGGTTCAAACGCGCTGTGGCCATCGCCTATGCTGGAGACTGCTTCCAGGGGCCCGAGAAGGGCCCTGAAGAGGCTATTCAGTCGTGCGTGTGAAGGAGGGTTGGGAGCCATGCACTGCCCCTTCTGCAGGCACCCCGACAGCAGAGTCGTCGACAGTCGCACCACCGACGACGGGACGTCGATCCGTCGCCGCCGGCAGTGCCCCGACTGTTCCCGCCGTTTCACCACGGTGGAGACCTGCTCGCTGATGGTGGTCAAGCGCAGCGGCGTGACCGAGCCCTTCAGTCGCACCAAGGTCATCTCCGGCGTCCGCAAGGCATGCCAGGGGCGGCCTGTCACGGAGGACGCCCTCGCCAAACTCGGCCAGCGGGTCGAGGAGGCGGTGCGCGCCACCGGCAGTGCCGAGCTGACCACCCACGACGTGGGGCTGGCCATCCTCGGCCCGCTGCAGGAACTCGACCTCGTCGCGTACCTGCGCTTCGCGTCCGTGTACCGGGCGTTCGATTCCCTGGAAGACTTCGAGGCCGCCATCGTGGAACTGCGTACGCAGCGGCCTTCCGCGGAGGACCGCGGGAGCGGAGAGACCCTTGAGGTCCCCGCGCCCGCCATCGCCGCCGACTGAGCGGTACCCGCCCGGGACGCCCGTGCCCGCAGACAGAGCTCTGCGGACCGGCGGCAGGGCGACATGAGATGTGCTGCCGGGGGCCGAGCGCGGCTTCCGGAGCATCGGACACACATTGTGCCTGGGAAGATCTGGGCACTTCAGGGCGTTTTCGCCCACATATGGGAGGCGGCATGACAGAGACGGCGAGCGGCCCGGCACGAGGTACCCGCACCAAGGGCGCCAAGGCGAGCAAGGGTCTGCGTATCGAGCGCATCCACACCAACCCCGGCGTGCATCCGTACGACGAGGTGGCGTGGGAGCGCCGTGACGTCGTCATGACCAATTGGCGCGACGGCTCGATCAACTTCGAGCAGCGTGGCGTCGAGTTCCCCGACTTCTGGTCGGTGAACGCGGTCAACATCGTCACCAGCAAGTACTTCCGCGGTGCTGTCGGCACGCCGCAGCGCGAGACCGGCCTCAAGCAGCTGATCGACCGGATCGTGAAGACGTACCGGAAGGCCGGGGAGGACAACAGCTACTTCGCCTCTCCCGCGGACGCGGAGATCTTCGAGCACGAGCTGGCGTACGCCCTCCTGCACCAGGTCTTCAGCTTCAACTCCCCGGTCTGGTTCAACGTCGGCACGCCCCAGCCGCAGCAGGTCTCCGCCTGCTTCATCCTGGCCGTCGACGACTCCATGGAGTCGATCCTCGACTGGTACAAGGAAGAGGGCATGATCTTCAAGGGCGGCTCCGGAGCCGGCCTGAACCTCTCCCGTATCCGCTCCTCCAAGGAGCTCCTCTCCTCCGGCGGCAACGCCTCCGGACCGGTCTCGTTCATGCGCGGCGCCGACGCGTCCGCCGGAACGATCAAGTCGGGCGGCGCCACCCGCCGCGCGGCCAAGATGGTCATCCTCGACGTCGACCACCCCGACATCGAGAACTTCATCGAGACCAAGGTCAAGGAGGAGGAGAAGATCCGCGCCCTGCGCGACGCGGGCTTCGACATGGACCTGGGCGGCGACGACATCACGTCCGTCCAGTACCAGAACGCCAACAACTCGGTCCGGGTGAACGACGAGTTCATGAAGGCCGTCGAGGCGGGCGGCAAGTTCGGGCTGCGCGCCCGGATGACCGGCGACGTCATCGAAGAGGTCGAGGCCAAGTCCCTCTTCCGCAAGATGGCCGAGGCGGCCTGGGCGTGCGCCGACCCGGGCATCCAGTACGACGACACCATCAACGCCTGGCACACCTGCCCGGAGTCCGGCCGGATCAACGGCTCGAACCCGTGCAGCGAGTACATGCACCTGGACAACACCTCGTGCAACCTCGCCTCGCTGAACCTGATGAAGTTCCTCAAGGACGACGGCCTGGGCCACCAGTCCTTCGAGTCCGAGCGCTTCGCCAAGGTCGTCGAGCTGGTCATCACCGCGATGGACATCTCGATCTGCTTCGCGGACTTCCCGACGCAGAAGATCGGCGAGAACACCCGCGCCTACCGCCAGCTGGGCATCGGCTACGCCAACCTCGGCGCCCTCCTGATGGCGACCGGCCACGCGTACGACAGCGACGGCGGCCGCGCGCTGGCCGGGGCCATCACCTCGCTGATGACCGGCACCTCCTACCGGCGCTCCGCCGAACTGGCCGCGGTCGTCGGCCCGTACGACGGCTACGCCCGCAACGCCGAGCCGCACCAGCGCGTCATGAAGCAGCACTCCGACGCCAACGCCAAGGCCGTGCACGTCGACGACCTCGACTCGCCGGTCTGGGCCGCCGCGACGGAGGCGTGGCAGGACGTGATCCGGCTCGGCGCGAAGAACGGCTTCCGCAACGCGCAGGCATCGGTCATCGCGCCCACCGGCACCATCGGCCTCGCGATGTCCTGCGACACCACCGGTCTGGAGCCCGACCTCGCCCTGGTCAAGTTCAAGAAGCTGGTCGGCGGCGGCTCGATGCAGATCGTCAACGGCACGGTGCCGCAGGCGCTGCGCCGCCTCGGCTACCAGCCCGAGCAGATCGAGGCGATCGTCGCCCACATCGCCGACCACGGCAACGTGGTCGACGCCCCCGGCCTGAAGACCGAGCACTACAGCGTCTTCGACTGCGCGATGGGCGAGCGTTCCATCTCCGCGATGGGCCACGTCCGGATGATGGCGGCCATCCAGCCGTGGATCTCCGGCGCGCTCTCCAAGACGGTGAACCTCCCCGAGACGGCCACCGTCGAGGACGTCGAGGAGGTCTACTTCGAGGCGTGGAAGATGGGCGTCAAGGCGCTCGCGATCTACCGCGACAACTGCAAGGTCGGCCAGCCCCTCTCCGCCAAGACCAAGGACAAGGAGAAGGAAGAGGTCACCGCGAAGGCCGAGGAGACCATCCGCACGGCGGTCGAGAAGGTCGTCGAGTACCGCCCGGTCCGCAAGCGCCTCCCCAAGGGCCGTCCCGGCATCACCACCTCCTTCACGGTGGGCGGCGCCGAGGGCTACATGACCGCCAACTCCTACCCGGACGACGGTCTCGGCGAGGTCTTCCTGAAGATGTCGAAGCAGGGCTCGACCCTCGCGGGCATGATGGACGCCTTCTCCATCGCCGTCTCGGTCGGTCTGCAGTACGGCGTACCGCTGGAGACGTACGTCTCGAAGTTCACCAACATGCGCTTCGAGCCGGCCGGTATGACGGACGACCCGGACGTGCGGATGGCGCAGTCGATCGTCGACTACATCTTCCGTCGCCTGGCGCTCGACTTCCTGCCCTTCGAGACCCGCTCGGCGCTCGGCATCCACTCCGCCGAGGAACGCCAGCGCCACCTGGACACCGGCAGCTACGAGCCGTCGTTCGAGGCGGACGGTCTGGACACGGAGAGCCTGGCCTCGTCGCCGGTCGACCCCGAGCCCCTGAAGGTGGTGGCGGCTCCGCAGGAGACCGCTGAGAAGCCCGCGCCGAAGACGGCGCACACCTCGGCCGAACTGGTCGAGATGCAGCTCGGCATCAGCGCCGACGCGCCGCTCTGCTTCTCCTGCGGTACGAAGATGCAGCGCGCCGGCTCCTGCTACATCTGCGAGGGCTGCGGCTCGACGAGCGGCTGCAGCTGAGACACCCGGAACCGCGTCGCCCACCACGTGCGACGCAGTCCGTACGCGTGACCGAGCTACGGCTCACGAAGGGGACCGGCCGGCGGCCGGTCCCCTTCCGCGCGTGGAGACCTTCTCCGGCGCCTCACCGGCACCTGCGCCGGGTTGTCCGGAACTGGCCGATGTCACCCTTCGGCGGCCCGGCTCCCCATCACCGCGGCGAACGTGTCGGGGTCGCCGTCGAAGCCGCGCACGGCCGGTCCGAACCCCCAGGCCCCGGAGCCGTCCCGGGTGAACTCGCCGACGACCGCCGCGGTCGCCCACGCCACATCGGAGAAGTCGCTCTCGGTCAGGACCGTGTAGCCCTCGAGGATCTCCATCGCCGTGTTCTCTATGTCGCCGAACGCCTTGTGGCCGTCGCGCTGCTGGATGGCGACACCGACCACCACCCGTCCGTACGTGTCCGCCAGCCGGTTCAGCTCGATGGTCATGACCTCGTCGAAGCCGAAGCCCTGGCCGGTCCGGCTGTCCCGGTTCAGCGTGATGGTGCCGTCCGGGGAGCGGCTGTCGAAGTGCACCAGGTAGACGGGAGCACCGTACGGTTCGTCGGCCGAGTAGGTCGCCGCGATGATGTCGAGGTCGTTGGCCGCCGTGCCGTGCGGACTGGGGTCCCATTTGACCCGTACTTCGACTTTCTCGATGTCCTTGTTAGGAGTGCTCAAGGGACTTCCCTCCCGGCCGACGGCCCGCGGACCGTTCTCATCACCCGATACACGATTCACCCGATCATGTACGGAACCGGCCGCGGAACCAACTGCCCCGGCCACGGACGGCGGATTCGGGCCATCCGGCGGTCGGAGCGCGTCCACCCGCGACCGTGACGCGTGCCACGCTCCGCGCCGTACGATGGCGCGGTGCTGGTGAAGTGGATTCGCTGCTCCGTGGTGGACCGTCATGGTTTCGAACGGGGACAGCGGAAGTGGGCGGGGCTGCTCGGCGAGCCGGGGTTCAGGGGACAGGGCGGCGGGTGGAGCCGAACGCGCCCCGACGTCGCCCATGTCTTCGCGTTCTGGGAGAACCGCGTCTTCTACGACTCCTTCATGGCCCGCGGTCAGGACCGGCCGGGGGCCGGTCAGGCGGGCATGTTCCGCGACATGCAGGTCACGCTCTTCGAGCGCCGCTTCGACGTGAAGACGGGCTTCGAGCCCCACTTCGCGGAGGCGGACGTCGTCAGGGTCGCCCACAGCCGGGTGCACGAGGAGCGCGCCGAGCACTTCGTGCTGATGCAGCGACAGGTGTGGAACCCCGCCATGGCCGGATCACCCGGCATGCTGCGCGGAGTCTTCGGCGAGGCGCCCGGCAACGAGTTCCTGGCGCTGTCCCTGTGGAGGTCGAGCGCCGAGCGGGGCAAATACCGAGCCGCCGGGGCCGAGCGGCTGGCGGCCCGCGCGCAGACCGAGACGGACGTGATCGAGCTGACGGGTGACGTCGTGGAGCTGGAACCGTCCTGGACGGTGTGACCCGCCCGGCGGCGCGCACGACACCCGGCCCCGCGGGGGCGGCCCGGCCCGGTTCACCGGACAGCCCGTAGGCTCGTGTCATGGCACGACCGCAGCGCATTGTCCTCGCCCGGCACGGCGAGTCCGAGGGCAACGCCGACGACACGGTGTACGAGCGGGAGCCGGACCACGCGCTCCGGCTCACCGCCACCGGTCTGCGGCAGGCCCGGGAGACCGGGGCGGGGCTGCGCCGGCAGTTCGGCGAGGAACGGGTGAGCGTCTATGTCTCGCCGTACCGCCGCACCCACGAGACGTTCGCGTCCTTCGGCCTCGACCAGACACGCGTCCGGGTCCGTGAGGAGCCCCGACTGCGCGAGCAGGACTGGGGGAACTGGCAGGACCGGGACGACGTACGGCTGCAGAAGGCGTACCGGGACGCCTACGGGCACTTCTTCTACCGCTTCGCCCAGGGCGAGTCCGGCGCCGACGTCTACGACCGGGTCGGGGCGTTCCTGGAGAGCCTGCACCGGAGCTTCGAGGAGCCGGACCATCCCGAGAACGTCCTGCTGGTCACCCACGGCCTGACGATGCGGCTCTTCTGCATGCGCTGGTTCCACTGGTCGGTCGCGGAGTTCGAGTCGCTGTCCAACCCGGGCAACGGCGAGACGCGGACCCTGCTGCTGGGCGAGAACGGCCGCTACACCCTCGACCGGCCCTTTCTGCGCTGGCGCACCCCCGAGCCGTACGGCCGTACCGGATAGAGTGGTGGGGCGATGACCGCTGATTCTGCTTCCGAGCGGCGCTTCGAACGCGCCCTGGCCAGCCTGCGTGGGCTGTCCGTGGGAGACGCCCTGGGCTCCCAGTTCTTCGTCCCCGTCAACTACCCCCTGCTGAAACAGCGGGCCCTGCCCCCCGGGCCCTGGCAGTGGACCGACGACACCGAGATGGCCTGTTCGGTCCTCGCCGTGCTCACCGCGCACGGCCGTGTCGACCAGGACGCGCTCGCCCGCTCCTTCGCCGAGCACCACGACTTCGACCGGGGTTACGGCCCTGCCGTCAACCGGCTCCTCAGGCTCGTGCGGGAGGGCGGCGACTGGCGGGAACTCTCCTCGGCGCTGTTCAACGGCCAGGGCTCCTGGGGCAATGGTTCGGCCATGCGCATCGCCCCGCTCGGCGCCTGGTACGCGGATGACCCGGAGCAGGCCACGCACCAGGCGGAGATCTCCTCGTACCCCACCCACCAGCACCGCGAGGCCGTCGTCGGCGCCATGGCCGTGGCCGCCGCCGCATCGCTCGCCGCCTCCCCCGACGGACCGCCGAGCCCCGAGGACCTCCTCGACGGCGTCATCGCGCTCGTGCCCCGCAGCGCGGTCGGCGCGGGGCTGCGCCGGGCCCGCGACATGCTGGACTACCGGGACGCCGGGACGGTCGCCGCTGTCCTCGGCAACGGCCGCCGGACCAGCGCCCACGACACGGTGCCCTTCGCCCTCTGGTCGGCCGCCAGGAGCCTCGGGGACTACGAGGAGGCGTTCTGGGTCACGGCCCAGGCGGGCGGTGACGTCGACACGACGTGCGCCATCGTCGGCGGCGTCGTCTCCTCGGGCGAGGCCGGAGCGCCGCCTGCCGGCTGGCTGGCACAGACGGAGGAACCACCGCCGTGGCTGGCCCTGTCCTTGCGCTGACTCCGCACCGCCCTGCGGCTCCCCCGCCCGGCCCGGGGCCGAACGGGCCCCCGTGCCGTCGCCGACGGCTGAGCGCTGATCGCTGACGGGCTCCTCGCCCGTGGGCCGGCAGGTATCTGTCACGGTCCTGCCACAGGATCACTCTGTGTGTCTGCGAACGGGAGTTCGGGACTACTCTTTCGGCCACGCCGCCCCTGTTTGATCTTGAGGGCGGGCGCCGAACGAGACGCCGGGACAGGCGTACGGCCCCGAGCCGCGCGTGGACCGGCGGGGGAGGGGTCCCATGTCCGATCAACCGCCCGAGGCTTCCGGACCGCCGGACACGTCCGGGGAAGCCGGTGCGCCCCGGCCGCCGGAACCGCCGACGGCCGCCGACGCGGCGACAGCGAAGGCGGCACAGCCGGCCGATGCTCTGTCCGCCGACCCGCCGACAGCGGAGGGGACGCAGCCGGCCGATGCTCCGTCCACCGATGCTCCGTCCACCGACGCTCCGTCCGCCGATGCTCCCTCCGCCGGCGCGGCGCGGGCAACCGCCCCGGCGCGGACTTCCGGCGCCCAGCGTCAACGGGCGGCCCAGGCGGCGCCCGGGGCCGGGAAGCCGGTCGACCCCCGGGAGCACACCGCACCGGCGCCCGGAGCCAAGAACGACGGAGCGACGGCCCGGCTCCGTCCGGCCGCTCCGTCGCTGATCCCGCCGGGCGTGCTCTGGTCGGCCCTGGCCACCGCCGTCCTGTGCGCGCTCTTCCTGCGTGACGGACTCGGAGCGAACCTCCTGATCGTGGCGGTGCCCGCCGCGCTGGCCGCGTTCTTCGCCGCGCGGTCGGCGGGCCGCCGGCTGCGACCCTGGACCGCGGTCTGGGCGGTGGGAGGGCTCGCGCTGCTCGCGGTGCCGGTGCTGCGGGACGCGGGCTGGCCCACCTTCCTCGCCGTGGCCTCGGCCTTCGCGCTCGGCTCGCTGGCGCTGCACGGCAGCCGCAGCTGGCCGGGCGTGCTGATCGGCTCGCTGGGTCTGTTCGACTCGGTCGTTCCCGGCGTCATCTGGGGCGTGCGGGGGATACGCGCGCGAGCCGGCGGCTCCCGGGCGCGCTGGGGCGCCGCCCTGCGCACGACGGCGGTGGCTCTCGTGCTTCTGGTGGTGTTCGGGGCCCTCTTCGCCGGCGCGGACGCCGCGTTCGCCGAACTGCTGGGCAGCCTCATGCCCGAGGCTTCGGTCGGTGAGGGGCCGTGGCGGATCCTCCTGTTCGCGTTCGGGCTGGCCGGCGGGCTCGCCGCCGCGTACGCCGCGGCGGCCCCGGTGCGCTGGGACGGGCTCGCCGTACGGCGCGGCACGCCCCGCGGGCGGGTCGAATGGGCCCTTCCGCTGATCGTCCTCGACCTGCTCTTCGCCGCGTTCATCACGCTCCAGCTCGTCGTCCTCCTGGGGGGCTACGACAAGGTGCGGGCGGAGACCGGGCTCGAACACGCCGAGTACGCCCGCCAGGGCTTCTGGCAGCTGCTGTGGGCCACGCTGCTGACCCTCCTGGTGATCGCCCTGGCACTGCGCTGGGCGCCGCGCGGCGGCAGCCGGGACCGGACGCTGGTCCGTGCCGTCCTCGGCCCCCTGTGCGTGCTCACCCTCGTCGTCGTCGCCTCCGCGCTGCGCCGCATGGACCTGTACGTCCACGAGTACGGCCTCACCCGGCTCCGGATATCCGTCGCCGCGATGGAGCTGTGGCTCGGGGTGGTGCTGGTTCTCATTCTGGCGGCCGGGGTCTTCGGCGCCCGGTTCCTGCCGCGGGCCGTCGCGGTGAGCGCGGCGGCCGGAGTGCTGGCCTTCGGTCTGCTGTCGCCGGACGGAGTGATCGCCGAGCAGAACGTCCAGCGCTTCCAGAACGGCGACTCGACCGGCATCGACATCGACTACGTCGAGGATCTGTCCGCCGACGCCGTACCGGCCCTGGACCGACTGCCCGAACCGGAACGCTCCTGTGCGCTGCGGCTCATCCAGAGGGAGGTGCTCCACGCTGACACCCCCTGGTACGCCACCAGCTTCGGAGAGGCGCGGGCGAGGGAGATCCTGGAGAAGCGTCCGGTGAAGGGCGACGGCCGCGACTGCTACGGCGTGGGCGGGGACCGGTCCCGCGACGGCTACGGGCCGGACGGCGACGGCTACGACCCGTACTGAGCCGGCACATCCAGAGCCTGAGCCGGCGCATCCAGGGCGGCCGCGGACCCGTGAACCGGCCTCCGGCGGCGGATTCGCGGACGGCACGGCGCCCCGGGGTGTCGCTGCCGGGGCCTTCGGCGTACGCTGGCTGGCGCCATGCCGTACGAACCACCCACGCACACCGTCGAGCGCTCGCTTCGCGCTACCACCGGTGCCAGGACCGTCGCCGGTGTCGATGAGGTCGGACGCGGTGCGTGGGCCGGCCCCGTCACCGTGTGCGCGGCGGTCACCGGACTGCGCCGACCGCCCGAAGGACTCACCGATTCCAAGCTGTTGACCCCCCGGCGGCGCGCCGAGCTCGCTCCCGTGCTGCGGAACTGGGTCACCGCCTACGCCCTGGGCGACGCCTCGCCGCAGGAGATCGACGACCTGGGCATGACCGCCGCGCTCAGGCTCGCCGCCGTGCGGGCCCTGGACGGGCTGCCGGTCCGGCCCGACGCGGTGATACTCGACGGCAAGCACGACTACCTGGGCGCTCCGTGGCAGGTCCGGACCGTGATCAAGGGCGACCAGTCCTGTATCGCGGTCGCGGCGGCCTCGGTGATCGCCAAGGTGCACCGGGACGGGATGATGGCCGAGCTGGGCGCCACGTCCGAGGACTGCACCGACTTCGCCTTCGGTGCCAACGCGGGGTACCCCTCGCCCGTGCACCGGGCCGCGCTGGAGGAACGGGGGCCCACGGCCCATCACCGTCTCTCCTGGGCGTATCTGGACGCGCTGCCCCGGTGGCAGCACCTGAAGAAGGTCCGTTTTACCGCCGAGGCGGCCGCACTCGAAAGCGGGGGCCAGCTCGGCTTCGACTTCTGATCGCGCACACGCGCCCCTTTTACCCGACGCCGACGACATCGGCGTTCGCCACAGACCACCGTCATGCCTCTGATCTCCGAGGAGCCTCAGATTCCCGAGAGCGCCCAGGGTCCCCGCGTCACTCCGGCCGCCGGCCGCACCGCGCCGACCCCCCGTCCCGTCCCCGGTCCGCGTTCCGCGGCCACCCCGCGTCCCGGCCGCCCGGGTCCCGCACCCGCGCGTCCCGCGCCCCCGGCGCAGCGCGCCCACCCCGCCCCCGCGGCTCCGGCGCCCGCGCCGGCGGAGAGCCCCTCCGTGCCGCAGATCCAGCTGATCCCGGCCGCGGCGGCCGGCGCACTCGCCGCGGCCGAGGAAGCCGTCGACGTGCTGCTGGAGTCCGGTCGCGCACCGGGTGACATCCTGGTGCTCACCACCGGTGAGCAGCACCCGTGGGCCGCCCACGAACTGTCCTTCGGCGAAGCCGCGTACTGGGCCCAGCACGACGCGGGCGAGGACGTCTTCTTCGCCGCCGCCGCCGCGGCCGACCGGGCCCGTCCCCGGCCCGTGGTCGTCGTCGCGGTCAACGACG
This sequence comes from Streptomyces sp. NPDC091649, assembly GCF_044756785.1. Classification (NCBI taxonomy): domain Bacteria; kingdom Bacillati; phylum Actinomycetota; class Actinomycetes; order Kitasatosporales; family Streptomycetaceae; genus Streptomyces; species Streptomyces sp. NPDC091649. The sequence goes on along the minus strand of NZ_JBIVTR010000009.1, from coordinate 206,954 downwards.
ACCGGGCAGTGGCCCGTACACTGCCCGTCGCCCGTGACCGCGCCGCGGCGCTGCTGATCGTCTGCGGAGACCCGCAGACGATCAACTCCGCGCTCGGCGCCGGGGTCTGAGCACGTCCCATCGGTGCCTCCGGCCGCGTCCGCACGGGCGCGGCCGGAGGCACCACCGGTTTCCCCGGCCGCCCGGCGGAGGCTCAGCGCCCGCTCAACGGGCCGCGGTGCGGCGCATCGCCTCCACCGCGGCGCTTCCCGGCCGGGTCGGGGCGGCCTCGTGGCCGGCGACGGCGTCGGCCAGGGGCGAGGGCTCGGACAGCGAAGTGGGCCGCCGCCCGCCCCTTTCCTCGCCGAGCACCTGCCAGCCCCCGCGCGTCAGCGTGATGTAGGCACCGCAGCGCAGGCCGTGCAGGGTGCAGGCGTCCCGGAGGCCCCACATCCAGGCGCCGTCCTCCTCGGTCCACCGTTCGTCGCCGTCACGGCAGTACAGGAGGACGGCCGTACGGACCGGGGTACGGCGGCGCAGATCGTGCGGGATGACCCGCCGCAGCTGTGACAACAGCGCGTTGCGGAACTCCCAGCCGTCAGCGGCCACCGTCGTCCGCCGGACGAACGAGGCGCTCGCCGTGAGCCGTTCCTCATGATCGAGGACAGCGACCACGGCGGTGGCGGGAGTCGGCCGGTGCCGGGAGTGCAGTCCCCCGACCACCTCCCGGGGGCTGCGGAGCAGGGGTATGCCCGCCGAGGCCCACTCCGCTGGTTCGAGCATCCGGGCAAGGCGGTTGTCGGAGTCTGCGGACACCGAGGACGCCGTCGCCGAAGTGGCTGTGGGCGGGGCGAATCCGAAGGTCACGGTCCTCCCTTCGCTACGCGCCCGTGGTGCGGGCAGGGTCGGGTGAGGGCGCGCCGCGGCACAGCCCTTCCGGGCCCGATGAGGAACTGTGCGGGGGCGGCTCCAATTCTCCCTGGCCCATCGGCAGGCGGCAACGAGCAATTGCTGCGGCTGACGGGTATCAGCCGGAATGACACTGATATCCCTGCCCAGACCCGGCCGGATGACTCCCTCCGCCACCCCTGAGCCACGGGGACCAGCGCAAACGCGCCTGTCTCCGCCGTCCGGGGACCGCCCCGAGAGGCGGTGACGCGAGCGAAGTGGGCAATTGTCGGTGCCATCGGGTTGCATGGGGGCATGGAAGAACTGGATCTGCGCACAGAAGCCGACGCCGTCCTCGCCGAGCTCGTCGGCGACCCCGGGGGGCCGGCTCGGCTGCGGGAGGACCAGTGGCAGGCGGTGGCGGCTCTGGTGGAGGAGCACCGGCGGGCTCTGGTGGTGCAGCGCACCGGCTGGGGCAAGTCGGCGGTGTACTTCGTGGCCACCGCGCTGTTGCGCCGGCGCGGCGCCGGCCCCACGGTGATCATCTCGCCGCTGCTGGCGCTGATGCGCAACCAGGTCGATGCGGCGGCCCGGGCCGGGATCCAGGCGCGGACGATCAACTCGGCGAATCCGGAGGAGTGGGAGACCATCTACGGGGAAGTGGAGCGTGGCGAGACCGACGTGCTCCTCGTGAGCCCCGAACGCCTCAACTCCGTCGACTTCCGTGACCAGGTACTCCCCAGGCTCGCGGCCACGACCGGTCTGCTGGTGGTGGACGAGGCGCACTGCATCTCCGACTGGGGGCACGACTTCCGTCCCGACTACCGACGTCTGCGGGCGATGCTGGCCGAGCTCCCCGCCGGTGTGCCGGTGCTGGCCACCACCGCGACCGCCAACGCCCGCGTAACGGCGGATGTGGCCGAGCAACTGGGCACCGGTGCCGGCGAGGCCCTGGTGCTGCGCGGCCCCCTGGACCGGGAGAGCCTGCGCCTGGGGGTGGTCAGGCTTCCCGACGCCGCGCACCGTCTGGGCTGGCTCGTTCAGCACCTGGACGAGTTGCAGGGCTCCGGCATCATCTACACGCTGACGGTGGCCGCCGCCGAGGAGACGACCGCTTTCCTGCGTCAGCACGGCTTCGACGTGGCCTCCTACACGGGCAAGACGGAGAACGCCGACCGGCTGCAGGCCGAGGTCGATCTGCAGGAGAACCGGGTCAAGGCCCTGGTTGCGACCTCCGCGCTCGGGATGGGCTTCGACAAGCCGGACCTGGGGTTCGTGATCCATCTCGGCTCCCCCTCGTCGCCGATCGCGTACTACCAGCAGGTGGGGCGTGCGGGCCGTGGCGTCGACCACGCCGAGGTGCTGCTGCTGCCGGGCAAGGAGGACGAGGCCATCTGGCGATATTTCGCCGACACCGCCTTTCCGCCGGAGGAGCAGGTCCGCCAGACGCTCTCGGCGCTCGCCGCCGCGGGACGGCCGCTGTCGGTGCCCGCCCTGGAGGCGGCGGTGGATCTGCGGCGCAGCCGGCTGGAGTCGATGCTGAAGGTCCTCGACGTCGACGGCGCGGTCAAACGGGTCAAGGGCGGCTGGACCGCCACGGGCGCCGAGTGGGTGTACGACACCGAGCGCTACGCCTGGGTGGCCAAGCAGCGGAAGACCGAGCAGCAGGCCATGCGGGACTACGCGAGCACGGACCGGTGCCGGATGGAGTTCCTGCGTCGCCAGCTGGACGACGAGGAAGCGGCTCCGTGCGGCCGTTGCGACAACTGCGCGGGCCCCTGGACCGACTCCTCCGTCTCGGCGGAGGCGCTGACCGGAGCGGCGAAGGAACTGGACCGCCCCGGTGTGGAGATCGAGCCCCGCCGGATGTGGCCCACGGGCATGCCCGCGATGGGCATCGACCTCAAGGGGCGTATCCCGGCCGGCGAACAGTGCTCCACCGGGCGCGCGCTGGGACGGCTGTCCGACATCGGCTGGGGAAACCGGCTGCGTCCCCTGCTGGCCGAGAACTCCCCCGACGGGCCGGTTCCCGACGACATCCTGCAGGCGGCGGTCGCGGTCCTGGCCGACTGGGCACGATCGCCGGGCGGTTGGGCGTCGGGCGCCCCGGACGCCCTCCCCCGGCCGGTGGGGGTCGTGGCGGTGCCGTCCCTGAGCCGTCCGCAGCTGGTCGGCTCTCTCGCCCAGGGCATCGCGACCATCGGCCGGCTCCCCCTGCTCGGAGCGCTGGAGTACACCGGGCAGAGAGACGTGTACGCGGCCCGCCGCAGCAACTCCGCCCAGCGTCTGAGGGCCTTGTCCGGCGTCTTCGCCGTCCCGGAGGGACTGGCCGACGCCCTGGCCGGCCATCCGGGCCCCGTCCTGCTCGTGGACGACCTCACCGACTCGGGCTGGACCCTCGCGGTCGCCGCACGCCTGCTCCGCAGAGCGGGCAGCGAACAGGTCCTGCCGCTGGTCCTCGCCACGGCAGGCTGACCTCCTCCGCGGATCGACACGGCCGGCGCCGGGTAGGGGCATCCGCCTCAGGGCCTCGGCCCCTGGACTGCCCGGAACGCCGGACCGATGACCGGCGTTCACACCGCCAGGCGAGGCAGGCGGCCGGACCTGACGGGACGTCGGTCACGCCCATTCAACCGGACGTCCACGGCGACCGCGAACGACGGTCCGCCCCTGTGGAAAACTTTATCCACAGGGGTCGCGGGATGCGGCGGAGCACGGGACCGTCGAGTCATGAACAAGCACCGCGAACCCACCGGCCCGGCCGACGGACAGCAGATCACCCTGCGGGGCCCCGCCGAGCTGGCCGACGCCCTCCCGTATCTCATGGGCTTCTACCCCAACGACAGCGTGGTGATGGTCGCCCTGCACGGCGGCCGGGGCCGGTTCGGCGGCCGGCTCCGCCTCGGCATTCCGCAGGCGCCCGGCGAATGGGGGCCGGTCGCCGACCAGTTGGCGGAGTGTCTGGTATCGGGGAGCGAGCGCCGGGAAGGGCGGCCCGACGCGATCGTGATCTTCCTGTGCCAGGACTCGCCGGACGGCTCGGGCGGACAGCACACCATGGAGCGCCTCAGGCCGTTCGCGCAACGGTTGCGCACGGCGTGCGGAGCGCTCGACGTTCCGGTCCTCGAAGCGCTCTGCATCTCCGACGGCCGTTACTGGTCCTACTGCTGTCCCGACGTCCGGTGCTGCCCCGACCAGGGAAGTCCCCTGGCGATGCCCGGCACCACGGTCATGGCGGCGGCCGCCGCCTATGCGGGCGTCCACGTCCGCGGCACGCTGCGTGACATGGAAGCGCGGCTCCAGCCCTGGCGGACCCCGGCGGCCGTGACGGCCCAGGAGGGGGCCCTGGACCGGGCGGGACCCACGCTGCTGCCCAGGCTGCTCGACGAGCGGACCAGGCGGGAGGTCGCGGCGGAGACGCTCCGACTGGCCCGCTCGCTCATGGACCGCATCGAGGAGACACAGCCCGCGCCCCCGGCGCTCTCGGACGCGGGGGACGACCAGCTGATCGGCTCCGACGAAGCCGCCTCCGTCATCCTTGGGCTCCAGGACCGGGAGACCCGGGACAGGGCCGCCGCGTGGATGGAGGGGGCGGAAGCACAGGCGGCCCTGCGCCTGTGGCGGACCCTGGCCCGGCGCTGCGTCGGAGCGTACGGGGAGCACGCCGCCGCTCCGCTCACCCTGGCGGGCTGGGTGTCCTGGTCCACGGGCGACGAGCCCGGCGCACGGGTCGCCCTGTCCCTGGCGCTGCGCGCCGACCCCGAGTACACGTTCGCCCAGCTGCTGCATCGGGCGTGCAACGAAGGGCTCGATCCGGAGGCCCTGCGCCGCTGCCTGCGCGCGGCGACCGACGAGGCGACCGACGAGGAGACGGGCGCCGGGGCCGAGCTCACGGAGCCGGTGGCGGGCCCCGGCGCGGGTCGGGGCGCCCCGCCCTGCGCGCGCACGGTCCGCCCGCTGCCCGATGGCGGTCGACGGCGAGGGCGTGTTCTCCGGCCCCCGGGCGCCGAGCGGGGCAAGGCGTCACCCGGCTCGATCCGTCCCCGGACCCCGGTGGCCGGGCGGCGGACGCGCGAGGCCCGGAGGTACGGCCGACGCGGCAGCAGGACGCGCCGATGACGGCCGGAGCGGCGTCCGCGCCGCCCGGGCCGGGCACGAGCATGCCGAAGGGAGTGTTTATCGTCAGGGAGACGACTATGATCACGGCATGCCGCCCTACGACCCGTCGACTTTCCCGCCGTTCGCTGTCACCGTCGACCTGGTCGTGCTCACGGTGCGCCGTCACGCGCTCTGCGCGCTGGTCGTCCGCCGAGGGGAGGCCCCGTTCCAGGGCCGATGGGCGCTGCCCGGCGGTTTCGTCAGAATGGACGAGGACCTGGAGTCCGCGGCAGCACGTGAACTCGTCGAGGAAACGGGCCTCTGCGCCCACGATCCGGCGAAACCGGCCGTGGGCAACGGCGCGCATCTGGAGCAGCTGGCCACTTACGGTGATCCGGCGCGCGACCCCCGGATGCGGGTGGTCAGTGTCGCCCACCTCGCCCTCGCGCCGGACCTGCCCGCGCCCCGGGCGGGCGGCGACGCCAACAGCGCGCGCTGGGCACCGGTCGAGGACCTGCTGCACCCCGGCATCGGCCGGGAGGGCGAGCACCCGGCGCCGCTGGCCTTCGATCATGCGCGGATTCTCGCCGACGGAGTGGAGCGCGCCCGCTCCAAGATCGAATACTCCTCGCTGGCCACGGCGTTCTGCCCACCGGAGTTCACGGTCGGCGAGCTGCGCCGGGTGTACGAAGCGGTGTGGGGCGTCGTCCTCGACCCCCGCAACTTCCACCGCAAGGTCACCGGAACTCCCGGATTCCTGGTGCCGTCCGGCGGGACGACCACGCGGCAGGGCGGCCGGCCCGCTCAGTTGTTCCGGGCCGGAGCGGCCACGGTGCTCAATCCGCCGATGCTGCGGCCCGAGGTCTGAGTCTTCCGGCGTCCCGCCGCGATGGCCCCGCGGAACGCCTGTCGGCCCACCCCTGCGCAAAAAGTCGCAAATGTCGCGTTATGTTGCTGCGGTAACCCTCTGCCGCCGAGCGGTCTCACCATCCGCGAGAGACGCGAGAAAAGCGATGCTCCAGGCCATCGGACTCACCAGCACCCCCCGTCGCGGCGCTCCACCCGCCGTGAGCGATCTGACCTTCGAGGCTCCTCCCGGCCGTGTCACCGCCCTGCTGGGCGCCCCCCGCTCGGGCAGGACCACAGCCCTGCGCCTGATGCTCGAACTGGAAGCCGGGCGGGGCGTCGCCTACTTCCGGGGGCGGCCACTGCACCGCCTCGCCCACCCGGCGCGGGAGGTGGGCGTGCTGCTCGGCGACGTACCGGGCCATCCCTCGCGGACGGCCCGGGGGCAGCTCCGTATGCTCTGCGCGGCGGCCGGCGTGCCGGCCGCCAGGGCCGACGAGGTGCTCGAAGTCGTCGGTCTCGCCGGACTCGGGGATCAGCGTCTGGCGGCTCTCTCGGTGGGGATGGACCGCCGCCTCGGCGTCGCCTCCGCCCTGCTCGGAGACCCCCACACGCTGATCCTGGACGAACCGGCCGAGGGGCTCTCCCCCCGGGAGAACAGCTGGCTGTACGGACTGTTGCGGGCGCACGCGGCTCAGGGCGGCACCGTCCTCTACACCACCGGCGACCCCAAGGAGGCGGCCCGCACGGCCGACCGCGTCGTCACCATCGGGGGCGGGCGTCTCGTCGCCGACCAGGACGTCGCCGACTTCGCCCGCACCCGGCTCCGGGCCCGGGTCGCCGTCCGCACCCCGCACGCGGCCCGGCTGGCGGCCGTGGTCAGCCGGGAGGCCCGGGCCGCGCGGCGCTCCGTCGAAGTGATCGAGGAGGCGAGTGGCCGGCTGACCGTGTACGGCAGCAACTGCGCGGAGATCGGCGACACCGCCTACCGGCACGGCGTCCCCGTGCACCGGCTCGCCGACGAGATCGGCGACACCGGACCCGCCGCCCCGGCGGAAGCCGGGGGAGGGGTGCGGGGCGATTGCGCCGTCGTGCTCTCGGAGTTGCCGCCCCCACTCCGGGCGCGCCCCGCGCGCGCCCCCCTGCGCCCGCTCCGGTACGAGCTGCGACGCTCCCTGGGCGTCAGGACAACGGCCATGATCATGGCGGCCGTTCTGGTGGTGTCGGCCGCGGTGTCCGTCCTGCTCGCCCGCACCGACGGCACCGCGCTGCCCCGGGTGCTCGCCGCGTGGCCCGCGCTGCTGCCGCTCCCTCCCGCCGCGCTCGGCGCGGGTGTGCTCGGGGCGCTGTCCTTCGGGGACGAGTTCCGCTATCCGGCACTCGCCGCCGCTCGTGGCACCGTGCCCCGGCGGCTCGGGCTGCTGCTGGCCAAGCTGACCGTGACCGCGAGCTTCGCTCTGCTGCTCGCGGGTCTCGCCGTGGTCTGCGGAGCGCAGAGCCTCCGGCTCGTGTACGGACCGGACTTGATCGCGATCCCTTCGAACGCCATTGCCCTGAGCGCGGGTTGGGCCGGCCTGACGGTCGGCTGCGCCTGGGCGGGGCTGTTGGCCGCCGGCGTCTTCCGGGTGGCCGGCGCGGGCATCGCCGCGGTGCTGGCCGTCCCGGTGCTCGTCGTTCCGCTGGTGCAGAAGGTTCTCGCGGCTCCCTCGGCGCGTTCGGTCGCCGGGCTCCCGGGCCGACTGCGTGAACTGGCCGGGTGGCAACTGCCCCAGGAGACGGACCACTGGGTCCTGGCCGTCGCGCGGGTGGTGGCGCAGCCCGTGGGGACCGCGCTCGCCCTGTCGTTGTCAGCCCTGATCTGCGCGTATCTGTTCACCAGCCTTCGAGGAAAGGCGCGTTGGTGATCGCCGTCCGCCCGAGTCGAGGACAGGGGTCCGCAACTCCCTGAGAAATGACCGATTTGCAGAGATATGGCGTCAATTGAGGAGCGAGCGCCGATCACCCTTTCGTGTGCTTTTCACCAAAGACCTCAAGAGGCGGGCGAGCCGCGCCGACAAAGGATGCGTGAGTACCCTTGCGCACACCATGATGACCGCCGCCCGCACCGCCGATTCCGGCCTGGCCGGCTCGGGCGAACTCGACCGCTACCCCTATACGGAGGCGCCGGCCGGCGAGCGTGCCGCCTCCCGGGCCTGGGGTGGATCCGATTCCGAGCTGGGACGGGCGAGCCGACGGGGATCGGCCAGCCGGGGGCGCGGTCTCCACGGCCAACTCGTCCAGCAGCTGGGTCAGATGATCGTTTCCGGTGACCTCGGCGCGGACCGCCCTCTCGTTCCCGAGGAGATCGGCCAGCGGTTCGAGGTCTCCCGCACCGTCGTACGCGAATCCCTGCGCGTCCTCGAAGCCAAGGGGCTGGTCAGCGCCCGCCCCAATGTGGGCACGAGGGTCCGCCCGGTCAGCGACTGGAACCTGCTGGATCCCGACATCATCGAATGGCGGGCTTTCGGCCCGCAGCGCGACGACCAGCGCCGCGAGCTGGCCGAGCTGCGCTGGACCATCGAACCGCTCGCGGCGCGCCTCGCCGCCGGGCACGGCCGGGACGACCTGCAGCAGCGGCTCGGCGACATGGTGGAGATCATGGGGCACGCGATGGGGCAGGGGGACGCGATCACTTTCTCCCGCGCCGACGCGGAGTTCCACGCCCTCCTCATCCAGGCCGCCGGCAACCGGATGCTCGAACACCTTTCCGGCATCGTCTCGGCCGCCCTCCACGTCTCCGGCGGACCCGTCACCGGCTGTGACCGGCCCGGCGAGACCTCGCTCGCCCATCACGCGCGTATCGCCGACGCCCTGGCCGCCGGCGACGCCGGGGCCGCCGAGACGGCCATGCGGCAACTGCTCGTCGTCCACCCCGATGTCGAGCGTGTGGTCCCCGCGCCGCGCGAGCACTGACCCCGGGCGCGGCCGGGTGTGTGGGCCCGGTGCCGCCGGACCGCACCGGTCCGGCGGCACAATTGTGGTGGGATGCGATGCGTCGCCCAGTTTGTCGCGAATGAGGTGTGACTCGGGCCACGTGGATTGGCCGTAACACTCCTCGAAGCAGCGCGATGACTTAAGAGGTGACCGTCGCGGAAGGAATACAGCAACCCTTGGGTGCGCTGTGCAGTTCTGAGGCCAAGCCCGCGCCGTCGGCGACATCCCCAGTCGACGGTCGTCGGTTCCAGCCCCCTCCAGGGCAGGGCCGGAAGCCGTTTCCATCGTTCCGAGAGGTTGTTCGTGTCGGCCAGCACATCCCGTACGCTCCCGCCGGAGATCGCCGAGTCCGAGTCTGTGATGGCGCTCATCGAGCGGGGAAAGGCTGATGGGCAGATCGCCGGCGATGACGTGCGTCGGGCCTTCGAGGCTGACCAGATTCCGCCAACCCAGTGGAAGAACGTTCTGCGCAGCCTCAACCAGATCCTCGAGGAAGAGGGTGTGACGCTGATGGTCAGTGCCGCGGAGTCGCCGAAGCGCGCCCGCAAGAGCGTCGCAGCGAAGAGCCCGGTCAAGCGCACCGCCACCAAGACCGTCGCGGCGAAGACCACCGTGACCAGGACCGCCGCGGCCCCCGCCGCCCCGGCGGCCGAGAGTGCGGACGCGGTGGCCGACGACGCCGTCGCGGCCGCTCCCGCCAAGAAGGCGGCAGCCAAGAAGACCGCTGCCAAGAAGACCGCCGCGAAGAAGACGGCGGTCAAGAAGACGGCGGCGAAGAAGTCCGGCAAGCAGGACGACGAGCTTCTCGACGGTGACGAGGCGGCCGAGGAAGTCAAGGCCGTCAAGAGCGAGGAGGAGGAGGGCGAGGGCGAGAACAAGGGCTTCGTCCTCTCCGACGACGAGGACGACGCGCCTGCCCAGCAGGTCGCCGTCGCCGGCGCCACCGCCGACCCGGTCAAGGACTACCTGAAGCAGATCGGCAAGGTTCCCCTCCTCAACGCAGAGCAGGAGGTCGAGCTCGCCAAGCGCATCGAGGCCGGCCTCTTCGCCGAGGACAAGCTGGCGAACGCCGACAAGCTCGCCCCGAAGCTCAAGCGCGAGCTGGAGATCATCGCCGAGGACGGCCGGCGGGCCAAGAACCACCTCCTGGAGGCCAACCTCCGCCTGGTGGTCTCCCTGGCCAAGCGCTACACCGGTCGCGGCATGCTCTTCCTGGACCTGATCCAGGAGGGCAACCTCGGTCTGATCCGCGCGGTCGAGAAGTTCGACTACACCAAGGGCTACAAGTTCTCCACGTACGCCACCTGGTGGATCCGTCAGGCGATCACCCGCGCGATGGCCGACCAGGCCCGCACCATCCGTATCCCGGTGCACATGGTCGAGGTCATCAACAAGCTCGCGCGCGTGCAGCGCCAGATGCTCCAGGACCTGGGCCGCGAGCCCACCCCGGAGGAGCTGGCCAAGGAACTCGACATGACCCCCGAGAAGGTCATCGAGGTCCAGAAGTACGGTCGCGAGCCGATCTCCCTCCACACCCCGCTCGGTGAGGACGGCGACAGCGAGTTCGGTGACCTGATCGAGGACTCCGAGGCCGTCGTGCCGGCGGACGCCGTCAGCTTCACGCTTCTCCAGGAGCAGCTCCACTCGGTGCTCGACACGCTCTCCGAGCGTGAGGCCGGCGTGGTCTCGATGCGCTTCGGCCTCACCGACGGTCAGCCGAAGACGCTGGACGAGATCGGCAAGGTCTACGGCGTGACGCGCGAGCGCATCCGTCAGATCGAGTCGAAGACGATGTCGAAGCTTCGTCACCCGTCGCGCTCCCAGGTGCTGCGCGACTACCTCGACTAGATCGCGGAAGATTCACCGGCCGAGGGCCCGGAACCCCCAGGGGATCCGGGCCCTCCGGCGTGTCCTCGGGTGCGGACGCGGACCGGCTGGATCACGCTGGGTGGACCGTCAACGCCTCAGCGTCAGGAGCCTCCATGCCCCGTCCCGCCGTCCGTTCCCTGACCGGGGCGCTCGCCCTGACCGCCGCCGCGGCCGTGCTGCCGCTCGCCGCGCCCTCCTCGGCGGTCGCGGACAGCATCGTCGTCGGCGGACAGCCCGCCCCCGTGGCGGAGAGCCCGTGGGTCGTGGCGCTGTCCAGCCGGGAACGGTTCGGAGGAGCCCGCTCGGGCCAGTTCTGCGGCGGCGTCGCCGTGGCGCCCACGAAGATCCTGACTGCAGCCCACTGTCTGAGTGAACAGGCGCTCGGCGGACCGGTGAACCGGGTGAAGGACCTGCTCGTCATCGCCGGCCGGGAGCGGCTGAGCGATGCCGGCGGCCAGGAGGTCCCGGTCCGGGGCATCTGGGTGAACCCGGCGTACGACCCGGTCTCCAACGCCGGCGACCTCGCGGTGCTGACCCTGTCCCGCGCGCTGCCGAAGAGTGGCGTCATCCCGACGGCCGCGGCCGGGGACGCCGCCTACCGGCCCGGGACCGCCGCGGCCGTCTACGGGTGGGGCGACACGACGGGCAGTGGCACGTACGCCTCTGTGCTGCGCTCCGCGCCGGTGCGGGTCCTCCCGGACAGCGACTGCGCGCGGGCCTACCCGGGCGGCCAGGAGGGCACGTACAGGGCCTCGGCGATGCTCTGTGCGGGCGATCCGGCGGGCGGCCGGGACGCGTGCCAGGGCGACAGCGGCGGGCCGCTGGTGGCCCGTGGGCGGCTCATCGGCCTGGTGTCCTGGGGCAGCGGCTGCGGGCGCCCGGGCAGCCCCGGGGTGTACACCCGGGTCTCCGCCGCCCTCGAATGGGCCCAGGGCCGCGTCTGAGCCGCCCCGGGGCCCGTGGTGGCGGGGTGATCCCCGCAGGGCGTGTGTGCGGTCCCCGAGGACGAGAACGGGCGGCTCCCCCGGTGGGGGAGCCGCCCGTCGGCCGGTCCTGGACCGGCCCCTGGCTCGTCGTGGATGCGAGGTGTCAGTGTTGGTCCTCGTCGGCGGCAGCCGTCTGCACGGCGGTGAGCCGATCCGTCTCATCCTGTATTTCCGCGGCGATCTTCTTGAGTTCCGGCTCGAACTTGCGCCCGTGGTGGGCGCAGAAGAGCAGTTCACCGCCGCTGATCAGGACGACGCGCAGATATGCCTGGGCGCCGCAACGGTCACAGCGGTCTGCTGCGGTCAGCGGGCTCGCGGGGGTCAGAACAGTAGTCACGTCGCCTCTTCTCTAGCTCGACGAGCTGTCGTACCAGGGTCAACATCCAACCAGGCCGAAAACGTTCCCGCTCGTGGCTTTTCTTCGAAACTTCTTCTCGGTGTGGCCGTCTGTTGCCGGTTGGCGGCGAATGTGCCGTATGCGGAGCGCTACGGTTTCGCATTGCTTGTCTCGGGGGTGTGTCCCGCCGGCCGGCTTGCCGGTTTGTTCATGAGGACGTGCCCGGAGCCTAAATGGTTCATGCGTCGAAGGGAACGTGATGTGCACGTCACTCCAACGAATGATCGAACACTCATGCGAGCCCGGATGGGGCTCGACTAGCATGAGGATTCCCCGAGGGTGGCGTTACAACCGCTCTACCAGGCGTCTGTAGGCTCTCAGCGACAACCGAAGCCCAGCCCCCATACCCACGGGGACCCCAGATGAAATTCAGCGAGGAGCGAACCGCGTGACCGCCGAAACGTCCGTGCCGTCCACCGCGATGCTGACCGGAGCAGGCGGCGACCGGGACAGCTCCAACTACACCGCGCGGCACCTCCTCGTCCTGGAAGGGCTGGAGGCGGTCCGCAAGCGCCCCGGGATGTACATCGGGTCCACCGACAGCCGCGGTCTGATGCACTGCCTCTGGGAGATCATCGACAACTCCGTCGACGAAGCCCTCGGGGGCCACTGCGACCAGATCGAGGTCATCCTCCACGACGACGCCTCCGTCGAGGTCCGGGACAACGGCCGCGGCATCCCGGTCGACGTCGAGCCCAAGACGGGCCTCTCCGGCATCGAGGTCGTCATGACCAAGCTGCACGCGGGAGGAAAGTTCGGCGGCGGCTCCTACGCGGCCTCGGGCGGCCTCCACGGCGTCGGCGCCTCCGTGGTCAACGCCCTCTCCGCCCGGCTGGACGTGGAGGTGGACCGCAACAGCGCGACCCACTCCATCAGCTTCCGGCGCGGTGTCCCCGGCATGTTCACCGAGCAGGGGCCGGACAGTCCGTTCGATCCGGCCAACGGTCTGCGCAAGGTCAAGCGCGTCCCCAAGACCCGTACCGGTACCCGGGTGCGGTACTGGGCCGACCGCCAGATCTTCCTCAAGGACGCCAAGCTCAACCTGGAGACGCTCTACCAGCGTGCCCGCCAGACGGCCTTCCTCGTCCCCGGCCTCACGATCATCGTCCGCGACGAGCGCGGACTGGACGGCGAGGGCAAGACGGAGGAGACCTTCCGCTTCGACGGCGGCATCAGCGAGTTCTGCGAGTACCTGGCCCAGGACAAGGCCGTCTGCGACGTTCAGCGCCTCAGCGGTACGGGCACCTTCAAGGAGACCGTGCCCGTCCTGGACGACCGCGGCCACATGACGGCCACCGAGGTCACCCGTGAGCTGGCCGTCGACATCGCCCTGCGCTGGGGCACCGGCTACGACACGACCGTACGGTCGTTCGTGAACATCATCGCCACGCCCAAGGGCGGCACCCACGTCAGCGGCTTCGAGCGCTCCCTGACCAGGACGGTGAACGAGGCACTCCGCTCCGCCAAGATGCTGCGCGTCGCCGAGGACGACGTCGTCAAGGACGACGCCCTCGAAGGGCTCACCGCCGTCGTCACCGTACGGCTCGCCGAGCCGCAGTTCGAGGGCCAGACCAAGGAGGTGCTCGGCACCTCGGCGGCCAACCGGATCGTGGCAGGCGTGGTCGCCAAGGAGCTCAAGGCGTTCCTGACCTCCACGAAGCGGGACGCCAAGGCCCAGGCCAGGGCGGTGCTGGAGAAGGCCGTGGCCGCCGCCCGCACCCGGATCGCCGCCCGCCAGCACAAGGACGCCCAGCGCCGCAAGACGGCGCTGGAGTCCTCTTCGCTGCCCGCCAAGCTCGCCGACTGCCGCAGCGACGACGTCGAGCGCAGCGAGCTGTTCATCGTCGAGGGCGACTCCGCGCTCGGTACGGCCAAGCTGGCCCGGAACAGTGAGTTCCAGGCGCTGCTGCCGATCCGCGGAAAGATCCTCAACGTACAGAAGTCGTCCGTCTCGGACATGCTGAAGAACGCCGAGTGCGGCGCGATCATCCAGGTCATAGGGGCCGGGTCCGGGCGGACCTTCGACATCGACGCCGCCCGCTACGGGAAGATCGTCCTGCTGGTGGACGCCGATGTCGACGGCGCCCACATCCGCTGCCTGCTGCTGACCCTCTTCCAGCGCTACATGCGCCCGATGGTCGAGGCGGGGCGGGTCTTCGCCGCCGTTCCGCCGCTGCACCGGATCGAGCTGGTCCAGCCCAAGAAGGGCCAGGACAAGTACATCTACACCTACTCCGACAGCGAACTGCGCCAGACCCTCCTGGAGCTCCGGCGCAAGAACGTCCGGATCAAGGAATCGATCCAGCGCTACAAGGGCCTGGGCGAGATGGACGCCGACCAGCTGGCAGAGACCACGATGGACCCGCGCCACCGCACGCTGCGGCGCATCAACATCGGCGACCTGGAGTCCTCCGAGCAGGTCTTCGATCTGCTGATGGGCAACGAGGTCGCGCCCCGCAAGGAGTTCATCACCAGCTCCGCGGCCACCCTGGACCGCTCGCGCATCGACGCCTGACCCCCGCACGCCCGCCCGGCCCCCGCTCCCGTCCGCCCGGGAGCGGGGGCCGCGTACGTTCTCGGGGTTCCCGCAGCCGTCCCGGGCTTCTGTCACCTGAAGGGGTGAAGTCGGACGCATGGCACGTCCGTGATCTTCCCCAACCGCCCATCGTTGGCCATGCGGCCGAAAAGGTCGGCGGATCAGGGGAGCTGTTCGGTGGAGAAGGAAGCAGGGCCGGGGACCGCGGGAGTGCGGCTCGACGGCCCGCGGGACGACGCGCCGGCGTCCGGCCGGGCTGATCACGAGGGGGCGGGGACCGCCGTCGGCCTCGACGCGTCCGGAGCGGCGCCGCGGGACCCCGCGCCCAGCGCGGCCGACGTCTACCTGGAGGTGCACCGCAGCGCCGCCTTCCGCGAGGTGCGCCGCCGCTACCGCCGCTTCGTGGTTCCCGCCGCCCTCGCGTTCCTCCTCTGGTACCTCGCCTACGTCGTCGCCGCGACCACCGCACCCGGGCTGATGGCCCGCCCGGTCGCCGGAGCGGTCAACGTCGCGATGCTGGCGGGTCTCGGCCAGTTCCTCACCACCTTCCTGCTCACCTGGGCGTACGCACGGCACGCGCGGCTGCGCAGGGACCGGGTCGCGCTCGACCTGCGCTGGGACACCCAGGAGATGACGAGAGGACTGGAACGTTGAGCGGCGACCATCAGACACTCGCCCTGCTGCTGTTCAGCGCGTTCGTCGCGGTGACACTGTTCATCACGAGATGGGCGGGCCGCACCCGGCAGTGCTCCGCCGAGGAGTTCTACGCCGGCGGACGCCTGTTCTCTCCCATGGAGAACGGTTTCGCCATCGCCGGCGACTACATGTCGGCGGCCTCCTTCCTCGGAATCTCCGGGCTGATCGCCCTCTTCGGCTACGACGGCATGCTCTATTCGGTCGGCTTCCTCGTCGCCTGGCTGGCGGTCCTGCTGTTCGTCGCCGAACTCGTCCGCAACTGCGGCCGCTTCACCCTGGCCGTCGTCGCCGGCATCACGCTCGCCTCGTCCGCGTCCGTCGCCCACGACCTCTACGCCTCGCTCCGCCGCCCCGGACGCAGGAAGTACGGGGAGGTCGCCGTGGCGCGTACCGCCGCCGCCGGAATCGGCGTGGTCGCGATCGGCCTCGGACTGCTCGCCCAGGACCTCAACGTCGCCTTCCTGGTGGGCCTCGCCTTCGCCGTGGCCGCCTCGGCGAACCTCCCCGCCCTGCTCTACTCGCTGTTCTGGCGCGGCTTCACCACCCGGGGCGCGGTCTGGGCGGTGTACGGCGGGCTGGTCCCGGCGGTCGTCCTGGTGCTCGTGTCGCCCGTCGTGTCGGGCAGCCCCACGTCCCTGTTCCCCGGGGCGGACTTCCAGCTCTTCCCGCTGGAGAACCCCGGTCTGGTCTCCATTCCGCTGGGCTTCCTGGCCGGCTGGATCGGTACGGTCACCTCTCCCGAGCCGCCCGACGAGGCCAAGCACGCGGAGGCCGAGGTCCGGGCGCTGACGGGCGCCGGGGCGGCGTAGGGCGGCCGAGGCCGCCGCGGCCCGCCGGCGGGGCCCCGGTGCGTGCGCGGCCCGGCCCGGTAGGGCTCAGCCGGCGGCCCAGGCGTAGCGGTGTTCCGGGCGGCCCGTCTCGCCGTACCGCAGCGTCAGCCGGACCTTGCCGGTGCGCTCCAGCAGCTTCAGATAGCGCTGGGCCGTCTGCCGGCTCATTCCCGCGCTGTCCGCGATCTCCTGGGCGGAGAGCGGTCCGTCGGCACCGCGCAGGGCCCCTCGGACGAGCTCGGCGGTGGTGGGGGAGTGGCCCTTGGGGAGGCCGGGCTCGCCCGCCGCCCACAGTGCTCCGAAGAGCCGGTCCACCTCCGCCTGCTCGGCCTCCCCGCCCCGGTCGAGGGTGTGCCGCAGGGACGCGTACGCCTCCAGCTTCGAGCGCAGGCCCGCGTACGTGAACGGTTTCACCAGGTACTGGAGCGCGCCGTGCCGCATCGCGTCCTGCACGGTGGCGACGTCCCGGGCGGCCGTCACCATGATCACGTCGGCCTGACGGCCCAGGCGGCGCAGTTCCCGTACGACGGCGAGACCGTTGCGGTCGGGCAGGTAGTGGTCCAGCAGGACGAGGTCCACCGGGACCTCCTCGACCGCCTCCAGCGCGGCGGCCGCCGTGTGGGCCTGCGCGGCCACCCGGAAGCCGGGGACCTTGGCGACGTACGCCGCGTTGATCCGCGCCACGCGGACGTCGTCGTCCACGATGAGGACCTCGATCACCGCTGCTCTCCCGTCGGGGCCGGAGGTGTGAGGGGCGGCGGGCCGTCCGGGCGGCCCGCGACGGTTTCGGCCGCGCCCTCCGGTCCCGGTTCGGCCAGCGCCTCCGGCAGCACGACCGTGAACACCGCGCCGCCCGCGTCCGCGCCGGACACGGTCACGCTGCCTCCCTGACGTTCCGCGAGTCTGCGTACGAGGGCGAGCCCGAGGCCGCGTCTGCCGTGCGCGGGGACGTCCTTGGTGGACCAGCCCTCCGTGAAGATCGACGCCTGCTGTTCCCGGGGGACGCCGGGGCCGCTGTCGTGCACGCCCAGGATCACCGTACGGCCCTCCGCGCGCAGAGCGACCTCGATCCGCGCCCCGTCCGATCCGGCCGCCGCGTCCGTGGCGTTGTCGACGAGGTTGCCCACCACGGTGACCAGGCCCCGGGGATCGACCACCCGGTCGGGCAGCAGGGTGCCCGGAGCCAGCCGCAGCGAGACCCCGCGCTCGGCAGCGACCGTCGCCTTGCCGACGAGGAGGGCGGCCAGCAGCGGGTCCTGGACCTTCTCGGTGACCTGCTCGGCCGTCGCCCGGTGCACGCCCACCACCTCCGTGATGAACTCCATGGCGTCTTCGTGCATCTCCAGCTCCAGCAGCCCCAGCAGGGTGTGCAACCGGTTCGCGTGCTCGTGGTCCTGGGCGCGCAGGGCGTCGATCAAGCCCGTGGTGGAGTCGAGTTCGCGGCCCAGGTGCTCCAGCTCGGTCCGGTCGCGCAGGGTCACCACCGCTCCGCCGTCGTCCGTGGGCATCCGGTTGGCCAGCAGCACCCGGCTGCCCCGCACCGCCAGCAGGTCGTCGCCGACCACCCGCCCGGCCAGCACGTCCGCGGTCCGGCCGCCGCCGAGCACCTCCTCCAGCGGCCGGCCCGCCGCCTGGGGGCCCACGCCCAGCAGCCGCTGCGCCTCGTCGTTCAGCAGCCGGACGCGCCCCGCGCCGTCGAGCGCGACGACTCCTTCGCGAATGCCGTGCAGCATGGCCTCGCGTTCGGTCAGCAGCGCGGAGATGTCGGAGAACGCCAGGTCGTGGGTCTGCCGTTGCAGCCGACGGGAGATCAGGTACGCGGCGAGCGCCCCCGCGGCCAGGGCCCCGCCCGCGTACGCCAGCAGCCCCGGGATCGCCGCGAGGAGCCGGGCGCGGACGCTGTCGTAGGCGATGCCCACCGACACCGCGCCGGCCACCTCGCCCGACGTGTCGAACAGCGGCACCTTGCCCCGCGCCGAGCGGCCGAGGGTCCCGCTGTCGATCTCCATCACCTCGCGACCGCTCAGCGCCCGGCCGGGGTCCGTGGAGACGACCGCGCCGATCCGGTGGGTGTCGGGGTGCGACCAGCGCACCCCGCGCCGGTCCATGACGACGACGTACTCCGCCCCCGTCGCCCGCCTGACCTGCTCGGCGGCCGACTGGACGGGGCCGTGGCCGGACGGGGCCGTGGTGCCCAGGTCCTTCACGATCCCCGGCCGGGCGGCGGTGGTCTGGGCGATGGCCAGGGCGCGGCGCATCGCCTGGTCGTCCAGCTGCGCGCTGAGCGGGGCCAGGAACAGGCCGGTGACCAGGATGGTCACGCCGGTGATGATGGCCAGTTGCATCAGCAGGACCTGGGAGAAGACCCTCCGGGGCCAGCCGAACCGGCGCTGTCCGCTGCCGGGGGTCGGTGGGGCGTTCATCGTAGAGACGGTAAGGGCCGGGTGGCCGGGGCGGAAATTCGGCCGCGGACCCGGGCTCCCGCTGCGTGAACCCCTTGCCTTCCGGTGGCCGCTCTGTGAGCGTTCGGGGCGAGTCCTACTGCGACGCAACCTTCTTGCATTTCTTGCGCTAATCTTGCGTTCATGACGCGACGACTTGCTCAGGTGGCCCAGAAGGTCGGAGTCAGCGAGGCGACGGTCAGCCGGGTGCTGAACGGCAAGCCGGGCGTCTCCGACGCCACCCGGCAGGCCGTCCTCTCCGCGCTGGACGTCCTCGGCTACGAGCGGCCGACCCAGCTGCGCGGCGAACGGGCCCGGCTCGTGGGGCTGGTCCTGCCCGAGCTGCAGAACCCGATCTTCCCGGCGTTCGCCGAAGTGGTCGGCGGCGCGCTCGCCCAGCAGGGGCTGACCCCGGTCCTCTGCACCCAGACCAAGGGCGGCGTCTCCGAGGCCGACTACGTCGAGCTGCTCCTCCAGCAGCAGGTCTCCGGAGTGGTCTTCGCGGGCGGTCTCTACCACCAGGCCGACGCCCCGCACGACCACTACAAGGTGCTCGCGGAGCGCAATATCCCCGTCGTGCTGATCAACGCGGCCATCGCCCGGCTCGGCTTCCCGGGCGTCTCCTGCGACGACTCCGTCGCCGTCGAGCAGGCATGGCGGCACCTCGTCTCGCTCGGCCACGAGCGCATCGGCTTCGTCCTCGGTCCGTCCGACCATGTGCCCTCGCAGCGCAAGCTGGCCGCGGCCCGGGCGCTCGCGGAGTCGTCGGGCACGACCGTGCCCGACGAGTGGGTGGCCCGCGCGATGTTCTCGCTGGAGGGCGGGCAGGCCGCCGCGGCGCGGCTGCTGGAGCGGGGCGTCACCGGCGTCATCTGCGCCAGCGACCCGCTCGCGCTGGGCGCCGTGCGGGCCGCCCGCCGCCGCGGCCTGTCGGTGCCCGGCGACGTGTCGGTGGTCGGCTACGACGACTCGGCCTTCATGAACTGCACCGAGCCGCCCCTGACCACCGTCCGTCAGCCCATCGAGGCCATGGGGCGCGCGGCCGTCGAGCTGCTCTCGGAGCAGATCGGCGGGCGTACGGTGCCCCCGGACGAACTGCTCTACGAGCCGGAGCTGGTGGTGCGCGGGTCCACCGCCCAGCCGCCGCGCGATAATTCCCGGTGATCCGTAGCTAATTTGCGCATCCGGGCCCTTGACGTGGACCTCTGGGCCCGGATCAGGGGCCTTTGGAGGTGTGCGAGGAGCGGCTACGGCCCTGGCAGCGGCTGCGGCGGCCGGGGCCCCGCGTACTGGCCGCCGGGGCGGATGCGGAGCGGCTGCTCCCCGTACTCCTCCAGGGCGTGGGCGATCCAGCCCGCGGTGCGCGACACGGCGAACACGGTCTCGCCCGCCTCCGCCGGCATGCCTCGGGAGACGGACAGGACCGCCAGCGCCAGGTCGATGTTGGCGTGCAGCGGAGTGTGCCGTGCCGTCGTCCCCACCACCTCGCGGGCCGCCGCCAGCGCCCCGGCCGCCTGCGGCACCCCATCCAGCAGGGTGAACAGGGCGGTCGCCCGGGGGTCCTCGCCCCGGTACAGCCGGTGGCCCAGGCCCGGCACCCGCCGCCCGGTCCGCAGGTGATCGGCGACCACGGGGGCCGCGCTGCCCCGGTCCACCGCCTCCCGGAGCATCCGGTGCGCCAGGCCGCTCGCCGCACCGTGCAGCGGCCCCTCCAGCACGCCGAGACCCGCGGAGACCACGGCGTACGGATGGGCCCGCGCGGAGGCGGCGACCCGGGCGGCCAGCGTGGACGCGGCCAGGTCGTGGTCGATCAGGAGGGCCAGGGCCGCGTCCAGCACGGCGAGGGAAGGAGCGTCGGCCGGCTCCGCGGTGAGCCGTGACCACAGTCCCCGCGCCAGAGAACTGCCCTCGGCCTCCGGCTCGCCCAGCATCGGCAGGGCGCCCACCAGTGTCGGGATCAGCCCCCGGGCGCTGCTCAGCACCGCCTCGGGCGACAGGTCGAAGCGCAGCGGGTCCGTGGCCGCCGCGGCGGTCACCGCCACCCGCAGCCGGTCCGTCGACCCGCTGTGCGCGGGCAGCGCGCCGACCGTCCGGCGGGCCGCCGCGAGGGTCCCGGCGGGCGCGGTGAACCGGACGCCGGGCCGCAGCTCACCCGTCCACAGCCACTCGGCGACCTCCTCGTAGCTGTACCGCCGGGCCAGTTCCGTCGCGTCGACCCCGCGGAAGAAGCAGCGGTCCCCCTCGATGAGCGTGATGCCGGTGCGGAAGGCGAGGTCGCCCCCGGCCGGGGAGGGGTCGCGCCGCCCCGAGCGCCGGGCCAGCGCCTTCACCTCGTCGGCGTCGAAGGTGCTGCCCCGGCCTCCGGCGGCCCGGGCGCTGCTCAGCTGGCCCCGGCTGACGTAGGCGTACACCGTCTCCGGCTTCACGCCCAGCAGTCCGGCCGCCTCCCGGGTGGTGAGCCGGGGCGGCTCCTGGCCGTCGGCCGCTGATTGATCCGTCATGCCGACCACCGTATCCATCCTGAATCCATGCGGGAGCCCGAGGACCACGCACCTTATATTGATTCAATCAATATTGACAGCAATCCAGTCAAGCGTGGACAGTCGAATCAATGTTTCGTGTGCCGTCGAAAAGAGAACAGCCATGACCACCACCCCCGCCGTCCCCCGCGGTCTCGCCGGAGTCGTCGTCACCGACACCGCCCTCGGCGACGTCCGCGGCCGCGAGGGCTTCTACCACTACCGCCAGTACTCGGCGATCGAGCTCGCCCGGACCCGCGGCTTCGAGGACGTCTGGTACCTGATGGTCCACGGTGAACTGCCGGACCGGGCGGCCGCCGCCGACTTCGCCGCCCGTACGGCCGCCCTGCGCACCCTGCCCGCCGAGGTGCGCGAGGCTCTGCCCGCCATCGCCCGCGCCGGCGCCGTCTCCGGCCCGCTCGCCGGGCTGCGCACCGCGCTGTCCCTGCTCGGGGCCTCGGCGGGCTTCCGCCCGGTGTACGACATCGGGGCCGGGCGCCGACGCGAGGACGCACTGGCCGCCTGCGCGGCCGTCCCCACGATCCTGACTGCCCTCCACCGCCTGGGCCAGGGCCTCCAGCCGGTCGAACCCCGCGCGGACCTGCCGCACGCCGCGAACTACCTCTACATGCTGACGGGGTCGGAACCGGAGCCGGAGCACGCCAGGGCCGTCGAGCAGTACCTCATCTCGACCATCGACCACGGCTTCAACGCCTCCACCTTCACCGCCAGGGTCGTCGCCTCCACCGGGGCCGATCTCGCCGCCTGCCTGGTCGCGGCGGTCGGCGCGCTCTCCGGACCGCTGCACGGCGGAGCCCCCAGCCGGGCCCTGGACACCCTCGACGCCATCGGCACGCCCGACCGCATCGACGGCTGGATCCGCGAACAGGTCCTCGCGGGCCGCCGCATCATGGGCTTCGGCCACCCCGTGTACCGCACCGAGGACCCGCGCTCCCGGATGCTCAAGCCCCTCGCACAGGACTTCGGCGGTCCGCTCGTCGACTTCGCCGTGGAGGTGGAACGCCAGGTCGAGGCGATCCTCGCCGAGCTCAAACCGGGCCGTGAGCTGCACACCAACGTGGAGTTCTACGCCGGAGTGGTCATGGAGCTCTGCGGGCTGCCGCGCACGATGTTCACCCCCACCTTCTGTGCGGCGCGGGTGATCGGCTGGAGCGCCAATATCCTGGAGCAGGCGGAGGACTCGAAGATCATCCGCCCGGCGGCCCGCTACGTCGGCGCACCCCCGCCGCAGCCGGTCCCGGCACCCTGACGACGCCCCCAGGAAGGCCCTCGTTGACCCCGCCCCGCACCCCGCAGATCCCGGTCGTCGTCCTGGCGGGCTTCCTCGGCTCCGGCAAGACCACACTCCTGAACCACCTGCTCCGCAACCGGGCGGGCACCCGGATCGGCGTGATCGTCAACGACTTCGGGGCCATCGAGATCGACGCCATGACCGTCTCGGGGCAGGTCGGCTCGACGGTCTCGCTGGGCAACGGCTGCCTGTGCTGCGCCGTCGACGCGAGCGAACTCGACACCTTCCTGGAGACGCTGACCCGGCCGTCCGCCCGGCTGGACGTGATCGTCATCGAGGCGAGCGGGCTGGCCGAACCCCAGGAGCTCGTCCGCATGCTGCTGGCCAGCGACAACCCGCGCATCCTGTACGGGGGCCTCGTCGAGGTCGTCGACGCGGCGGAATTCGACCGCACCCGGCAGCGGCACCCCGAGATCGACCGCCATCTCGCCGTCGCCGACCTCGTCGTCCTGAACAAGACCGACCGGGTGGGGGAGGCCGAGCGGGAGCGGCTGCGTGCGACGGTCGCGGAGCTGAGCGGCCCCGCCGCCGTCGTCTCCGCCACGCACGGCCGGATCGACCCCGAGCTGCTCTTCGATCCGGCCCTGCGGCCGGACCACGAGGACCCGGTCCGCCAGCTCACCTTCGAGGACCTGCTGCGGGAGGAGGCGTGCGAGGGGGAGGACGGCTGCTCCCACGAGGGCGCGTCCCACGGGGAACATCCGCACGCGGCGTACGAGAGCGTCGACTTCACCTCCGACGTGCCGCTGGACCCGCGCCGCTTCATGGCGTTCCTCGACTCCCGCCCCGAGGGCCTCTACCGGATCAAGGGATTCGCCGACTTCGGCAGGGGGGACCCGGCGAACACGTACGCACTGCACGCGGTCGGCCGGTTCCTGCGTTTCGTCCCCCGGCCGTGGGCGCGCGGCGAGCAGCACCTCACCCAGCTCGTCATGATCGGCGCGGGCATCGACGCCGAGGCGCTGTCGGCCGGACTCGCCGCCTGCCGGGCGAACGGTTCCGACTCCACGGACGCCGCTGACGTCGAGCGCTCCATGTGGGGGGTGCTCCGCTACGTACGGGAGCCCGCGGACGCCCAGGAGCCCGAGGCCGTACGGGAGCCCGCGGACGCCCAGCGGCCCACGCCCGGGCGCGAGGCGCCGGCCGACGCGCCGGAAGCGGCCGCGGAGGTGTGACACCCCCCGGCCGCCCCCGCCGCGCGAGGGGCCTCCCGCCTACAGCGGCGGGCCCGCGATCACGGCCACCGGTTCGAGCAGGGGCGTGCCCGATCCGTCCCGCCTCGGGTCCGGCTCCGGCAGCTTCGCCGGGGTGCCGTTCTTCTGGGCGGCCCGTGCCGGGGTGGCGCCCGCCCAGGCGAACACCAGGACGTCCTCGCCCTTCAGGAACCGCTGGCAGCGCACGCCGCCGGTCGCCCGGCCCTTGCGCGGATACTGGTCGAACGGGGTGAGCTTGGACGTCAGCACCGAGTCGTCCAGAGTGCCGTGCGAGCCGGCCACCGTGAACACGATCGCCTCCGCCGCCGGGTCCACCGCGGTGAAGGACAGCACCTCGGCCCCGGCCGTCAGCTTGACGCCCGCCATGCCGCCGGCCGCACGGCCCTGCGGGCGTACCTGGGCCGCCGGGTAGCGCAGCAACTGGGCGTCGGAGGTGATGAACACCAGGTCCTCCTCGCCCGTGCGCAGCTCGGTCGCGCCCACGATGCGGTCACCGTCCTTGAGGGTGATGACCTCCAACTCGTCCTTGTGGGCCGGATAGTCCGGCACGACGCGTTTCACCACGCCCTGCAGGGTGCCGATCGCGAGGCCCGGCGACGACTCCTCCAGCGTGGTGAGGCAGATCAGCTCCTCGTCCGGCTCCAGGCTGAGGAACTCGGAGATCTGCGCCCCGCCCGAGAGGTTCGGCTCCGCGTGCGTGTCCGGCAGCTGCGGAAGGTCGATCACCGACAGCCGCAGCATCCGCCCCGTTGAGGTCACCGCACCGACATCGCCGCGCGCCGTCGCCGCCACCGCGGAGACGATCACGTCGTGCTTGGTCCGCCGGGCGTCCTCGGAGATCTCGACCGGCTCCGCGTTCGCCGTGCGGGCCAGCAGGCCCGTCGAGGAGAGCAGCACCCGGCACGGGTCGTCCGCCACCTCCAGCGGCACGGACGCGATCTGGGAACCGGCCGACTCCAGCAGCACCGTGCGCCGGTCCGTGCCGAACTTCTTCGCCACGGCGGCCAGCTCCGAGGAGACCAGCTTGCGCAGCTCCGCGTCCGACTCCAGGATCGCCGTCAGCGCGTCGATCTCGCCGGTGAGCTTGTCCCGCTCGCTCTCCAGCTCGATCCGGTCGAAACGGGTGAGCCGGCGCAGCGGGGTGTCCAGGATGTACTGGGTTTGGATCTCGCTGAGCGAGAAGTGCGCCATCAGGCGCTCCTTCGCCTGCGCGGAGTTGTCGCTGTCCCGGATGATCCGGATGACCTCGTCGATGTCGAGCAGGGCGACGATCAGGCCCTCGACCAGGTGCAGCCGGTCGCGGCGCTTGGTGCGGCGGAACTCGCTGCGCCGGCGCACCACCTCGAAGCGGTGGTCGAGATAGACCTCCAGCAGCTCCTTGAGGCCCAGGGTGAGCGGCTGGCCGTCGACCAGCGCCACGTTGTTGATGCCGAAGGACTCCTCCATCGGCGTCAGCTTGTAGAGCTGCTCCAGCACCGCTTCCGGTACGAAGCCGTTCTTCACCTCGATGACCAGCCGCAGCCCGTGCGTCCGGTCGGTGAGGTCCTTGACGTCGGCGATGCCCTGGAGCTTCTTCGCCGAGACCAGGTCCTTGATCTTGGCGATCACCTTCTCCGGGCCGACGGTGAAGGGAAGTTCGGTGACGACGAGGCCCTTGCGGCGGGGCGTCACGTTCTCCACGGCGACGGTGGCGCGGATCTTGAACGTGCCGCGGCCTGCCGTGTACGCGTCCTTGATGCCGGTGAGCCCGACGATGCGGCCGCCGGTGGGCAGGTCGGGCCCCGGGACGAACCGCATCAGCGTCTCGACGTCGGCGCCGGGGTGCTTGATGAGGTGCCGGGCGGCGGCGATGACCTCGCCGAGGTTGTGCGGGGGCATGTTGGTGGCCATGCCGACGGCGATCCCTGACACGCCGTTGACCAGGAGGTTGGGGTAGGCGGCGGGGAGGACGACCGGCTCGCGCTCCTGACCGTCGTAGTTCGACTGGAAGTCGACGGTGTCCTCGTCGATCGCCTCGGTCATCAGCGACGTGGCGTCGGCCATCCGGCACTCGGTGTACCGCATGGCGGCCGGCGGGTCGTCGTTGCCGAGGGAACCGAAGTTGCCGTGGCCGTCGACCAGGGGCAGCCGCATCGAGAACGGCTGCGCCATGCGCACGAGGGCGTCGTAGATCGAGGCGTCGCCGTGCGGATGCAGCTTGCCCATCACCTCGCCGACGACACGGGCGCACTTCACATAGCCCCGGTCGGGGCGCAGCCCCATCTCGTTCATCTGGGACACGATGCGGCGGTGCACCGGCTTCATGCCGTCGCGGGCGTCGGGCAGGGCCCTGGAGTAGATCACCGAGTACGCGTACTCGAGGAAGGAGCCCTGCATTTCGTCGACGACGTCGATGTCGAGGATCTTCTCCTCGAAGTCGTCCGGCGGCGGCGGGGTCTTCGTGCTACGGCGGGCCATCGCGGCTGCGACTCCTTCACAGATTCTGTTCGGACAACCTGAGCTTGTTCGGTACGACACGAGCTACTGACGCGGTCCATTGTGGACCGCCGGACTGACAACGCCGACCTCGACCCGTCCGAAGCGGGCCGAGGGGGCGCCCGCGACACCATCGACGGAAACATCCACCGAACGGGAACTTCGCCAGGTGCCGGTGCGCTTGCTTAGAGTGGCAGGTCTGGCAGGAAGTCCAGTATCGCGATCGAAGGGACGTACATGCCCATGGGTCACACGGCCACCGCACAGGCCGGCTCCGGCGGCTTGACAGCGACCGAGCACCGCCTGGCCAACGGCCTGCGTGTGGTGCTCTCCGAGGACCATCTGACCCCGGTCGCCGCGGTCTGCCTCTGGTACGACGTCGGCTCGCGCCACGAGGTCAAGGGGCGCACCGGCCTGGCTCACCTCTTCGAGCACCTGATGTTCCAGGGCTCGGGGCAGGTCAAGGGGAACGGTCACTTCGAGCTCGTCCAGGGAGCCGGCGGCTCGCTCAACGGGACGACCAGTTTCGAGCGGACCAACTACTTCGAGACCATGCCCACCCATCAGGTGGAGCTGGCTCTCTGGCTCGAAGCCGACCGTATGGGCTCCCTCCTCGCCGCGCTCGACGAGGAGTCCATGGAGAACCAGCGCGACGTCGTCAAGAACGAGCGGCGTCAGCGTTACGACAACGTGCCCTACGGCACCGCGTTCGAGAAGCTGACCGCCCTCTCCTACCCCGAGGGGCACCCCTACCACCACACCCCGATCGGCTCCATGGCCGACCTGGACGCGGCCACGCTGGAGGACGCCCGCGCGTTCTTCCGTACGTACTACGCGCCCAACAACGCGGTGATCTCGGTGGTCGGCGACATCGATCCCGAGCAGACCCTCGCCTGGATCGAGAAGTACTTCGGCTCCATTCCCGCGCACGACGGCAAGCAGCCGCCGCGCGACGGGACGCTGCCGGAGATCATCGGCGAGCAGCTGCGCGAAGTGGTCCACGAGGAGGTCCCGGCGCGCGCCCTGATGGCCGCCTACCGGCTGCCCCACGACGGCACCCGCGCCTGTGACGCCGCCGATCTGGCGCTCACCGTGCTCGGCGGCGGTGAGTCCTCCCGGCTGCACAACCGCCTGGTCCGCCGCGACCGTACGGCGGTGGCCGCCGGGTTCGGGCTGCTGCGGCTCGCCGGGGCTCCGTCGCTGGGCTGGCTGGACGTGAAGACGTCCGGCGGGGTCGAGGTGGAGCAGATCGAGGCCGCGGTCGACGAGGAGCTGGCCCGGTTCGCCGCCGAGGGACCGACCCCCGAGGAAATGGAGCGGGCCCAGGCGCAGTTGGAGCGCGAGTGGCTGGACCGGCTCGGCACGGTCGCGGGCCGTGCCGACGAACTGTGCCGCTACGCGGTGCTGTTCGGCGACCCGCAGCTCGCCCTGAGCGCCGTGGGCCGCGTCCTGGACGTCACCGCGGAGGAGGTGCGCGCGGCGGCCGAGGCCGCCCTGCGCCCCGACAACCGGGCGGTGCTGGTGTACGAGCCCATCGAGCCGGCCGACGAGGCCGACGAGTCCGATGAGGGCACGGCGGGCGCCGAGGGCACCGCCGCGCACGAGGGGGCGGACAAGTGAGCGACGCCGCCGTGACTGGAGTAGCCATGGAGTACCACCCGCAGCCCACGCCCGGCTCGGCCCGTCCCTGGGCCTTCCCGGCGCCCGAGCGCGGCGCCCTGCCCAACGGACTGACCGTGCTGCGCTGCCACCGCCCCGGCCAGCAGGTCGTCGCGGTGGAGATCTTCCTGGACGCGCCGCTGGAGGCCGAGCCCGAGGGCCTGGACGGCGTGGCCACGATCATGTCGCGGGCGCTTTCCGAGGGCACCGACAAGCACAGCGCCGAGGAGTTCGCCGCCGAGCTGGAGCGTTGCGGCGCCACGCTCGACGCGCACGCCGACCACCCCGGTGTCCGGGTCTCCCTGGAGGTCCCGGCCTCCCGGCTGGCCAAGGCGCTGGGCCTGGTCGCCGAGGCGCTGCGGGCCCCGGCCTTCGACGGGAGCGAGATCGAGCGCCTCGTCGGCAACCGCCTCGACGAGATCCCGCACGAGCAGGCCAACCCCTCCCGGCGCGCCGCCAAGCAGCTCTCCAAGGAGCTGTTCCCGGCCACCGCCCGGATGTCCCGCCCGCGCCTGGGCACCGAGGAGACGGTCCGGCGGATCGACGCGGCCGCCGTGCGCGCCTTCTTCGACGCCCATGTCCGTCCGTCCACCGCGACGGCCGTGATCGTCGGCGACCTGACCGGCATCGACCTGGACGCCCTGCTGGCGGAGACCCTCGGCGACTGGTCGGGCGACGCGGGCCGGGCCCGGCCGGTGCCGCCCATCACCGCGGACGACACCGGCCGCGTGGTCATCGTGGACCGGCCCGGCGCGGTCCAGACCCAGCTGCTGATCGGCCGGATCGGCGCGGACCGGCACGAGCGCGTGTGGCCCGCCCAGGTGCTCGGCACGTACTGCCTGGGAGGCACGCTCACCTCCCGGCTGGACCGGGTGCTGCGCGAGGAGAAGGGTTACACCTACGGGGTGCGGGCCTTCGCCCAGGTGCTGCGCTCCAGCGGTCCCGACTCGGGCGGCGCGGCCATGCTCGCGATCAGCGGATCGGTGGACACGGAGTCCACCGGACCGGCGCTGGACGACCTCTGGAAGGTCCTGCGGACACTGGCCGCCGAGGGGCTGACCGACGCCGAACGCGAGACGGCCGTGCAGAACCTGGTGGGCGTCGCCCCGCTGAAGTTCGAGACCGCCGCCTCCGTCGCGAGCACGCTGGCCGATCAGGTCGAGCAGCACCTCCCCGACGACTACCAGGCCCACCTGTACGCCCGGCTCGCCGAGACGGGCACCGTGGAGGCGACGGCCGCGGTGGTCAGCGCCTTCCCGGTCGACCGGCTGGTCACGGTTCTCGTGGGCGACGCCGCGCAGATCGAGGAGCCCGTGCGGGCGCTCGGCATCGGAGAGGTGTCCGTCGTCACCGGCTGACACACCACCACGAACAGGACCCCGACGAGCGAAGTTTCGTCGGGGTTCTGACATTTTGGGAGATTCGTCGACTTCGCACCTTTTGGGGGAGAGGTTCCCTGTCTGCCCTGTGGGATGTGCGACAAACCCCCTGACCCGTTTGGTGCTGGGAAGTCCACCCGCCTAGCGTCGGCCCGGCTGTCCGTCACCCGTATGCCGCAGCCGCGGCCCCGGGCAGTCATCGCCGAGTCCCCGTCAGGCGCGAGCCTGGGGAGCCGGGGACCCACGCAGTCCCTGGGGTGAATCGGAGGCCCGTGCCGCGAGACCGGCGCGGGGATCCGTAGGAGACCTTCCTGCTCCGAACCCGTCAGCTAACCCGGTAGGCGAGAAGGAAGGAAAGGATCAGCCCCTCCATGGCGTTCACCCGTGCCACCGGGAAGCACCGTGCCCCGAGCCGCCTCACGCGCCGGAGCGCCCAGGCCGCCGGCATCGCGGCCCTGGCCACCACCGGAGTCATCGGCTCGCTTGCCTCCCCGGCCCTCGCCGCGGACACCGAGGCCGCCCGGGTCGCCGACACCGGCCTCACCCAGGCCGTCGCCCTCGACGCCACCCTCGCCGACCAGATCGACGCACAGGCCCAGGCCCAGAAGCGGCAGGCCGACGCGATCGCCGAGGCGAAGGCCGAGGCCGCGGCGGAGGCCCGCGCGAAGGCCGCCAAGGCCAAGGCGAAGGCGGAGGCCCAGCGCAAGGCCGAGGCCCGCGCCAAGGAGGTCCGCGAGGAGAAGGCCCGGGCGGCCCGCGCCGCCGAGCGCGCCCGGCTGAACGCCTTCCACCTCCCGGTCGCCGGCTCCCACGTCACCACCGGCTACAGGACCGGCGGTTCGCTCTGGTCCTCCGGCAGCCACTCCGGCGTGGACTTCATGGCCTCCTCGGGCAGCTCCGTCGTCGCGGTCGGCGCCGGCACGGTCGTCGAGGCCGGCTGGGGCGGCGCGTACGGCAACAACATCGTGCTCCGGATGGCGGACGGCACGTACACCCAGTACGGCCACCTCTCCTCGATCGGCGTCTCCGTCGGCCAGAGCGTCTCCTCCGGCCAGCGGATCGGCCTCTCCGGGTCCACCGGCAACTCCACCGGCCCGCACCTGCACTTCGAGGCCCGCACCACCCCCGACTACGGCTCCGACATGGACCCCGTCGGCTATCTGCGCTCCCACGGTCTGAACGTCTGACCCGCCCCGCGCGACTCCGCCCGAAGGCCCCGGTGACCGCCGGGGCCTTCGGCAATTCGGGGGCCGGAGATATCCATGGATTCCGGCCTGCCATCGGAAATTCCCGCTGATTGCAATAGAGTCACGGAACATACGTCGGGCCGCGTTTCGCGGAGATCAAGGCGGAGGTTCGGACATGCGCATTCCCGCGCACTCGGTATGCACGGCAATCCGTGACGACATCGTCTCCGGTATCCACGAGCGCGGCGGCCGCCTGACCGAGGAGCTGCTGGCCCGCCGTTACGGAGTCTCCCGCGTCCCGGTCCGCGAGGCCCTGCGCACGCTGGAGTCCGAGGGCTTCGTGGTCACCCGCAGACACGCCGGCGCCTGTGTCGCCGAGCCCACCGTCCACGAAGCCGCCGACCTCCTGGAGATGCGGATGCTCCTGGAACCGCTGGCCGCCGCACGCGCCGCCCAGCGCCGCACGGAAGCCCACCTCAAGGTGCTCCGGGGCCTGGTCAGGCTGGGGCGGGAGCGGGCCCGCCGGCACGACGGCGAGGATCTGCGCCCGCTGGGCGGCTGGTTCCACGAGACCCTCGCCCAGGCCAGCGGCAGTCCCGGACTCATCGCACTGCTCACCCAGCTCCGGTACAAGATCGCCTGGATGTACGCGGTCGAACCGCCGGCCCGCCCGGCCGACGCCTGGGCCGAGCGCGGCGCGATCCTGGACGCCGTGGCGCGCGGCGACGCGGAGCGGGCGAGGGCGCTGACCGCCCAGCACGCGGAACGCGCCACCGCGGCCCTCCGGCTGCGCTGCCCGGGCCCGCCGGGCCGGCGGACCGCGCCCGCTCCCCGCGTGAGCGCTTCGCAACATGCCGTAAACACCGCGGGTGCCCGCCATTAACACGAGAGCCGTACAAAGAGAGAGGTAATCGCGGGGCGCTATTCGTGCTGCCACCGCATTATCGGAGCGTCGCTCCTCTCGGTCAGGTGCTCCTTTCGGAAAGCGAAAGAGCCGTGATCCCCAGAGGGTCACGGCTCTCGCACTCGCTGAATCCGGCCGGGCCGGATTCGCGTGGATCAAACGGTCTCGGGGAGCTCTTC
Source organism: Streptomyces sp. NPDC091649 (assembly GCF_044756785.1). NCBI lineage: Bacteria > Bacillati > Actinomycetota > Actinomycetes > Kitasatosporales > Streptomycetaceae > Streptomyces > Streptomyces sp. NPDC091649. The sequence goes on along the minus strand of NZ_JBIVTR010000009.1, from coordinate 175,587 downwards.
CAGGCCCTCGGCGACCAGCTTCGCCAGCCGGTCCAGAGCGGCCTCGGCGTCGTCCGCGTCGGACGCGAGCACGATCTCCTCGCCGCCCTGCGCGCCCAGACCGAGCACGGCGAGCATGGAGGCGGCGTTCACCGGGTTGCCGTCGGCCTTGGCGATCGTCACGGGGACGCCGGAGGCCGTGGCGGCACGGACGAAGATGGAAGCGGGGCGGGCGTGCAGGCCCTCGGCCCAACCGACGTTTACGCGGCGCTCAGCCATGGTTCTGCCCTTCACATTATCAACGGTTGTCTAGACCAGTCTCTCATGCGGTGCGCGATGCTGTGCCCGGCCTTCCCGTCCCTCCTGTGCTCCGGCTGCCCCGGTTCGGGCCTCCTCAGACTGCCCCGGCACCGATTCCTCCGCTACCGGGCCCACCGCCGTAGGCTTTGCCCATGGAGCCCACGCCGGAGCAGAGTCCGCATCACGCGTACCCCGACCACTGGGAAGCGGACGTGGTGCTCCGCGACGGCGGCACCGCGCGCATCAGGCCGATCACCACGGACGACGCCGAGCGACTGGTCAGCTTCTACGAGCAGGTGTCCGACGAGTCGAAGTACTACCGGTTCTTCGCCCCGTACCCCCGGCTGTCCGACCGCGACGTGCACCGCTTCACCCATCACGACTACGTCGACCGGGTGGGACTGGCGGTAACGATCGGCGGCGAGTTCATCGGAACGGTCCGCTTCGACCGCATCAACGAACAGGGCCGCCCCGCCTCCGCGCCCGCCGACGAGGCCGAGGTCGCCTTCCTCGTCCAGGACGCCCACCAGGGCCGGGGCGTCGCCTCGGCGCTGCTCGAACACATCGCCGCCGTCGCCCGCGAGCGCGGCATCCGGCGCTTCGCCGCCGAGGTGCTCCCCGCCAACAACAAAATGATCAAGGTGTTCCGGGACGCCGGCTACACCCAGCGCCGCAGTTTCGAGGACGGCTCCGTCCACCTCACCCTCGACCTCGAACCCACCGAGAAGTCCCTCGCCGTCCAGCGCGGCCGGGAACAGCGCGCCGAGGCCCGCTCGGTGCAGCGCCTCCTCGCTCCCGGCTCCGTCGCGGTCATCGGCACCGGCCGCACCCCCGGCGGGGTGGGCCGCACCGTCCTGCGCAACCTCCTCGCCTCCGGCTACACCGGCCGTACGTACGCGGTGAACCGCGCCTTCGACGCGGGCCCGGCCACCCTCGACGGCGTCCCGGCCCACCGCTCGCTCGGCGAGATCGACGAACAGGTCGACCTCGCGGTCATCGCCGTCCCCGCCCACCGGGTCCCCGAGGCCGTCGCCGACTGCGGGGAGCACGGCGTCCAGGGCCTGGTCGTCCTCTCCGCCGGATACGCCGAGCGGGGCGCCGAGGGCCGCGAACGACAGCGCGAGCTGGTCCGCCAGGCCCGCTCGTACGGCATGCGGATCATCGGCCCGAACGCCTTCGGCATCATCAACACCGCCGCGTCCGTCCGGCTGAACGCCTCGCTCGCCCCCGAGTCGCCCGCCCGCGGCCGGATCGGCCTGTTCACCCAGTCCGGCGCGATCGGCATCGCCCTGCTCTCCGGTCTCCACCGGCGTGGGGCGGGGCTGTCCTCGTTCATCTCGGCGGGCAACCGGGCCGATGTCTCCGGCAACGACTTCCTCCAGTACTCCTTCGAGGACCCGGACACCGACGTCGCCCTGCTCTACCTCGAATCGCTCGGCAACCCGCGCAAGTTCACCCGCCTCGCCCGCCGCACCGCCGCCGTGAAGCCCGTCGTCGTGGTGAAGGGCGCCCGGCACAGCGGTTCCGCCCCGCCCGGCCACGCGGTCCCCGTCAGCCGCATCCCCGACGCCACCGTCTCCGCGCTGATGCGCCAGGCCGGCGTCATCCGGGTCGACACCGTGACCGAGATGGTCGACGCCGGACTGCTGCTGGCGGGCCAGCCGCTCCCGGCCGGCCCCCGGGTCGCCATCCTCGGCAACTCCGAGTCCCTCGGCCTCCTGACGTACGACGCCTGCCTCGCCGAGGGGCTGCGCCCGCGCCCGCCGATCGACCTCACCACCGCCGCCTCCCCGCAGGACTTCCGCGACGCTCTGGCCGAGGCGCTGGCGGACGGGACCTGCGACGCCGTGATCGTCACCGCCATCCCCTGGGTGGGGGAGGACGGCGAGGCCGAGACCGGCGACGGCGAGGTGCTGGCCGCCGCACTGCGCAAGGCCGCGGCCGGAGGTGCGGCCAAGCCGGTCGCCGTCGTCCACGTCGAGATCGGCGGCCTCGCCGAGGCCCTGGCCGCCGCGGCCGGCACAGCCGCCCCGCGCCCCGGCACCGTGCCGCCCGCCGCCCGGACCCGGGCACACACCGCGCCCCCGACCGGCCCGGCCACACCCGCCCGCCCCGGCTCGCCCCCCGGCCCGGAAGCGGGCACGCCTTCCGGAGCGAGCGCCGGCCCGGAAGCGGGCACCGGCCCCGAGATCACGGCAGACTCCGGCCGCATCCCCGCCTACCCCGCGGCCGAGCGCGCGGTGCGCGCCCTGGCCGAGGCCGTGAAGTACGCCCAGTGGCGACGCCAGGCGGCCGTGCCGGGCAAGATCCCCGAGTTCCTCGACGACACCATCGACGAACCGGGCGCCGCCGCCCTGATCGAGGCCCAGCTCGCCACCGCCCCCGACCCGCGCGGACGCCCGCTCACCCACGACGAGGCACGGGAACTGCTCGGCCGCTACGGCATCGCCGTCCGCCCCACGCTCCCCGCCCCGGAACCCGGGGCGGCCGTCACCGCGGCAGCCCGGCTCGGCTACCCGGTCGCGCTCAAGACCACCGCACCCCACCTGCGCCACCGCGCCGACCTCGGCGGGGTCCGCCTCGACCTCGCCGACGAGGAGGCGCTGCGCCGGGCGTACGGAGACCTGACCGACCTCCTCGGCAGCCCCGCCGAACTGCTCCCGGTCGTCCAGGCGATGGCCCCGCGCGGCGTGGACACCGTCGTACGGGCCTCCATCGACGCCGCCGCCGGGGCCGTCCTGTCCTTCGGCCTCGCGGGCGCGCCCTCCGAGCTGCTCGGCGACACCGCGCACCGGCTGGTCCCCGCCACCGACCGCGACGCGGCCGAGCTGATCCGGTCCATCCGGGCCGCCCCGGTGCTGTTCGGCTGGCGCGGCTCGGCCCCCGTCGACACGGCCGCGCTCGAAGAGCTGCTACTGCGGCTGTCCCGGCTGGTCGACGACCACCCCGAGGTGGTCTCCGTCGCCCTCGAACCGGTCGTCGTCGCTCCGCAGGGACTGACCGTGCTCGGCGCGAGCGTCCGGCTCGCCCCGCCGCCCGCCCGCGGCGACCTCGGTCCCCGCCGCCTCCCGAACTACTGAGCCCGGCGGCGATCGGGGGCGGGGTCGACCGCCGGCGCGCACCGGGGCGTACCCGGCAGTCACCGGCCCGCCGTAGGATGGTGCTCATGGCAAAGACCGGTACGACGACCCAGGGGCTGCGCGCGGCGATCGAGCGCAGCGGCTACTACCCGGCCCTCGTGGCCGAGGCGGTGGAGGCCGCCGTCGGCGGGGAACCGGTCGCTTCGTACCTGGTGCACCAGGAGACCACGTTCGACTCCAACGAGGTGCGCCGCCATGTGACGGTCCTCGTCCTGACCGAGCACCGGTTCATCGTCAGCCACACCGACGAGCAGGCCGCCGACACCAGCTCCCCGACGCCGTACGCCACCACCTCCACCGAGTCGGTCAAGCTGGAGCGGATCTCCTCCGTCGTGGTCAGCCGCGTCGTGGCCAACCCGGAGAAGTACGTCCCGGGCACCCTGCCCCGCGAAGTCGTCCTCACCATCGGCTGGGGCGCGGTCTCCCGGATCGACCTGGAGCCCGCGGCCTGCGGCGACGCCAACTGCGAGGCCGACCACGGCTACACCGGCAGCTCCACCGCCGACGACCTGAGCCTGCGGGTCAGCGAGGCCGGTGACGGCCCCGACGCCGTGCGCCAGACCCTCGCCTTCGCCCAGTCGCTCTCCGAGGCCACGGCCGCCACCGCGGCGACCGGCCGCTGATGGCTCAGCCCGTCTGGCAGGACCCCGTCCCGCTCTCCCTCGACACCGCGCCGGTGCCCGCGTACGGCAGCGGCTCGCTCGCCGACCTGCTGCCGACCCTCGTCGCCGGCCAGGAGGTGCCCGGCTTCACCGCCGCCATCCCCGAGCTGACCCCGGCCGACCGCAACTGCGTCTTCCTGATCGACGGCCTCGGCTGGGAGCAGATCGTCGCGCACCCGGACGAGGCGCCGTTCCTGCACTCCCTGCTCCCCACCTCGCGCGGCGGCACCGGCCGCCCGCTCACCGCGGGCTTCCCCTCCACCACCGCGACCTCGCTCGCCTCGGTCGGCACCGGGCTGCCGCCCGGCGAGCACGGCCTGCCCGGCTACACCGCGCGCAACCCGGAGACCGGCGAGCTGATGAACCAGCTCCGCTGGAAGCCGTGGACGGCTCCGAAGGTCTGGCAGCCGTACCCCACGGTCTTCCAGCTCGCCGACGCCGCGGGCGTGCGCACCGCGCAGGTCTCCGCGCCGACGTTCGAGCAGACCCCCCTCACCAAGGTCGCGCTCAGCGGCGGATCCTTCCTCGGCCGGCTCTCCGGGGAGGACCGGATGGACGTCGCCGCCCAGCGCCTGGCCGCCGGCGACCGCTCGCTCGTCTACACGTACTACAGCGAGGTCGACGGCAAGGGCCACCGCTTCGGCACCGACTCCGACGCCTGGCGCGGCCAGCTGATGTACGTCGACGGGCTCGCCCGGCGCCTCGCCGAGCAGCTCCCGCCGCGCTCCGCGCTCTACATCACCGCCGACCACGGCATGATCGACATCCCGTTCGACGAGCAGTCCCGGATCGACTTCGACGAGGACTGGGAGCTGCGCGCCGGCGTGGCCCTCCTCGGCGGGGAGGGGCGCGCCCGCCATGTCTACGCGGTGCCGGGCGCGGGGGCCGACGTCCTGGCCGTCTGGCGCGAGGTGCTCGGAGAGCAGTTCTGGGTCGCGAGCCGGGACGAGGCCATCGCGGCCGGATGGTTCGGTCCGACGATCGACGAGCGGGTGTACGGACGGATCGGCGACGTGGTCGCCGCCGCCCACGACGACGTGATCATCACCGCCTCCGTCAACGAGCCCCACGAGTCGGCGATGGTGGGCGTGCACGGGTCCCTGACCCCCGTGGAACAGCTCGTCCCGCTCCTCGAAGTACGCTCGTAACCCCTCCCGCCGTCCCCGTCCTCCCGCGTCCGTCTCCTCCGAAAGGTGCTCGACCCCTCATGCCCGAGCTGGTGTTCTTCTCCGGAACCATGGACTGCGGAAAGAGCACGCTGGCCCTCCAGATCGGCCACAACCGCTCGGCACGCGGGCTCCAGGGCGTGATCTTCACCCGGGACGACCGCGCGGGGGAGGGCAAGCTCTCCTCCCGGCTCGGCCTGGTGACGGACGCCGTCGAGGCCCAGGAGGGCATGGACCTGTACGGGCACATCGTCGACCTGGTCAGCCGGGGCGGCCGGGTCGACTACGTGATCGTGGACGAGGCGCAGTTCCTCGCCCCGGTCCAGATCGACCAACTGGCCCGCGTCGTGGACGACCTGGGGCTCGACGTCTTCGCCTTCGGTATCACCACGGACTTCCGCACCAAGCTGTTCCCGGGCTCCCAGCGGCTGATCGAGTTGGCCGACCGCATAGAGGCGCTCCAGGTGGAGGCGCTCTGCTGGTGCGGCGCCCGCGCCACGCACAACGCCCGTACGGTGGACGGCGAGATGGTCGTCGCGGGCGCCCAGGTCGTCGTCGGCGACGTCAACCGGTCGGCGGGCGAGGTCGGTTACGAGGTGCTGTGCCGTCGGCACCACTGCCGTCGCATGACGAGCCGTTCCGTCCACGCGGGTGCGCTCTCGCCGGACGTCCTGCCGGTGTCGTCGGACTGAGACGTGCGGGCCCGCCCGGTCCCGGGCCGGCCGGTCGGCTTTCCCCTCGGGCCCGGGGGCGATCTCCTCCCCGAGGACACGTTCTCGCACTTCAGCCCGTCGCCACCTCTCCTACGCCGAGAGGTCACCATGATCGGCGAGGCTTCCCCCGTCCGGTCCCGCACAGGGGCCGCATGACGAAGGAAGCAACCACCGATGGATCGCAGATCGTTCATGGCCACGACGGGCCGCGCCTCACTCCTGGCGGGCGGGGCCCTCACCGCCGGCGCCGTGCTGCTGGCTCCCCCGGCCACGGCTGCCTCGAAGGACGAGAAGCACGGCCACGGCGACGGGGGCCGGACGGTGCGGTTCAACATCATCAGTGACATCCAGGGCGACCTGACCGACTTCGGCAAGGCTCTCGACGACCTGCACCGGATCAACCCCGGCAGCGCCGGGCTCGGCATCGCGGGCGACATCACGCCCCGCGGCTACGACTTCGAGTACGCGGACGTCCGCCGCACGCTCGGGCGGCACCGGCACCCCCGGAACCTCGCCTGGGCCATCGGCAACCACGAGTTCTACGTCCCGAAGTACAGCGACCCGGACACCCTGGCCCAGGACACCTGGCCCAACGGCACCACGGAGGACTCGCTCTTCCGCAGCTTCTACAACTTCGCGGGACGGAACAGGGTCTACTCGGAGGCGTCGTTCGGCGGCATTCCCGTACTGACCCTCGGAACCGAACGCTATGCCCACTATCACGACGCGAAGCTGTGGGACGAGGTGTGGATCAGTGACGCTCAGTTCGCCTGGCTGGAGGACCGGCTCGCCCACTGGGCGCGCCGGCGCAAGCCGGTCATGGTGATCACCCACCACCCGCTGCCCAACACCGTGTCGGGCACCCGCAACAAGCTCTACCTGGGCGACTACCTCCAGCCCGACCGGCTCCTCTCGATCCTCGGCCGTCACAGGGACGTGTTCCTCTTCTCCGGTCACACCCACTGGGATCTCAACCTCTCCGACTGGGTGGTCCGCAGGGTCGTCCCCGGTACCGCGAACCTCGAAGGCTTCACCGTGGTGAACACCGCGGCGGTCCAGACGGGCTGGACGGACGACGGCAAGGGGGGCGAGGTCGCGGTGGGCGGCGCCTTCAACCAGGGCCTCCAGATCGAGGTGGGCCGCCGAGCGGTCGTCATCAAGGCCCGCGACTTCAGCAGGGGCGCCTGGATCAAGCAGATCACGGTCCCGCTGCACACCACGGGCTGAGGCGGCGGCCGAGCGGGAAGAGCACGAGGCCAGGATCTACGCAGGCGAGGCCCGCGAGCCCGGCCTGTTCCAAACGGGCGGGCCTAGACGCCGAGTTCGTCGCACAGGCCGACGTAGGCGTCGAGGTGGTCCGGGCTGCTCCGGAACCCGCCGAGGCCGATGACGTCGAATTCGTCCTGGGAAGCGGTCGCTCGCACGCCGAGCGCGGCAAGTGCCTGGTTGATCGACGCCTCATCGGGCGTCAACCGCTCCTCGCCGTCGAAGGCGGCAGCCCACTGGCCGCCGACTCCGGCGAAATAGTCCGTCCCGACGATCGCGAACCGAAGACTCTCCGTGCCGGTAGCCTCACCGGCGAGGTCACGCAGCACGGCCTCGTTCGGAAACAGGCCGGTCAGGCCGTCAGGCAGGTCGAGCAGTGCGCTGTTGCCGCGCCTGGCGGCCCAGTAGGCGGAGAAGTAGTGATCGATCGGGAACACGGTGATGTCGCCGTGCGTGAGAACGGCGCGCAACCCCACCGAGCGGGCCCGCCCGCTGTCGACCGGTCCGGCCACGACGAGAGCGTGGACACTGTGAGACATGCGCGGATCCTATCGATCCGCGAGCCGCCCGCCTTCCGAGGCCCCGCCCCCGGCGGACCGGACGATCGTGAACACGGCCCCCTCCGGATCCGCGACCGTCGCCAGCCGTCCGCTCGACCCCTCGCGCGGCGGCTGCAGGACACGCCCGCCCAGCTCCACCACCCTGGCCGCGGCCAGATCGGTGTCCGCGACCTCGAAGTACGTCATCCAGTGGGGTCCCCGGTCACGCGGCAGCGCGTGGCCGACCCCGTGCAGGGCCGCCACCGGAACCTCGTCCAGGTGCAGGGTCTGGTAGTCGAAGTCGGCCGAGACGACCGCCTCCGTCTCGTAGCCGAAGACCGTCTGGTAGAACTTCGCGACCGTCGAGGTCTCCTGGGTCACCAGCTCGTTCCAGACGGGGGTGCCGGGCACGCCCGCCGTCATCGTGCCGATGTGCTCCGAGCCCTGCCAGATGCCGAAGACCGCGCCGCTCGGGTCCGAGGCGATGGCGAGCCGCCCGGCCCGGCCCGCGTCCAGCGGGCCGACCGCGACCGTACCGCCGCAGGAGCGGATGGCCTCCGCGGTGACGTCGGCGTCGTCCGTGGCGAGGTAGGTGGTCCAGGCGATCGGGAGGTGCCGGTCGGGCGGCAGCTGACCGATGCCCGCGACCTCCTGCCCGTGCAGCAGCCCGCGGAGGTAGGGGCCCAGCTGTTCGGGCCCCGGCCGGAACTCCCAGTCGAAAAGGGCCCCGTAGAACTCCTGGGTGGTGGTCAGGCCGTGCACGATCAGACTCACCCAGCAAGGTGTTCCGGGCGTGCGCCGGGCGGCAGCCTCGGTCATCGTCTTCTCTCTCCTCGGACCGTTGTGGTGGCGGTGCGGGGGACCGGGACGGGTACGCCGTCCCGGGCCGGGAAGCGGTCCGCGTACCCCGTGCAGATGCTTGCATCCCCCGGCGCGGGAGGCGTACCGGCCGCGCCGCGTCGTCCGGGTTCTCGACGAGGGGCGGCCGGATTCCCGTCGGCCGCCCCCTCCGATGCTGTTCCGGGTGCCGGGCCGCTGCGCGAGGATGGCACCCATGAAGCCCATCATTACCGCATCCGAATGCGCCGGCGAGTCGACAGGGCCCCGGCCGCCGGTGCTCCTGGACGTCCGCTGGCAGCTCGGCGGCCCGAACGGCCGCCCCGACTACGACGCCGGTCACCTGCCCGGAGCCGTCTTCGTCGACCTCGACACGGAACTGGCCGGTCCCGCGGGCGACGGCGGCCGCCATCCCCTGCCGGACCCGGACACCTTCGGCTCCGCGATGCGCCGGGCGGGGGTCGGCCAGGACACCCCCGTCGTGGTCTACGACGGGGGCCAGGGCTGGGCCGCGGCCCGCGCCTGGTGGCTGCTGCGCTGGGCGGGGCACCGGGACGTACGAGTCCTGGACGGCGGCCTCGCCGCCTGGACGGGTGAGCTCTCCACCGAGATCCCGCGCCCCGCCGAGGGCGATTTCCGGCCGAAGCCGGGGGCGCTGCCCACGCTGGACGCGGACGGCGCGGCGGCCTTCGCCCGGTCGGGTCTGCTGCTGGACGCGCGCGCGGCGGAGCGCTACCGGGGCGACGTGGAACCGGTCGACCGCGTCGGCGGCCACATCCCCGGGGCCGTCTCCGCGCCGACCGCGCAGAACACCGACGAGGACGGGCGCTACCTCCCGGCCGAGCGGCTCGCCGCCCGGTTCGTCGGACTGGGGGCGGAGCGCAGCCGCGCGGGCGTGGGCGTCTACTGCGGCTCCGGGGTCTCGGGGGCGCACGAGGTGCTGGCCCTGGAGATCGCGGGCTTCACCGGTGTCCTCTACCCCGGCTCCTGGTCGGAGTGGTCCTCGGACCCCTCCCGGCCGGTCGCCACCGGCCCCGATCCGCAGTAGCCCGGGCGCGCGGGCGGACGGCGGGGGAGGGGACGGTAAGGGAACGGGGTCCGTACGCGACCGCGTACGGACCCCGCCCCCGCCGGTCGTCATCCCCGGTCAGTCCTTGTTCTTGCGCCGGGTGCCGAAGACGATCTCGTCCCAGCTCGGCACGGCCGCCCGGCGGCCCGGCCGGACCCCGTCCGCCTCGGCCTGACGGTCCGTCGTCCCGGTCAGCCGGTCGCGGTGACCGGCTACCGCCCGGGGCATCAGCACGTCGGCGTACGCGGACCCCGCGCCCGCCGAAGCGGCGGCGGGCGGCTCGTCCGCCTCCGCCTCCTCCGCCGGTTCGAGCGCGGGCGGCTCGGGCTGCGTGGGCCGCTCGGGGACGACCATGTCGCCGCGGAAGCTCGGCACCGCCTCCAGCAGGCTGGTCAGCGAGTCGCGCTCGCCGGCCGAGGCGCTGCTCACGTACTCCTCGGGCTCGGCAGCGGCCGGGGCGGGCCGCTCGATCTGCCGGTCGAGGGCTCGGTCCAACGGCCGGTCGCGGTCGATCTGGCGGTCGAGGCTCCGGTCCAGCGGCCGGTCCCGCGGCAGCCGGGCGATCCGGGGCACGAAGGGGAAGCTGGGCTCGGGCGCGGCGACGTCGTCGGTCTCGCCGATCAGCGAGCGCGCCTCGTCGTCCACCGCCTGGACCAGCCGCCTGGGCGGGTCGTACGTCCAGCTCGCCGAGTGCGGCTCACCCGCGACCCGGTAGACGAGCAGGACTTCCCAGGTGCCGTCGTCGCGGCGCCACGAGTCCCACTGGACGGTCTCCTTGTCGGCGCCGCGCAGCAGGAGGCGTTCCTGCACCGCCTCGCCGAGCTGGGGGCCGGTGTTCTCGCCGGGACGGCGCACGGCGGTCTTCCGGGCGCGCTCGGCCATGAAGGCGCGCTCCGCGAGCACGGGGCCCTCGAAGCGGCGTACTCGGTCGACGGGGATGCCGGCGAACTGGGCGACCTCCTCCGCGGAGGCACCGGCCCGTATGCGGGCCTGGATGTCGCGGGGCCGGAGGTGGCTCTCCACCTCGATCTCGATCTGGCCGAGCCGGGCGCGGTCGTTGCGCACGGCGGCGCGCAGCCGCTCATCGATCGGAAGCGTGTACTCCGTGCTGTCCGCAGCCTTGAGCACCAGTCGTGTGCCGTCGTTGGAGACGGCCACGACACGCAGTTCGGGCATGGGGACCTCCCGGGTGGTGCCTGCCGACGTCACGTGCGTCGCTGCTTCCGCTAGTCGAGTGTGACCTGCCCGGGTGCAGCCTGCCACAACATTGCCAAGTTGCCCGGCGTGTCGGGCTCGTCCTGGTGCGTCACCATGACACGGTTGCCCATTGCGTCCCAAAGTGACCGATTTGGCCGCTCTGTGTGGCAAGCATCCGTGTGATGCCTCGACGCCGCCGGTTCGAGTGCCGCCGTCGGCCCCCTCCGGTGGCTGCGGATTCCCACGTCGGAGTCCGCCCCAGGGCTCGTCACAGTACTCCATTCGGGCCACCGGGGTGGACCGGCGCGCCGTCGAAGTTCTCGCGAGGCGCGGGAGTTGAGATACCCGGTTCTCCGTGAAATGCGCCTGATGCGTGTCCTCCTTCACAGAATCGCCGGAAACGGAACTATCCGCTTCGCTCATTTGTCCCTTGTTGGTGCAGGGTGGGAGAGATGTCAAGCAGGGGCTGGTAATGGGTCAGAAGCCGGAAAGTGACGCAGAACCGAAGGAAAGGCGCATAGATCTGAGCCTCCCGCAGGTCGCGGGGAGCGCCGTGGCGGCCGTCGCGGCAGCGGTGCTGGCCTCGCAGCTGGGCGTGTACGGCACCATCGCCGGCGCGGGTGTGATGAGTGTCGTCGCCACCTGCGGCGGCTCGGTCTTCCAGCACTTCTTCCGCCGCACCGGCGAGCAGATCCGCGAGGTGACGGTCCAGGTGACCCACCCGGAGGGCCGCCGGGTGACGGTGCACACCAAGGAGACGACGCCCGCCGGACACAGAGCCGCCGCCCGGCGGCCCGGGCCGGAGCCGCCCGACGACGCCACCAGGGTGCTGGCCACGGCCGATCCCGGCACGGTCCCGGAAGTGATCCCGGACGAGGGGAGCACCCGGCCGTCCACGCCCGACGCGGACCGGACGCAACTGCTGGACCTGGGCGACGCGCGGACCCGGATGCTCCGCGTCCCGCGCGCCGACGGCCACGGAGCCGACGCCGACCGTACGCGGCCGCTGTCACCGGCCGGCGACCGCACGTCGGCGCTCCGGCAGGGCGACGACCGTACGCGGCCGCTCCCGCGGGTCGGAGCCGGCACGGCCGCCGCCGACGGCGCGTTCGGCGACGGCGTCACCCATGGCACCCGGCTGCGCGGCTGGAAGCGGCCGGCCCTCGCGGCCGCCGCGGTCTTCGCCGTCTCCATGGCCGGGATCACCGCGTTCGAGATGGTCTCGGGCAACGACCTCAGCGGCGGCCGGGGCACCACCCTCAGCTCCGTCGTACGCGGTGGCGGCGACGACCGGGACTCCGGCCCCGCCGGTCCCACGCCCTCCGAGGACGCCGGCCAGGACGGGCAGGAGGACGAGCGGCGGCCGGTCCCCGGCGACGGCACCGGTTCCGCCCCCGCCACGGACGAGGGCCGCGGCGGCGAGGAGACGACCCCCGACTCCGGTACGGGCGCGGACGCGGAGAACCCCGGCACCGGGTCCACTCCGACGCCGACGCCCTCCGCCACCGGCGACGTACCCACGCCCGGTCCGGCGACCCCCGCCCCGTCGGCCCCCGGCGACGCCGGCACCGACGCGCCCCCGGCCGGCACCGACACCGGACCCGAGCAGGGGGAGCAGGCCCCGCCCGGCACCGACGCCGGCGCCGGGTGACCGACGTACCGGCGGAGCTCGGAACGCGCGTCGGCCCCGGCCCCTCACGACGGAGAGGGGCCGGGGCCGACGGCGTGCGGGACGCGAGGCGCCCGGGCTCAGTCGCCTAGCACGCGCCGCAGGTAGTCGTTGCCGAACAGGCGATCCGGGTCCAGCCGGTCACGCAAAGCGGTGAACTCACCGAAGCGCGGGTAGACCTCCGCCAGATAGGCCGCGTCCCGCGTGTGGATCTTGCCCCAGTGCGGGCGGCCGGCGTGCGCGGTCATGATCCGTTCGACCGCGGTGAAGTACGACCGGTGGGGCGTGCCCCGGTACAGGTGGACGGCGATGTACGCGCTGTCCCGGCCCGAGGCGGTCGACAGGGGCATGTCGTCGGCCGGAGCGGTGCGCACCTCGACCGGAAAGCTGATCTTCAGCGGTGAGCGTTCGACCATGGCCCTCAGTTCCCGCAGCACCGCCACCGCCCGCTCGCGCGGAACGGCGTACTCCATTTCCACGAACCGCACCCGGCGCGGGCTGGTGAACACCTTGTACGGGATGTCGGTGTACGTACGCGCCGACAGCGCCCGGCTGGAGAGCCTGGCGATCGGGGGGATCGTCGCCGGAACCGCGCGGCCCAGCGAACAGGCGACCTGGAAGACCCCGTTGGACAGCAGTTCGTCGTCGATCCAGCTGCGCACCCGCCCGGGCGGGGCGGCCGGACCGGCGCTGCGGTTGTTGCGCTTGGTGGTGCAGTTCCCGGTGTGCGGGAACCAGTAGAACTCGAAGTGCTCGTTCTCGGCGACCAGCTGATCGAAGTCCGCGGTGACCCGGTCGAAGGTCATCGGCTCCTCACGGGCCGTCAGCAGGAAGATCGGCTCCACGGCGAGGGTGACGGCGGTGACCACTCCGAGGGCGCCGATCCCCACCCGGGCCGCGGCGAACACCTCCGGGTTCTCCCCGGCCGAGCAGCGCAGCACCGTGCCGTCGGCGGTGACCAGCTCCAGCGCGCGTATCTGCGCCGCTATCGACGCCGAGTCCCGGCCCGTGCCGTGCGTACCGGTGGCGGTCGCCCCGGCGATCGTCTGCTCCATGATGTCGCCCATGTTCGTGAGCGACAGGCCCTCGCGGGCGAGCGCGGTGTTGAGCCGCTTGAGCGGAGTGCCGGCCTCCACCGTGACGGTCATCGCCGTACGGTCGATGTCCCGGATGCCGGTGAGCAGATCCGGGCGTATCAGCACCCCGTCCGTGGCGGCCACCGCGGTGAAGGAGTGGCCCGCGCCGACCGGCTTCACCTTCAGGCCCTCCGCGCCCGCCCGGCGCAGCACGTCCGCGAGTTCGTCCACGGACGCGGGGGACTCGGTGCGGGCAGGCCGGGCGGTGGCGGTACCCGCCCAGTTACGCCACGCGCTCGTCGTCGTCCGTGCGTAGGTGTCGGTCATCTTCCCCGCGCCCTCCCGTCGCAGCCGGCCCGGCCAGCCGGCGATATCCCAGGAACGCCACCGCCGCCGCGAGAGCTCCCGCCACGGCGGGCACCGCGTACCCCGCCTGCGCCCCGGCGGCGTCGACCACCCAGCCGGCGGTCGCGGAGCCGAGCGCCACTCCGACCGCGAGCCCGGTACTGGTCCAGGTCATGCCCTCGGTCAGTTTGGAGCGCGGTACGTGCGCTTCGACGAGGGCCATGGTGGTGACCATCGTCGGTGCGATGGCGAGGCCCGCGACAAAGAGCGCCACGGCCAGCAACGGAAGGTTCCCGGCCAATTGGAGGGGGATCATACTCACGGCCATCGCGCAGACACCCACCAGCCACCTTCGACCGGGGTCCCCCTTCAGGTGGAGCAGCCCGAACACGGCCCCCGCCAGACACGAGCCGAGCGCGTAGACGGCCAGCACCAGGGAGGCCGCCCCCTTCTGGCCGCGCTCCTCGGCGAAGGCCACGGTCACCACGTCCACGCCGCCGAAGACCGCGCCCGTCGCCACGAAGGCGGCCACCAGGACCTGAAGCCCCCGGGAGCGCAGCGCCGAGCCCCTGGTGTGCCGCGACGTCGGGTGCGGCACCGGCTCGGTCGCCCGCTGCGCGGTCAGCCAGAAGACGCCGGTCAGCAGGAAGGCGGCGGCGATCAGCGGTCCCGCCTGGGGGAACCAGGCGGTGGACAGGCCGATGGAGATGATCGGACCGAAGATGAAGCACACCTCGTCGACGATCGACTCCCACGCGTAGGCGGTGTGCAGATCACGGGCGGAGCCCCGGTAGATCGCCGCCCAGCGGGACCGGACCATCGATCCCACACTCGGTACACAGCCCGCGCCCGCCGCGAAGACGAACAGCGTCCACTCCGGCGTCCCGCGATGAGCGCAGATCAGCAGACCCGCCACCGCCGCCACCGCCGCCAGCGTGACCGGCCGCAGCACCCGGCGCTGTCCGTAGCGGTCGACCAGCCGGGAGACCTGCGGACCGCAGACCGCCGCCGACATCGCCAGCGTCGCCGACAGCGCCCCGGCCAGCCCGTAGCGACCGGTGAGCTGGGAGACCATCGTCACGACGCCGATGCCCATCATGGACAACGGCATCCGGCCGAAGAAGCCGGCCGCGGAGAATCCCCTGGAACCGGGGGCGGCGAAGATGGCGCGGTAGGGGCTGGGCAAGGAGTACTCCGGTCGTGCCTGTCAGCTGGATAAGTGGCCGATACAGCTTACGGTCGGACGGGGGCCCGGGACACCGGATTCCGGGGCGGGCAGGGAGAGCGGGAAGGCGGGCGGTTTCCGGGATCCCCGGTCTTCCCGACGGGGCGTCGGATGTCGGTGGCCGCGCTGTCGGAGGCGGGTGGCAGGATCGACGGCATGTCCGATCTGCGCGATCCCGCTCCCTACGACGCCCTGCTGCTGCTCTCCTTCGGCGGTCCCGAGGGCCCGGACGACGTGGTCCCGTTCCTCGCGAACGTGACCCGCGGCCGAGGAATCCCCGAGGAACGCCTCAAGGAGGTCGGCAAGCACTACTTCCTGTTCGGCGGGGTCAGCCCGATCAACGCGCAGAACCGCGCACTGCTCGACGCGCTGCGCCACGACTTCGCCGAGCACGGCCTGGACCTCCCCGTCTACTGGGGCAACCGCAACTGGGCGCCGTATCTGACCGACGTCCTGCGCGAGATGACCACCGCCGGCCACCGCCGGATCGCCGTCCTGGCCACCAGCGCCTACGCCTCGTACTCCGGCTGCCGCCAGTACCGCGAGAACCTCGCCGAGTCGCTGGCCGCCCTGGAGGCCGAAGGGCTGCCGCTGCCCCGGGTCGACAAGCTCCGGCACTACTTCAACCACCCCGGCTTCGTGAAGCCCGTGGCGGACGGCGTCCTCGCCTCGCTGGCCGACCTCCCCGAGGACGTCCGCGCCGGCGCGCACATCGCGTTCACCACCCACTCCATCCCGACGTCCGCCGCCGACGCCTCGGGCCCGGCCGAGGCCCACGGCGAGGGCGGCGCGTACGTCGCCGAGCACCTCGACGTGGCCCGGCTGATCATCGAGGCGGTGCGCGAGGAGACCGGCGTCGAGCACCCCTGGCAGCTCGTCTACCAGTCCCGCAGCGGCGCCCCGCACATCCCGTGGCTGGAGCCCGACATCTGCGACCACCTGGAGACCCTGCACGGCGAGGGCGTTCCCGCCGTGGTGATGGCGCCCATCGGCTTCGTCTCGGACCACATGGAGGTCCTGTACGACCTCGACACCGAGGCCACCGCGAAGGCCGCCGAGATCGGTCTGCCGGTCCGCCGGTCCGCCACGGTCGGCCACGACCCGCGCTTCGCCGCCGCCGTACGGGACCTGGTCCTGGAACGCGCCGCGACCGAGCGGGGGCGGGCGGTGGAGCGCTGCGCGCTGGGGGCCCTGGGCCCCTCCCACGACCTCTGTCCGGTCGGCTGCTGCCCCGCCAGGGCCCCGAAGCCGGCCGCGGCCGGCGCGGACAGTCCGTACGCCTGATCCGCCTGATCCTCCGGACAGCCGGGCGCTCCCGTGTCGCCCGGCGCCTGTCCGGGCCGGCTCACCGTCCACTTCTCCGTCCAGTTCTCCGTCCAGCCATCTGTTCCGCCGAACCCCGGGAGCGCCGTGACCGACCCCGCCCTGTCCGAACTGCTCGACCTCGCCCTGGAGGCCGCCCGCCGCGCCGGAGCCCTTCTGCGCGACGGCCGCCCGGCCGACCTGGGAGTGGCCGCGACCAAGTCCAGCCCCATCGACGTGGTCACCGAGATGGACATCGCCGCCGAGAAGCTGATCGTCGGCTACCTCTCCGACTTCCGTCCCGACGACGGCTTCCTCGGCGAGGAGGGGGCCGGCTCCCCGGGCAGCACCGGCATCCGCTGGGTCATCGACCCGCTCGACGGCACGGTGAACTACCTCTACGGCCTGCCCACCTGGGCGGTCTCCATCGCCGCCGAACGCGACGGCGAGCGGGTCGTGGGCGTCGTCGAGGCCCCGATGCGCCGGGAGACCTACCGGGCGGTCCTCGGCGGCGGTGCGTTCGCGAACGGCGAACCCCTGCGCTGCCGGCCGGCCCCGCCGCTGGACCAGGCCCTCGTCTCGACCGGCTTCAACTACGTCGCGCACGTCCGCGCCCACCAGGCGGACGTCGCCCAGCAGCTCATCCCCAGGCTCCGGGACATCCGGCGCGGCGGCTCGGCGGCCGTCGACCTCTGCGATGTGGCCGCGGGCCGGCTGGACGGCTACTACGAGCGCGGGCTGCACCCCTGGGACCTGGCCGCGGGCGACCTCATCGCCCGCGAGGCCGGGGCACTGACCGGCGGCCGTCCGGGGCTGCCGGCCGACGGCGACCTCACGGTGGCGGCGACCCCGGGTGTCTTCGAGCCGCTGCAGACCGCCCTCGACGAACTGGGCGCCTGGCACGACTGACGGTGCCGGGGCCGCCGAAGGCCCTGACGGGCGGCCTGAGGGCCGCCGCACACGCCAGGGGCCCCGGAGCACCATGACGGTGTCCGGGGCCCCTGGCGTACTGCTCAGACGCTGGTGGCGCCGATCTCCACGCCGTGCTCGGCGGCGAGCCGGCGCAGATCGTCCAGCTCGCCCTGCTCGACATCCGCGAGGAAGTCGTCGCCGTCCTCGCGCGCCCGCGTGAGGTCGGACTCGGTGGTCTTGATGCGTTGCAGCAGACCTGCGGTGAAAGCGTCCATGATGCGCCCCCTCATCGTGGGTCGGTGGCACGGGGGTGTGCCCGGGATTCCCCCGGCCGGAGAGCCGGAGGAGCGGGTGATCGCGCCGTTGCTCCGGAGGAGAAGGAGCGGGCCGTGGCATGCCACGGGACAGGCGTGATCGCGGGTGTGAAGCCCTCTTCCCCGCGCCGCGGCTCAGAGAAACCTCAACTCCCCCGAAAATCCGCCGGTTCGCGCCGGGAAGCCGCCGGGAGGTCCGGCCCCGCCGCCGCCTTACCGCCGGTTTATACGCGTTGCGGGCAGGATGGACGCGCACAGTCGGCCTTGCTGCCCGTGTCCGAGCGGCCCCGTGCGGCCGCTCACGCTGTGAACCCACGAAGGATCGAAGGAAGGACTGCGCCGTGCGCGTACTCGTCGTCGAGGACGAGCAGCTGCTCGCCGATGCGGTGGCCACCGGACTGCGCCGGGAGGCCATGGCCGTCGACGTCGTCTACGACGGTGCCGCGGCCCTGGAGCGCATCGGGGTCAACGACTACGACGTCGTCGTGCTGGACCGGGACCTCCCGGTGGTGCACGGGGACGACGTCTGCCGGAGGATCGTCGAACTCGGCATGCCCACCCGGGTGCTCATGCTCACCGCGTCCGGCGACGTCAGCGACCGGGTCGAGGGCCTGGAGCTGGGCGCGGACGACTATCTGCCCAAGCCCTTCGCCTTCAGCGAGCTGACCGCCCGGGTGCGCGCGCTGGGCCGCCGTACGACGGTGGCGCTGCCGCCCGTCCTGGAGCGCGCCGGCATCAAGCTCGACCCGAACCGCCGCGAGGTGTTCCGCGACGAGGTGGAGATCCAGCTCGCCCCGAAGGAGTTCGCGGTGCTGGAGGTCCTCATGCGCAGTGAGGGCGCGGTCGTCTCGGCGGAACAGCTGCTGGAGAAGGCATGGGACGAGAACACCGACCCCTTCACCAACGTGGTGCGGGTCACGGTCATGACGCTCCGGCGCAAGCTCGGCGAACCGCCCGTCATCGTCACCGTGCCGGGCTCCGGATACCGGATCTGAGGACCATGGCCACCGTCCCGGAGCCCCCGGCGGCACCTCCGAAGCCCACCTGGGAGCCCAAACAGCTGGAGCCCCCCTACCCCTGGCTGCGCCCGACCATCCGCATACGGCTCACCCTGCTGTACGGCGGGATGTTCCTGATCGCGGGCATCCTGCTGCTGTCGATCATCTACATGCTGGCCGCGCAGGCACTGCAGGTCGGCAGCAGGCTGCCGTTCGAGATCGTGAGCGGGAAGATCGCGAGCGACATCTGTGACCTCCCCCTGAACCCGACGCCCGAGGCGTTCAACGCGGCGATCAACGACTGCGTGAACAACCAGCGCGAACAGGCGCTGGACACGCTGCTCAACCGCTCGCTGCTCGCCCTGGTCGGCCTCAGCATCATCGCCTTCGCGTTCGGTTACGCCATGGCCGGACGGGTCCTTTCCCCGCTCGGCCGGATCACCCGCACCGCGCGCCGCGTGGCCGGGACGGACCTCACCCGGCGGATCGAGCTGGACGGTCCGGACGACGAGCTGAAGGAGCTGGCAGACACCTTCGACGACATGCTGGACCGCCTGGAGCGGGCCTTCACCGCGCAGCAGCGGTTCGTCGGCAACGCCTCGCACGAACTGCGCACCCCGTTGGCGATCAACCGCACGCTGCTGGAGGTCCACCTCTCCGATCCGGAGGCCCCACCGGAGCTGCACCAGCTCGGCAAGACCCTCCTGGCCACCAACGAGCGCAGCGAACAGCTGGTCGAGGGGTTGCTGCTGCTGGCCCGCAGCGACAACCAGATCATCGAGCGCAAACCGGTCGACCTCGCGGAGGTGGCCGAGCGCGCCATCGACCAGGCCCGGGCCGAGGCCGTGGCACGGAAGGTCGAGATCCGGGGCGACCGGGCCTCGGCCGTCGTCCAGGGCAACGGGGTCCTGCTGGAGCGGATCGCACTGAACCTCGTGCAGAACGCCGTGCGCTACAACGTGCCCGAGGACGGCTGGGTGGAGGTCACCACCGAGGCGCGGACCGGACAGGCCCTGCTCGTCGTCTCGAACACCGGCCCGGTGGTCCCGGCGTACGAGATCGACAACCTCTTCGAACCCTTCAGGCGGCTGCGTACGGAGCGCACGGGCAGCGACAAGGGCGTCGGGCTCGGCCTGTCGATCGCCAGGTCCGTCGCGCGGGCCCACGGAGGCCGTATCATCGCGGAGCCCCGCGAGGGTGGCGGTCTCGTGATGCGCGTCACCCTGCCGGTCTGAGAGGCTCCACGATGTGACTCTGCACCGAATCTCCATGTTCGCTTTGGGCGGAATTTTCAGGACCCGTTCCGCGGCGTGTCGTGTGTGATCGATCACAGGCGCGAATTTCCCGCCCTCTACTCTCCGTGATGGCGCCCCCGTCGGAAAGCCGGGAATCGTCCGGGTTTTCGAGGATCGTTATCACGGGAAGTACACGGGGTGGCACCCGTGAACTGCACAGTCGGGACCGTGTACGGTCCCCATCGCCACCCAAGCCGAGCCTCGAAGAGGCACCCGGTTGGGTGTCGATTGAGTAACAGACCTTGATGTGAGGCAAAATCTCCGCCTCAGGTCGGGCACAAGTCCGGCCTCTCACGCGTTACGTGCGCTGAGACACCCGTAGACACCCAAGAGGGGGAGAGCGACATGGCAACGGATTACGACACCCCACGCAAGACTGACGACGACGTGGACCAGGACAGCCTCGAAGAGCTCAAGGCGCGTCGGAGCGACAAGACGGCATCCGCCGTCGACGTCGACGAATTCGACGCGGCCGAGGGACTCGAGCTGCCCGGTGCGGACCTCTCCAACGAGGAGCTGGCCGTCCGGGTGCTGCCCAAGCAGGCCGACGAGTTCACCTGCATGAGCTGCTTCCTGGTGCACCACCGCAGCCAGCTGGCCCGCGAGAAGAACGGTCAGCCCATCTGCCGCGACTGCGACTGAGGTCGAGTCGGCCGTGGCAGGCGAGACACCGTTCCGGAAGCGGCGCCCCTGGCGTCGGCACGGCCCGGAAGCGAGCCAGAACGGTACGAGCGGCAGAGGCGGCACAGGCCCGGCAGGAGGCGGAAGCGCGTCTGCCGAGCGGTCCGCCGACCTGCCGGAGCACTCCGGCGGTTCCGACGACGAGCGAGGCCGTTCGGCCTCGCTCGAAGTGGCCGGCGCGGCAGCGCTGCCGGACCGGCCCGCAGAGCAGGACCGGCAGGACCAGGCGGAAGCCACGACCGGGGGCCGCCTGCACGCGGTGAGACGGGGAGTACGCAAGGGCGGGGAGAACGCGAAGGCACTGGCGGCGCAGCTGGCCGACCGCATCATCGACATGGCCCCGCGCGTGCCGGTGCGCGACCTGGCCGCCCTGCGCAAGCAGTTCCCCGGGCTGGGGCCCGAGGAACTGGCCGACAAGCTGGTCACGGGAGCCTGCCGGGGCACCGCGACCGTCGGAGCAGGCATCGGGGCCGCCGCCATGATGCCCGTACCGCCCGCCATGATCGCCGAACTGGCGGCGGAGATCACCGGCGTCGCCGCGATCGAGATGAAGCTCGTCGCCGAGCTCCACGAGGTCTACGGCCGCCGCCCCCCGGGCAATCTCGGCCAGCGCAGCACCGCGTACCTGACGTCGTGGACGGAGGAGCGCGGCGTCGACGTCACCCGGCCCACCACACTCAACGCCGCTCTGGGCGGCCAGATGAAGCGCGAGCTGCGCCAGCAGATCATGAAGCGCATGGCGCGCGATCTGCCCAACCTCATCCCGTTCATGGTCGGCGCCGCCGTCGGGGCCATCATGAACCGCCGCGACACCCGCAAGCTCGCCGACCGCATCCGGAACGACCTGCGCAAGGACCCTGTCCCGTGGGACCGGCTGACCGAGCTGCCTCCGCTGGAACAGCCCGAGGACCCGGCCCGGCTGCCCAAGGAGATCGAGGGCCCCTGAGCGGCCGCGACCGCGCCCGCTGCTCCCGGGGCCTGGCTCCGCCGACCGGCGGTCGTTCCGGACCCCGGCGGCCGTTCTGCCGCTCAGGCCGCCGGAACGGTACTCAGCGCGGCCGCCAGGCCCCGCGGGTCCCGGGTGGAGAGGTAGACGTACGGGGTCGGGTCCTGCGGGTCCGTGACCTCCACCCGCACCGCCGTCTCCACATAACTGCGCAGCAGCATGAACGCACGGGCGTCCGCCCGGTGCGTGCGCCAGGCCCGCGCCTCCTCGGCGTCCAGCACCTCGGGCTCACCGAGGGCCGACAGTGGGATCCGGGCGTCGCCGGCGACGAGCGCCCCCGCCACCACCCGGATCCGGGCGGAGCCGTAACCGCTCACCAGCATGGCGGCGGCGGCCGTGCCGCCGACCAGCCCGGCGAGCAGGGGCAGAGTGCCCAGCGGCAGAAGCATCAGAGCACAGGCGACGCCGATCCCGAAGGCGATGAACCACCAGGAGCGAGGCGCGGTGAGACGTTCGTCGAAGGGCGGTGCGGAAGGCTGCATGGAACCAAGCTTGGCACGGCGCGACCGGCGGACCGCCGCGCGGGTAAGGTCTGCGCCTGTGAGTGGAACATCAGCGGCTCTGACACCCCCGGCCGACGCCGTCGCGCCGGTCCGGCACCCCGACGCGCCCGCCCCCGGCGAGCTCCTCGGAGCGCACTACGAACACTGCTTCGGCTGCGGCGGAGGACAGCCGCACGGACTGCACCTGATGGCGCGGGCCGGTGAGGGCGTGAGCGTCACCGCCGAGTTCACCGTGCAGCCGGCCCACCAGGGGGCCCCCGGCCTCGCCCATGGCGGCGTGCTCGCCACGGCCCTGGACGAGACCCTCGGCTCGCTGAACTGGCTGCTGCGCACCATCGCGGTGACCGGACGGCTGGAGACCGACTTCGTCCGTCCCGTCCCCGTGGACACCGTGCTGCACCTCGACGCCCGGATCACGGCCGTGCACGGCCGGAAGATCTACTCCACCGCCACCGGCCGGATCGGCGGCCCCGAAGGGCCCGTCGCGGTCCGGGCCGACGCCCTCTTCATCGAGGTCAAGGTCGACCACTTCATCGACAACGGCAGGCCCGCCGAGATCCAGGCGGCCATGTCCGACCCGGACCAGCTCAGGCGCGCCCGCGCCTTCGAGGTGAACCCGTGACGCGCCGCCCCGTCGACGTACTGATCCGCCGTCTCGACCCGGACGTGCCGATTCCGGCGTACGGACACCCGGGCGACGCCGGGGCGGACCTGGTGACCACCGAGGCCGCCGAACTCGCCCCCGGCGAGCGCGCCGTGCTCCCCACGGGGGTTTCGATCGCCCTGCCCGACGGGTACGCCGCGTTCGTGCACCCCCGCTCGGGCCTCGCGGCCCGCTGCGGGGTGGCCCTCGTGAATGCCCCAGGGACCGTGGATGCCGGGTACCGTGGGGAGATCAAGGTAATCGTGGTCAACCTCGATCCGCGCGAGAGTGTGCGATTCGAACGGTTCGACCGGATTGCCCAATTGGTTGTCCAGCAGGTCGAGAAGGCGCGCTTCCACGAGGTGGCGGAACTTCCCGGCTCGGCGCGGGCCGAAGGGGGCTTCGGGTCCACCGGCGGCCACGCGTCGGTGGACGGCGCCGAGGGCGGGATCACCCACGGTGGGAACAGCTACGCTTCGGTCGTATCCGACCGGGAAGGACAGTGACGTGTTCGGACGTCGCAAGAAGAGTGGTTCCGCCGAGGACGCGGCGGACGAGGTGCGCGAGGCCGAGCAGGTCGCCGACGAGCCCGAGGGCGGCGACGGCGGCGCCCAGGGCACTCGCCGGATGAATCTTCCGCCGGCCCCCCGGCCGGACGGGCCCTGGGACAGCACCGAGGTCTCCCAGCCCGGCGAGGGCCGGGTCGACCTGGGCGGCATCTTCGTCCCCGGGGTCGAGGGCATGGAGCTGCGGGTCGAGGTGGCGGGGGACGCGATCGTCGCCGCCACCGTGGTGCTGCGCGACAGCGCGATCCAGTTGCAGGCATTCGCCGCCCCCAGGAAAGAGGGCATCTGGGGAGAGGTCCGCGACGAGATCGCCTCGGGCATCACCCAGCAGGGCGGCGTCATCGACGAGGTCGAGGGCCCGCTGGGCTGGGAGCTGCGCGCTCAGGTCCCCGTACAGCTGCCGGACGGCACGGGCGGAGTCCAGCTCGTGCGCTTCGTCGGCGTCGACGGGCCCCGCTGGTTCCTGCGCGGAGTGATCTCCGGCCAGGGCGCCGTCCAGCCGGAGGCCGCCGGGCTGCTGGAGACGATCTTCCGGGACACCGTGGTCGTCCGCGGTGACGGCCCGATGGCCCCCCGCGACCCGATCGTCCTCAAGCTCCCCAACGACGCGCAGATGGTGCCCGAGGGCGTCCAGCAGGAGGAGCAGGAGGGCTCGAAGTTCTCCGGCGGCATGGGACAGCTCCAGCGCGGCCCCGAGATCACCGAGGTCCGCTAGCGGGCGGCCGGCGGTATCCAGCAGCACTTCGCACGCGACGGCCGGTGGGCCGCACCCTCTCCGGGTGCGGCCCACTGGCCTTTCCCGCCCCACTGGCCTTTCCCGCCCCACTGGCCTTTCCCGCCCCACCGGCCTTTCCCGCCCCACCGGCCTTTCCCGCCCCACCGGCCTTTCCCGCCCCACCATCCCGAAGACGTACGAGAGGCACCCCCTCGGAGCGCGCGGGGAGCGCCCGCGGAGACGCGTGGACGGCCGCCGGCCATTGCCCGGGCGTGCGCCGGGCGCACATACTGGCGGGCGACGACGCGGACCATGTGAGCACGGGGGAGCAGTATGACCGGGAGCACCAGCGGGCAGTCCGGCACGGCCCTGGCCGAGGGCCGGGACCGTACGGCCATGGTCTCGGTCGAGGACCTGCACCGTTCCTACGGGAGCGGAGCGGCGGCCGTGCACGCCCTGCGCGGGGTGTCCTTCGAGATCCCCCGCGGGGAGCTGGTCGCGCTGAAGGGCCGGTCCGGCTCCGGCAAGACCACCCTGCTCAATCTGGTCGGCGGCCTGGACACCCCGGACGGCGGCCGGATCACCGTGGACGGCACCGAGCTGTCGGGGCTCGGCGAGAAGGGACTCCTGGAGCTGCGCCGGGACCGGGTCGGCTTCATCTTCCAGTCCTTCGGCCTCATCCCGATCCTGTCCGCCGCCGAGAACGTCGGCGTACCCCTGCGGCTGCGCAGGGCCGACCCGGCCGAGCGCGACGAGCGGGTCGCGCTGCTGCTCTCCCTCGTCGGCCTCGCCGACCATGCCGAGCAGCGCCCCGGCGAGCTCTCCGGCGGCCAGCAGCAGCGCGTCGCCATCGCCCGCGCCCTCGCCAACCGCCCCGCCCTCCTGATCGCCGACGAGCCGACCGGTCAGCTCGACGCCGAGACCGGGCTCGCCGTGATGGAGCTGCTCCGCGCGGTCGTCCGCAGCGAGAACGTCACCGCCCTCGTCGCCACCCACGACCCCCAGCTGCTGGGCCTCGCGGACCGGGTCCTGGAGCTGAGCGACGGGCATATCGTCGAAGAAGGCTGACGTCCCGGAGCACCGACGCACCGCCCACAGCGCGCATCAGAGTTCCGTCAATACGCTCCCCACCTGCACTCCCGGGACCGAACCCCGGCCCGTGGCGGAGTAGCGTCGAGGGCGGCGGCCGCACCGGGCGCCACCGGCTGTCGCCACGGCGCCGCCGGACGGAAGAAGACAATGGGGCCATGGGACGCGGCACACTCCGGATCTACCTGGGCGCGGCACCGGGCGTCGGCAAGACGTACGCGATGCTCTCCGAGGCCCATCGCAGGGTCGAGCGCGGCACCGACTGCGTGGTGGCCCTCGTGGAGCACCACGCCCGACCGCGCACCGAGGTGCTGCTGCACGGCCTGGAGCAGGTCGGACGCCGCGAGATCAGCTACCGGTCGGCCGTCTTCACCGAGATGGACATCGACGCCGTCCTCAAGCGCGCGCCGGCCGTGGCCCTCGTCGACGAGCTGGCCCACACCAACGTCCCCGGCTCCCGCAACGCCAAGCGCTGGCAGGACGTCGAGGAACTCCTCCAGGCCGGCATCGACGTCATATCGACGGTCAACATCCAGCACCTGGAGTCGCTCGGCGACGTCGTCGAGTCGATCATCGGCGTCCGGCAGCGCGAGACCGTGCCCGACGACGTGGTCCGCCGGGCCGACCAGATCGAGCTGGTCGACATGTCGCCCCAGGCGCTCCGCCGCCGGATGGCGCACGGCAACATCTACCAGCCCGACAAGATGGACGCGGCCCTCTCGAACTACTTCCGCCCCGGCAACCTCACCGCCCTGCGCGAGCTGGCCCTGCTCTGGGTCGCCGACCGGGTCGACGAGTACCTCCAGCAGTACCGGGGCGAGCACGGCATCCGCACCACCTGGCAGGCCCGCGAACGCATCGTCGTCGGGCTGACGGGCGGGCCCGAGGGGCGCACGCTCATCCGCCGCGCCTCCCGGATGGCGGCCAAGGGGTCCGGCAGCGAGATCCTCGCCGTCTACATCGCCCGCAGCGACGGCCTGACCTCCGCGTCCCCCAAGGAGCTGGCCGTCCAGCGCACCCTGGTCGAGGACCTCGGCGGCAGCTTCCACCACGTCATCGGCGACGACATACCGGCGGCGCTGCTGGAGTTCGCCCGCGGCGTGAACTCCACCCAGATCGTGCTGGGCTCCAGCCGCCGCAAGACCTGGCAGTACATCTACGGCCCCGGGGTCGGCGCGACCGTCGCCCGCGAGTCGGGGCCCGACCTCGACGTCCACATCGTCACCCACGAAGAGGTCGCCAAGGGCCGCGGTCTGCCCATCGCCCGCGGCGCCCGGCTGGGCCGGGGCCGGAGCATCGGGGCCTGGCTCGTGGGCGTCGGGGGGTCCGTCCTGCTCACCCTGCTGCTGCTCAGCCTGGAGAACGGCCCCGGCCTCGCCAACGACGTCCTGCTCTTCCTCTTCCTGACGGTGGCGGCCGCCCTCCTCGGCGGACTGCGCCCCGCGCTCGCCTCGGCGGCCGTCGGCACCCTCCTGCTGAACTACTGGTTCACCCCGCCCACCCACACCCTGACCGTTCAGGACCCGGAGAACTTCGTCGCCATCGTGATCTTCTTCGCGGTGGCGGTGGCGGTCTCCTCCGTGGTCGACCTCGCGGCGCGGCGCACCCACCAGGCCGCCCGGCTGCGCGCCGAGTCGGAGATCCTCTCCTTCCTCGCGGGCAGCGTGCTGCGCGGCGAGACCGCCCTGGACGCCCTGCTGGAACGGGTCCGCGAGACCTTCGCCATGGAGTCCGTCGCCCTGCTGGAACGCGACAGCGACGTGGAGCCGTGGACGTGCGCCGGGTCCGTCGGCCCGGCCCCGGTGGCCCGCCCCGACGACGCCGACGTGGACATGCCGGTCGGCGACAACCTGGCCCTCGCCCTGTCCGGCCGGGTCCTGCCCGCCGAGGACCGCCGGGTGCTCGGCGCCTTCGCCGCCCAGGCCGCCGTCGTCCTGGACCGCCAGCGCCTGGTCGGAGAGGCCGAGCAGGCCCGCAGGCTCGCCGAGGGCAACCGGATCAGGACCGCCCTGCTCGCCGCCGTCAGCCACGACCTGCGTACCCCGCTGGCCGCCATCAAGGCCGCCGTCAGCTCGCTGCGCTCCGACGACGTCGCCTGGTCCGAGGCGGACGAGGCGGAACTCCTGGAAGGCATCGAGGACGGCGCCGACCGGCTGGACCACCTCGTCGGCAACCTGCTGGACATGTCCCGCCTCCAGACCGGCACCGTGACCCCCCTGATCCGCGAGATCGACCTCGACGAGGTGGTCCCCATGGCGCTCGGCGGCGTCCCGGAGGGCAGCGTCGACCTGGACATTCCCGAGACGCTGCCGATGGTCGCCGTCGACCCCGGGCTCCTGGAGCGGGTCGTCGCCAACGTCGTGGAGAACGCCGTCAAGTACAACCCCGGCCGGGAGCCCGTCGCCGTGGCCGCCAGCTCACTCGGCGGCCGGGTCGAGCTGCGGGTCGTGGACCGGGGCCGGGGCGTGCCCGACGAGGGCAAGGCGCGGATCTTCGAGCCCTTCCAGCGGTACGGGGACGCCCCGCGCGGCGCCGGAGTGGGCCTCGGCCTCGCCGTCTCCCGGGGCTTCGCCGAGGCCATGGGCGGCACCCTCGACGCCGAGGACACCCCCGGCGGCGGGCTCACCATGGTCCTGACCCTCCCCGCGGCCCCGGGCGGCGTCCGGGCCGACGCCGGGCTGCCGGACCGGGCCGCCCCGTGACAGGTCCGCGCGGGCCGGGACGACCCCGGGCGTACGCCGCTCGCCCCCGCGCCCTCCCCTCCCCGTACCGTGCCCTTCCCTCTCTCTCCCCGCACAGCAGTGCTCCTCCCTCCTCCCCGTGCAGCAGAAAGGCAGGTCCGCGATGACCAGGGTGCTTGTGGTCGACGACGAGCCGCAGATCGTCCGCGCCCTCGTGATCAACCTGAAGGCCCGCCAGTACGAGGTCGACGCCGCGCCCGACGGGGCGACCGCCCTCCAGCTCGCCGCCGCCCGCCACCCCGACGTCGTCCTCCTCGACCTCGGGCTGCCCGACATGGACGGGGTCGAGGTGATCAAGGGCCTGCGCGGCTGGACCCGGGTGCCGATCCTCGTCCTCTCCGCCCGCCACAGCTCCGACGAGAAGGTGGAGGCCCTGGACGCCGGGGCCGACGACTACGTCACCAAGCCGTTCGGCATGGACGAACTGCTGGCCCGGCTGCGCGCCTCGGTGCGACGGGCGGAGCCGGTCGGCCAGGAGGGCGGCGGCGAGGCGGTCGCCCTCGTCGAGACGGCCGGCTTCACCGTCGACCTGGCGGCGAAGAAGGTGCACCGGGGCGGCCGCGACGTACGCCTCACCCCCACCGAGTGGCACCTGCTGGAGGTCCTCGTCCGCAACGCCGGCCGCCTGGTCAGCCAGAAGCAACTCCTCCAGGAGGTCTGGGGCCCGTCCTACGGCACCGAGACCAACTATCTGCGGGTCTACATGGCGCAGCTGCGCCGCAAGCTGGAGGCGGACCCCTCGCACCCCCGGCACTTCGTCACCGAACCGGGCATGGGCTACCGCTTCGAGCGCGCCTGACCGTCCACCGCACCACCCTTTCGAGTGATCGTCCGGGGCCTCCGTACGCGGCCCTCGGGACCGGTACCCTTCGGGTATGAGTGCTGTTCCCCGATCCGAGAAAGCCGGGAAGGCCGGGAAGGCGGCGAGACCTTCCGGGCGCTTCCGCCGTATGCTCGACCGGCTCTCCAGCTCCCAGGAGGACCTGGAGTCCCAGGAGCTGCAGGAGGACGCGCAGGCCACCGGATGCACCCGGATCTCCGAGTGCTCCGACCGGCAGATCGTGAAGGTGGCTGGTACGTTGCGGACCGTCACCCTCCGTCCCCGGGCCGGAGTCCCCGCCCTGGAGGCGGAGCTCTTCGACGGCACCGAACCACTGGACGTGGTCTGGCTCGGCCGTCGCTCCATCGTCGGCATCGAGCCCGGCCGCAGGATCATCGCCTCGGGGCGGGTCGCCATGAGCCACGGCCGCCGGGTGCTGTTCAACCCCACATACGAACTCCGACCGCTCGGCAAGGAGTAGCCGGTGACGTCTCTCGACAAGCCGACGTCCGACACGGACCAGCCCCACCCCACCGACCCGTCGCACGCGGGCGGGAGGCACGCCGCTCAGCGGGACGCCGCGGCCGTCACCGAGGCGAAGGCCGTCACCGAGGCCGCCCTCTTCGAGGCGTTCGGCGGCGTGCGCGGCATGGTGGAGACAGTCCTGCCCGGGCTGCTCTTCGTCACGATCTTCACCATCAACAAGGACCTGCACGTCTCGGCCATCGCGGCCCTGATCGTGTCCCTGGCCCTCGTCGCCGTCCGGCTGATCCGCCGGGACACCGTCAAGCACGCCTTCAGCGGCGTCTTCGGGGTGGCCTTCGGCGCCGTCTTCGCGATGATGACCGACAACGCCAAGGACTTCTACCTGCCGGGGATGCTCTACACCCTCGGCCTCGCGGTCGCCTACCTCGGCACCGCGGCCGCCGGGGTCCCGCTGATCGGCCTGATCCTCGGCCCGGTCTTCAAGGAGAACCTCTCCTGGCGGACCCGCAATCCGGGCCGGAAGAAGGCGTACACCAAGGCCAGCTACGCCTGGGGCTTCATCCTGCTGGCCAAGTGCGCGATCCTCTTCCCGCTCTACTGGTGGGCCGACCCCACGCAGTTCGGCTGGGTGCTCATCGCGCTCAAGATCCCGCCGTTCCTGCTCGCGGTCTACCTGACCTGGGTCTTCCTCGCCAAGGCCCCGGCGCCCATCGACGTGTTCGCCGAGATGGAGGCCGAGGAACAGGCCGAGAAGGCGCGCAAGGCACAGGCCGCCGCGGCTCTCCGCGACCCGGAAGCCTGACCCGCACACCCGGCGTCCGACGACGGGGTGGGGCCAACCGCTCGGCGGTTGGCCCCACCCCGTCGTTTCACTCCCGAGCGCCTCGCTCGGCGGTCAGTCCTCCGAGGGACCGCGCCGGACCGACAACAGGTCCTCCAGCTGCTCCTCGCGCGCCTGAGCGGCCACGAACAGCAGCTCGTCACCGGCCTCCAGGGACTCCTCGGGGCTCGGCGTCAACACGCGCGTACCCCGGATGATCGTCACCAGCGAGGTGTCCTCGGGCCACGCCACATCCCCGACACGGGTACCGGCCAGCGCCGACTCCGGCGGCAGGGTCAGCTCCACCAGGTTGGCGTCGCCATGGCTGAAGCGCAGCAGCCGGACCAGATCGCCGACGCTCACCGCCTCCTCGACCAGGGCCGACATCAGACGCGGCGTCGAGACGGCGACGTCCACGCCCCAGGACTCGTTGAACAGCCACTCGTTCTTCGGGTTGTTCACCCGGGCCACCACGCGCGGCACTCCGTACTCGGTCTTGGCGAGCAGCGAGACGACCAGATTCACCTTGTCGTCCCCCGTCGCGGCGATCACCACGTTGCACCGCTGCAGCGCCGCCTCGTCCAGCGACGTGATCTCACAGGCGTCCGCGAGCAGCCACTCGGCCATCGGGACCCGCTCCACCGAGATGGCGGTCGGCGCCTTGTCGATCAGCAGCACCTCGTGCCCGTTCTCCAGCAGCTCGGTGGCGATGGAACGGCCCACCGCGCCCGCCCCGGCAATCGACACACGCATCAGTGACCGCCCTCCTCGGGACCCTGCGCGAAGGTCTCCTCGACCTTGGCGATCTCGTCCGTACGCATCATGACGTGGACCAGGTCGCCCTCCTGGAGGACGGTGTGCGAGGTCGGCAGTATGGCCTCGCCCAACCGGGTGAGGAAGGCGACACGGACCCCCGTCTCCTCCTGGAGCGTGCTGATCTTGTGGCCGATCCAGGACGGCGTCGTGTGCACCTCGGCGAGCTGCACACCCCCGCTCGGATCACGCCACAGGGGCTCCGCGCCCGAGGGCAGCAGCCGCCGCAGCATCTGGTCCGCCGTCCAGCGGACCGTGGCCACGGTGGGGATGCCGAGGCGCTGGTAGACCTCGGCGCGACGGGGGTCGTAGATCCGCGCCGCGACGTTCTCGATGGAGAACATCTCGCGGGCCACCCGGGCCGCGATGATGTTCGAGTTGTCGCCGCTGCTGACCGCGGCGAACGCCCCGGCGTCCTCGATTCCCGCCTCGCGGAGGGTGTCCTGGTCGAAGCCGACACCGGTGACCCGGCGGCCGCCGAATCCGGACCCGAGGCGACGGAACGCCGTGGGGTCCTGGTCGATCACCGCGACCGTGTGGCCCTGTCGTTCCAGGGTCTGCGCGAGAGCGGCTCCGACGCGCCCGCAGCCCATGATGACGATGTGCACTGTGCGCCTACCCCGCCGTCCTGGTCATCCGGCTGACCTGCGAAAACACGCTGCTCACACTTCTCTCTCAGCTTGCTGGGCACACCACGGGCGCGCACCCGCGGTGCGGCCCGGAGACGAGCTTATGCGCCGGGGAAGTCAATGCCTCATCCGCGTGCGCGAATCATCGCGCTCTCCGGTAAAGGAAAAGCAAAACAGGCCGAACGGGCGCAAGGATTGCGTTAAGGAATAGTGTCGCGTTCTCCACCGACCGCAGGAGATTGCGGGGCCACGTCAAAAGGGCGTGCGTTCCGGCCCCGGGCTCCGCTTACGATCCTCAGCGTGTCCAAACTGACCGACCTGCCCAAACGGATCCTGATCGGCCGGGCGCTGCGCAGCGACAAGCTGGGGGAGACCCTCCTCCCCAAGCGCATCGCCCTTCCCGTCTTCGCGTCCGACCCGTTGTCCTCGGTGGCGTACGCACCCGGAGAAGTGCTCCTCGTGCTGTCCATCGCGGGGGCGTCGGCGTACCACTTCAGCCCCTGGATCGCCCTCGCGGTCGTCGTCCTCATGTTCACGGTCGTCGCCTCCTACCGGCAGAACGTCCGCGCCTACCCGAGCGGCGGCGGCGACTACGAGGTCGCGAACACCAACCTCGGCCCGAAGGCCGGCCTGACCGTCGCCAGCGCCCTCCTCGTCGACTACGTCCTCACCGTCGCCGTGTCCATCTCCTCCGGCGTCGAGAACCTGGGCTCCGCGGTCCCGTTCGTCATCGAGCACAAGACGCTCTGCGCCATCGGCGCCATCGTCCTCCTCACCCTGATGAACCTGCGCGGCGTGAAGGAGTCCGGGAAACTCTTCGCCATTCCCACCTACCTCTTCGTGGCCGGCGTCTTCCTCATGATCCTGTGGGGCGCGTTCCGGGGGGTCGTCCTCGGCGACACGATGCACGCCCCCACCTCCGACCTGGAGATCAAGGCCGAACACCAGGGACTCGCCGGCTTCGCCCTCGTCTTCCTGCTGCTGCGCGCCTTCTCCTCCGGCTGCGCCGCCCTCACCGGGGTCGAGGCGATCAGCAACGGCGTGCCCGCCTTCCGGAAGCCGAAGAGCAAGAACGCCGCGACGACGCTCGCCATGATGGGCCTGCTGGCCGTCACCATGTTCTGCGGCATCATCGGCCTCGCCCTGGCCACCGACGTCAAGCTCGCCGAGAACCCCGCGATCGACCTGATCCGCGACGGCGTCCCGGTCGGCGCCGACTTCACCCAGGACCCGGTCATCGCCCAGGTCGCCGAGGCGGTCTTCGGCCACGGATCCTTCCTCTTCATGATCCTCGCGGCCGCCACGGCACTCGTCCTGTTCCTGGCCGCGAACACCGCGTACAACGGGTTCCCGCTGCTCGGCTCGATCCTCGCCCAGGACCGCTACCTGCCCCGCCAGCTGCACACCCGCGGCGACCGGCTCGCCTTCTCCAACGGCATCGTGCTGCTGGCCGGCGCGGCGATCCTGCTGGTCTGGGTCTACGGAGCCGACTCCACGAAGCTGATCCAGCTCTACATCGTCGGGGTCTTCGTCTCCTTCACCCTCAGCCAGACCGGCATGGTGCGGCACTGGAACCGCCATCTGGCCGACGAACGCGACCAGGCCACCCGCCGCCACATGGTCCGCTCCCGCGCCATCAACGCCTTCGGCGCCTTCTTCTGCGGCATGGTCCTGGTGGTCGTCCTCGCCACCAAGTTCACCCACGGCGCCTGGGTGGCCCTCCTCGGCATGGTGATCTTCTACGGCACGATGACCGCGATCCGGAAGCACTACGACCGGGTCGCCGCCGAGATCGCCGCCGACGAGGCCCCCGCCGACGAGGGCCTGCGCCCCTCCCGCGTCCACGCGATCGTGCTGGTCTCCAAACTCCACCGCCCCACCCTGCGCGCCCTCGCCTACGCCAAACTCATCCGCGCCGACCACCTGGAGGCCCTCTCCATCAGCGTCGACCCGGACGAGACGAAGACACTGCGCAAGGACTGGGAGCGACGCGGCATCGACGTCCCCCTCAAGATCCTCGACTCGCCCTATCGCGAAGTGACCCGCCCGGTCATCGAGTACGTCAAGGGCCTGCGCCGCCAGAGCCCGCGCGACGTGATCAGCGTCTACATCCCCGAGTACGTGGTCGGCCACTGGTACGAGCACCTGCTGCACAACCAGAGCGCCCTGCGCCTGAAGGGCCGCCTCCTCTTCACCCCGGGCGTCATGGTGACCTCCGTCCCGTACCAGCTCCAGTCCTCCGAGGCCGCGAAGAAGCGGGCCCGCAAGCGCGCCGACTGGAACGCCCCGGGCTCGGTCCGCCGAGGTCTCGTCGGGCGCGGGAACAAGGAGCCGAGCCGCAAGGCGTGACAGCCGGCGGAGGGGGCGGGGGTGAGGACCGGCGGGCGAGCGGCGGCGGGTGAGAGGGCGGACACGGCCCCAGGGCCCCGGCCGGAAGCCACGAGGAGACGGGCCCGGCCGTGGTAAGCACCTCCGCCCGCGGCCACGTAGACTGATGGGCTGCTGTCCGGTCGTACGCTCGGACCTCCGCTCGACCGTTTGCCCCCTTCCTCCCTGGAGCCTCCCCTCATGCAGAACGAAACCACGTCGTCGCTGGTCGGGGAGGAGTACGAGGTCGAGGTCGGCCCCGTCGCGCACGGCGGTCACTGCATCGCCCGCACCGCCGAGAACCAGGTGCTCTTCGTACGCCACACGCTCCCCGGCGAGAAGATCATCGCCAGGGTCACCGACGGCGACACGGACTCCCGCTTCCTGCGGGCCGACGCGGTACGGATCATCGAGGCGTCCAAGGACCGCGTCGAGGCGCCCTGCCCGTACGCCGGTCCCGGCATGTGCGGCGGCTGCGACTGGCAGCACGCCAAGCCCGGCGCGCAGCGCCGCCTCAAGGGCGAGGTCATCGCCGAGCAGCTCCTGCGTCTGGCGGGCCTGACCCCCGAGGAAGCCGGCTGGGACGGCACCGTCATGCCGGCCGAGGGCGACAAGCTCCCCGCCGGCGAGGTGCCGGCCTGGCGCACCCGCGTCCAGTACGCCGTCGACGCGGAGGGCCGCGCGGGCCTGCGGAAGCACCGCTCGCACGACGTCCAGCCGATCGACCGCTGCCTGATCGCCGCACCGGGAGTCTCGGAACTCGGCGTCGAGAAGCGCGAGTGGCCGCAGATCGCCGCGGTGGAGGCCATCACGGCCACCGGCTCGAACGACCGCCAGGTCATCCTCACCCCGAAGCCCGGCGGCCGGCTCCCCCTGGTCGAGCTCGACAAGCCGGTCTCGGTGCTCCGCGTCGACGAGAAGGACGGCGGCGTCCACCGCGTCCACGGGCGCGCCTTCGTCCGCGAGCGCGCCGACGACCGCACCTACCGCGTCGGCTCCGGCGGCTTCTGGCAGGTTCACCCGCAGGCGGCCAACACCCTGGTCCGCGCCGTCATGCAGGGCCTGCTGCCCCGCAAGAACGACACGGCCCTCGACCTCTACTGCGGCGTCGGCCTGTTCGCCGGCGCCATCGGCCAGCGCATCGGCGAGAAGGGCGCGGTCCTCGGCATCGAGTCCGGCAAGCGCGCGGTCGAGGACGCCCGCCACAACCTGGGAGACCTCGACCGGGTCCGCATCGAACACGGCAAGGTCGACCAGGTCCTGCCCCGCACGGGCATCACGGAATGCGACCTGATCGTCCTGGACCCGCCGCGAGCGGGCGCGGGCAAGCAGGTCGTCAAGCACCTGTCCGGCCTGGGCGCCCGCAAGATCGCCTACGTGGCCTGCGACCCGGCAGCGCTGGCGAGGGACCTGGCGTACTTCCGGGACGGGGGGTACAAGGTGCGGACGCTGCGGGCGTTCGACCTGTTCCCGATGACGCACCACGTGGAGTGCGTGGCGATCCTGGAACCCGTCGCAAAGGGCGCCTGACCTGCAGGTTTAGGCGATGTGCGTTATGTGCACTGTGGGCGTTACGGGCGATATCTTGACGCTGAAATGACGCTCTCCGAGGCATCTTGACGCTCATTTGACGCTCGTTCTGATGGAGCGTCAGGCGGCCTGTTGGGCAGGTCAGGCCCTCTGGGGGTGGCGTATATCGATGGGGCGCCGAGGGCGGGCGACGCTCTGCGCAGAGCTGCCGGCTCTCGATGGTCAGTTGTCCCGGAAGGGACCAGCCAGCGCTGTAACCTGCCGTGATGGGGGCGTGGTGGCCTTTGAGCAGCGCGAATGGACTTTCGGTTGTTTCACGCTTGTGTCGGTTGCCAGGGCCGGAAGTCCCAGAGGACTCCCATGGCTGGCGGAGGCCCTTTCGGCTCTAATCGAGGTAGGGCAGCGCGGCATGGGCTGGAGCCTGTGCACTGGTGGTCGGCCTGGATCGAACGGCATCATCGGCTCCCCGTGCACCCTGTTGTCGACGAGGGCGCTCGGACCTTGATGTCAAGTGGCTGGCGTTCGGCCGACGTGATGCGGGATCGTTGGCTCCTGATGATCGACGACGACTCTGCGGTCGCCGACGGCGGTGAGCTGACGGAGCCTGCCAAGCCTCGGCCGCCCTATAACGAGCGGCCCATCGCGCGCGCCCGGCAGGCGAAGGCGCAGGAACTGATTGAGCGGCTCGTCGCCGAGGGGCACGTCCGGATCGCTGATCCCGATGACGACGAGGTCGCGGAGTGGCGGCGCGTAGTCAATTATGCGAAGCGCCACGGCCTGGAGCCGACGGGCAAACGCATCGAGAAGGTCCCTTATGGCGGGCCGGGGCTGGAGTTGTTCCTTGCGGAGGGCCCGCATCCCAACGCGCGGAGTCAGCGGCCGAAGGCGGTCGGAGGGCCGGTTCCCGTTCCCGCGCGGCTGGGACACCTGCATCCGGTGGTGGCTGCGCTCAAAGACGATGAGAGTCGGTTGGTGATGCCGTCTGCGCTGCGCCGTAGGTCGCTGCTGCTGTTGCAGGGTCTGGCGGCTGAGGCGGTACGGCGAGGGTATGAGGTGCAGAAGGCACGGTCGTCCTTCTTCCCGCGCGAGGGCGGCGTGGACGTCGCTGTCGAGGGTTTCGCGTACACCGTCACAGTCAGGCAGGAGTTCCCGGAGTCCACGGATCCGGAGCGCTCCGCTCGTCTCGTCGTGGAGCTTGCCCATGGTCTGACCGATCGGCCCGGTCGCTGGCGGGATCGGAAGAGCCGGACGCTTGAAGAAGCCTTGGGCGTGATCCTTGAAGAGATCGAGGCACGAGCTGTAGAGGATGCTCGGCGCCGGCAGGACGAACAGCAGGCCAGGGCGGAACGCGAAGTTCGTTGGCAAGCGGCCATGGGCGTAGCGAAGGAACAAGCTGTTCGCGAACAACTTGCCCAGGTGCTACGCGAAGAGGCCGGGCGGTGGCAAGAAGCGGCTGCCCTCAGTGCGTACTGCATGGCATTGGAACGTCGCATCGGCGAGTTGGACGGCGCCGTGGACGAGCGGGCTCTGGACTCGGCCCGAGATTGGTTGGAGTGGGCAAGGGGGTACGTGACGTTGGTCGACCCCTTGGGCAGCGGGCTTCCGGAGATGCCGCACACACGTGAACCCACGCCGGAGGAGTTCGAGCCGTACCTCAGGGGATTGAGTCCCTACGGGCCGGAACGGCGCGCCGAACGGTGACGCGAGCCGTCGGTCAAGAACACGGCTGGGA
Organism: Streptomyces sp. NPDC091649; assembly: GCF_044756785.1. NCBI lineage: Bacteria > Bacillati > Actinomycetota > Actinomycetes > Kitasatosporales > Streptomycetaceae > Streptomyces > Streptomyces sp. NPDC091649. Next base: position 138,442 of record NZ_JBIVTR010000009.1, on the reverse strand, counting down.
CGACTACTCGGTTGCTCTTTCTGCGGTCGGTGACCCTGCACAGTTGGCGCGACATGACGTGGTTGGGCAGACTGCTGCGGAAGCGGCGGCTGCAATCGGCCGTTGATGATCAGATCCGAAGCTGCAAGGCCGCTTCGACAGGTGAGGGCGCGGGGGTACAGGATGGCAGAGATCGGGTTGGCTGCAGCAATCGAGGAGCTGCGTCAGGAGCTGTACGCAGCCCAGGGGGCAAGCGTGGGGCAGCAGTTCGCATTTGAGATTGAGGAGGCCCAACTTGAGCTGCTGTTGGAGCTACGCAATGAGGGCCGCGGGGAGGGGAAGCTGACGTTCGGCGTGGCCACCGTAGGTGCCGGCGGCTCGACCGGGTCGATGAGGACACACAAGCTAACCCTCGCGCTGAAGGTCAAAGATCGGGCCACTGGCGGCGGGCGGGCTGAGGTCAGTGCCGACGAGACCGGCTCCTGGGGCGAGGACTGACGGTAACGCAGATGGTGGCTGATCAGGACATAGGCTGAGACGACTGCATGGACAAGCACAGACTGGCAGATGTCCGCTGCGATGGCACAGGCCGCCGCAAATCTGGGTCGGGCTACCTCATCGCTCCTCAATTGGTGCTGACCGCCCGCCATGTCATCGTCGATGAAACCGGTAAGGTCTGGCCGAGGATCACCGCCGGGGTGGGCCATCCGCCGTCCGGCGGCGTGGAACGGCGTGCGGCCACCGTCTGCTGGACCGATCCTGACGGCGCGGACGCGGCCCTGCTGCACCTGGACGCGCCAGTGGACGTCCCAGGAACGGTGCGCTGGGGCCGTCCGGACGGCACTGAAGCCCTTCCATACTCTGGCCTGGGTTACCCGCTCCAGACCAGAGCCGAGGACGGCCAACGTCTCGTGGAACACCTACGTGGTGTCCTCTCGCCGCTGGCCGGAGGCGAAGGCCCGCACGACCTTTACACGCTCGACCAGCACGCTGCGCCGCGCCTACGAACCGACCAGCGGAGGGCGTGGAGTGGGATCTCAGGGGCGGCAGTCTTCTGCCAAGGCTGCCTCATCGGCATCGTGCTTCACGACGACGAGGAGCACGAGAATCGCCGCCTGCGCGCGCTGCCGGCCCGTAGGTTCGCCACAGGTTCCGCCTTCGTCGACCTGCTGCAGAAGAATGGGGCCCCGGCTCCCGAACTGATGCCTGCGGAAGGACAGCCAGCGATTCCCCACTCCGGCCGCCAACTTGAAGCACGCGGTTTCACAGCGGAGCATTCCGAGTTCCACGCGGAGGAGTTGGTCGCGATGGCAGACTCCTGCACACAGCCCCCCGAACCGACGAGCAGTGACGTCGCCAACCGCATTGCACAGTTGCGCGACAAACTGGAGCTCGGCGTCATGGTCGTCATCGGAACAGGGTTGTCCCTTTCGACCCCGTACCCAACCAGTGCAGGGCTGACCGCACTGCTTTGGGACGCCATCGACGCCGATCCCGAAGCCCGAGCGCTGCTCGCTGCTGAACTTGGCCAGCCCGATCAACCTGCGAAGCTTCTCATCGGCGACGACTTTGCTCGTAGCAATCTCGCGTGGCGCACTGTGGGCAACCACATACTGGCCAGACGGCGCTTCCAACAAGAGATGGCCAACCTCGATCTCCGTCGCAGCGCACAGCCATCCACTGCCCACGAGGAACTCGCGGCGCTGATCCACGCCGGCGTCATTGAGTGTGTCGTCTCGCTCAACTGGGACACCTCTCTCGAATCTGCTTATCGCCGCCAGTACGGAACCGAGATCCCTTCCGGAATCCTGTTCAAACCCCACGGCGACGCCGCTCGTCCTGAACAGCCATGGGTGCTTCCTCATCTGCCCGGAACCCTCAGCCCTGAGCTCGATGTCCGCATACAGCACCTCGTAGCCGACCACCCGCGCACCCTGCTCCTGGTCGGATACTCAGAGCGAGATCGACACATGGTCGAGCAACTTCTCGTCCCTTTGGATCACGGGTGGCTCATCTGCCGCATTGGGCCTGAAGCGTCTGGCATCGATGACATTGCTGCCACGGCCGACACCGTCCTGACAGCCCTAGCCCGCAACGTCCGCGAACGAGAGGCCATGTCGTCTTGGCACACGGTCTCGTTCACCGGCAAGGGAGACATCGGGCGTGCTTTGGCCGGAGCACGCCTCGGGCCTCGCGATGTGGACGCCTGCCCGCGCCTCCTCGAAGTCGATCTCCTCGCTGACGCGCTACGTCGCGATCACGCCGTCGTGCTCAACGGGGACAGCGGCTGTGGCAAGTCGATTACCGCGTACCAAGCTATGAGTGATCTCCTCCAGAACGACGGCTACGAGGTACTGAGGCTGCGCGACGATGCTCGCAAGCGTGGTCCACGGCAGTGGGGGGCCGATCTCGCCCTGTATGCACATCGCAAAGTCCTCCTGATCGACGATGCGCAAGACCTGTCTGCAGATCTAGTACGTGAGTTGGCTGAGACTGCCACCGCGGATCAGCTGATACTGATCGTTGGAGTGGATCATGTGGCTGGCGGCGTCAGCACTTACCGCATCAGCGGTGCTGCTGCGGTAGGCACACTTGCCCACGAAATGCGTAAGCGTGCGGACGAGATCCTCCCCGCGGTACGCAGGCTGGACGACTCCGTAGGGGAGCAAATCGGTGACGAGCGGCTGCTAGACCGCCTGACCGAAGCCGAGCAAGCAGAGTCTGCTTGGCGCTTCTTCTACACGCTGACAGGCGGCTGGCGGCGCACCGAACGCGACGTGCTCGACTTGCGCGGCCATGACCGTGCGGATCTGCTTCTGCTAGCGCTCGCTATCGCCCAGGTTGCCAGTGTGGATGCCGGTGTGACGGCTCGCGACCTTGAAGCCTATGCTCATGCGCTTGGCCGTGACCGCGTGTGGATCGACCGGGGTCTGCGCATCCTGCAGGACAAGCGCCTGACAATTGTGAGTGACGGGATCCTGCGTTGCGCACACCTCAGGGCTGCCTGGGCGCTGATCACGTGGATGCTGCATCCACCTCAAATTCCCCTCCCGCCCCAGACACCCATCGTGATTCCTCCTATCGCCTCAGCAGTGGCTCCCGCGCCACAGACGCCTGTGCCTGCTGCTCGCCGGTCGCGCCGTGTCCGAGCCGCACTGCCTGAGAGCCAGATTGAAGCAGATCGTGAGGCTGCAGCGGCCCTTCTCTGCCTTGCGCTGGACGCACCCGGAACACCATTGCGGGGCGCCGCGTGGCTCGTTGGACGGAATCACCTATCGGAATCTCGTTGGGTGCTCGCCCGGTACAAGGTCCTCACGCGCTCACGTATTCGCGCGTTGGCCGAGCGTGCGCTCTCCACGCCTGTCGGAGCTGATGCGGGCATGGCTGCCCAACTCCTCGAACGACTCCTGCTTCTGGACGAAAGTGTCTGCCTGGATCTAGTTCGCAATCGTTGCGGTAAAATGCGTGAATGGCTAGTCAACGTCTCACCGGAGAACGGGTGGGCAATCGGAGACTTGGTCAATTCCTTGGCATGCCACGATAAAGAATTCACCGAAGAGCTTCTCGTTGATGTGGACCCGAATTCGCTTGCGCGCATTATTCCCGAGGGTGGGTGGCCGCACATCTACTCCACCACCCACGCCGTAGACAGGATCACGCAGGGAGGTGGGCTGCGCCTCATGGGGAAAGTCGGCGACGCCTATGACTCGAATGCCTTTCAAGCGCTTGTCGCCGATCCCCCTGCGAGTATTGAAGGCGTCAACGAGCTGCTCAAGACTCTGGCCTACACAGCTCGGGACCTAGGTCTAACGCTATTCGAAAGATTGATTCCCTACCTTGCGTCGCAGGTCTCAAAAAATCCTCCCGTTGAGTCTCAAAAGATATTTGATACCTGGGCATTTCTCCTGGGGTTTGCTCCACGATTCCTCCGGGGTGGGCGAGCCCCCGACCGTGCGGCTCGCCGGCTGGCCAAGAAGTTCGCCCGGAGCCTTGAGCTTGACCAACTGGCCTACGCCCTCTCACGGCCTCGTGCAGACCTGACCTGGCAAAACTTCCACGATTTCGTATCCTTCGTTTGGGAAGCCGATCCCGCGGTCGGCAAGGCCGTCGTAGGTCGGATGGATCTTGCAACGCTCGCTGATGAGTTCGAGCAAAGCCTGCCGAACCCTCCCCAACACCACCTGTATGCGGTTGAAGTTCTCCACGAATTCAGGCCGGCCGAGGCCCGGGAACTCCTCGAACGATACGAGGCTCAGTACGCCGCGATCCATCCCTTCCTGGCCCACATGGCTCCAGAGATGACGACCCGGTTGCTTCGCTGCGGCCTGCCACTTGACCTCGGCCTGCACAGCCAGCACTGGGAATTTGCCACAGAGCTCCTGAACGGCCTGGCTAGCTACGACACCCAGGTTGCAGCCGAACTCGCCGAGGCCAACCGCTCTGGCTTCGTCGCAGGATTGGCCTCGAACTACACAGACCCGTTCGAAGGTCTTTTCGCCTGGGTGCAAGCCTGCGACGCCCATGCTCCCGGGCTTGTAGACGATGTAATACGCCTGCTCCCCTCCGGCGCAGTTGCGACTTGGGCGCGCGCGCTTCGGAAGCGTAATCGGAGGCGCGAGATCGCACCACTTCTATACCGAGCTCTGGAAACGGATGGGGCAGCCGTAGCAGAAGCGCAAGAGTTGATGCGCCAATTCCCTAGCTTGAAACAACCCTGAACCGGGCGAACGTGGTTGTGCGGGCGTCCTCTGGTCGAGGCAATCCTTGCCGACGCTTGGAGCGCCGCCTATTCGGCGGCATCTGCGAGATCAGCCTTGGCGACTCTGAGGTGAAACGGGCATCCCATCTGAGCCCGGACCCCGAGACGTACATCAGCATGTCTCGGGGTCCTGGATTGTGCCCGCCGCCACATTCCCCGCTACCCCTGATCCCTTTGACGTACCGGGGCTGGCTGGATATGAGCTTGTCAGTACGAGGATTTGGCTCCGCTTCACTCTCCCGTAGTAGCGGGTTTCCACCTAGGGGTGGCGTGGAGGAGGCACGACCGGTAACAGGTCACCCCGTGCGTGAACTTGTGCATGTCGCAGGGTAGCCCGCACCGAATGCTGCTTGGGGCGGGCCTGCCTAGGTCCAGGAACGCCTTCGGCGAGGCGGTATCCAGATCCTCGACGAACACCTCGCGGAGTAAGAAGCGATACGGGCGAGGTTAGCCGCAGACACCGCTTCTGGGTCAGTCAATAGAGCAGGCGCTTAGAAGGCGCCTGCTCTGTCCCTGGCTCCTCACTGCCCGGCGCTGGTGCAGCTGGCAGTACCCCGACGCGGTTCTTGATTGTGCTGATTCGCCGACGGCAGACACATTGAGCGCGCAATGGACTGGAATGACGCGCCGAAGCAAGCAAACCTAGAACAGTCCGCAGCGACGCGACTACGCGCTGCTTACGCGTCTATGGGCCAGAGCGTTGTACGTGCCGTGTCGGGCGCTAGGTAACCGACGATCGCCGGTTAGCCAAACCGGCGTTTCTCCAGACCATTGAACTACCCGCTGATCCGCGGGGTGTGTTCCGTCGTTCCCGTGAGGAGTTCAAAACTATGTCGGTCGAAGTCGAAGTCGAAGTCATGGAAGAAGAGTGGCTGTATTCCGAGGAGCAGGTTCGAGCGCTGCTTGAGTGGGTGCGTGGACGGGAGGGCGTTGAACGTTCGGTGTACCCCTTCATGCGTGTGGTGGCCGAGCAGGCTCTGCGCCCGGGCGAAGCCCGTGGGCTGCGAGTGAGCGACCTGGTTCTCCCGGAGCGTGGCCTGGGCAAGCTGACCGTCCGCTACAGCGGGAAGGCAAGGGAAATTCCCCTCCGCTCGCAGTCCGTCGAGTTTCTGCGGGCGTGGATAAGCGCGGCCGGCCTGCGGGAGGATGATCTCCTCTTTCCCGACCTGCCCGGACGTTCAGCCTCGACTCCCGTATACCAGCAGGTATGGGAGCAGGCCCAGGAGGCCGTTCTGCCACGGGATGAGCGGTACTCGTGGCGGCTGGGGGAGCCCATCTCCATTCTCCGGGAGTCCTGCCTGGTGAAGTGGCTCGGGATGGGCATCTCACCTTTCGCGGTGGCTGAGTTGGCCGGTGTGACTCCGAGTTGGCTGGCCCGGCGCTACGCGCACTGCTTCCGTGTGGAAGACGCCGGGATCGACTGGGACCGACTGGAGGGCGTCATGGGCCTTCCGGAGTCAGTGAAGTCGTGAATCTCGCCCCGCGCTCTGGCTGAAGTCCAGAGCGCGGGGCGCACGCGGCGCAACCGCCCACTTGGTATGCACCCTTGAGCACCACGAAGCCGCCGTGTGACCAACCTCCGTTCGGCCGAGGCTCTCCCCACGGCGTTGCACGCCCCCGGCAGGGCTACTTGACCGCTCCTTGTACCGGCCGACGCTCTGATGGCCGTCTCGCCGGACGCCCAGCCCATCCCCCAGCACATCGAGGCCCCCACTATGCCCGCACGCCTGCTGTCCATACCCACCGTCGCCGCCGCCCTGGACGTCGACCGCCGGACCGTCTACCGCTTCATCGCAGCCGGCGACCTGCCTGTCGTCGACCTCCGCACCGGGCCAGGCCGCTCCCGCGTGCGGGTCCCAGCGGCCAGCCTTGATGAGTTCCTCAGCCGTCGCGCCGTTGCCATGCCGACAGCCCGCCGCTGACCCCGCGCCTGGCGGCCCCCTCGTCGTCGAACAAGGAGTAGAACCTGTACCTACGCAAGTTGAAGTCCGGCAACTGGCAAGCGACCGTACGCAACCGGGCAGGAGACCGGTACAGCGAGTCGTTCCCCCTCAAGGCGCAGGCCCGCGCCTGGGGCATCGAGATGGAGACACAGTCCACCCGCGGAGGCATGCGCGACCCGCGGGCCGGCGAAATCACGTTCCGTGAGTGGCACGACCGGTGGTGGGACGCCCGCATCGTGGAGCCCCGCACCCTTCGCGGCGACGCCTCAACCATCAAGAACCACGTCATGCCCCACTGGGCGGACTGGGAGATGCGGGCCGTTACTCGCATGGACGTCCAGAGCTGGATCCGCTCCCTGGTGGAGAAGGGCGTGGGCGCTGCCGCGATCAAGCGGGCGTACAACCTGACCTCGTCCATCATGCGCGCGGCCGTGGATGACGATGTGATCGCGTTGAGCCCGTGCCGCCGCATCGACCTGCCTCAGATCGCCGTCAAGCCGCCGCAGTGGTTCACGACCGATCAGGCGCAGAGCATCCTCGACGAGCTTCCCGCCCCCTGGAAGACGATGTGCCTGCTGGGCGTCTACACCGGACTGCGCTGGGGCGAACTCTCCGGCCTTCACCGTCACCGCATCGACCAGCGCCGCTCGCGCCTCTTCGTGGTCGAGGTCAACACCAAGAGGGGCATCAAGGAGTATCCCAAGAGCTCCAGGAGCCGCCGGGAGGTCCCGCTCCCGGCCCATGTCCTGGAAGCACTTGAACGCCACATCTACCGGCTTGACCGGGACGCCGTGGTGTTCACCACCGTTACCAGGGGCCGGGCCGGACGACTGCTCGATGACGGCAACTGGCGTCGACAGACCTGGTGGCCAGCCGTCCAAGGAGCGCGCTACTTCGATGACGACGGCGAGCAGCAGCTCGTCCCGCACTATCCGCCCCACTCCATGCGGCACACCTGCGCCTCATGGCTGGTCCAGAAAGGAGTCTCCCTCTACGAGGTCCAGCACCTCCTCGGCCACGAGAGCTTCCAGACCACTCAGCGCTACGCTCACCTGCAGCCGGATGCGCACAAGGCCGTCCTCGGGGCCTGGGAGCGGATGGAGACCCCGCTCACGATCGCCGCATAAACGTTGCTTCGCCCCTGTCCTGCTTGGACAGGGGCGAAGCCTGCCCTCTGCCATTCGTGGTGTGTGTTACCGATGTTGCTGTCGAGCATGATCGGGTCGGCGTACTCGGGGAACATCGACGCGTAGGCGGAGCCGAGTGCCGTGCCATAGGAAGTAGCCCAGGCAACTGGTCGTCTCCTCGTCGAGCGCGGTCCGGACTTGGTCACGGTCGCAGGCGGTGTTCGCCGTGCCAGCTTATTCGCCGCGTCGTTCTCTCAGCCCCCGGAGGGTCAGCCCACTGTCGTCCAGTGGGCTAACGGTGATCCTGACCTGACGGTCATGGGGGCGACGGCCCGCGCCTTTACTTGGTAGCGCCTTGGGCGAAGCCGTTGTAGATGTAGCGCTGGAGGAACAGAAAGATGACCAGCGTGGGGATGATGACGAGAACCGCTCCGGCCGAGATGTTCTCCCAGTGGGCTCCGAACGGTCCTTTGAACCGGAACAGGGCGGTGGAGACCGTGCCGAGTTCCTGGGAGGGCATGTAGAGGAAGGGGATGTAGAAGTCGTTGTAGACGGTGATCCCCTTGATGATCACCACGGTCGCGATCGCCGGCTTGAGCAGCGGGAAAATGATCTTTCGGTAGATTGTGAAGGAGTTCGCCCCGTCCAGCCGCGCGGCTTCGTCGAGCGAGACGGGGATGCCGCGGATGAACTGCAGGAACACGTAGATCGAGACGATGTCGGTGCCCATGTAGAGCAGGATCGGGGCCCAGCGCGTGTCGAAAAGCCCGAAGCTGTTCACTACCTGGAAGGTGGCGACCTGCGTGGTGACCCCCGGTACGAGGGTGGCGATGAGGAAGAGGCCCATGATGAGCTTCTTGGCCCGGAAGTGGAAGCGGTCGATGGCGTAGGCCGTCATCGACCCGATGATCACGGTGCCGCTGATGGAGAACAGCAGGATGAACGCGGTGTTGCCGAAGGCCGTCAGCATCGCGCCGTCGGAGAACGCGGTCGCGTAGTTGCTGAAGTTCAGCCAGTTGCCCGGCAGCGACAGCGCGCCGCCGTCCGAGGCTTCCTTGGACGTTTTCAGAGACGTGAGGAAGACGACGCTGAGCGGGAGAAGGACCACCAGTGAGGCCACGACGAGCGACAGGTAGATCAGCGTCTGACTGATGCGGCCACGGCGTCGAACGCGTCGCGTGTCGGACACGGAACGGGTGGTGGCAGCGGTCTGCTGGGCCGTGGTCATACGAGGTCCACCTTTTCGTCGGGCACGAGACGGCGCTGGATCCAGGTGATCAGCAGGATGATCATCAGCAGCACCACCGCGGCGGCCGAGGCCAGCCCGGTCTTGTTGAACTGGAAGGCGAGCTTCACCGTCTGGATGACGAACGTCGACGTGCCGGTCGCGCCGCCGGTCATGATGTACGGGATCTCGAAGACGGCGAGTGAGCCGGAGATCGCCAGGATGATGCTCAGGCTGAGTACGGGCCGGATGCTCGGCGCGATGATGTGGCGGAACTGCTGCCAGCGGGTCGCGCCGTCGAGCTGGGCGGCCTCGTAGAGCTCGCCGGGGATCGACTGGATGGCACCGAGGAACAGGACGAAGTTCAGGCCGGTGAAGCGCCAGACGGATACGCCGGCGAGTGAAGTGTTCGCCGATTCGGGGTCGCCCAGCCAGGCGTGGTCGGTGTCCGCCCCGAACCAGGACAGGACCGAGTCCAGGGTTCCGCCGTCCTGGAAGAAGTACAGGAAGACGAATCCGATCGCCACGCCGTTGATGAGGTAGGGGAAGAAGAGCAGGCCCTTGAACAGGTTGCGGAACCGCAGATCGAAGCTGAGCACCGTGGCGAAGTAGAGCGCGATGGCGATCTGCGCCACGGAGGCTGCCAGGTAGTAGAAGCTCACGAAGAACACCCGGAAGAGCTCGGGCCGGGTGAAGATCTGGACGTAGTTGTCCGCTCCGGTGAAGTTCCGGTCGGGGCTGATGCCGTCCCAGTCCGTGAAGCTGTAATAGATCATGTTCCCCACGGGTACGTAGGTGAACGTGATCAGCAGTACCAGGGGCGCTGCCAGGAACAACCACGGAGTCGCGCGGCGGAGCAGTTGCCCCCACGTCCGGCGTCCCTGAGGGTGGCTGGTGCCGCTCGCTTTGGTCCTGCGACGGGAGGTCACTGCGCGGTGCGTCTTCACGCTCGCGACCTCGGTCGTCTTGGTCATGTCGGGCCTTTCGTCATCCGCGTCTCGATTCCTTGTGCGCGGGAGGGGCGGGCCCCGGCCGGTGTCGTTCGGCCGGGGCCTCCCTCGCCGGGTCAGGATCCGGCGGTCTTTGCTGCCTCGTCCCACCGCTTGTTCAGGTCGGTGAAGTAGTCCTCGAGGCTGCCCTTCTGGGCTCCGCGGGCGATGTCGATCAGCTTCTGGCGGTAGTCGGGCTTATTGAGCCCGATCTCGGCGGCGTTGTCGATGTCGTTGACCTTGCCCGTGTCGGTCTCGGAGCGCTCCACATAGGTGACATCGTTGTCAACGAAATCCTTGAGGGTGGCCGGCATCGGGGCCGACTTGAGGGTGGGGACGGCGCCCTCCTTGGCGGAGTAGCCCGACTTCTCGGTGAACCAGTCGATCCATGCGCGGGCCGCCTCCTTGTGCTTGGAGTGGGCGTTCACGGCCTGCTGGTAGTCGGAGACGAGGGTGGCGCAGTGGCCGTCGCCCTTCAGGACCGGGAGGGGCATGTAGCCGATGTCGTCCGGGTTCTTGCCCGCCTTCTTGGCGGCGTCCTGCATCTGGGTGATGGACCAGGAGCCCACCATCATGGATCCGATCTCGCCCTTGGCGAGCTTGGTCTTGGAGGCTTCCCAGTTGGTGGTGCTGGGGTCCTTCTCCGAGAGCTTTCCCTTGACGATGTCGTGCAGCAGGGTGTCGATCACCTGGAGTTCGCTTCCCTGCTTCCAGGGGGAGACGGGGCCGGCGAGCTTGTTGGTGGCGTTCTCGTCGCAGGTGACGGAGCCGATGTTGGTGGTCCACTGGACGAGCGGCCACCCGTCCTTGAAGTTGGTGTAGTAGGGGGTCGCTCCGGTCTTGGTCTTGATCGCCTCCAGGCCGGCGAGGAACTCGTCCGGTGTGGTGGGCCAGGCGGTGATGCCCGCCTTCTTCCACAGGGCCTTGTTGTAGACGAAGCCGTTCGCGGTGCCGAACTGGGCGATGCCGTAGACCTTGTTGTTGACGGCGGCTTTGTCGCTGAAGCGGTACTTGTCCGCCATCTTGATGGAGGTGCCGAGGGGGGCGAAGAACTTGGGGTAGTCGTTCTTGGAGACGGAGGCCGGGATCATGAGGACGTCGCCGTAGTCCTCGGTGTTCATCCGGATCTTGACTTCGCCCTCGTAGTCGGTCAGGCCCTCGAACTTCACCTTGACCTTCGGGTAGATCTTGTTGAACTCCGCCGCGTACGCGTCCATGGCCCCGCTCTGGACCAGGTCCGTCCGCTGGGTGAGGACCGTGATGGAGCCGGTCGCCTTGCCCGGGTCGGCGGGGGCCTCGGCCATCTCGGTCGAGGGCGCCCCTCCGCCGCTACAGCCCGTCGCGGTCAGCGTCGCGATGGCCAAAAGTGCACCTGCGAGCGTCTTGGTCTTCCCCATGTGCCCAACTCCTTCAGATGGCGGCTCAGGTCTGCGGTGGGATGTTGGCACTATGACAGCCAGTGTGTGAACCGGTAAAGCTCTCATTTCCCGGACGATGCCCAATCGTTACCAGGCGATGCTTTGGTGCTGGTTAGAGAGCCTGAAGATGTTCGGTGCGTTACGAGTCCGTGACTAGACCGGTTTATGGACAGTGATCGAGTGGCGGGCTAAGTTGTGCGACGTCACACATCCGCCAGCGCGCGCACTGGGCGATTGGAGCCGCACATGAAAGACGTCACCCCGCTTACCGATGGCTGGACCCTGCGTCACGGGCAGGATCAGCTCCCCGCTCAGGTCCCGGGCTGCGTCCACACCGATCTGCTCGCCGCCGGAGTCATTCCGGACCCGTTCCTGGAGCTGAACGAGACCGAGGTCGCCTGGGTCGGACGGCGTTCGTGGACCTATGCCACCGACGTCTCCCACGACAGCCGGCACGAGCGCACCGACCTCGTCTTCGAGGGCCTGGACACCGCTGCCCGGATCACCTTCGACGGACGGGAGGTGGGAGCGACCCGGAACATGCACCGCACCTACCGGTTCGACGTCACGGGGCTGACCGGCAGGCTGGAGGTGAACTTCGCCTCCGCCTACACAGAGGCCGAAGCGGTACGGGCGATCACCGGAGACCGGCCCAACGTCTACCCCGAGCCGTTCCAGTACATCCGGAAGATGGCCAGCAGCTTCGGCTGGGACTGGGGGCCGACGCTCGTCACCGCGGGCATCTGGCGGCCCGTACGGCTGGAGCACTGGTCGACGGCGCGTCTCGCGTCCGTACGGCCGCTCGTCACCGTCGACGAAGCCACGGGAAATGTCGAGGTCAGACTGCAGGTCGAGCGCACCGCCGGAGGTGCGAACGCGAGCCTGCTGGCGCGCGCCACGGTGGCCGGCGAAACGGCAGAGGTCCGCTTCGAGGGCGACGAGGCCGTGCTGCGCCTGGCGGTCGACGCCCCACAACTCTGGTGGCCGCGCGGATACGGTGACCAGCCGCTGTACGACCTCGACGTCACGCTGTCCGACGAGGACGAGCAGCTGGACGCCTGGCACCGGCGCATCGGCTTCCGCACCATTGAACTGGACCGCACGGCCGACGCACGGGGCTCGGGTTTCACCTTGGTCGTCAACGGCGAGCGCGTGTTCGCCCGGGGGGTCAACTGGATCCCCGACGACGTGTTCCCCTCCCGCGTCACGCCGGAGCGCTACCGCACCCGGCTCGGCCAGGCCGCTGACGCCAACGTCGACCTCGTGCGCATCTGGGGTGGCGGCATCTACGAGGACGAAGCGTTCTACGACGTCTGCGACGAGCTCGGATTGATGGTCTGGCAGGACTTCCTCTTCGCCTGCGCCGCCTACCCGGAGGAGCAGCCGCTGCGAGGAGAGATCGAGGCAGAGGCGCGCGACAACGTTGTCCGGCTGATGCCGCACCCCAGTCTGGTCCTGTGGAACGGCAACAACGAGAACCTCTGGGGGTTCCGCGACTGGGACTGGGAGCCCGGCCTCGCGGGCGACTCATGGGGCGAGGGCTATTACCTGGGTCTGCTGCCCCGTCTGGTCGCCGAACTCGACCCCACCCGGCACTACGCCGCGGGCAGCCCCTGGTCCGGATCGTGGGACCACCACCCGAACGACCCGGACCACGGCACGTATCACTCCTGGGAAGTGTGGAACCGCCAGGACTACGCTGAGTACCGGGCGAACGTCCCCCGGTTCGTCGCCGAGTTCGGATGGCAGGCCCCCCCGGCGATGGCCACCCTCCGACGCACGCTTCCGAACGAGGTGCTGGCCCCCGACTCCCCGGGCATGCTGCATCACCAGAAGGCCGAGGACGGCAACGGCAAGCTCAACCGCGGCGTCGCCCGCCACTTCACCCTGCCCGAGGGCGACTTCGACCGGTGGCACTACCTGACCCAGGTCGTCCAGGCCCGCGCTGTCGCCGCAGGCATCGAGCACTGGCGCTCCCACTGGCCGACATGCGCCGGCACCGTGGTCTGGCAGCTCAACGACTGCTGGCCGGTGAGCTCCTGGGCCGCGATCGACGGGGACGGCCGCCTCAAGCCGCTCCACTACGAGCTGCGCCGTGTCTACGCGGACCGGCTGCTGACCTTGCAGCCCAGCGACGAGGGCCTCGTCCTCGCAGCCATCAACCAGGCCCCCACCGAATGGCGCACCGCGGTGACACTGCGCCGCCTCGAAGCCGACGGTGCCACCGTCAGCCAGGGCACGTACGAGGTGAGCGTCGCCGCGCGTTCCGTCGCGCGGCTACCGGTTCCCGCCGAGCTGGTGCCGGACGAGCGCAGCGCCAAGGAATTCCTCGTCGCCGACGCCGACGGTCTGCGGGCCACGCACTTCCCGGTGCCCGACAAGGAGTTCGCCTACGCCCAGCCGTCCTTCGCCGTCGAGGTGGAGACGGTCACGGGCAGCGAAGGTAAGGTGGACATCGTGGTTGACGCACACACCCTCGTCAGGGACCTCCTGCTTCAGGCAGACCGGCTGAGCCCCAGCGCCGCCGCCGACCGCGGTCTCACCACCCTGCTCCCCGGCGAGCAGGTACGGATCCGGGTCGACGGCTGTGGCGACGTCAGCGCGGAGGACGCGCGGTCCGCCTTGTACTGCGCGGATACCAAGTGACCGGTCCGGCACGCATCACCATCAAGGACGTCGCGGCCCGTGCCGGTGTCTCCAAGGGTGCCGTCTCGTTGGCGTTCAACAACAAACGGGGCGTTTCGGATATCACGCGCGAGCGCATCTTCGCAGCGGCGCGGGAGCTGAGCTGGGCGCCGAATCAGACAGCACGCAGCCTCTCCAGTCAGAGGGTCGACATCATCGGGCTGGCCCTGTGCCGGCCGGCCCGGCTGCTGGGCCTGGAACCGTTCTACATGGACTTCATCTCCGGCATCGAGAGCGTGCTGGCCGAACGGTCCTGCTCGCTGCTTCTGCGGCTGGTGCGCGATGTCGACGAAGAGATCGACGTGTACAAGACGTGGTGGCGCAGCCAGACGATCGCCGGCGCTGTTCTGGTCGACTTCCGGGAGAACGACGCGCGGGTTCCGGCGCTTCAGGCAGTAGGTCTGCCCGCGGTTGCGGTCGGGCACCCGTCACTCACGGGGTCCTTCCCCGCGGTGTGGACCGACGATGCCACGGCGACAGCTGAGGCCGTCCGCTATCTGGCCGCGCTCGGCCACCGGCGGCTGGCGCGGGTCGGTGGTCCAGCCGAGTTCGGGCACAGCGCTATCCGGACGGCAGCCTTTGCCGCGACGGTGCGTGAGCTCGGTCTGGAGGAAGGACACCAGATAGCGACCGGCTTCGATGGTAAGGAAGGGGCGCGTGCCACTCGCGCACTCCTCCTGGCGGGGGAACGCCCCACCGCCATCATTTATGACAACGACATCATGGCGGTCGCCGGCGCGGGAGTCGCGGCGGAGATGGGTTTCGTGGTCCCGGACGACCTCTCCCTGCTCGCCTGGGATGACTCCCACCTGTGCCGGATCACCCATCCGCCACTGTCCGCCATGAGCCACGATGTTCACCACTTCGGTGCGGAGGTTGCTCGGTCCCTTTTCGCTCTGATAGAGGGAACGCCCACCGAAGCCCTCCAGGTTCCGACTCCTTCTCTCACTCCTAGGGGATCCACCGCACCAGCGCCGCAGCAGTAGGCCCTTGCAGATTGGTCGAGGCCGTGCCCCGAGTTTCAGGGGCGCGGCCTCGATCTCTTTTGCGGCGCTCCTTTTCGGTTCGGAGTCACCCTCGCTTTGGTCGTGTCCCGGTACTGACGGGACATCCGAGGGCCCTACGTGCTGAGCAATGTAGTGGGCTACGGCACTCTTTTGATGGCCATGTGGGGACGGGCAGCAGGTAGCTTGCGGTTGCTCCGCCATCCCGCCCACCGCCTTTGAGGCCACGATCTGTGACCTGGCTTGTTGAGAAGGGCCCTCCGGTTGTGACTGGCATGCTGCGGAGGGCTGCACTGCGGCCTCCCCGCGCGGATCGGCGGGGAGGCCATGGTGCTTTCCCGCGCGGGGAGGCCGCGTTCGCGTCGGCGCCAGGGAGGCTCGCTTTCGCCCAGGGTTTTGCGGGCGGCGCTGCCTTCGGCGGGTCAGCCCTTGGTGCAGGGGACGCCGTTGAGGACGAAGGTGCCAGGAACACCGTTGGCCGTGGGGGAGGAGCCGTTGAGGCCGAAGTTTACCGAGCCGCCTGCCGGGATGTTCTCCGTCCAGGGCGTGTTCGTGGCCTCGACCGTCGAACCGTCCTGGCTCAGCACGGCGTTCCACGCGGCGTCGGCCTTCTGGTCACCCGGGAAGACGAAGCGGAGCTGCCAGCCCTTGATCGCGGTGGTACTGGTGTTGCGGATCGTGACGTCGGCGTTGAAACCGTTTCCCCAGTCGCTGAGCCTGTAGGTCACCTCGCAGGCGCCGCTCTTGTACACCGTGGCTTCGCGTGCGGTCTCCTTGATCCCGTCGGGTCCGTTGAAGAAACGGTCGCCCCACGTGGTCAGGCGGCCTGCGTCGAAGTCGGTGGCCAGGTCCAGGTACTCGACCCCGCCGCTGTTTCCACTCCAGGACCAACCCATGTAGCCGATTCCCAACTGCTGGGCAGCCGCCATGATCGCGTCCTCGTCCGGGTTGCCGTCCGAGTGCGCGTCGCCGAATTCACCGACGACAATCGGAAGTTTCTGTGCAACGAACCCGTTCAGATAGTCCTGAACCTCGGCGGCCGTGTCGTAGACGCCGTACATGTGGATCGAAAAGACCGTGTTCTTGTCGGGGTCGGCTGCGAATGCGCCGGCCGCGTTGCTCTGCATGGTTCCGGACCAGTCCTGGCCCCAGTTGGGGGCGTCCACCATGATGGTGTGCTTGAATCCGGCGATCCGCATGTTCTTGATAGCGTCGGCAGTTCCGGAGGTCCAGTTCTCGTATCCCGTGTTTCCGTACGGTTCGTTGCCCAGGTTCAGGATTATGTGCTTTTCCTGCCCCTCGACCGCGCTTTTGATTCCCTTCCAGTAGTCCACCGCGCGGGAGAGCGAGACGGCGGCACCGGCCTCGCCGTACCCCGTAGTGTCGTGGGCCTCAAGAACGCAGATCAGGCGGCTGGCCTTGCATTGTTCGACGACGGCTGCGACATCCGCGGTGTCGTTCCTGGTCCACTGGTCGCCTGTGCTCAGCACCACGCGAACCGAGTTGGCGCCGAGGGCCTTGATGTCCTTGAGCGCCTGCGGTGTCCTGGCCGTGTACCAGGTGTGCGCGTGATTGACCCCGCGCAGGACGAAGTCGTTGCCGTTCGCGTCGAGCAGGCGGCCGTCGCTGACGTGGAACCCCGTAGGTGCCCCTGCGGCCTGAGCCGCGGAGGGTGCCGTGAGCACGGCGGCCGTGACAGCCAGCAGCGCTCCCGCTGCGGTGGCCAAGATCTTCCTCATGTCTCGCTCCCATGTGGTGGCGTGCACGCGGCCCGGAACGGATCTCCGGGCGGGGCGTCACGCCTGCCGTGAATGGCGGTTTGCTCCGCCCCGAACTGTGCTTCGAAGGCGCAACGAACGAGGCTTCCGCATCGCATGCTGCATTAAGGGATGCAGTCCGGGCGGATGAGTCCCCGCCGGCCGGAAAGTCATTGCGGCTCTCACCGGCCGACGAGGTACTGGATAGCCAGAGAACACCCATGAGCAGTTCGCTCGAATTGCTGACAAGCGTGGGTGCGTCGCCTAGTATTTGGCGACTTGGAACGACATTAGAGGCGGGCGTACGGAGTGGCAACCAGTAAGGTCAAAAAGATTAAGTTTAGCTCCGGTTTAATCGGCAAGAAGTCCCTGACTGTGCGTCATGGGAAGCTCACGTCCACGGTGGCACGGTAGACGGTCCCATTCCCGGCCACCGTCACGGGCTCGCCGGCGGGCGCGTATACGGAGCTGCCGGCGGGCAACGCGATCTCGCCTTCCGGACCAATGACGGAGACCGTGCCGGCTGTGCAGAGAAGGATCTGCGGGGCAGCGAAGTCAAGCGTTACGGCTTTCCGGTGGGGGCCGGGCCGCACGACGGACAGTCGGAAGTCGTCGACGGGGGTGGCGAACACTTCCTCGCCGCTGTCCGTAGTGGTGGGCCGCAGGGTGCGTACGGGAGTGGCCGAGAAGGAAATCACACGGAGGAGTTCCTCGGAGTCCACGTGCTTGGAAGTCAGCCCGCAACGCAGCACGTTGTCCGAACCCGCCATGACTTCCACTCCCAGGCCCCGTATGTAGGCATGCGGGATTCCGGCCCCGAGGAACAGTCCTTCGCCGGGAGCGAGCCGGAAATGGTTGAGCATCAGTGCCGGCAGCAGCCCGGAGTCAGAGGGGTGCGCCCGTGCGATGGAGTCGTAGCCTGCGAAAGCGGTTTGGTACGGGCCGACGGTGCGTGCCTCGCGTGCCACGGCCCGCGTGACGTCGTCCACGAGCGCGGGCCCCTCAGCCAGAAACGCGGAGAAAACCTGGCGGAGCGCGGATTCCTCCGGCACCGAACGCAGCGTCACGCAGTACTGATCCATGTCGTCGAGGTGCAATGCACTCAGGAGTCCGGCACAGTCCCGCGCTGTGCGAAAGCCGCAGAGTCCCTCGAACGAGCCGAGGGCGACGATCATCTCAGGCTTGTGATTGTCATCGCGATAGTTGCGGTGGGGGGCGTCGAGGGGGACCCCCTGCCCGTTCTCCCGCTTGAAGCCGGCGGCGGCCCCGGCCAGGTCCGGGTGCACCTGGAGTGAGAGCGGCGCCTCGGCAGCCAGCAGCTTGAGCAAGAACGGGAGGCGAGGGCCGAAGCGTCGAAGAACCGGCTCACCCAGCTCGGTTTCGGGTCGCTCCTCGATGACCCGGTCGAGGGGCTGTGGCTCCCCGTGCCGCCGGACCAGGGATGGAGCCGCCGGGTGGGCCCCCATCCACAGCTCGGCCTGCGGAGTGCCGTCCGGTTCGACTCCGGCCAGTTCCGGAATGGCTGTGGCGGAGCCCCAACTGTAGTGACGAACGGTATTGATCATGCGGTCCATGCGTTGATCCCTCTCGGGGGCGTCACCGGCCCGACCTCACGGTCGCGGTGCGCCCCTCTGGCGTTGCTGTACGGGCTACGGATTGACGACACGGAGAAACGCGCTACGAGCGTGTCCCTGCCGCCAGCGCGTTGGTTCCGAGCTGCGAGTAGGCGACGGCAGCCGCCCCGATGAGCCCAGCGTCCAGAGCGAGGAGAGCCGGCACGACGGGCAGCCCTCGTGTGAAGTCGAGGACTGTGTAGTCGGCCATGCGCCGCCGCAAGGGAGCGAACAGCGTGTCGCCGGCCTGTGCCACGCCTCCACCGATCACCACGACATCGAGTTCGACGAGCGCCGCCGACGCCGAAATGGCCGCTGCTAGTGCCTGGGCCGCCCGCTCGTAGGCACCCAGCGCCTGCGGGTTCCCAGCACGCGCCGCATCCGCGACGGCAGCCGCGGTCGGAGCCACCCCGGCCGGCGCGGACCACCCGGCCGCCTGCGCGTGCGCGGCTATCGCCGTACCGCTCGCGAAGCCCTCGACGCAGCCGGGCGCACCGCACGGGCACAGCGAACCGTCGAGATCGACCGTGATGTGCCCGATGTGGCCGGCGTTCCCCGTCCGGCCGGTATGGAGCCGGCCGTTGAGGATCAGGCCGCCACCGACCCCGGTGGACACCACCATGCACAGCGCGTTCTCGAAACCCCGCGCCGCGCCCAACCAGTGCTCCGCCGCAGCCATCGCCACGGCGTCCCCGACCAGGACCGGCCTCAGTCCCACCGGCAGTCGAGGGTGGGCGGCCAATTTGTCGACCAGCGGAAAGTGCCGCCAGGCCGGAATGTTGACCGGGCTGACCGTGCCCGCGGCGGTGTCGACCGGGCCCGCGCTGGCGATGCCGAGGCAGACCATCTCATCCCACACCGGATGGGCCGTCAGTTCGTCGACGACCGAGACCACCGCCCCCATGAGTTCCTCGGCGGACTTCTGCGCGGGCGTCGGCCGCTGTGCGCGCACCAACACAGTGCCCGCTTCGTCCACTAGCGCTCCGGCGATCTTCGTGCCGCCGATGTCCAGTGCTCCGTACACCGTCACGTCGCACACCTTTCGTGAGGGGAGCTGCTTCGTCATTTCGGAGGACACTCTGACTGCTTGTGACAACGTTGTCTAGTTTTCGGTTTAGTTAAGGTAAAGGTTTAGTAATGTTGGTGAGTGCGAGATCGTGTCCGAGGGAGCGACGCGCTCATGCCGTGTGCCGACGGCACCCGTCGGCACACGGCACAGGACGTCCTTCGTGGCTCAAGCGCACTCTGCTGTTGAGCCGGCGAGGTGTTCGGGTTGCGTCAGGCGGAGGTGCATGCTGTGCCGTTCAGGGTGAAGGCCGCCGGGGCGCCGTTGGTGCCGGTCTGTGAGGTACCGCTGAAGCCGAAGTTCACGCTGGACCGCGGGGCGATGGATGTGTTGTAGCCGGTGGGGTGGGTCACGGTCACGTTCCGGCCGTCCTGGGTTCGCGTCGCGTTCCAGATCTGGGTGATGGCCTGGTCGCCGGGGAAGTGGAAGGACAGCTCCCAGCGGTCGACCGCGGCGGTGCCGGTGTTGTGGATGGTGACGTCCGCGTTGAACGTGGGCCCCCAGTCGGACAGCTGATAGGTGACCTCGCATGGGGAGGCGGCCGTGGGCGACGTGGTGGGGGTCGGCGTGGGGGAGGGAGTGGTGGGCGGTGTGCGGCCACTCTTGGTGGCCATGCGCGCGGAGTGGTCGCGGAAGACCGTGAGCTCGGGGTCACCCTGCGAGACACCGAACTTTCCGTCTATCTCTCGGTCCTGGTACCACCAGAAGGCGCTGCCGTCGCCGCCTGCTGCCTCGAAGTCCTCGTAGATCTCGCTCCACCAGGCGGCGCGGTCGACGTTGTGGACGTTGAACTCGCCCATGAAGAACGGTTTGCCGACCTTGTCGTGCGAGTCCCTGATCCAGGCCCGGATCAGCTTCTTCGTCTCTTCGAGTGTCAGGTCCGCCCAGTGCTCGGTCGAGTATGGATGCGCTGAGGTGAAATCCAGATACGGCGACTGCTGAAGGTGGACGAAGGGGTTACCCTCGTCGCCTC
Source organism: Streptomyces sp. NPDC091649 (assembly GCF_044756785.1). Classification (NCBI taxonomy): domain Bacteria; kingdom Bacillati; phylum Actinomycetota; class Actinomycetes; order Kitasatosporales; family Streptomycetaceae; genus Streptomyces; species Streptomyces sp. NPDC091649. The sequence continues at coordinate 117,904 of NZ_JBIVTR010000009.1, read as the reverse complement.
CGAACCCGTACTGCGTGCCGTGCCCCTCAATGCCGGCGCCTAGGAGATGGTTCGGGTCTATCTTCTTTATGAAGGCGCCCATCTCGTCGACCCAGGCCCGCAGGGTGGTCCCTTCGACGTCCTCCTCCGGACTCTGGGCTTCGTAGCGCGGCTCGTTTATCAGATCCCAGGCGAAGATCGTCGGGTCGTCCTTGTACTTGACGCCGGAGTAGTGGTTCGTCCGGTTCAGGGCGTAGCTCACGTAGTTCTTGTACGAGGTGAAGCATCCCGGGCAGCGCTTCTTGTCGAAGAAGGCGGCGCGGGCCGGCTGTCCGCCGGACAAGCCCTCCCATCGGAGGCGGGTGTCGATGCCGCCGTATGCCTCCCAGTAGTTCTCGAACACCGGCATGAGCCGCAACCCGTGGGTTCGGGCGGACTCAATGATGTAGTCGAACTGGGCGAACTGCTTCTCGTTGTACACCCCCTCGGCTTTCTCGAAGCCGTGCCAGTCCTCGTGACTGAACATCCAGAGCCGGACGACATCGACACCGTCGTCACGCATGCGCGCGAAGTGGGCGTCAATGCGTGCCTTGTCCATGTACTCCGTCTCCGTGTCGCCGGAGCCCGAACCGAAGGTGAACAGGTCGTACGCGTTGGCCCCGGCGAAGTAGTACTCCTCGCCGTCCACACAGAAGCGGATACCGCAACGTGTCGCGAAGGAGTCGGCGGCGGCCGATGCCGGGATGGGGCGCACGAGTGTCAGACAGATGCCCGCCAGGGCGGCCAGGAACAGGAATGTCAGAGGCCATGGACGCCTGGTCCGAGCGTGGGGGTGGGTACGCATCGCGTCTCTTTCGTCCGAAGGGAGCGGGCCGCAGCCTCGGGAAGGCCGACGGGTGGGCGAGCTGGCCTCGGCGGCTCGACGAGGTGAACTCCAGCCCTGTACCGGTTTACCGAGCAGGAACGTAAGGCGGTGCTGCATGACTGTCAATCAATCCGGCAAGCCATGTTTTCGCTGGTGGGTGGCATTGTTCGGTTCATGGCGGTGGTGGCCAGGAGGTTTAGCGGTTTAGTGCTGCGAGACGTTTTGTGTGTGGTGGACGGATCGCGAACTCACTATTGACAGGGACGTAACACCCGGTGCCTCATGGTGTGGCGACGACTCGTTCGAGCCACATCTGGCCGAAGTCGCGGCTGGACGACGTCAGTTGCCCGGCGCTACCCCCACCATCACGACTCCGGCGAAGCCTGCCTTCGGTGCCACCCGCGCCGTAGCGCACCCGGCGCTCACCAAGCGCGCCCAAAGGTCGGCAGACATCGTTGTCAGGTGAGTGTTGCCCGCCCTACGGCCTCGTCCCGCTCCACCTGTCCACGCACCCGCATGCGAACCCGAGGAGAAAAGATGCGAAAGCCGAGAAGTACCCTGATGACGACGGCGGGCATGGCGTTCGCCGCCGCACTGGGCCTGCTGGGATCGCTCGTCGGTCCCTCCGTCGGCGAGGCCCAGGCCGCGCCCACCGGCATCCGTGTCAGCGACGGACGTGTGGTCGAGGCGAACGGCAACGAGTTCGTCATGCGCGGGATCAACCACGCCTACACCTGGTATCCCGAGCAGACGACCGCCATAGCCGACATAGCGGCCAAGGGCGCCAACACCGTCCGCGTCGTCCTCGGAAGCGGCGACCGGTGGACGAAGACCAGTGCCTCCCAGGTCTCCGGTCTCATCAGCCAGTGCAAAGCCAACAAGGTCATCTGCGTGCTGGAGGTTCACGACACCACCGGCTACGGCGAGGACGGCGCCGCCACCACCCTGGACAAGGCCGCCGACTACTGGATCAGCGTGAAGAGCGCGCTGCAGGGGCAGGAAGACTACGTCGTCGTCAACATCGGCAACGAGCCTTACGGCAACACGAACGCTTCTGCCTGGACCGGTGCCACCAAGAGCGCGATCAGTAAACTGCGGAGCGCCGGACTCAACCACGCCCTGATGGTGGACGCCCCCAACTGGGGCCAGGACTGGTCCGGAACGATGAGGGCCAACGCTGCCTCGGTATTCGCGTCCGACCCCGACCGCAACACCATCTTCTCCATCCACATGTACGGCGTGTACGACACCGCCGCCGAGGTGCAGGACTACCTCAACCACTTCGTCAACAACAGGCTGCCTATCGTCGTAGGCGAGTTCGGCGACGCGCACAGCGACGGCAACCCGGACGAGGGGGCCATCATGGCAACCGCCCAGTCCCTGGGCGTGGGCTACATCGGCTGGTCCTGGAGCGGCAACGGCAGCGGCGTCGAGTACCTCGACATGGCCAACGGATTCGACCCGAACTCCCTGACGAGCTGGGGCAACCGCTTCATCAACGGAGCCAACGGCATCACCGCAACCTCCGAGACCGCCTCCATCTACGGCGGCGGAGGCGAGCCGGGCGGCGGTGGCGACACGGGCAGCGGCACCGCGCCCAACGGATACCCGTACTGCGCCGGCGGAGGTTCGTCCGACCCCGACGGTGACGGCTGGGGCTGGGAGAACAGCCGGTCCTGCGTCGTGGCCGGCAGCAGCGCCGACGGAGGGAGCGGACCGGGCAGTGGCACCGCGCCCAACGGATACCCGTACTGCGCCGGCGGAAGTTCGTCCGACCCCGACGGTGACGGCTGGGGCTGGGAGAACAGCCGGTCCTGCGTCGTGGCCGGCAGCAGCGCGGACAGCTGACAGCAGCCGCGCGTGCGTGGGGGCTCGAACCGCCGTCGGCTGGTCAGCAGACTGGTAAACGGCCTCCTCGCGCACGCATCCGGCCGTCGACCGTCGACCGTCGGCCCGGCGGACTCGACCCGCGTGAGGGGCTCTGCGAGCAGGGCGCAGTGGCAGCCCGTTCTCAGGGACCGGGGCTGCCACTCTCTCCACGAACAGCCGACTGATCCCGACCGGTGTGGCCCGCCACGGATATCCGCACTGAACGACGAGGTCCCGGCGGCGGCCGTTGAGCCGCCGCCGGGACCTCTTGCCGTGTTGTAGCCCCGTCCCCTGGCCGCTGCACGGACCGGGTCGAAGCGTCTCCGCTACGGAATGCTCTCCCGAAGATATGGGTCAGGCGATGATCACGTCGCTGCTGGCTTCGATGGTCTGTCCCGTCAACGGCTCCGGTGGGCACTCACCTTCGATATCGACGTTGGAGAGAGTCCGGGCCGACCGGTTCATCACGGGCACCAAGATCAGCCAGCTCCTCTATCCCCATGAAACTGCACGGGTGCGCACCGAAAGCTGGTCCAAGGGCCTGATGGGCCGGGCCGGAAACGCCGCGCACCGCTCTCATGTAGCGGCATGGGATAGCCCAGTCCTTCAGGGACGGATCAGTGCCGCGCCGGGTGCTGGAGCCCGGTACACGGCAGCGCCGCGTGGCGATTCTGGCGGCGCGTTCCTATGTCGCTTACATGTCCGGTCGCGGAAGGGGGCGGGCTCTCCTCGCCGGGCACCGGGGCGCGGAAGCCGGTCGACCTGGATCTCCGGCTGCCCTGCCGGATGGCGAGGCGTAGCCCACTTCAACCACCCCAGCGCTGTTGCCTGCGACGAGCATGCCGACGTCCTCGGCTCGGCTTCAACGGTTCCCTGATCTCGTCGCGGCGCCAAGGACGCGACGGCACGGATGCCGTTGCTGCACCAGCCCCGCGCAGCCATGACTGCCGCCGGCGGCGTCGCGGACGTCTCACCGGCCGCCTACACCCGGCCCGGCGACAGCGTGGTTTCCGCCGCCGTGCCCAGCAACGGCCGAGTTCCTGCGGGGGCGGCGATGAACATGGGCATCTCGACGGACGATCCTGCAAGCCCGTGACGCTCATTTGACGCTCTCGGCGCACCCGCGCTGCGCGGCGAATCGAAAAAGCCGTTCTGACCTGGCCTTTTCCGTGGCCCGCTCAGGCCGACATCTTTCCGATGACGCACCACGTGGAGTGCGTCGCCATTCTTGAGCCTGTTGCGAAGGGCGTCTGACCTGCGGCTTTATGTATCAGGTTCGTTTTTCGACCCGTTTCCCCCTGTGTGACAGATCGATCGGTCTGAGGTGCTGTGACCTGCGCTTTGGAGCGAGGGCAGTATCAAAGGCTGTCGCGGGGATTGCCTTGCGCACGTTCTTGACGCTCAACTGACGCCCGCTTCGATGACCCGTTGAGCCTATGAGCGCACCGAAAGTGCAGTCGCCCAGGCCCGTCCGGAGCGCTCCTGGACGGCCTCTGTCGGTCCTGCCGTGCTGCGTGCACACCCCAAGCAGCAGTTACGTGGTCTCCGGGAAAACGCGCGTGCCACTCCCCGTGCGTCTGTGGGGACGATGACTCCGGGACGTCGCCCCGGTTTCGGGTTCCGTGACGGTGCCGGACAGGTGCGGCAGGTCGCCGAGCTGCTCCTGGTCGACGAGCTTCTCGGTGGCCTGGGGGAGGTGGTGGTGCAGGTGACGAGCTGCGCGCATGCCTCGGGGCCGGTGGTGTCCGGGCGGTCGAGCATGCGGATGAGGTCGATGTGGAGCGGTCTCGAGGTAGCCGTCGAGCGTGATGGTGTTCATCGGGCGCTCTCCGTGGGGCTGTTGCGGGTGTAGTGGGGGCGGGGTGTGCTGGCTTCTCGATCTGTTGGCTCGCGTGCAAGAAAGGGCATCCATCCGCGCTTACCTGGAGGTGCGGCGGACAGGTCAAGATCCCAGCCCGGTACACGTGAACCTGCCCAGCCGCTGTGGCGAGTCACCGGCGGATGGCGGTCGCAAGTCCTGGTTCGAAGGTCGCCCTGGAGGTAGGCCGATCGGCCGAGGCTCACCTCATCCAGCAGGGTGATCATGGAAGCCGTTCGATCGAGTTGAGGAGAGACGATGCGGGTGGAGCAGGTGGACTGGGTCGAGATTCCGGCCGGGTGGCTGCGTCGGGGTACGCCGATTGATGAAGTTGCAGAGGTGGCGTTGCGCTATGCCGATACCGGCGTGCCGGTGGAGTGGTACACAAAAGAGGCCCCGCGGGCGGAGATCCGCGTTCCGGCGTTTCGGATCGCCCGCACCCAGGTCACGGTCGGCCAGTGGACGCTCTTCGCGGCGGCCACCGACAGACCGATTCCGCAGGCGCCGGCGGACCACCCGGTCGTCGGGGTCACCTGGGACGCGGCGACGGCTTACTGCAGGTGGCTCGGGGAACAGCTCGACGGCCAAGAAGTGAGGTTGCCCACGGAGGGCGAGTGGGAGCGCGCCGCTCGTGGTGATGACGACCGAGAGTTCCCCTGGGGTGCCCAGTACCGCACCGGCCTGGCCAATCTGGTGGACCTCGGTATCGGCACCACGATGCCGGTCGGCTCATTCCCCGAGGGCGCCAGCCCTTTCGGTGTGCTGGACATGGCGGGCAACGCCGACGAGTGGACCTCCACCCTCTACGCCCCGTACCCGGGCGCTCCCACCGAGGTTCCGAGCGTCGAAGACTGGGCGTTCGATCCGCACGTCACCCGAGGCGGCGCGTTCGCCACGACCGAGACCTGGCCCGGTGCGCCCGTCGACACGGTGCCTATGAGCGGGACTTGGCGGCGATCGGCGTGGGGCTTCGGCTGGCAGCACCGGCGGAGTAGAGACGGGATGCCGACATGAGGTCTCGCTCGTAAGCCAAGCCGTGTATCGGTGCTTTTCCGAGCCCTCAGCCTGAACCGGCGACCAGTGCCTCGCCGAGCGGGGTACGCCGGTAGAGCACCGACCTTCCGGACCGGGCGCGGACAAGCAGCCCCGCGCCGCGCAGGATGGCGAGATGGTCCCCCTAGCGCGCCGGGTGCCATAGCGAGGCTTCGGGCGAGGTGGCTGGTACTGGCCGGGGCGTCCAGCGCCAACGGCAGCCGGGCCCGGGCCCGGCCGACCAGGACGGTCAGCGCGTCCGGTTGCGGGACGGCCTCCTGCTCGCCCCACAGGGCGGCGGTGCCGCGGGCGCGATAGATCCAGGTCCGGGGCCAGGGGGCTTCCGTGTGGGCGGCGATATTCCTGACGAAGACCGAAGGGATCAGCAGGAGCCCGTCGCCGGCGAGCCGGACTGTTCCCACTCGGGGGAAGTGGCCGATCTCGATGCCGCCGGCTTGCCAGGTGATGCTCGGATGCAGGCTCTCGATGGTCGTGGCCCACCCGTGTTCGCCGATCACCCCCACCCGGTGCACGACGTCGCGCTCACAGATCGCGCGCAGTTGCGGCCAGTCCGGGGCGAGCAGCTCGTGCCACGCCCGGTCCATCGCCTCGGCGATCCTGGAGACGGCGTCCGTCGGGTCCAGCACTGCGCGTACGCGGCAATCACGCGCGGGGGCGGGGCGACGAAGTTCGGCCCGCCTTGCGGGGTGTGCAGGGCGACGACGGCGTTCACTTCGCTCTCGCGGCGAAGCCGTCCAAAAGCCGGCCCCAGACGCCATCTCTTGACCAGATCAGGAACCTGCGGTGGGCCGTCGACGTGGATATCCCGAAGCGCGGCGGCAATGCCCACCAGGCACATCCACTGACCAGGACGTAGATGATCGCCGCGAACAGCGTCTTATCAAGCGTGTCCTGCGTCCCGCCGCCCGGCGGCCGCACCTTCGACGGCGGGATCAGCGGCTCCGCGATCTCCCACAGCCCGTCCGGAACAATCGAACTCCACGCACCCCGCCCCACGATCAGACCAACGACCGACTCACCACATAGGACACGGCCTTAACCCGGCGCCGACACGCCCTGCGTAATCCTGAACCGATCACGCCACAATCAAGCCGGTGGATCCGCGTTGAACTGAGAAGCCGTATCTCAACTGAACGTGGTTTTTTGATTTCTGCTGTTCAGGCATGATTTCGCTCAGGTTGAGGGAGGCATGCGGCGTCTTGTGTCCGCTTCATGGTCGAGGGGTACGTGGTGGCGTCGGTTCTGGGAATGCTGGAGGAGCGGGAGGCGGCTGCCCGCGTGCGGGTGGAGGGCTTGCGGGAGGAAAGCTTGAGTTGGACCGTCGGGTGATCGCGCGGGAGGAACTGACCGAGGCCCTGACAGTCTCTGCGGCGGAGTCCACTGCCATGACGACGACCGAGGCGGAGGAGGTGGCGGCGCTATCGTTCGCGCCGGTGCCGGGCTCGACGGTGCCGCCCTGGCGGGAAGGGCTGCCGGTGACGGTTCTGGCGCCGGACTATCAACGGACTCCGGGCGTGCTGGAACAGCAGCGATCCACGGGTCACGGGCCGCTTCGGGCCAAGGAAATCCGCGGTGGAGCTTGGCCTTGGAGCGACGCCGGCGAAGGTCGAGGGGTTGCGGTCGAAGGCCCGGCGCCTGGCGGAGCGTGGGTGGCTCCTCCTGGAGGCGCCGGGGGCATTCCGTGCCGGCCGGCGGTCCGTGGCCGTGAGTGCAAGGACTGCCCAGGGGTCAGGTGCGAGCACACGGGGCCTCAGGGAATCACGGGGCTGAAGGCGGCGACTACGCCCACTGCCACCAGGCTCAAGGCGACAGCCAGCTTCAGGACCGTTACTGGCACTGCCAGCAGTAGCGAAATGCTCGCAGCCATCCGCTTCGAGTTCCTGGGGTCGTAGGTCACCTCGAGCCTTCCCGTGTTGAGCGCACTCTTGAAGATGCGTTTGTTGCCCTCTCCGTCGATGAATCGGTACTCCGATCTCCCATGCAGATTATGCGTGGAGAGCGCCTCGACCGTCACGCCTCTCCGTCGCAGCACGATCTTGTCGCACAGGTGCTTTACTGACATGAAAGTGCCTACCGAGCCCAGAGTGAGGGGGAAGAGGCCGAAGACCGCACCGATGATGAGCACGGATGAATGCGCGACGCCGAGATATATCAGATATCCGCAGTACGCGACTGCGCCACAGAGGACCACAGATGGTATGCGCCAGCCGGTGAACAGTGGCGGCGCTTCGGGCGCGCGCAACCTCTTGGTTCGGACAAGTCCGCTTCCGCGCGGATCGCGTTCCACTGGAAGGCCGGCGTTGACGGCAGTCGCGAACGCTGTTGCGGAGGTGGCGTTGTTCGCCCGGAGTTCGTGAGTCATGCCGTCGGTGAGGACGATCTCGACCGTACGCGCGCGACGTCCGCCTACTCGTGTCTCCTGAATGACATCAAACGGAATGGTGGTGCGCACCTGGTCGCGGTCGACGATGACGGCTGACTTCTGCAGGATGGCGGTGACCCCGCGGCCGCGGACGATCTGGGAGGAGGACATGACTGAGACGACTCCCGGCGCAAGCCCAAGGTTGCATGTAAGGGGCCATGAGATGTGCTCGCCCACCTGGCGTGCGCGGCTCGGACCCGACCGCGACGCGACCTCGTCGAACCGATCCGCCGCTGGCAACCGGCATGAACGGCGCCCTCACTCGTCCAGGGACTCGGTGCGGTAATGGAGAGGCCGGTCCCGAACTTTTGCCCAGCAGTCCGTTCGAGCGTGCATTTTTCCTATCTCGGGTGTTTTGGGCATCATGTAATTCTTCGTATGCTTCTGTTGCCCCCAGAGAATCTGACTGACTGGTCCAGGAAGCGTCGGGGATGTTCAGCGTCGGCCGTGGGCCCGTGGCCGGGCCAGGCGGCGGCTCATGCGCGTGATCATCGACCACTGGATCAGTGCCTCGCTGGTGGCGGTCAGGGTTGCGTCATCGCGGGCCAGGCGGCGCGCATGCGTCAGCCGTGAGAACGTGCGCTCCACCACCCACCTGCGGGGCAGCACTACGAAGCCTTCCATGATGTCTGTGCGCTTGACGACCTCCAGGGTGAGGCCGAGTTTTGACGGCACCAATGGACAAGGGCGCCGGTGTAACCGCCGTCAGCCCGGGCCAGAGTGATTTCGCGATGCAGCGTGCGCAGCCGTCTCAGCAGGGGCACGGCCGCGTCCCGGTCGCCCGCGTTCGCGGCCGTCACCGCGACGGCCAGCAGCAGGCCGAGTGTGTCGGTCGCGATGTGCCGTTTGCGGCCCGGTACCTTCTTCCCGCCGTCGTACCCGCTCGAGGATGCTGCCACCGAGGCGGACGCCCCCCACCGACTGCGCGTCGATGATCCCGGCCGAAGGCTCCGCATGCCGGCCCTCGCGCTCACGGACCCGTCCACGCAGCCGGTCGTGGAACTCCGCGACCAGCCCGTGCTCCCGCCACCGGCGGAAGAAGGCATAGAACCTGGCCCAGGCAGGGAAGTCCGCGGGCGTCGCACGCCAGGAATTCCCGTTCGCGACCAGGTAGCGGATCGCATCGAGCATCGAGCGGTGGCAGTAGCCCTCGGGTTGCCCGCCCCTGCCTTCCAGCCAGGCCGGCACCGGCATCAGCGGTCGCACAGCCGCCCATTCCGGGTCCGTCATATCCGACGGGTACCGGCGCACCCGATCAGGATGATCAGCCGCGTTCCCGTACACCTGCGCGAGACAATCACACGATCGGGCAGCCGAGTTGAACGATGCGGGCGTGAGCGCGTAGAGCTGCGACAACAGCGCCTCCTGGAACTGCTCGGTTCGGTTCGCACCTCCGAGCTACCAAGGGGCCCTGCCTTCATGCGCCTACCGCCGGAAGAGCACCCCGGCGGGAAACCCGTTCGACTCGCACGTTCCATGACCGGTTGAGATACGGCTTCTGAGCCAGAACAAGGAGAGGACTCCGGGGCCGATCGGCCCCGGAGGCTCTGTTGTGTCAACGGCCTTGACTCTGGCGGCATACGTCGACCTGCTGCCGGGGATCGGAACCCCGCATTTGTCCTTACAGGGCGAAAGGGGTATAGGACAAGGCGGTGTCCACAACCTCTTCGGCCGTCAAGTCATCCGTAAAACCTTCCATGTCGGGATGGTAGATGAGGTCGAGTACACGAGGATGAGGAACGCTCGCTTCGAGAATCTCCACGAGCCCATCGACTTCCTCCTCCGTCCCGTGTTCCGCCATGATTTTGCGAACGAGCTCGACGAGCTGATCGCGGGAAAGGTCATGCGCGCCCATCACACCTCACTGATGATAGTTGGGGTCCAGTACCTCGGCATGATACCGAGGTGTCACAACCACCAGGTTGTCCAGATCGTAGACGCCGCCGCCATGTTGAATCGGTTTTACGTGGTGGAGGACGTACTTGTTATTCCTTCCCACGGCTTGCTGGTTCGCCACAAACGGCGCCCTGCCGGCAGCCATACGTGTCCTGTTTGATTTACTGAAACCTGCGACCAAACCCGAGTCACTGGCAACAGCCTTCCAGAAAGCCTCGCGAAAATCCCCGAAGGTCTTGAAGGATTTCCCCTGCAGCTGTCGGCCGATCTGTCCCGGTATTTTCCCCGTACTGCCATGGGTTCCCTTCAGCCACCCACCGGATACATCGGAGAGACGTCCACCACCTGTTACAGCGCCTGGAGAGTTCCTTAGCTCTGTGGCCGTCCTGGCTCCCGTAATGGCGGGTCGACTACTCAGCCCTTCGGCGCCCAGGGCCGACGTCTCGGGCTCGACCGCTTGTCGCCTCCAGCCGGTGAGGCCGCCGACCCCGACGAGGGCCACTTGCTGGGTGAGTTCCTCTGCGGCTTCGGCGTACAGGTCGGCGAGTGCGTCGCAGCCTTGTTGGCGGAGCATGTACTCGGCGCGGTAGAGGCGGTAGGCGGGGCGGACGGGGAGGTACTTGTCGAGGAAGGCTCCGGCACCGCCGTTCTCGCCGGTGAAGGCGTCCTGCGCGTCACCGAGGAACACGAACGGTGACTTGACGACATCGACGAAGGCGTCACCGAAGATGCCCAGCACGTCGCCGATGCCGTCGACGCTGTCGTTCGGGTCTTCGGGGGTACGGCCGCTCGGGTCGGTCAGGAGGGTGGGTACGTTGTCGGCGTATGCGTACGGGGACACATGGGGGGTCGAGGTGCTGCGGGTCACCGGGTCGGTGCTGTTGAAGCGGCCGGTGGCGGGGTTGTACTGGCGGGCGTGGAGGTCGATGTTTCCGGTGGTGGTTTCGTAGCGGGCGCCGGTGTAGGTGGGGGTGCTTGAGGGCGCGCCGGTGGTGACGGTGCCCAGGACGCGGGTGCCGTAGGGGCCGTAGGCCCAGCGCTGGTGGAGGACGCCGGTGCTGCTGGTGACGTCGAGCGGGGAGCCCTGGGTGTCGTGGTGGTAGTAGAAGACCGCGCCCGTGCCGGTTCTGGTGGCGGCGGGCTGGCCGAGGGGGTCGTAGCGGTAGGACTGTTTGACGGTCCAGGCGCTGTCGTACTCGGTGGCGAGGATCGGCAGGGGCGCGTTGGGGTCCCACTGGGTGCGGTTGATGACCGCGCCGTCCTTGAGCGTGGCGACCTGGTTGCCGCCGGCGTCGTGGTCGTATCGGTAGGTGGCACCTGCCACGGTGGCGGTGGAGATCTGACCGGCCAGGTCGTAGCTGAAGGTGTTGGCGCCGGCCTTCGTCTGGTTGCCTTCCGCGTCGTATGCGTAGGCAGTGGTGGCGGCCCCGGCGGTGGTGGAGGTGAGCTGGTCGGCGTCGTCGTAGGAGTAGCTGGTGGACGTGGTGCCGAGGGTGGAGGTCAGGCGGTTGCCGACCTTGTCGTAGGTGTAGGACGTGGTGCGGGTGGCGGGGCAGCCGGTGACCCAGGGCTGGGGGTAGCAGCCGGAGGTGAGGCGGCCTGCGGTGTCGTAGGTCTGGTCGTAGCCGCCGGTGCCGACTCCGGCCCGGGTGACGTCGACACGGGTGGGCAGACCGGCCGCTGACAGGGTCAGGGCGGTCCTCGTGACCGTCGTGCCCGCCTTGGAGGAGGTGACGGCGGTGACGCGGCCCGCCCGGTCGTAGGTGCGTTCCTCGGTCTCCGTGTTGGGCAGTGCCGTCCTGGTGAGGTTGCCCGCCGGGTCCGAGGTGTAGGTGGTGGTGGCGCCGTCGGCCGTCATCGTGGCGGTGCGGCCGTCGTTGTCGTAGGTGTAGCCGATGGTGTTGCCGTCGGAGTACTTGCGGGTGAGCATCTGCCCGGCGGCGTCGTAGGTGTAGGCGAAGCCGCGGGTCTTGGTGAGGTCACCGACCGCGTTGTACACGAAGTCCTCGGAGATCTTCGCGTTGGCACGAGCGGTCATCTGGCCGGCGTCGTCGTAGCCGAGGGTGACGTCCGGCGTGGCATCCGAGTAGTCGATCTCGGTGACCAGGCCGCGGACGTCGTACGTCCGGGTGGTGGAACCGCGAGGCGTCGTCACGTTGACCGGATTGCTGTCCGCGTCGTACGTGTACGTCGTCACCCGGTCCAGTGGGTCGGTGACCGAAGTCAGGCGGTGCGCCGCGTCGTAACCGTAGGTGGTGACGTGGTTGTTGGCGTCGGTCCGGCCGGTGACATTGCCGACTGAGTCGTAGCCGTAGGTGGTGGCCGCGCCACCAGGGGCTGTGACGGTGGTCAGTTGGTCGAGTTTGTTGTAGCGGTAGGTGGTAGCGCGCTGGTCGGCGTCCGTTCTCCGGGTGACTTTTCCGACGGCGTCGTACTCGGTTCTTGTCACGTTGCCGAGTGGGTCGGTGACGGCGGTCGGATTGCCCGACGGGTCGTAGTGGTAGGTGGTGGTGTACTGGGCGGGGGAGGCGCCGGTGACGTTGCCCCGCGGGTCGACGGCCGTGGCCCGGCGGCCGTCGTCGTCGTAGGTCCAGCTCTCCTTGTTGCCCAAAGGCGAGGTGCTGCTGAGCAGGTTCCCGTCGTCGTCGTAGGCGTAGGTGCTGGTCCTGCCCAGCTGGTTGGTGCTGCTGGTCAGCCGATTGTTCTTGTCGTAGACCGAAAGGGTCGTCTTGCCCGCGGCGTCGGTGACCTTGGTGACGTTGTCATTGGCGTCGTACGTGTAGCCGGTGGTGTGTCCGAGCTGGTCGGTGTTCACCAGCGGCCGGTTGATCGCGTCGTAGGCCGTGGTGGTGAACGCGCCGGTGGGACCGGTGACCTTGGTGTTGTTCCCGGCGGCGTCGTAGGCATAGCTCGTGGTGTGGGCGGCCGGGTCGGCGCCGGTGACGTTGCCGCGCGGGGAGACGCTGGTGAGCAGACGACCGACCTTGTCGTAGGTGTAGGTGGTCTTGTTACCGGCGGCGTCCGTCTCGGAGGCGAGGTGTCCGGTGGCGCTGTAGGTGCGGCTGACGAACTTGCCCGCCGCGTCGGTCGTCCTGGTCAGGTGCCCGGCATCGTCGTAGGCGAATGCCGTGGTGTCCCCCTCGGGGTTCTTCGCGGTGAGGAGTTGTTCCGCGCCGTTGTAGGTGTAGGTCGTGGTGCGGCCCAGTGGGTCGGTGGCCGAGCTGAGCAGTCCGCGCCCGTCGTAGGCGTACGTCGTCGTGTAGGCGGCGGGGTCGGCGCCGGTGGCGTTGCCGCGCGGGTCCGTCTTGGTCAGGATCCGCCCGGCCGCGTCGTAGGTGAGCGTCGCCTTCTCACCCAGGGGTGTGGTCACCGACGTTCGGTTGCCGGCCGTGTCGTAGCCGTAGGTGGTGACCTTGCCCCGTGGAGTCTTCACCGTCCGGATGGCGCCGAGCGTCGTGTACGTGTAGGCGGTGGTGCCGCCGAGCGGGTCGGTGGTCGTCGTCAGCTGGTTGGACGCGTTGTACGTGTGGGAGGTCTTGTTGCCGCGGCCGTCGGTGTGGCTGGTGATGTTGCCCGACGTGTCGTAGGTCCAGATCTCCTTGTAGCCGAGGCTCGCGGGCGAACTACGGGTGAGCATGCGGCCGGCGCTGTCGTACGTCATCGACGTGGTGTTGCCGCGCTGGTCGGTGATACCCACGGGCCGCAGATAGCGGTCGTAGTCGTAGGTGATGCTCTTGCCGTACGGATCGATGGTCGACATGAGGACGTTGCCGGAGTACACGTCCGTCCACAGGCCGCCGTCGGGCGCCGTGGTGTGCGACTCGCGGCTGCCGTCCCAGGTGAACGTGGTCGTCTTGGTGTTCTGGTCGGTCTGGGAAGTGACCCGGCCTGCGGTGTCGTAGGTGTTGCTGACCTTGCCGCCTGCGGGGTCGGTGTAGGACGACAGCCGCTTGTTCGCGTCATACGTGTAGGAAGAGGTCTTTCCGGCGGGGTCGGTCACCGAGGTCAGCAGACCACCGGTGTAGCCGTAGGACACCGACGTCGTGTCCGGCAGGGCCACCTCGGTCAGCAGCCCGTCGGCCCCGACCGTGAATGTCGTCGTGCGTCCGGCGGCGTCCTTGACGGAGGCGAGTCTGCCGGACGCGTACGTCAGGCTCAGCCCCTTCCCGGCCTTGTCCACGACGGAAACGAGCTGACCACCGCCGGTGAAGGTCCGCTTGGTGTGGTCGGGCGTGGTCAGGATGTAGTCACTGGTGCCCTTGACCAGTTTGGTCGCCGACCCGGCCGGGGCTTTGTACGTCCCGTCGCTGTTCTGCGTGAACACGAACGACGCCCCGTCGTCCGCCCGGTAGGTGACCTTTCCCGTCGCGACCGTGAGCTTCGAGTCGAACGGTGTCGCCCAGCCGCGGCCCAGCAGGCCCGCTGTGGTCGAGTCGGAACGGTACGTGCGTTCCAGGGCTAGTGACACACCTGGGCCGGCCAGGGAGGCGTCGGTGAGCTGTTCGAAGAACATGCCGGTCGCCGTGTTGACCGGGTCCGCACGGTGAGCCTGCGCGTAGCAGGTGCAGATGCCCGCCTGCGCTCCGGGGATGTCAGGCGTGTAGAAGGCTTCCACCAGGGGAGAGGTGGTTCCACCCGGACTCGAAGACCCGTCCGTGCCGGTGAGGAAGATCCAGGCGTAGTACTTCTTGCCGTCCTCGAGATGTCCCCCGAGCGTGCTGCCGCTCCACCAGAAGCACTGGTCGGCGGGGTAGCCGTTGCTCGGCCACCATCCGTAGCACCAGGCGCCGTTGTCGAGATAGCGGCCCGAAGGGTCACCGGTGGATCGCTTGATCTCCTGCTGGAGGACGAAGTTCCCGGCCTCGTCGCGGACGTAGAGCCACATCCCGGATACCGAGGAAGCCGCCGTGCCCGTTGGTAGCTGCAGTTGCCCGCCGATCGACAACTTCGCCGGGTAAGCGGTGGCGTACGCGCTGACCCACGGGGGATTCCCTGTCGCCTGTGCGCCGAACGGAGTTGCCGATCTGTTGGCGGCCGGGCCTCGGTCGGCTGGTTCGGTGGGGCGGGGGTGCGGTGTGCCGGACGGCTTCACTGCGCGCGGGTCGACGTAGTCGTGCATGGGCGACAGCTCGTCCCGGTCCCGCTTCACCTGCTGGCGTCTCTCGGCCAGCGTCATGGCCTTGGGCGGCTTCGGGAGGTCCGAAGCGGTTCTCGCCGCGGCCGTCCGTATGGCGGCCGATGGGGGTATGGAGGTCTGTTGGCCTCCGGGGGAGGCCCAGGATGGGATGACCCCTGCGACGGCCATGAGAGTCAGAGCCAGGAGTGTTGTGAGGAGTCTTCGCGCTTGTGTGCGCACAGTGCATCACCCGTGAGTAAGTCGTGAACAGAGTCGGGGTGATGCTTGATCCAAAAGTAGATCGAACTAACGCACGGCGGCGGACGGGGCTGGATCCCGATGTGTCGCACCGAACGGTGCCCGGAGTGTGCGCTGGCTGCGGGGTCAACCAGTCGTCCCCTGATGGGTGATTGGCGTGAACACGTCTTCCTGCTCTGGAGGTGGTAGTTGAACACCCGGAGAGCAGCCGGCCAAACCCGGGTTCCTGTGCGGAGACCGGCATGGTTGTGTCGACCGGCGGGGGGAAAGGTGCGCCTCGTTCTCGGACCTCGCTCGCTGTCGACGTGCGGGAGCGGAGCTTTCAGTGGCGCTGTGGCTTCGCGGACCATGATCGGCCCGGTACCGGCCACTGTCGTTGGTGACGCCCCCGACCGGGCGGTCGGCGCCTACCCCGCGGGTCGGCGCGAGGCAGTCGGGGGCGGGGGCTGACGCGCCGAGCGATCACCATCGACGACGAGGTGCTGAAGGGATCGGACCATCTGGCCGCTACCCACGGGCGCCTGCTCTCCGCGGTCACCCACCATCGTGCCGTGACTCTCGCCCAGGCGTAGGCCGGGCCGGTGATGGGGTCCCCCCCCGGTACAGCGCGAAGTCGTTGGCGTCCGTGCCCGAGGAGCTCCTCCGCATGCGTGCGGAGTGTTTTCGGCCGGCGGCATGGCCCATGATGTTGTTCGGACAGGTGGTGCGGGGCGTGACGGGTGAGCCGGCGTCCGGAGCCGGCGGTGGTGGAGCCGGTGGTGACATGGCTTTGGCAGCCTGTTCGCCGGCTGTCGGCCACGACGCTCGTTCGACGCTCCAGGCAGCCACACGCCCGTTCGCGACTCCGGGACGAAGGTGTTTCGCCTCGGCCGACCACCCCTCGGCCGGCCGGCCGAGGGCATGCTGTGGTGACGGCGGGGCGGCCTCACGAACCGCTGAGGTCGGTGAACGCCCAGTTCACGTCGTACGGGTCGAGTTGGGCGGTGATCCGGCGGCGCAGGCCGGGGTCGGCGACGGGAGGCAGGTGGACCATGGGGCGGCCGTCTGCCAGTTCGCACCGAATCTGTTCGTCGGCGACAGCGACGCCGAGGCCGGCCAGGGCCGTCGAGATCGCGCGCCGCGTGGAGTCGAGGCGCAGAGGGACCTTGGAAGGTTTGCCGACGTCGGTCACAGGCAGCGCCGGCAGAACGATGACGTCCTTGGGGGCCGCGGCCCGCTCGGGTACGTGCTGCGCGGCGAAGGCGATCAACGCGTCGGGTCCGGTGCCGGTCGTGCCGGGCCTGAGGGTGACGTAGGCGACGGGGACCTCGCCGGAGTGAGGGTCGGGGCGTCCGACGGCGCTCGCACCGGTGACGGCGGGGTGGGCGAGGAGGACGTCCTCGATGACGACGGGGTCTATGTTGTGGCCGCTGCGGATGATCAGGTCCTTCGCCCGGCCGAGCAGGTGGATGAATCCGTCGGGATCCACGCGCGCGAGGTCGCCGGTGTCGAGCCAGCCGTCGCGCACACTGCCGAGGGGGTCCAACCGCGGTCCGGTGTCGTCGTGGCCGACGACGTAGCCGGGGAAGACGGTGGGGCCGCTGATGGCGAGAATGCCGGGCTCCCCCTGCGGGAGGTCGTGCCAGGTGCCGTCGTTGTCGATCCGTACGGTCTTCACCCGCTGGTAGGGCATGCGCTGGCCCGCGGCCTCCGGGCGCCGGTGTTCGCGCAGGAAGCTCCGAGCGCTGCCGCAGGTGGCCTCGGTGAGTCCGTATCCCTGGCAGAGGGAGACGCCGGTGTGCCGCTCGAACGCCGCACGTACCGCCGGCGGCAGAGGCGACGCGCCGACGATCGCGAAGCGCAGCGAGGTGATGTCCGCGTCGAGCGGCACCTGGGCGAGGCGGGCGTAGACGGTCGGGACCGCGGACAGGGTGGCGATCCGGAAAGCCTCGACCATCTTCCAGATGACCGAGAACAGTGCCGGTTCGCGGTAGCCGAGGGGGCCGGTCCACACAGTGTGCTGACCGCGCAGCAGCGGTGCCAGCAAGGTGACGACCAGGGCGTTGACGTGGAACAGCGGCAGTCCGGCGAAGAGCACGGAATCGGAGTCGAGCGTGCTGTTGGCAGCGATCATCCACGCGTCGGTCACCTCGTTGGCGTGGGTGTGCGCGGCGAGCTTGGGGGCGCCGGTGGTGCCCCCGGTGTGGAAGTACGCGGCCAGATCGCCGGGCTGGGGAGGCACCACGCCGGGATGGAGTTCTGTCGGCTCGGCGGCGGCCGCGACGTGCAGATAGGCGACGTGGACCCCCTCGATCCGTTCCAGTTCGGGCGCGGGATCGGGTGCGCCGACGGGCCGCAGGGCGAACAGCGCCGAGCAGCGGAGCGATGCCGCCGCGGTGCGGGCCGTCTGCCATGCGTCGGTGTCGAGTTCAGGTCCGGCCGCGACCAGGACCCGTGCTCCGCCCAGCCCCAGAAGCCGTTCGGTGTGCTCGGCGGCGAGCGCTGGGTTGACCGGTGCGGCGCAGCCCGCGAGCTGGGCTGCCAGGAGGGCGGCGGGCAGCAGTCCGGCGTTGGGGGTCAGCAGGCCCACGGCGGTGGTGCGGCGGATGCCGTGCCGGTGGAAGAGGTTGGCGATGCGGTGTACTTGGTCGCGCAGTCGCCCGAAGGACACGGTCTCGCCGTGCCTCCACTGCTCCGCGCTGGGCAGCATGGTGAGAGCCGGCCGGTCGGGCCACAACGCGGCGGCGCGTGCCAGTACGTCGTACGTGGAACCGGGCAGGCCGCGGTCCTCGAGGGCGATGGACTCGATCGTCGTCAGGGCGCCCGGCTGGTCGTACACCGGCCAGAGCAGATCGGATTCGGGGGCGTTCACAGGATCTTCCTTTCGGCGGCGGGCTGGTTGGCGGGTGGGCGCCGGCCGCGTCTCTCGGCGTGGGCGGTGGCGGCGGCACTGCTCTCGGGGCTGCGGCAGGCCGTCCGCACTGCTCTCCGAACTACGGCAGGCCGTCCGCGATCTGCGCGTACGACCAGGGGGGGTCAGGGTGCGGCCCAGGATGGCGTGCTTCTCCTTGGCCGCGACCGGGATGCCCTCCAGCGGGCGGGGGGCCGGGCCGCCCCTGCCGAGGTAGCGGGCCTCGGCGTGCCGGGCCTGTTCCAGGGCCTCGTCGAAGAGCCGCTCGGTGAAGGCGTTGACGCGTGGCTCGACCTTCTCCGCACGTTCGACGACGGCCCGCATGAGTTCGACGGGCGACAGCGCACGGCGGGCGAAAAGCTGGAGGGCGTCGGTGGCGCTGAGGTGGACGAGGTCATCGCCGGCGGGAGCGCGGCTGGGCATGGGCGTGGCGTCCTTCCCGTGCGGAGGCTGAGGCCGTTCGGTAAGCCGGTCGGCCGGTAAGCCGTTGGTAGGCCGACCGGCTGTCGTCCGGCGGTGGTGTCAGCCTCAGGGGGACTGCCCCACCCGGCCTGCGGATTGCATGAATCCGCCAGGGCCGGGGGCGGTGTGCCGGAAAGCGCAGCTGCGGGCTTGGGAAGGGGGGCTCGGACGGGACCCGGAGGGAGGGCGATTCGGACGAAGGCGGTTCAGCCGATCGGGGCCCACGGGTCGACCGGGACGCAGCCGGTGCTGCGGCCGTCGTCACCGAGCAGGCGGCCCATGCGCTTGACCCAGCGCAGGTTCACGGCCCGGTTGCGTACGCGCACAGAGGCGATCCGCGCGGCGGCCTGGACCTCGTATCGACCGAGGTCGTCCAAGGCATGCAGCCACACCACGCTCAGCAGGTTCGCCTCGGCGGACACCGACGCCGCCATACGAGTGCTCCGCAGACGGCTCAAGGCGTCGCCCGCGGCCATGAGCTGAGCGGGCGGTACGGACATCCAGAGCGTCGCCGAGCTGCGCCAGCCCGCGTACAGCTGGGCGGCGTCGCAGCGCAGGACCGCTCTGCCGCCTTGGAGCAGCGAATGCAGCGACCGTCGCACCGTTGACTCCGGACGGCCCAGTTCGGCGGCGATCGAGGTGACGGAGCGGCGGCCGTCCTCGGCGAGGACGCGCAGCAGGACGCGGTCCTCGGGTGTGAGTGTGGCCGCGACGGCGGTGTGGGCGCCACCGTCCTCGGTCTCCGCCAGGTCGCGCCTCTGGTCGCGGGAGAGGGAGTCCATGCGCCACTCGCTGCCGTCCCGGTGCACGTGCTGTACCAGGTGGGTGCGCGTGGCGGTCACCACCTCGATACGGCCGAGGGCGAGTACGTACCCGCTCATCAACGACATGGTCGCCGTGGCCACCGTCAGGAGCAGGTCGCAGGATCCCGCCACCAGTTCCACGCTCATCGCCTGCGGGTGCCGGGCGAGCCGGTCGGCCAGCGCTTCCCGGGCCTGCGGCACGCACGACACCTCGATCAGGGCGAGGGCGCCGTAGGTGACCTGGGAGGGCGACGCATAGCAGGTGACCCACGCCTCACCGGAGTCCCGCAGCCGGGACCAGCGCCGGGAGAGCGTCGCCGCGTCCACGCCGAGCGGCCGGGCCAGCTGCGCCCAGGGGGCTCGGGGCGCCATCTGAAGAGCGTTGACGAGGGCGAGATCGAGTTCATCGAGTGTTCCCCGGGACGGGGTGGTGGAGGCCCTGGGGCCGGCGGGTCCTGCGAATCCATGCATGCGATCACCTTTCCGACGCGGATTCTTGCAATTGCGGGGCCGGGAGGGAAGTGGCCTGTTCTGTATGCCGCAACAGACCGCAGCACTGCCCGTGCTCCCCGATCCCGGCCCGGCCCGGCCCACGGCTCGTCCCACCGCCCGCCACGTCCCGCCCCGCACCGGTCCTCCGCCCCTCCCAGCCCAAGGCCCCCTTCTCAGCCCTCAGTCCTGGAGAGTCCTCCATGCCCCGTTCGCGGTTCCTCTCCGGCGCCATCACGGTTGCCGCCACCTCCCTCCTGGCCTCCGCCTGCACTACCGGGCCGACCGGCGGTCCGTCATCGAGCGGCGCCGAGGGCCGGGCCACGGTCAGGATCGGATTCACCTCCGACGTCACCTCGTTCGACCCGGCGAAGGGCGCGGGCTCGACGGACTACGCCCTCACGTCGTTGCTGTACCAGCCGCTGATCGGCCAGGACGACGGCGGTACGTTCGTCGCCGGTCTCGCCGACACCTGGACGTCCACGCCGACGAAGACCTCGCTGACTCTGAAGAAGGGCCTCACCTGCTCCGACGGGAAGGCGCTCACCGCCTCGCAGGTCGTCGCCTCGCTGAAGCGCTACCGGGCGAACTCGGCCGGCGCCCTGCTCACCTTCGGCGCCGCGAACACAGGGGAGAAGACCACGATCACCGGCGACGACGCGGCAGGCACCGTCACCATCACCACCGCCACCCCATGGGGCGAGGTCCTCGCCGGCCTGTCCGGCACCGCCGCCGGGATCATCTGCGAGGCCGGCCTCGACGCGGGCTCCGCCGCCCTCGCCCGGGGCGCCGTCGAGGGCGCGGCCACCGGGCCGTACGACATGGTGACGGCACGACGCGGCGCCTCGTACGAACTGCGGCTGCGCAAGGGGTTCAAGGCGTATCCGCGATTCGCCTCGACGCCCGCGGGGGAGCCGGCCGAACGCCTGCGCGTCCAGATCTCGAAGAACGAGTCGACCCTCGCCAACCAGTTGCAGACCGGCGCCCTCGACCTGGTCCCCCTCACCGGCACGGACGCCGAGCGGTTCACGGGCAACGCCGCGTTCACGGTCACATCGGCGCCGTTCATCCGCAACTACATCGCCTTCAACCAGCGCCCCGGACGCCCGGGCGCCGACCCGAAGGTCCGCAGGGCGGTCGCGCAGGCGGTCAGCGTCAAGGCGTTCAACAACGTCTTCGGCGGCACCGGACAGCCCCTCACCTCGTACGTGGACGAGAAGGCGGCGTGCGTCTCCACCGACGGCTCACTGCTGACCAGGACGGACACGGCCGCGGCGAAGCAGGCCCTGAAGGGTGTCAGCATCAAGCTGGAGGGGTCCAACGCGGTCGCCGGCGGCGCAGGCAACTCCTACGTCGCCGAGGCCCTGCGCGCCGTCGGCGCCGAGGTGAAGCTCACCAACGCCGACAACGCCGCCTGGGCCACCGACGTCACCGCCAACCAGGGTGACTGGGACGCCACCGTCTTCCCGCTGATCAGCGGCGCCCTCGCGCGCGGCGGCACCTACTTCCTGGGCCCCGGACCAGCCGAAGGCGGCCTCAACTACGGCGCGGTGAAGAACGCGGCCTACGCCGAGAACTACGTCGCCGCCACCTCCACCACGGACCGCAACGCCAAGTGCGCCGCCTGGCAGAAGGCCCAGGAGGCGCTGCTCAAGGCCAACGACGTGATCCCGCTGGCCACGGTCGACGTGCACTACGTCGCCCGCGAGGGCGTCTCCTTCGCGATGCCGGGCGGGTCCCTTTCCGTCTCCACCCTCCGGGTCACCGGCTGATGGCGGCGGCATCGCCCGTCGGGACGGCCGCGGAGGCCGGGCGCTCGGCCCGGCTCGGCCCGTGGGGCGCCTTCCTCGTCCGGCGTCTCGTCGGGCTCATCGCCGTCGCGGTCACGCTCGTCGCCGGTACGTTCCTGATGGTGCAGCTCATCCCCGGGGACCCGGCGCGCGTGGTCGCCGGCGCCGAAGCGACCCCCGCGGACGTGGAGCGGGCCCGCCACGACCTCGGCCTGGACCAGCCGCTGCTCGTACGGTTCGGCACGTACACGAGCGGTCTGCTCCGCGGCGACATGGGAACCTCCTTCCAGACGCGGGAGCCCGTGGCCGAGATCATCGGCGGCCGCCTGCCGTTCACCGCCGAGATCGCGCTGCTCTCCGTCCTCGTGGTGCTGGTGCTCGCCGTGCCGATCGGACTGACCGCCGCGGCACGCGGCAACCGCCGCACCGACGCTTCGTTCACCTTCGTGACCGGGACGGTCGGCGCCACACCCGAGTACATCATCGGCACCCTCCTCGTCCTCGGCTTCGCCATCGAGCTGGGCTGGTTCCCGGCGGCGGGCGCCGAGACCCTCGTGTCGATGGTGCTCCCCGTCGCCGCCCTGGTGCTGCCGGCCACCTGCGTCATGGCCCGCATCGTGCGCAGCGAGGCCACGCACGTCCTCGCCCAGGACTACATGCGGACCGCGCGGGGCCGCCGCCTGCCGCCCCTGCGCCTGTACGCCCGGCACGCCCTGCCCAACCTGCTGACCGCCACGCTCACCCTCGGCGGGCTGATCCTCGCCGGGCTGCTCGGCGGCACGGTCGTCGTCGAGTCCGTCTTCGCGTGGCCCGGCATCGGGCAACGCGTCGTGGAGGCGCTCCTCGTCCGCGACTATCCCGTCATCCAGGGCTGCGTCCTGATCCTGGGGCTGCTCGCCGCCCTGCTGAACCTGCTCGTCGACGTCGTCCTCGCGCTCCTCGACCCCCGCACCCTCGCTGGAAAGGGAGGCCGCTGATGCGCCGCATCCGGTGGAACGCACCCCTGGTCGTATCCCTCGCCGGCCTCGGACTGATCGTCCTCGTCGGCATCGTCGCGCCCCTCCTGCTGGAGGAGGAGGCGACCGCGCTGAGCGGTGCCGCCCGCGCGCACGCGAGCGCCGGACACTGGCTCGGCACCGACGTGCTCGGCCGCGACGTACTGGCGCGGACGCTGGTCGCCACCCGCCTCACCCTGGAGATGACCTTCGCCGCGACCGCGATCGCCGCGGTCGCTGGCATCCTGCTCGGCACCGGCGTCTGGGTGTCGGGACGGTGCGTCCGCGAGCTGGGCCTGCGCCTGATCGACGTGATGATCTCCTACCCGGCGCTCATCCTCGCGCTGGTGATCGCCACGGTCCTCGGCACCGGGCCCGTCGCCTCCGTCCTCGCGATCGGCCTGGGCGGCGCCCCCGCCTTCGCCCGCCTCACGGCGAACATGGCGGCCTCCGTGGCGCAGCGCGACTTCGTGACGCAGGCGCGCCTGATGGGCGTACCGCCGTACCGCGTGCTCGTCCGGCACCTCCTGCCGAACATCTCCGGGCCGCTGCTGGTACTGCTGTCGGTGGCCTTCGCGAACGTGCTCGTCGCCCTGTCCGGCCTCTCCTTCCTGGGGGTCGGCGTGCAGGCGCCGGATTACGACTGGGGCGCGCTGCTCAACTCCGGTCTGCAGTCCCTCTACACCAACCCCGCCGAGGCGATCGGCCCGGCCGTGGCCATCACCGTGACCGGCGTCCTCGTGGGCTTCGTCGGCGACGGCCTCGCCGCAGCGCTCGATCCCCGCGGTGGGAGGGCGAAGGCCGCAGCGGTACGTCCCACCGTCGTGGCCGCGCCCTCGCACCGGGCTCCCGCCGACGCCCTGGTGACGGTGGACGGCCTGGCCGTCGTCCTGCCCGGCGGCACCCGTCTCGTCGACGACGTCTCCTTCCACGTCATGCCCGGCGAGATCGTCGGCCTGGTGGGGGAGTCCGGCTCCGGCAAGTCGTTGACGGCGATGAGCGTGGCCCGGCTTCTGCCGGAGGGACTGTCCGCCCATGCGGCGCGACTGACCTTGGACGACCTAGACCTGGCCGCCCCCCAAGCCGACGCCGAACGTCTGGCTACGGAGATCGGCATCGTCTTCCAGGACCCGTCGTCCTCCTTCAACCCGGCGCTGCGGCTGGGCGGTCAGCTCACCGAGACGCTCCGCGTGCACCAGGGCGTGAGCGGGAAGGAGGCGCACCGGCGGGCCGTCGAGGCCCTGGAACAGGTACGGATCAAGGATCCCGCCCGGGTCATGAAGCAGTATCCGCACGAGCTGTCCGGCGGCATGCGGCAGCGCGCGATGATCGCCGCCGCGCTGCTGCCGGGCCCCCGCCTGATCGTCGCCGACGAACCGACCACCGCCCTCGACGTGACCGTCCAGGCCGAAGTCCTCGACGTCCTGAAGGACATCAACCACCGGCGTGGCACGAGTGTGCTCCTCATCTCCCACGACATCGGTGTCGTCGGCACGGTGTGCCACCGGGTCGTGGTGATGTACGCGGGACGTGTCGTCGAGGAACTGTCCGCGGCCGACCTGCGGGCCGGCCGCGCCCGGCACCCGTACACCCGGGCGCTGCTGGCCGCGAGCCCGCGACTGCGGGACACCGGCACCGGGCGACGCGCACCGCTCGCCACGATCCCGGGCCGCCCGCCGGCGCCCGCCGACCGGCCTTCGGGCTGCGGCTTCACCGACAGGTGCCCGGTGGCGCTCGACACGGTCTGCGCGACCGAACGCCCGCGTCCGATCGACGACGTGGCCTGCCATGCCGTACGACAGGAGGTACAGGCCGGATGACCTCATCCCCGCACAAGCTGGCCGTCGAGGAGCTGACCGTCGCCTTCGGCCACGGCCGACGTGCGCGAACCGTGCTGCGAGGCGTGTCCACCGGGGTCCGGGCCGGCCAGACCCTCGGCCTGGTCGGCGAGTCCGGCTCCGGGAAGTCGACCATCGCCAAGGCGGTCGTCGGCATCCACTCCGCCAGGACGGGCCGCATCCTCCTCGACGGAGAGGACCTCACCGGCCTCGGACGCAAGGAGCTCGCCGCGGCGCGCCGGCGGGTGCAGCTCGTCTCCCAGGACCCGTACGCCTCGCTCAACCCGCGCATGACGGTGGGTGAGGCCATCGCCGAAGCCGTCGACCCGCTGCGCGCCGACGCCAGGAAGCACGCGGCGACGGTCGAACGGTGGCTGGGGACCGTCGCGCTGGACGGCTCCGCGGCCGACAGGTACCCGCACGAGTTCTCCGGCGGCCAGCGCCAGCGCATCGCGGTCGCCCGCGCTCTCGCCGTGGGACCCGAAGTGCTGATCGCCGACGAGATCACCTCGGCGCTCGATGCCTCCGTACAGGCCGAGGTGCTCAACCTCCTCGAGGAACTACAGCGATCCCTGTCCCTGACGATGATCTTCATTTCCCACGATCTGGCCGTCGTCCGCCATGTCAGCGACGAGGTCGCTGTCCTGTGTCAGGGCGAACTCGTGGAGCAGGGCCCGGTGCGCGACGTCTACAACGCCCCGCAGCACCCCTATACGCGCCGTCTCCTGGCGAGCGTGCCGACATTCGAAGAGAAGGAGTAAGCGGCATGAGCGAACCGACCGCCGTCGCCCGCCTCACGCAGGAGATCACCGCCGGCTTGAAGCCCGCTGCCCTGGAGGACTTCTACCAGGATCTCCACCGCCACCCGGAGCTCGCCTTCCAGGAGCACCGCACCGCCGCGAAGCTCGCCGCGCTGCTGCGGGCGGCCGGCTACGACGTCACGGAGGGCGTCGGCCGTACCGGGGTGGTCGGTGTTCTCGCCAACGGCGACGGTCCGACCGTCTGGCTGCGCGGGGACATGGACGCACTGCCGGTCCAGGAGGCCACCGGTCTGGAGTACGCCTCCACCGTCGACGGCGTGATGCATGCCTGCGGTCATGATCTGCACGTCACCTGGCTCGCCGGAGCCGCCGGCGCGCTGGCCGCGGCCCGCGGCGCCTGGTCGGGCACGCTCGTCGTCGTCGGGCAGCCCGCCGAGGAGTCCGGCGGTGGGGCGTCGGCCATGGTCGCCGACGGGGTGCACACCCGCTTCCCCCGCCCCGACGTGGTGCTCGGCCAGCACGTCACGCCCGGTCTCGCCGGGTTCTACCCGCACACCCCGGGCCTCACGATGTCGGCCTCCGACGACCTCGACGTCGTCGTCCACGGCGTCGGCGGTCACGGCTCCCGGCCCGAGTCGACGACCGACCCGGTGGTGACGGCCGCCTACATCGTCACGCGCCTGCAGACCGTGGTGTCCCGCGAGGTCGCGGCGGCCCACTCGGTGGTGCTGACGGTGGGACAGTTCCACGCCGGTACGAAGCACAACATCATCCCCGCCGAGGCCCGGCTCTCCCTGAACCTCCGCACCCAGGACGCGACTGTGCGGGACCGCGTCCTCGGAGCCGTCCGCCGCATCGTGGAGGGCGAGTGCCGGACCGCGGGCTGCCCGAAGCCGCCGGAGGTCAGGGTCCGGCCCGGCTACCCGAACACCGTCAACGACACCGTCCTCGACGGCGAGATCGCCGCCGTGCACCGCGAGTTGTTCGGACCGCACACGGTGTTCGACTTCGGCCCCGCGATGGGCAGCGAGGACTTCTCCCTCCTCGCGCCCGAGGGCGTGCCCTACGACTTCTGGTACGTGACGTCGACGCCGCCCGCGGTGTGGGACGCGGCCCCGGGAGCGGACCTGGCCGAGAAGATCGGCAGCGTACCGGGAAACCACAGCCCCCTGTTCGCCCCCGACCTTTCGGTTCTCGCGCCCGGCGTCCGAACACTGGTGTCGGCGGCGCTGAGCCGACTGGGGTGAGCGACCCGGCCACGCCGAGACCGTCCTCGGCAGGGCCGACGAGGCGGTCCCGGCCGGCGCGTTGGCCCGGACTCGATACGCCGTGACGCTCGTGGCCTTGCCGGACGGTGAGCGTGGCCGGTACGAGAGGGCGAACGGACGGATCGCCTCCTGCACGTTGCCTGACGTGCGCCTCCCTGAGAGACGCCTGCGCCGGCAGTGCCGCCCGGGGACGTGAGTGAGGGTCACGCGGCATCCGTCCGGTCCGAGCCCTGCCGCCACCGGGCTCGGTGGAGCTCGTCGCGGAGGGCCTCGAACTCATCGGCGGTGATGGGCGCGTGTTCCGCCTCAGCGACGGTGGCATGGGGGCGGAAGCGGCGAGTGGCTTCGCACATGAGCACACACGACGCGCCTGGCCCGCGCAGGCGTTTTATGCGGGCGAGCACCGTGTCATGGCCGTCTGCCGACGCTGACGGTGGAGGCGGATTCCTGCACCCCCACCGCCTTGTCGCTGGTGCGGTTGACCGGCCGGGCGTCGCACGCCTCGGGGACCGCGAGGGCCGCCGCCACCGCGGCGGCGGCCCGGGGCCATCAACGATGTCTTCCTGGAGAGGAGGGAGAGGCCGCACCGCCGGCCCTCATGGTCACGCCCTTTCGTTGGTGGCGGGCCCCATCAGGTGAGGGCCCAGCGTTGGTTGCTGCCGTTCGAGCAGGAGTAGAGCTGGATCGGGGTTCCGTTGGCGGTGCCGTTGCCGACGGCGTCGAGGCAGAGGCCGGACTGGACTCCGACGATGGATCCGCCGGAGTCGAGGCGCCATTTCTGGTTGTCACCGCCCCAGCAGCTGTAGATCTGGACTTTGGCCCCGTTGCCGGTCCCGGCGGCGTCCAGGCACTTGTCGCCGTAGGCCCGGAGCTCGCCTCCGGCGGTGAGCTCCCACTGTTGGTTTGTGCCACTGTTGCAGTCCCACAGTTGCAGCTGCGTGCCGTCGGTGGTGCTGGCGCCCGGCACGTCCAGGCACCGGCCCGAACCGACGCCCTTGATCTCTCCGGAACCGGTCGGGGGTGTGGACGAGCCGCCGTTGAGTGCGTTGAGGACGGAGGCATAGGCGGGCTTCTTGCTGCCGTCGTCGTTGAACAGCAGCGGCGAGTGCTCCGACCGCCAGGAGTCGCTGTCGCGCACGCCCCAGACGGTGATGCCGAGGCAGCGGGGGACGGCCAGGCAGTCGTTGGTCACGGCGGCGTAGGTCGCGGCCGGAGCGCCCTGGATGTCGAGTTCGGTGATGGCCACGTCGACGCCGAGGGCGGCGAAGTTCTGAAGCGTGGTGCGGAAGTTGCTGTGGTAGGGGCTGCCGCTGTTGAAGTGCGCCTGGAAGCCGACGCAGTCGATCGGCACGCCGCGCTGCTTGAAGTCCCGGACCATGGCGTACATGGCCTGGGTCTTGGCCCAGGTCCAGTTCTCGACGTTGTAGTCGTTGTAGCAGAGCTTGGCCGCCGGGTCGGCGGCGCGCGCGGTGCGGAAGGCGACCTCGATCCAGTCGTTGCCGGAGCGCTGCAAGTTGGAGTCTCGCCGGGCTCCCGAACTGCCGTCGGCGAACGCCTCGTTCACCACGTCCCACTGGGCTATTCTGCCCTTGTAATGGGCCATCACGCCCTTGATGTGGTCATTCATCGCCTGGCGCAGTGTGCTGCCGCTGAGGCTCTCCATCCAGCCGGGCTGCTGGGAATGCCAGGCCAGGGTGTGGCCGCGCACCTGCTTGCCGTTCTGCACCGCCCAGTTGTAGACGCGATCGGCGGCGGTGAAGTCGAATCGGCCCCGCTGCGGTTCGGTGGCGTCGATCTTCATCTCGTTCTCGGCCGTCACCGAGTTGAACTCACGGCCGGCGATCGTCGTGTACGCCGGGTCGCCCAGCTTGCCCGAGGCGATGGCGGTGCCGAAGTACCGGCCGCTCTGCGCCGCCGCGACGCCGAGCGTGCTCTCGGCGGCCTGTGAGGCCGGCGGGGCCACCAGCGTGGCGGCCGCAGCGAGCACGCCGACGACCAGCGCCAACAGCAGGCTGCGGATCTTCAGGCGGATAACGGGTCTGGGAAGGTCGTACGAGCCCATGACTGTGCCTCCTAGGTAGAAATCACGGAAGGGCTGAAGCGCAGGGGTTGCGTCGTCCACGCCCGGTTGGCGGACGGACGAACTGACGGGCGGGCCGGAGCCCCGGTTGGCACGGGGGCACCGAGCACAGCCTTCTTGGGAGCGGGCACGTTTCGAGCCAGGCACGGGGATACTCCATCGCCGCTCGGGCGGGGGACCTCGGAGCGGCGTCGCGTACCTCTCCAGCTGTGTGAAGAGTCAGGATGCGCTGGTGCGAACCTCACTGGAACGAAACAGGTGGCGCAGGTGCTTCGGCGGACGGCTCTGCTGTGCGGCACGGCTTGCCCAAGGCCGGTGCGATCGGTGCATCGAACTGTGGCCGGTATCCCAGACAGGAATGATTGAGGTATTGACGATGCATCGTCAACACTCTCGGCAGAAAAGATTTCTGTTCATCCTTCGAAAGCTTTCGAACCCGTCGAGTCGAACGGCCGGCCCCAGTGCCGCCGTCGACGGATGTCGTAAGACCGAGTTCGGGGCGAGCGTGCGGATGCCCGTCGAGCGGTGGGGTCCGCCAGGTCTTCGTCGTCCGCCACGTCATGCTTTGTCGTGCGTGGTCATGCGCCGGTTAGTGGTCAGCAGACCTAGGGTCTCGGCTGTCGTAGGCGTCGTCGCAAATGTTTCGATGCAGGCAGTGATCATGCGAGAGGTGTTGACGCCGCTCGCGGCCACCTGATGAGCGACGGCGCTCGACACTTCGACCGGTGTCATACGTGAGTTGCGTCGGTTCGCTCTGTTCGCGAACCAGAACACCTCGGGGTCGCATCGCTCGGACGCAGTGCCGCGACGAGTCCGGTCACGCACGTGTCATGGTTCGGTCGAGGTGTGGCGTCGCCCGCGCACCGCCACGAGGTCGGCGCCCTCATGTGCCCGGCGCTCTCCGGAGGCCGGCTCTGCGGTCGCCACCGCGGAAACACCGCGGTGGGCCCGCCCAGTCGGAGTGGACGCGCCGCGGCAGAGGCACTGGAGCATCAGGGCGTCCCCGCCTGTCCTGGTGCCTGACGTGCGGGCGTGTCACGCGCACGGCAGAGCCGGTTCCCCCGCGATGGGGGAACCGGCGCTGCGTGCGTCGATCGGCTACGGGGTGACGCAGCCGATCGAGCCGACCGGGAAGTCGTTGCCGGTCGATGTCGCGGTGAACCCGAAGGTGACGCTGCCCTCCGGTGCGATGGTGCGGTTGTGGTCGAGGTTCCTGACGGTCAGCGTGCCGTCGGGCGCCGCGGTCAGCGCCCCGTTCCACAGGCTGTTGACCTGGGCGCCCGCGCCGGGCTTCCATTGCACGGCCCAGCCCTCACGCGCCGTCGTGCCGTGGTTCATGACCTCGACGGAGCCCTGGAAGCCGCCGTTCCAGGAGTTGGTCACGCTGTAGACGGCCATGCACCCGGTGTGGGGGTCGGTGGGTGTCGGGGTCGGGGTCGGAGTGGTGGGAGTGGGAGTGGGTGTCGGGGTCGGGGTGCCGCCCGAGCCGCGGATGCCGGTCACCTCGCCGTTGCCGCCGTCGAAGACGATGTCGGAGCAGGAGAAGAAGTTCTCCTGGCTGTCCGAGCGCACCCACTGGATGAACATGACCGCGTCACCCGAGCGGCCGGAGGGCAGGTCCAGGTCCCAGTAGTAGTGGCCCCCGTCAGTACCGGCCCCGCCCGCCTGCGGCGGGTCGGAGACGGTGTCGATGAGTTCCAGGTCGTCCCAGCCCAGCTCGGTGGTGGGCGAGTAGCCGGGCTTGGACAGGTACACCCGGAAGGAGCCCGGGTGCGCGGCCCAGTTGCTGTGCTTGACCTGGATCGTCTTCCCGGACGTCAGGTGCGTCCGGGGCCAGTCGGAGCGCGGGGCGTTGTAGCCGGTGAAGTTGTACGGTGACCGGTCACCGGCACTGCACAGCTTTCCGTCCGGGACGTATCCCTCGCCCCGTCCGCCCGCGTTGGAGTCGAGCACGGCGAACCAGTTGTACAGCGCGGTCGCGCCGCTCTCGTCGAGCGCGGCCTTGCACGCCGGGTTCGTCGGGTCCAGAGCGCCGGTGCCGGTCCGGGCGTCCAGCATGCAGAGATAGGTGCGCGATCCCGGTGTCATCGTGACGCCGTGCGCCTCCGCGTCGCCCTGGCCCATCAGGGTCAGGCCGATTCCGCCGAGCAGTGTCGCCAGCACCGCCGCCAGGGAGGTGAACAGCTTCTTGTGTGGGGCCATGAGGTCTCCTGTGCCTGTGTGGGGATGGTCTTCCGGTGGTGCTTCCTCTCCCGCGGCCGCCGTGGGGCGAGGGGTCTGGGGGCGGCGCCTGGTCCAGGGGGGCGCTGTTCCGGGCGGCGAGCGCGGCGGCGAGGCAGGGGGAACGCCGCGGCCGGTGCGCGGAACTCCCGGTGTGCGGCCGTAGCCGTCCGGTCCGTCCCGCCGGAGGCGGACCGGCCGGGCCGGATTGCGGCTGCCATGGACGGACCGGCCGCCGCACCGCAGGCGCCGACGAGGTGCGGGCCGGCGCGCGCGGAGCTGTGAGCGGTGCGGCGGACGTCACGGGGCCCGCGCCCCGTACCGGGGGAGGTGGCGGGGAGGCGGGGCCGGCTCGCACCGCCGATCAGTTCAGGCGGCCGTGCCGTTGGGGCCGAGCCCGCACGGGCGGGGTGCGACGTCGAGGGGGCTGCGTCGGGCCGGTGGCGGCAGGCGCGATGAGCAGGCTGCGCGCGGTGCTGGGGGAGTGCGGTGACGCTCGCATGCGGGGCCTCTCTGGGAGCGATGACCGGATGAGGCGATCACGGAATCGGAAGCGCCGGCCATTCGGTGCTGGGAGCGCTCCCACCCGCTGGTGCTACGGACTGTAGAGAGTTGCCGTGCCCCTGACAACCCATCGTGAGGTATATGTCGCGCGGTGCGAGGTGGGTCCGGGCTGGGGCCGAGTCGGCCGTCCCGTCCCGGCGGGGTCGCGTGGTGCTCCAGGCCCGGACGGTCATCTCCCGCGAGACCGGCGGAGCGGCGAATCCTGTCCAACCGCTTGACGGCGCCTCTCGTGACCCCGAACTTATTGGGAGCGCTCCCACTTTCGTCCGTGTTCCGCCGTACGCAAGCAGGTGCCCCAGTCACCGCATGCCTTCCCCCCTCCCGTAAGGACCTCAGTGTGCCGCGACATCAGTCACTCGTT
Source organism: Streptomyces sp. NPDC091649 (assembly GCF_044756785.1). Lineage (NCBI taxonomy): Bacteria > Bacillati > Actinomycetota > Actinomycetes > Kitasatosporales > Streptomycetaceae > Streptomyces > Streptomyces sp. NPDC091649. The sequence goes on along the minus strand of NZ_JBIVTR010000009.1, from coordinate 86,067 downwards.
CCCCGCCCGTCCCGTACGTTCCGCCGACGGGACCGCTCCAGACGCGTCAGCGTGTTAGCGGGCGTCGCAGCCGCCGCCGGGCTGCTGGCCGGCACCCTCGCCGCCCCCGCCGGTGCGGCCCAACCCGTCGACGAGGCATCCGAGGTCCCCGAGCTCATCGTCAACGGGGACTTCTCCGCGGGCACCGCCCCCTGGTGGTCGACGGCCAACAGCCCCGTCGCCGTCTCGGACGGACGCCTCTGTGCCGAGGTCCCCGCGGGCACGGACAACGCGTGGGACGCCATCGTCGGGCAGAACGGGCTCGCCCTCACCGCCGGCGAGGGCTACACCCTGAGCTACACGGCCACCTCCACCGTGCCGGTCACCATCCGCACCAACGTGCAGATGGCCGCCGAACCGTGGACCACGGAGCTCGCCACCGCGCAGCCGGTCGGGACGACCGCCGAACGCGTCACCGAGAGCTTCACGGCCGGAGCCGACCACGACGCGGCGCAGCTCGCCTTCCAGATCGGGGGCAGCGCCGAGGCCCTCACCTTCTGCGTCGACGACGTATCGCTGCGCGGCGGAACCGCGCCGCCGCCGTACGAACCGGACACCGGCTCCCCGGTCCGGGTCAACCAGGTCGGATACCTCACCCACGGCCCCAAGTCCGGCACCGTCGTCACCGACGGGACCGGCCCGCTGCCCTGGACACTCGACTCGGCCGCCGGCACGCGCGTGGCCGGCGGCACCACCACTCCGGCGGGCCTGGACACCGCCTCGCGGCAGACCGTCCACACCTTCGACTTCAGCGCGGTGGCGACCCCGGGGGAGGGATACACCGTCACGGTCGCGGGGGAGAGGAGCGAGCCGTTCGCCATCGGCGACGACCTCTACTCCTCGCTGCGCACTGACGCGCTCGCGTACTTCTACCACAACCGCAGCGGCATCGAGATCGACGCGGACATCGTCGGCGAACAGTACGCGCGGCCGGCCGGCCACCTCGGCGTGAGCCCCAACCAGGGCGACAACGACGTGCCCTGCCAGCCGGGCGTGTGCGACTACCGTCTCGACGCGGCGGGGGGCTGGTACGACGCCGGCGACCACGGCAAGTACGTGGTCAACGGGGGCATATCGGTCGCCCAGTTGATGTCCACGTTCGAGCGGACCCTGTACGAGGAGACCGCCGACGCCGGACCGCTCGGCGACGGCGAGCTCCGGCTGCCCGAGCACGGGAACGCCACTCCCGACATCCTCGACGAGGCGCGCTGGGAACTGGAGTTCCTCATGCGGATGCAGGTGCCCGCGGGGGAGTCGCTCGCCGGCATGGCCCACCACAAGCTGCACGACAAGGCGTGGACCGGACTGCCGCTCCGGCCGGACCGCGACCCCCAGCCCCGGGAACTGCATCCGCCGACCACCGCGGCCACCCTCAACCTGGCGGCCACCGCCGCCCAGTGCGCCCGGCTCTTCCGGGCCTACGACGCGGACTTCGCCGCGCAGTGCCTCTCGGCCGCGCGGTCCGCGTGGACCGCGGCCAAGGCCCACCCGGACGTCCTCGCCGATCCGCAGGACGCCACGGGCGGCGGCGCCTACAACGACGACGACGTGCGGGACGAGTTCTACTGGGCGGCGGCGGAACTGTTCCTCACCACCGGCGAGGACGGCTACCGCCAGGAAGTCCTCCGCTCCCCGCTGCACGGCGACACCGACGCGGTCTTCCCGCGCGGCGGCATGTCCTGGGGCTCGGTCGCCGGGCTCGGCGCCCTGAACCTCGCGAGTGTGCCGGGCGAGCTGTCCGACGATCAACTCGCCATCGTGCGCGGCATGGTGACCGAAGCCGCCGACGGATACGCGGCCGACTCGGCCGGGGCCGCGTACGGCCTCCCGTACGCCCCCGACGACGGGCACTACGTATGGGGCTCGAACAGCCAGGTCGCCAACAACATGGTCGTCCTGGGCTCCGCGCACGACCTGACCGGCAGGACCGCCTACCGTGACGCCGTACTGCGCGGACTCGACTACCTGCTGGGCCGCAACGCGCTGAACCAGTCCTACGTCACCGGGTACGGCGAGCGGGACTCGCGCAACCAGCACCACCGCTTCTGGGCCAACCAGCTCGACCCGGCCCTGCCGAACCCCGCAGCGGGCTCCCTGGCCGGCGGCCCCAACGCCTCCATCGAGGACCCGGTCGCGCAGGCCAAGCTGAAGGGCTGCGCACCGGCGATGTGCTACATCGACGACATCGAGTCCTGGGCCACGAACGAGATCACGATCAACTGGAACGCCCCGCTCGCCTGGGTCGCGTCCTACGTGGACGATCTGGGCGGCGGTGAGCCCGTGAAGGCGCGGTGCGAGGTGACCTACACCTCGCACCGCTGGAGCAACGGCTTCACCACCCAGGTCGCGCTGAAGAACACCGGCGACCGTCCCGTCCAGCCCTGGCGGCTCGACTGGACGTTCGCCGACCAGCAGCGGGTGACCGACGCCTGGGGCGCCGACATCGGGCAGGCCGGGCCCCGGGTCACCGCCGAGGCCCTGAGCTGGAACGCCACTCTCGCGCCCGGCGGCACCGTGCGGTTCGGCTTCAACGGCCGGCCCACCGGCCTCGTGCACGACCCCCGGGTCTTCAGGCTGAACGGCCATGCCTGCGGGACGACACGACGATGAGCGGGCGGCCCGTCCTGCTCCGAAAAGGGGAATCACTGTGAAACGTCTTCTGGCTCTACTGGCCGCCTGCGCCATGATCCTCGCCCCCACCGTCCTGCTCAGCCCCCCAGCGGCGGCTGCCACCGGATGCAAGGTGGACTACACGGTCACCAGCCAGTGGGAGGGGGGTTTCCAGGCCGGAGTGAAGGTCACCAACCTGGGCGAACCCATCACCGGATGGGCCCTGAAGTTCACGATGCCCGACGCGGGGCAGCGACTCGTCCAGGGCTGGAACGCCACCTGGTCGCAGTCCGGTTCCGCGGTCTCAGCGGTGGGCGTCGACTGGAACCGCACCCTGTCCACCGGTGCGCCGGCCGATCTGGGGATGGTGGGCTCCTTCACGGGCGCCAACCCGAAGCCCACGGCGTTCACACTCAACGGCGTCGCCTGTACGGGTTCCGTGGAGGAGCCCCCGCCCGTCGACCCGCCCCTCCCGGGCACCGGCACCCCCGTGGACGTCAACGGCGAGCTCCACGTCTGCGGCGTGCACCTGTGCAACCAGTACGACCGCCCCGTACAGCTGCGGGGCATGAGCACCCACGGCATCCAGTGGTTCAGCAAGTGCTACAACACCGCGTCCGTGGACGCGCTGGCGAAGGACTGGAAGTCGGACCTGCTGCGCGTGGCCATGTACGTCCAGGAGGGCGGCTACGAGACCGACCCGGCGGGCTTCACCAGCCGGGTGAACGGCCTCGTCGACATGGCCGAGGCGCGTGGCATGTACGCCATGATCGATTTCCACACCCTGACGCCGGGCGACCCGAACCACAACCTCGACCGGGCCAAGACGTTCTTCGCGTCCGTCGCGGCCCGCAACGCCGACAAGAAACACGTGATCTACGAGATCGCCAACGAGCCCAACGGAGTGAGCTGGACGGCCATCAAGAACTACGCCGAGCAGGTCATCCCGGTGATCCGGGCCGCTGATCCGGACGCCGTCATCATCGTCGGCACCCGCGGCTGGTCCTCCCTGGGCGTCTCGGACGGCTCCAACGAGAGCGAGGTCGTCGACAACCCCGTCAGGGCGGACAACATCATGTACGCCTTCCACTTCTACGCCGCGAGTCACAAGGACTCCTACCGCGCCACACTGAGCCGCGCGGCTTCCCGACTGCCGCTCTTCGTCACCGAGTTCGGCACGGTGAGCGCCACCGGCGGGGGAGCGATGGACCGGGCGAGCACGACGGCCTGGCTGGACCTGCTCGACCAGTTGAAGATCGGCTACGCGAACTGGACCTACTCCGACGCCGACGAGAGCAGCGCGGCGTTCCGGCCGGGCACCTGCAACGGCGGTGACTACAGCAGCAGCGGTGTGCTGACCGAATCGGGGGCGCTGCTCAAGAACCGCATCAGCACCCCCGACTCCTTCCCCACCGGCTGACCGACGGACCGAACGCGGGCGGGGCTCCGGACGACCGGAGCCCCGCCCGCCACCTCGGCACTCGACGACCGGGGGCGGCACCTCGGTCTCCGTACCCCCGGCTCGCGGAGACCTGGCGAGACATCACGCCGCCGGAGCCCCTTGACGCGTCCGTCGTCGAAGTGAGCGGGAGGCATGAGGGGCGCCCGGGCTGTCGCAGTCCCGCGCTCGGGCCGCGACAGTCCGGTGCTCGGGTCGCGATCCCCGGACAACGCACGCCACCGCGTCCTCGGCGCCCGACGAAATGCCGCTCAGCTCCCGGGCGGCGGCGCCGTGCTCTTGCGTACGACCAGACTCGTGGCCAGCTCCAGCCGTGTGGCCACCGGTTCCCGCGCCCGCAGTCGCATCAGCATCTGCGCGGCCTCCTCCGCCATCTGGCGCAGCGGCTGGTGGACCGTGGTCAGGGCCGGGCTGGCCCAACGGGCGACGGGCACGTCGTCGTAGCCGACCACCGAGAGGTCGTGGGGGACGCGCAGGCCCCGCACCCGGGCGGCCTCCAGCACGCCGAGTGCCTGGAGGTCGCTGCCCGCGAAGATCGCGGTGGGCCGCTGGGGGTGGGACAGCATCTCGGCGGCGCGGTCGTATCCGCCCTCCACGTGGAAGTCGCCGAACAGGATGAGGCCGGGGTCCACCTCCAGCCCTGCCATGGCCATCGCCGACCGGTAGCCGTCGAGCCGGGCGCGGGAGCAGAGCATGTCCTCGGGTCCGGTGATGACACCGATGCGCCGGTGCCCGCACTCGATGAGGTGGCGGGTGGCGGCCAGTCCGCCGTTCCAGTTGGCCGAGCCGACCGAGGGCACGTCGGGGTCGGGGTCGCCCGCCGGGTCGATGATGACGCAGGGGATCGAGCGCGCCCTGAGCTGCTGTTTCACCGCGTCGGGCAGCGTCGAGAAGACCAGGACGACGCCGAGCGGCCGACGTTGGAGCATGGCCTCCATCCAGTCGGGGCCGGGCGAGTGGCGGGTTCCGCTCTCAGTGAGGACGACCCCGGCGCCGTGGGTCTTCGCGACGTTCTCCACCCCCCGGATCAGCTCCATCGCCCAGATGCTCTCCAGCTCGTGGAACACGATCTCGATGAGCGGCGTCTCACTGGCGGACCGTGTGGTGCGCCGGTACGCATGGGTCTCCAGCAGGCGCTCGACCTTGACCCGCGTGGGGGTCGCCACGTCCTGCCGCCCGTTGAGCACTTTCGAAACTGTCGAAATGGAGACGCCGGCCTGCTCGGCCACCTGAGCCAGGGTGATGCGGCCCATTCTCTCGTCTTCGCGCATGGCCAGGAGCATAAAGCACGGGAGGGCCGACGCCCAGGCGTAACGCTTTGATAACGCCACGACCGAGGGTTGACCCCCTGGGTGAGGGGTTCTAGCGTCCCGACTCAGGAAGTTTCGGTTATCGGATCGAAAAAGTTTCGAAAGGTGTGCCGATGAAGCAACGCGCACGGTTCTCGCGGACCGTTGTCGTCGGTGGTGCCGCACTGGCCCTGGTGCTGTCCCTGTCCGGATGCGGAGGGGACTCGGACGCGGCCGGCGGCGACACCCTCCACGTCCTCGTCTACGGGGACGCGGCGAACAAGGTGGAGAAGGAGATCGTCGCCACCTTCAACAAGACGTCGAAGGTCAAGGCCGTCCTGGATACGATCCCGGGCGCCGACTACCAGGCCAAGCTCCAGACGATCATCAACAGCAAGCAGGCGCCGGACGTCTTCTTCAACTGGGGCGGCGGCAGCATCAAGCCCTTCGTCGACGCCGGCCTGCTACTGCCGCTGGATCCCTTCATAGCCGAAACCCCCGAACTCAAGGCGAAGTTCCTGCCGTCCGTGTTCAACAGCGCGGTGGTCGACGGCACGTCCTACGGGGTCCCCATGCGCGGCACCCAGCCCGTCCTGCTGTTCAGCAACGGCAAGGTCCTCAAGAAGGCGGGCGTCGAACCCCCGAAAACCTGGGACGACCTGCTGGCGGCGGTCAAGGCGCTGAAGGCCGACGGCGTCACCCCGATCGCGCTGGGCGGCGGCGACCGGTGGCCGACGCTGATGTGGTTCGAGTACCTGTACGACCGTATCGCCGGCCCGGAACTCTTCCAGAGGGCCCTCGACGGCGACCGGGACGCCTGGGCGAGCCCGGACAGCAGGAAGGCGCTGGGCAAGATCAGGGAACTGGTGGACGCCGGAGCGTTCGGCACCAACTACGACTCGGTGAAGTTCACCGACCAGGGCTCCCCCACGCTCCTGGCGACCGGCCGGGCCGGCTTCGAGCTGATGGGCTCGTGGGAGTACTCGACGCAGCAGGACGCGCACCCCGAGTTCGCGAAGAACGACCTCGGATACAGCGCCTTCCCCTCCGTCGAAGGCGGCAAGGGCGACCAGGCGAACGTCGTCGGCAACACCAACAACTTCTACTCCGTGCTGAAGAAGACGAAGCACCCGCAGGCCGCCGCCGAATTCCTGAAACTCATGTACTCGGACCAGTTCGTCAAGGCGCAGCTCGCCATCGGCAACCTGCCGACCACGACGAACACCGAAGGCTTCCTGGACACCGCCGCCAGCCCCGGGTTCGCGAAGTTCCAGTACGACATGGTCAAGGCGGCCCCGGCGTTCCAGCTCTCCTGGGACCAGGCGTACCCGCAGTCGGCGGCCACCGCGATGTACCAGTCCCTCCAGCAGTTCTTCAACGGCTCGATGGACGAGGACGCCTTCATCAAGGCCATGCAGGCACTGCCGACCTCGTGAGCCCACCCAGATCCGGACCCGGAACACACGACATGACCCGAACCGCAGCCCCTTCCCCGGACGGCGAGACGGCCAAGAAGAACGGCTCGTCCGGCATCGGAGCGGGCCGCCCGGGATTTCTCTGGGCGGTCCCCGCCGCCGTCTTCTTCGGCCTCTTCGCCCTCGTCCCGCTCATCATGGTCGCCGTACTCTCCTTCGCCAGCTGGGACGGTCTGAGCGACCCGGAATTCGCGGGCCTCGACAACTGGAGGAAGCTCCTCGACGACCCCGTCATGATCAAGAGCCTGTGGCTGAGCGTCCTGCTCACCGTGCTCGGGGTCGCCGTCCAGACACCGCTGAGCATCCTGCTCGGGGTCTGGGCGGCGGGACACCAGCGCAACCGGGCCGTTCTGTCCGCCGTCTACTTCGTCCCGATGCTGCTGTCCGTCGCGGCCGTGTCCGTGCTGTGGCGCGCCGTCCTCGACCCCAACATGGGCGTCCCCGCGCAGGCCACCTGGCTCTTCGGCGACGGCAACCTGTTCGGGAAGCAGGCCACCGCGATCGGCGTCCTGGTCTTCGTCAGCACCTGGCAGTTCACCCCCCTGCACACGCTGATCTACCAGGGCGCGGCGCGCGCGGTGCCGCAGGTCCTCTACCAGGCGGCGCAGATCGACGGCGCGGGCACGGTGCGGCAGTTCTTCCACATCACGCTGCCGCAGCTGCGCAACGCGATCATCACCTCGATGATCCTGATGGTGGTCGGCGGACTCACGACCTTCGACACCGTGCTCATCCTGACCCAGGGCGGACCGGGAAGCGACACCACCATCAGCGCGTACTACATGTACCAGAAGGCGTTCAAGAGCTTCGACTACGGAGGGGCTTCCGCCATCGCCCTCCTCCTGGTCCTCGTCTCCACGGTCATCTCGCTGATCGTGGTGCGGCTCTCGGGCTACGACAAGATGCGCAGCACCATGGAGGGACTGTGAGGAAGAGCCGTCCCAACCACTTCGCCGGTTTCGGCTCCCTGGTCTGGCTCCTCGTGGTGGGGCTGCCGCTGTACGTGATGCTCATCGCCACGTTCCAGACGCGCTCCGACTACGCGGCGAACGGCCCGCTGTCCTTTCCCGAGCACTTCACGCTCGACAACTACATCGACGACCTCAACAGCGGCTTCGCGCAGTACTTCCTCAACACCGTCATCGTCACCGTGTGCGTGGTGGGCATCGTGCTGCTCCTCGTCCCGCCGCTGGCGTACACCATCGTCAGGAGCCGGGGGCGCGCCACCACCACGGTCTTCCGGCTGTTCCTCCTGGGCCTGGCGATCCCCTCGCAGGCGGTCATCGTCCCGATGTTCTTCGTCATCAGCGAGGCCGGTCTCTACGACAACCTCATCGGCGTCATCCTGCCGACGGCGGCCTTCGCCATGCCGGTGTGCGCCCTGATCCTGACGGGGGTGATGCGGGACATCACCCCCGATCTGTACGAGGCGATGACGATGGACGGCGCCTCGCCCCGACGGGTCTTCTTCCAGCTGGTGCTGCCGTTGTCCAGGAGCGGGCTCTCGACGATCGTGGTCTTCTCCGCGCTCCAGGCGTGGAACGGCTTCCTGTTCCCCCTCGTACTGACGCAGTCGGCGGAGACCAAGGTGATCACCCTGGGGCTCTACGACTTCCAGACGGAGCACGGGGTCAACACCCCCGGCCTGCTCGCCGCGGTCGTCCTGTCCATGCTCCCCATCCTGATCGTCTATCTGTTCGCTCGCCGCGCCCTGGTACAGGGGCTGATGGGAGTAGGAGGAAAGTGACCGCCAACATCGCCAACATCGGCAACACCGGCGTGCAGACACCCGCCGAGGACACCGGCTGCCGGGCACCGGTGTCCGACGCCACGGACCACCGCACCGGGCCCTGGCGCGACCCCACCCTCACCCCCGAGGCCAGGGCCGACGCCCTGATCGCCGCCATGACCCTCCAGGAGAAGGTCTCCCAGCTCTTCGGCGTCTGGGTGGGCGCCTCCGACGAAGGCGCCGAAGTCGCGCCGTTCCAGCACGACATGGAGGAGGCCGTCGCCCTCGACGACCTTCTTCCGCACGGACTCGGCCAGCTGACCCGCCCGTTCGGAACGGCCCCCGTCGACCCTGCCGTGGGCGCCCTCTCGCTGGCGCGCACCCAGGAGCGCGTCGCCGGAGCGAACCGCTTCGGCATACCGGCGCTCGCCCACGAGGAATGCCTCGCGGGCTTCGCCGCCTGGGGCGCGACCGCCTACCCGGTGCCACTGTCCTGGGGCGCCACCTTCCACCCGGAGCTGGTCCGCGAGATGGCCGCCGCGATCGGCCGCGACCTGCGCTCCGTGGGCGTGCACCAGGGGCTCGCCCCCGTCCTCGACGTCGTACGCGACGCACGCTGGGGCCGTGTCGAGGAGACGATCGGCGAGGACCCGTACCTGGTGGGAACGGTCGCCACCGCCTATGTGCGGGGACTGGAGTCGGCCGGGATCGTCGCCACGCTCAAGCACTTCGCCGGGTACTCCGCCTCCCGGGCGGGCCGCAATCTCGCCCCCGTCGGCATGGGCACGCGGGAGCGGGCCGACATCATCCTGCCCCCGTTCGAGATGGCCGTACGCGAAAGCGGCGTACGGTCCGTCATGCACGCCTACACGGACACCGACGGAATCCCCTCCGCGGCCGACGGACCGCTGCTGACCGGCCTGCTCCGCGACACCTGGGGCTTCGAGGGGACCGTGGTCGCCGACTACTTCGGCATCGCGTTCCTGAAGACGCTGCACGGCGTGGCGGGGACCTTCGGGGAAGCGGCCGGCGCCGCACTCGGCGCGGGCGTGGACGTGGAACTCCCGACCGTCAAGACGTTCGGCGGCCCGCTGGCCGACGCGATCGCCGAGGGCCTCGTACCGGAGGCGCTGGTGGACCGTGCGGCACGCCGAGTGCTGGCCCAGAAAGCCCGGTTGGGGCTTCTGGACGCGGACTGGCGGCCGGTGCCGGCGGCGCTCACCGGAGCCGCGGGTACGGACGGCTCCGAGGGCGGGGACTCGGAGGCGCTGCGCGGGACGGTCCGTCTCGACACCGACGAGAACCGCGCGCTCGCCCGCCGCGTCGCCGAACAGGCCGTCGTCCTCCTGCGCAACGACGGCACCCTGCCCCTGGCGGCGGACACGGCCGGCGGAGCCCCCGCCCGTATCGCCCTCATCGGGCCCAACGCCGACACCCCGACGGCCGTCCTCGGCTGCTACGCCTTTCCCGTCCACGTCGGAGGCCAGTACCCCGGGACCCCGCTCGGCATCGAACTCCCCACCCTGCGCGAGGCATGTGCGGCGGAGTTCCCCGACAGCGAGATCCTCTCCGCGCGAGGTGCGGACATCGACGGCCCGGACACCGGCGGCTTCGGCGAGGCCGTCGAACTGGCCAGGAGCGCCGACCTCGTGATCGTCGCACTCGGCGACCGGGCCGGCCTCTTCGGGCGGGGGACGAGCGGGGAGGGCTGCGACGCGGAGAACCTGGCGCTCCCCGGTGTCCAGCAACAACTGCTCGACGCCCTCCTCGACGCGGGCGCCCCCGTCGTCGTCACCCTGCTCGCCGGACGCCCCTACGCCCTCGGGCGGGCGGCGGACGAGGCAGCCGCGGTCGTGCAGTCGTTCTTCCCCGGCGAGGAGGGAACGAGGGCCATCGCCTCGGTGCTCAGCGGCCGCACCGAACCGTCCGGCCGACTGCCCGTCAGCGTGCCGCGCCACCCGGGCTCCCAGCCCTCCACCTACCTGGCGGCACGGCTGGGCCACTCCAGCGACGTGTCCAGTGTCGACCCCACCCCGGCGTACGGATTCGGCCACGGTCTGACGTACACCGCCTTCGAGTGGAGCGACCTCGTCGTGGAGCAGGGGCGGGCGTCCACGGACGGGGAGTTCACGCTCTCCTGCACCGTCCGCAACACGGGTGCGCGGGAGGGGACCGAAGTGGTTCAGGTGTATCTGCACGACCCGGTCGCCTCCGTGGTCCAGCCGGTGCGGCGCCTCATCGGGTACGCACGCCTCGGCCTGGATCCCGGACGCGCGGCCAGGGTGCGGATGACGGTCCCGGCGGACCTCGCGTCCTTCACGGGACGCGACGGCCACCGGATCGTCGAGCCGGGCGATCTCGACCTGCTGCTGAGCGCGTCGAGCACCGACGTTCGCCTCACGGCGCGGGTCACGCTGACAGGGCCGGTGCGAACGGTCGACCACACCCGTCGGCTGCACATGAGCGTCGCGACGGAGAGCCTCACGGACGCGCCGTAGCCCGGCGCACCGACGGGGGAGTGCCTTCGCGGGTGGCGGGATCGCCTGCGAAGGCACTTCCCCGTACCGGGATTCCATGGCGGGACGTTCCTGTCGAGTACGGACTCGGACCGGGAAGCCGGGCCTACGACCTGTGCCGGGGATACAGCGGGAACGGCACCTCGCAGCCGATCCTTCCCCGGCGCCAGTCTGGTGACGGCAGGACAGCAGGGGGACTCGCCGCGCTCCGAGACGGTGCCGGAGAAAGTGCACGTGCCCCGTCTCCCACCGCGCCGGCCGCGCGTCCACCTTGACCGGGTGCGGGCCGGCCAGGCGTACGCCTCCCGCAAGCACCGCGCCCACCTGCGCCGCCGGGGGTCCGTCGCCGTGATCCATACACGTCGCTACAGCTCGTAGTCCCGGGCCAGCTCCTCCCAACGAATGCCGCGGAGCGCAGGGTCCGCGTTCTCGCCCGTCGGCACCTCCGGCGCCGACTGCAACCAGGCGACGACGAGGGAGGAACCATCCATGGCCGGGTCGAGGGCCGTGGACTCGAAGACACCGACGCAGGCCACGGAAGGCAGCACCTCGACGGGGCCGAAGGTGCCGACCGTCTCGTCCGGGTACTCACGCGTGGGCGGAACAAGGTGGACCGGTGTGGACGGAAACTCCCGCTCGGCCTGTCGCTGGAGCCAGCTGACCCTGCGGTCGTTGACGCGCTTGCACGGGTAGCCCTCCAGCATCCCTCCGTAGGTCGAAGACATCCGTAGCTCGGTGAGCCGGATCGAACGGCCGGACGAGAGGACTATGTGACCCAGTGACATGCCAGCACCCTATGCGCCTGGACCCCGGTGCGCGGCGCAGGGGCGCGGGGCTCGGACGCCTCGACACGGTGCGACGCGGCGGAGGACCGGAGGGCCGGGCCGACCCTGGGAGCAGTGGGACCAGGCTCGCATCCGCGCAGGAGCCTAACCTGCCTTGTATGACGACCTCGAAACTGGGCGACTACCTGCAGGGCCGGCGCGCGCGAGTGACGCCGTCCGACGTCGGTCTGCCCCAGGACGGGCGGCGGCGCGTCCCCGGTCTGCGCCGGGAGGAAGTCGCGATGCTGGCCCGCATCAGCGTCGACTACTACCTGCGACTGGAGCAGGGCCGTGAGCGGCGCCCGTCGACGCAGGTCCTGGACGCCCTGAGCGACGCACTGCTGCTGGACAACGACGGCCGGCTGCACCTGTACCGGGTCGCGGGCATGACCCCGGCCCCGCGTCAGGAGGGCGGCGCCGAGCGAGCCGACCCCCAGCTGCTGGCCCTGGCCGAACTGTGGGACCGTACGCCGGCCCTGCTCCTGGGGCGGGCTTACGACGTCCTGGCCGTGAACACGCTGGGGCGGGCCGTCTTCCCTCACCTCGAACCCGGCGCGAACCTGCTGCTCGCGATGTTCCTCGACCCGTCGGCCCGCTCCTTCCACGCGGACTGGGACAAGGCAGCGGCCAACGCGGTCGCGGGGTTCCGCTTCCTGGAGGGCGCCCGGCCGAACGACCCGAGGATCCAGGACGTACTGAGGACGGCCTCGGAGGGCAGCCGCGAGTTCGCCGACCTCTGGCACAGACGAGACGCACGGGGCAAGAGCGACGCCGCGAAGGTCCTGCTGCATCCCGACGTGGGCGAACTCACGCTGCGCATGCAGACCTTCGACGTGCGGTCGGCTCCCGGCCAGCAGCTGATCGTCTACCACGCGCAGGAGGGCACCCGGACTGCGGAAGCGCTCCGCCTGCTCGGCTCCCTGGCGGCGACCCCCCGGCCCGGACACCAGGACCACTCGCCGGGACGGGCCACCTGAGGGCCCGCTCCGCGGCGGTGGTCGGCGTCCTGCGGGCCCCCGGTCCTCGTCCCGGTGCCGGGCCCACCGCCGCACCGGACAGCGGGCGACCCGCAGTTCCGGCGAGGCCGCACAGTGCGTCGCCGGACCTCGCCCACCGCGACTCCACGGGCCCGCCCGGCAGAAGCCGCGGTCTCCGGGAGCCGGACCGAGTACGTCGATGACACCGGGGCGCGTCCGGGGCCTTCCGGATGACCTTCCGGACGTAGCCGTGGCGCCCTCCGGCCATGGCGCCGTCACACCACGGCGCCTTCCCGGTCCTCGGCGCCTCGGCCTCCCGCCGCTGCTGCCCCTCCGCGCGCCTCTTCCACAGACGCGCGGAGTGATCAGCCGGCCTGCTGCTTCCCGGTGGACTCGGGTGCTGCCTTGCCCGGGACCTGCCCGGCCTCGTCGACGATGGCGTGCTCGATCTCGGCGGTGCTGGAGAGGAGGGTCCCGGCCTTCGCGTACGGGGCGTCCTTCGTCCGGTACGCGCGGGAGCCGAGGAAGGAGTAGTCCTCCTTGTCGAAGACCCACTCGGTGCGGTTGCCGTGCTCGGTGTCCTCGCGGGCGATGCCGAGGCCCGTGCGGCCTATGGCGTCCTTGGCGTCCGGCGCCTCCTCGACGCCCGGGATGTTCGCCGCCGCCCGGTAGAGGGCCGCGGCCGTCTTCGGCGGCAGCACCCCGCCGAGCAGGACCCCGATCTGCTCGAAGACGATCTGGTCGGTTTCCCGTTCGGCGTCCTTCCGGACGTGCGTACGGAGGTAGGCGAGGAGTTCGTCCGGGTCGGTGGGCAGCGAGGCGAGCCAGTGGTAGGTGGGGCGGGACAGTCCGGCGGGGGTGCCGTTGTCGTCCCCGAGCGGGGCGTTACTGACCTCGTCCTTGCCATCGACCCGGGTCAGCCCGATCCTTTTGAGGGGGCGCGGGTCCTGCGGCGCCCAGCCCTCCTTCTCGGTCAGCGGGCTCAGTACGGCCTTGCCGCTGCCGATTTCGGCCTCCCGGACCTTGGAACGGGTGTAGAGGAACTGGTCGTCCCGTACGACGGGCGCCTCACTCGTGAGGGCGACCGTCGAGAGGCGGTGGAGAAGGCCGTCCGTGCCCCGGGTGGCCGTCGCCGTCGTCGTCCGGGCTTTGTCGTCCTTGTTGTCCGTGCCGAGGGCGAGACCGCCCGCGAGGATTCCGGCCAGTGCCATCGCCGACACGGGGACGAGAAGGGCGGGGCGCAGGAGTCGGCGGGTGGGTCGGGCGGTGGGCTGAGCCTGACTGTCACGACGGGCGTCGGCGTCGATGTGGTTCATCAAGAGTTCCTTCTGGTGACGGAATCGCTCGGGCGACAGGTCCTCGGTCACCGGAGGGGGAAGCATCCGGGCCAGGTGCCGGGCTTCGTCGTCGTCCCTGTTGTCAGGAGAGGCGGCGTCTTCGCGGTTCATGGGGTTTCCTCCCGCACGGGCTGGGCCGCGATCGCGGCTGTATTCCTTACCTCTCCGTGGACTCTCGCGGGTTCCGGGTTTCTTCGCGGACGTTGCGCACGTTCCGCGCGTTGCGTCTGCTCCGCGCGTTCCGTCTGCTCCGCGATCCGGGCGAGTCTGCTGCGAGCGCGGGAGAGGCGGGAGCGCACCGTGCCCACCGGGATGCCGAGCGCCTCGGCGGTCTGCTCGTAGTCCAGTCCGGACCACACGCACAGGGAGAGCACTTCCCTCTCCCGGCGACGCAGTTGTCCGAGGGCCGCCGAGACGGCGCGCAGACGACTCCGGTCGTCCAGCCGGGACGCTGCCTCCGCCGAGAAGTCCGCCACGGCGGCGGGCGGTGGCTGACGGGCCAGGAAGACCAACCGCCGCCGCAGCCCCCGCCGGGTGTTCTCACACTTGTGCGTGGCGATGCCGAGGAGCCAGGGCAGCGCGGAGCCCCGCCCCTCCTCCAACCGCTCTCTGCCCTGCCAGGCGGCCAGGAAGGTGTCCGCCATGACGTCCTCGGCAGTCGACCAGTCACCTGTCAGCCGCAGCGCGTGACGGTAGACGGCCTGGGCGCAGCTCTCGTACAACTCGGCGAAAGCCTCGCGGTCCCCCGCGTGCAGGCGTCGGCGCAGCTCGTTCTCCGCGGTCTCGGGGGCTTTGGCGCCCATGGAGCCGTCGGTGCCCCGGGGATTCTCCGGAGCCTTCGATTCTGGTGGTTCCCTCACACCCGTTATCTCTCCGCGGCCCTGTGCCCGTTCCTGTGACCCGCGCCACAGCCTCTTGCGGCAGTGGGCAGCGGGCAGTGTGCAGGCGGCGGGGCTGACGGTGTCGTCCGCCCGGAAGAGCGTACGGGCCGCGCGCGACGGGGCGGGGCCGGTGTCCCGGCGCCCGTGCCGCGGTGCGCTCCGGGGCGTTCCCACCCGGTAGCGACCTCCGGACGATCCGCTCACGCGGCGGGACGGTGGTCGGCGTGCAGGAACCCCGTGGACGGGGGGTGCACCGCACCCAGGACGCCCCCACCCGGGAGGACGGCGACCTGGCCGCCTCCCGCCGCAGGGGCGAGGGTGGAGCCATGACCAGCGACGACATATCTCACGGTCCACAGACGTACGTCGGGATGTGGGTGACCGCGGACGGCTTCATCCGCCAGGAACTACTGCCGAACGGCCGTTACGACGAGGCCCGGGGCAACCGTCCCCGCGCCTACACCGGTCGTTACACCGTCACCGGCAGCCACCTCGACTACGTCGACGACACGGGCTTCACCGCCACCGGCGACGTCCGTGACGGCGTTCTCTTCCACGAGCACCTCGTGCTCTACCGCGAGGACGACCCGCGCGCCGGGCGGGGAGCCCGAGCATGATCCGGGCGCGATCGCGGGTGGCCTGAGCCGTCACCGCCGGTCCGGCAGGACGCTGGGCGGGTCTCCCGCACGGGACCGCGAAGCCCCTGTCGCCCGGCACGAACTCCCGATTCCACCGCCGCTCGTGCGCCCCGCCCCGCCATGTCGGCGGCCACCACTCCGAAGGAGCTTTTCTCCATGACCACACCCACCGAACCGAAGGTCGTGCTCGTCACCGGCGCCAGCAGCGGCATCGGCGAGGCGACCGCCAGACTGCTCGCCGAACGAGGCCACCACGTCGTGCTCGGCGCCCGCCGCACCGAACGGCTCAAGGAACTCGCCGACGACATCCGGGCGTTCGGCGGCAGCGTCCAGTACCACCCGCTGGATGTGACCGACGCCGAACAGGTGCGGGCCTTCGTCGACGCCGCCCGCGGCAGGCACGGCCGCGTCGATGTCATGGTCAACAACGCCGGTGTGATGCCGCTGTCCAAGCTGGAGGCACTCCGGCTCAACGAGTGGAACCGCATGATCGACGTGAACATCCGCGGCGTGCTGCACGGCATCGCCGCCGCGCTGCCGGTCATGCAGGCCCAGCAGCACGGCCAGTTCGTCAACGTCGCCTCCATCGGCGCTCACCAGGTCTCCCCGACAGCGGCCGTCTACTGCGCGACCAAGCACGCCGTATGGGCCATCTCCGAGGGGCTGCGGCAGGAAGTCGGCGGCGACATCCGTGTCACCACCGTCTGCCCCGGCGTCACCGAATCCGAACTGGCGGAGTCCATCTCCGACCCGGTGGGCCGCGAGGAGATGCGTACGTTCCGCAGCGTCGCCATCCCGGCCTCGTCCATCGGCACGGCCATCGCGTTCGCCATCGACCAGCCCGCCGAGGTCGATGTCAGCGAGATCATCGTCCGCCCCACCGCCGGCCAAGCCTGAGCCGACCGGGGAACCCGGCGTCAAGTCGGCGACGCGGCCGAGGCGGGCCGGGAGCGGGGAAGAGGGTCAGTCAGAGAAAGTGGTGCATGAACCGGGGGCTCTCGACCGTGGCACCGAACGGCATCACCGCGTCGGACCAGGGCTCGCCGGCGATGAGGGAGATCCTGAACTCCGGTCCGTACAACCGCCCGTGGCCCCTTCTCCTGATGGCGAGCGAGAACGTGTCAGCGGTGTCATGGTTCCAATGGTCCGCGTCACGGACCTGCTCACTCAGGTGCCCGAAGGACAGCGTCTCCCGATCGGCCGACAGACCGGGGATCCGTTCGACCGAGCCGTGCAGCAGGTAGAGGCACATGAGGTCCACCGGATGCGTATCGTGCGCCATCCGCGTGAAGAGTCCATCGGAAAAGCTGCCCCGCACGGGTTCCTCCAGCCCTCGCGCCCTCCGCCGTTCTGGGGGCGTGAGGCAAAGCTAGACGAGAGGCTCCCGCACTCCGGGACGGGAGCCCGGGCCCGTACGGGACCGCGGGGTCCCAGGACAGGCGCTGTCCGGCGGATCACGGCGTGCCTTCGGGAGGCAGCGGCGAAACACCAGCGGCACCGCGGAGTCTGAACCTTGCCGTCCGGGCTGATGGCTGTAAGGCTTCGGCCCCCGGCTCCCTGTCCCGCTGTGGAGGCTTCCCGATGATGACCTGGCGTCGGCTCGCTGAGCACGACTTCCCGTTGCTGAGGTCCTGGTTGGAGCAGCCGCACGTGGCCCGTTGGTGGAACCATGAGACCTCGCTCGATGCGGTGTCACGGGACTTCGGCCCCGCCGCCAGGGGCGAGGAGCCCTCGGAGGACCTTCTCGTCCACCTCGGCGGCAACCCGATCGGCCTGGTGCAGCGTTGCCGTCTGTCCGACTACCCCGAATATCTGGCTGAGCTCGCCACCCTGGTCGAGGTGCCTCCCGGGGCCATGACCATCGACTACCTGATCGGTGAGCCCCGGCAGGTCGGCCGGGGGCTCGGCCCACAGATGATCCGATCGGTCATCCAGGCGACCTGGAACGACCACCCCCACGCGCCGTGTGTCCTGGTACCGGTGCCGACGGCCAACCGAGCGTCCTGGCGGGTGCTGGAGAAGGCCGGACTGCGCCGGGTCGCCGAGGGAGACCTGGAGCCGGACAACCCTGTCGACGACCGTGCCCACTACCTCTACCGAATGGATCGGCCGAGCGCGGCCGGATCAGCTGCGGAGCCGGAGCCGGAGCTGTAGCGGTCCCCTCACCGGCCCCGGCGAGTACGAAACGCCCGTCACGGGACAGGGCGAGGGATCGCAGGCGGCCCTTTCCGGGACGCCGGGTCACCAGAGGGAGGGCGGGCGCCGCCAATCGTTCTGGGGCTTCGGCGGGTACTCGATCGGATCGGGCTCCCAGTACCAGTCCTCTCCCTGGTGGACCGCCCGGCCAGGCCGGGGGTTTGGGCCGTCCCGGCCTGCGTCGCAATGAAAGAAGACCACCAACGCGACGAAGAAGAGGACCATGCCGAGGGCCGTCCACGCCTTCGGATCGCCCTCGGCGAGCAGGGGCCCGCCCGTGGTCCAGAGGAAGCGTGCGAGCCGCCAGGCGGCCATCACCACCACGTACCCGAGCCCCAGGCCGAAGGGCAGGAAGACCAGCCCGAGTCCCAGACAGCCCTTGTCCACGGTCCTGCGACTCATCACTGCCCCCGCTACTTCCGCCCCGTTTCCCCGAGGCCGGGCTACCCCCTCCCGGCGCCCCCGACACCGGCCTCTCCGGGGGCCGTGCCTGTTCGCGACGGAAGTCTGGCGGTGCTGACCGGGACGGCGGTGCCCGGCTCTCCGAGGTCCGCGCCGCGGATCTGTCCTCCCGGGGCCGGACCGCATCGTCGACCGAGGGAGTGGGAAGTGCGGAGTGTGAAGCGCTTCGACTGAATAGTGCTCGTCGCTAACTGCCGGAGGTGGCCCCTCTTGATTCGGTCGACCTGCGACTTCAAGGAGCCTTGACCAGCCTGGCCATTGCTGTGAAGGTGGCGATTCTGCATCATGAAGAAACTCATCGAAGCGATTCGACTTGAGGAGGT
Source organism: Streptomyces sp. NPDC091649 (assembly GCF_044756785.1). Taxonomy (NCBI): domain Bacteria; kingdom Bacillati; phylum Actinomycetota; class Actinomycetes; order Kitasatosporales; family Streptomycetaceae; genus Streptomyces; species Streptomyces sp. NPDC091649. The sequence goes on along the minus strand of NZ_JBIVTR010000009.1, from coordinate 67,312 downwards.
TCTGTGCGACATGTCGGTACCTGTGGCACGGGGTTTCACCCAGGCAGTCGCCGGCGTCGCCGTGCCCTCTGCGATGACGCCGGGGGCCAGGCCGGCGGCCACGAGCGCGGCCGTACCGGGTGTGGCACCAGCGACGACCCCCGTACGGACCTCGGACGGTGCCGCGGTGCCGCCCGGAATCAGCGAGCGGCGCCGGGGCGGGCGCCGGACCGTCCCGGCCCGCCGTGGACGCCGCCTCCTTCGAGCGGGCCGGGGCCGTACCCGATCAGGCCCGCCCCGCCCCGCCCCTCCACCTGATCCACGTACCACCTCCCCCAAGGAACGCGAGAACCCGATGAAATTCACCGACGGCTTCTGGCTCATGCGCGACGGCGTCCACGCCTCGCTCGCCACCGAAGTGCGTGACCTCCACGTCAGCGACGACCACATCACGGCCTACGCGGCCGTCCAGCGCGTGCGGCATCGCGGTGCCACCCTCAATACGCCCCTGATCACCGTCGAGTGCTTCTCCCCGTCGGAAGGGGTCATCGGCGTACGGGTCACGCACCACGAGGGGAAGGTCCATCCCGGCCCCGACTTCGAGCTGGAGGGTGCGGAGACCGGCGCCGGCGCCGGCCGGACACGACGTGAGGGCGACCTCGTCGAACTGACCAGCGGACCGCTCACCCTGCGCCTGGACACCGCGCAGCCGTGGACCCTGGATTTCGTGGACGGCGAGGGCCGCCCGCTCACCACGGCCGGCCGCAGGGGCACCGGCTTCGTCACCACCCCCGACGGCGCCCACCACATGGCCGTCCAGCTCGCCCTCGGTGTGGGCGAACAGATCTACGGCCTCGGCGAGCGCTTCACCCCTTTCGTCAAGAACGGCCAGAACGTCGACATCTGGCAGGCCGACGGCGGCACCAGCAGCGAACAGGCGTACAAGAACGTCCCCTTCTACCTCTCCTCGCGCGGCTACGGCGTCCTCGTCAACCACCCCGGGCGGGTCTCCTTCGAGGTCGGCTCCGAGTCGGTCGGGCACACCCAGTTCAGTGTCGAGGACCAGACACTCGAGTACTACGTGGTCGCCGGTCCCACCCCGAAGGAGGTCCTCACCCGCTACACCGCGCTCACCGGCCGCCCCGCGCTGCCGCCGGCGTGGTCGTTCGGCCTGTGGCTGACGACGTCCTTCTGCACCGCCTACGACGAGGACACCGTCGCCTCCTTCGTCGACGGGATGGCCGAACGCGATATCCCGCTCTCCGTCTTCCACTTCGACTGCTTCTGGATGCGCGAGTACCAGTGGTCGGACTTCCAGTGGGACCCCGGGACCTTCCCCGACCCGCAGGGCATGCTCGCCCGGCTGAAGGCGCGGGGCCTCAGGATCAGCGTCTGGATCAACCCGTACATCGCCCAGAAGTCGACCCTGTTCGCCGAGGGGGCGGCGCGCGGATACCTGGTGCGGCGACCGAACGGCGACGTGTGGCAGTGGGACCTGTGGCAGCCCGGCATGGCCCTGGTCGACTTCACCAACCCCGAGGCCCGCGCCTGGTTCCAGGACAAGCTGCGCCCGCTGCTCGCCCAGGGCGTCGACTGCTTCAAGACCGACTTCGGCGAGCGGATCCCCACCGACGTCGTCTGGCACGACGGCTCCGACCCCGAGCGCATGCACAACTACTACGCCCAGCTCTACAACCGGACCGTCTTCGACCTCCTGGAGGAGGAGCGAGGCGCCGGTGAGGCCGTGCTGTTCGCCCGCTCCGCGACCGTCGGAGGCCAGAAGTTCCCCGTCCACTGGGGCGGCGACTGCTTCGCCTCCTTCGAAGCCATGGCTGAGTCCCTGCGCGGCGGTCTCTCCCTCTCCCTCAGCGGCTTCGGCTTCTGGAGTCACGACATCGGCGGCTTCGAGGGAACCCCCGACCCGGACGTCTTCAAGCGCTGGCTCGCCTTCGGCCTGCTCTCCTCGCACAGCCGGCTGCACGGCAACGTCTCCTACCGGGTGCCGTGGGAGTTCGGCGAGGAGGCCGTCGCGATCACGCGACAGTTCACCCGGCTCAAGCACCGGCTGATGCCCTACCTGTACGGGGCGGCCGTCGACGCCCATCTCACCGGCGTCCCCATGATGCGTCCCATGCTCTTGGAGTTCCCCGAGGACCCTGCCTGCCGGACCGTGGACCGGCAGTACATGCTCGGCCCCGACCTGCTCGTCGCCCCGGTCTTCACCGCGGACGGCGAGGTGGAGTACTACCTGCCGCAGGGGACGTGGACGCATCTGCTGACCGGGGAGACGGCGACCGGCCCGGTGTGGCGGCGGGAGCGGTACGGCTTCGACGGCCTGCCCCTGTTCGTACGTCCCGGGGCGGTGCTGCCCCTCGGCGCGGACGAGCAGCGGCCGGACGCCGACTGGCTGGACGGGCTGACTCTGCGCATTCACCCGGCTGACGGCCGGCCGGCGCATCCCCGCACGATCTCCGTGCCCGACCTCGCCGGCCGGACGGCGGCCGTCTACCACGTGGCGCGGGAGGAGGGGCGGCTCCGGGTGTGGGCCGAGGGGACCGACCGCCCCTACCGCGTGGAGGTCGTCGGCGGCGCGTCCGCCGAGGGCGCAGGTGAGATCGTCGTGGACGTTTGACCAAACTCCCGTGTTCCGGCGGGGCCGCACCGCCCCGGCGGTCGGGCACCACGCCCCGGCGGCATCGGCCCCGCCCGCCGGGGCCGGGGGCCGCCGGTGCCGCCGGGGCTGCCCCTGTGCCGGGGCGGCGCCCGCCGGTGCTCGCGCCTGAGGCACCGCACCGCCGGGCGCTTGCCGGCCCGGGACCGCTCCCGCGGGTGGCGGCGCACGACGAAGCCCGGCGCCGAGGGGAACCCGGCGCCGGGCTGTTTCGCGCGCGGCTTCTCAGCCGCTGAAGGAGAGCCGTGCCAGCCGGACCGGCCCGCGCAGCCTGACGTGGAGGTCGTGCACCCCGGCGAGGGAGACCCCCGCGCCGGCCGTCGCGTAGGCGTAGGGGCCGTCGGCGGTCGGTGCGTACGACGCCAGCGGCGTTCCGTCGGCCAGCAGCAGTTCGACCGTGCCGGGCCCGTCCGCCGACATCTCGGCCGACGCGGTCAGGACACCGGTGCCGAAGTCGCAGCGGCGGAAGAGGAGTTCGCCCGCGGCGTCGCCGGCGGTCGTCACCGCGTCCGAGGACTCCTTGGTGTGGTCCACGATGACGGTACCGCGCTGCTCGTCGTAGTCCGCGGCGTTCAGGCCGTTCTCCCGCACGGCGCGCGGAGCGAGTTCCTCGCCCTCGATCAGGAGGTCGGCCGTCAGCCGGATGTCCGCGCTGGAAGCCCCGACGAGGAAGGCGTACCTGCCCGTGTCGACCGTCCACCGGCCCCGGGCGACGTCCCAGAAGCCGAGGTCGGCCACGGGCACCTCGCATCGCAGGCGCAGCTCTTCCCCCGGGGCCAGTCGCACCCTGCGGTGAGCGGCGAGCTGCCGCAGCGGCCGGGGCACGGACGACCCGGCGGCCCGGACGTACACCTGCGCGACCTCGTCCGCCGTGAGCGTGCCGCCGTTGGCGACGGTGAAGGACAGGTGGACCGTGTCCCGCGTCCGGGCGACCGAGAGGCCCTCGTAGGCGAAGGAGGCGTACGACAGACCGTGGCCGAACGGATAGAGCGGGGCGCCTTCGTAGTAAAGATAGGTCTGGCGGCTGCCGATGACGTCGTAGTCCAGCAGGTCCGGCAGATCGGCGTCGGAGGCGTACCAGGTCTGCGGCAGCCGCCCCGCCGGAGAGACGTCACCGGCCAGCACACGGGCGAGAGCGGTGCCCGCCGCCTGACCGCCGTGTGCCGTCCACAGCAGCGCGGGCAGGGACGCGGCCGCTTCCGGCACGGCGTACGGGTACGACGAGACGAGGACGAGAGCCGTGCGGGGGTTCGCGGTCCGGGCCGCACGCCACAGCCTCCTCTGGTGGTCGGGCAGGCTCAGCGTGGCGCGGTCCTCGGTCTCACGGCCGTTGATGTGGGGGTCGTTGCCGGCGATGACGACGACGACGTCGGCGTCCGCGGCGGCCGCCGCGACCTCGTCGGCTCCCCGGCCGACGACCACGATCTCGAAGACATCGCCGTCGGCGGCAACCTTCAGGCCGTCGGCGGCGACCGTGAGGTACTGGCCCGTACCGGTGTGCGCGAGGAGGTGACCCGCTCCGTGTTCCTCCAGCCGGAACAGCTCCTGGACCACCCACCCTCCGGGCTGCTCGGCGGAAGCCCGTACCAACCCGTCCTCGGCGACGGACAGATAGGCGCCGTCGGGGGCGCGGAAGGTGAACAGCCCTTCGCCCCACTCCACCATGGCGAATTCCGTCGGGTCGGCGCCATGGGTGAGCGGCGGTACATCGGTACGCCCCTTGAGCAGCGCCGGGTCGAGCGTGCCCTCCTCGCCCCGTACCGCGGCGGGGCCGGACGAGGAGGGCACGCACACCCAGCCGGCCCCCGTCCGCAGGCGCACCCGGTCGGCGCCCTCCGCGTAGGTGACGGCGTCCGCGCCGAAGCGTGCGCGCAGACCGTCCAGGGGGGTGGACCGGCGGATGAGCGTTCCGCTGTACCAGTCGAGCTTGCATTCGTCGGCGAGCAGGCCGACCACCGCGATCCGGGCGCCCTCGGCCAGCGGCAGCAGGCCGTCGTTCTTGAGCAGGACGATGGCCTGCTCCGCGGCCTCCCGGGCGAGTGCCTGGTGTTCCGGGGTGTCGAACGCCCCGTCGGCGTAGGGGTCGGTCTCCGCGTCGAACTCCCCGAGGGAGAAGCGCATCCACAGGAGCCGGCCCACCGCGTCGTCGATGACCGCCTCGTCCACGAGGCCGCGCTCCAGTGCGCCGCGGACCCGGCCGACGATGACGGAGGGGTCCTGGCCGTGGTCGGTGAAGCTGTCCACCCCGGCCCGCAGCGCGGCGGCCGTGGCCTCCTCATGGGTGTCGTAGTAGTGCTCGGAGTCGACGAGGTTGGAGGGCGCGCCCGCATCGGAGCACACCACGAGCGGCTGGTCCGTCCAGGTGCGCAGGTGTTCCCGCAGAAGCGGGGAGAGGTGGTTCGGCCTTCCGTTGACGAGGTTGTAGGACGGCATGACACCGGCCACCGCGCCCGCCTCGACGGCGGGGCGGAAGGCGCGGAGGTCGTACTCGTGCAGGACGCGGGGGCGGACCGAGGAGGAGCAGGTGTCCCGGCCGGTCTCGTTGTTGTGCGCGAGCCAGTGCTTGAGCACGGGGGCCGTGCGCCGGTAGACCGGATGATCGCCGCTCAGTCCGCGGGTGTAGGCGACGGCGATGGCCGAGGTGAGCCGGGGGTCCTCCGAGTACCCCTCCTCGTTACGGCCCCACAGCGGGTGCCGCAGCAGGTTGACGGTGGGGGCCCAGACATTGAGGCCGACCCGCGGGTCCGCGGCCCGCATGGCACGGGTCTCCTCGCCTACGGCTTCCCCCACGCGGCGCACCAGGTCCTCGTTCCAGGTGGCCCCCAGCCCGACGGCCTGGGGGAAGACCGTGGCCGGCCCCATCCACGCGACCCCGTGCAGCGCCTCCTGTCCGGTCCGGAACGCGCCGATCCCCAGGCGTTCGACGGCGGGGGCGAACTGATGCAGCATCGCGATCCGCTCGTCGAGCGTGAGCCTCGCGAGCAGGTCGTCGACGCGCGCGTCGAGAGGGAGGGTGGCGTCTTTGAAGGGCGGGATGTCGGTCACAGGGTTCCCCAAAGGTGAGCGCTCAACGCGTTGACACTGACTCGAAGCGCTTCGATGCTGAGGGCGGCAAGGTGAGGGTGTCAAGACGCGCCGCGTGCGTACCGGGCGCCCCTTGTTGTCCGCCCGGTGTGCTCGTGTGCATCAGCATCGAAGAGAAACCAAAGAATTCCACGGGAACTCTTGAATGGCTTGCCATCCTCACTTAACCTCGCTGCAACATCGAAGCGCTTCGACTGGTCAGTCCGGTGCCGCCGCTGCTTCGGCATTTCAGCTCAGCCTCACCCGCCGACTCTCATGCGCGCGACCGCTCTGGAACGCCCGCAGGCCGCCGCATGAAGAAAGGGGCAAAGCCATGCCCGACACCAAGGCTCCAAGCCGGAGAACATTCCTCGGTTCCACCGCGGTCGCGGCGATCGCCGTGGCCGGCGGCGCGCCGTTGCTGAGCGCGTGCAGCGGTTCGTCCGAGGAGCGGACCGAGGGCGCCACCACCGGAAAGAAGCTCCAGGGCATCCTGCCGACGTTCGTCGGCTCCGAGGTCGTGAAGCCGGACCTGCCGAGCGAGAACGGTTCGGCCCTGGGCTTCACCACCGTCCTGGCGGCTTCGCGGCTCGCCGTCTCCGTGCCCGAGAAGCTGGGCAAGGGCAGCACGGTCACGGTCATGGCACCGCTCTGGGGGACGTCGCCCAAGGCCGGAAACCGCTACTGGTCCGCGATGGACGAGGCCATCGGCGTCAAGGTGGACTGGCAGAACCAGGACGGCAACACCTACGGCCAGAAACTCGGAGCCGTGCTCGCCTCCAGCTCCATACCGGACGTCGTGGTGGTCCCGGCGTGGGAGCTCGGCGGGAAGATTCCCAGCGCCGTGAACAACAAGTTCGCCGATCTGGGCCCGTATCTGTCCGGGGACAAGGTCAAGGACTACCCGAACCTGGCGGCCATCCCGACCAACGCCTGGCAGCGGGCCGTCTTCGGCGGCAAACTCCGCGGCCTTCCCATGCCGGCCAGCGACATCCCCAACATCGCGCCCTTCTACCGGTCCGACCTCTTCGAGGCGAAGGGATACCAGGCGCCCACCACCACTCAGGAGTTCTTCGACCTCGCCAAGGAGATCACCTCGGCCCGGAACAAGGTCTGGGGCTGCGGCGACATGACCTGGGCGGCGTACAAGTTCTTCGGCGTGCTCGACGAGAAGCCCACATGCTGGAAACTCGTCGACGACAAGCTGGTCCACCGCATCGAGACCACCGAATACCTCGAAGCCCTCGACTGGTCCCGCTCGCTGTATTCCGCCGGTCTCGTGCACCCGGACGCCAAGGCGGAGAGCGGCGACCTCGGCAACCTCTTCACCGCAGGCCAGGTCTGGATGTACAACGCGGACATCTCCGACTGGTACGGCAAGACGGTCGTCCAGCGGGAGGACAAGCCCGACTTCGCGATGGCCGCCATGGACTACTTCCACCACGACGGCGGCGACCCCCGGCTCTTCGCGGGTTCGCCCTCCAACATCTGGGCCTTCGTCAACAAGAACGCCGACGAGAAGACGGTGCTCGACGTCCTCGCCCTCGCCAACTTCACAGCGGCCCCCTACGGCACCAAGGAGCAGAGGCTCAAGGCGTACGGCGTCGAAGGAGTCCACCACACGGTCCAGGGCGACGCGATCACGAAGACCGAGGCCGGCAACAACGAGGTCTTCGCCACCTACGAGTACGTGGCGAGCCCCCAGCAGTTCTTCGCCTACCCCAACCACCCCGACGTCGCGGAGGGGATGGTCCGCTGGCAGCAGCGCATGGGCGCGTTCGTCACCAGGCCGCTGTTCTACGGCATGCAGGTGCAGGAGCCGAACCGCTGGGCCGAGCTCAGCAGCCAGTTCGAGGATCTGGAGAAGGACATCGTGCGAGGCCGCAAGAAGGTCAGCGACATGCAGCAGGCCGTGTCGGACTGGCGGTCCCGCGGTGGCGACCAACTCCGCGACTGGTACCGCAAGCTGCTCGACGAGACCGGCGGCCAGGCTTCCTGAGGACGCTGGAGGAGGGGGAGCGGGGAGAGAGACGTGTCGCAGAGCAGGGTGGCGGGCCCCGACCGCGCCACCGACGACAGCACGACGTCCTCGGCGTCACCGGGCCCGGACGCCGGCGCCGGGGTGAAGAAGCGGGCCGACGCCCGCCGTCGGCCGCCCGGGGGCGTGCACTGGAAGATCAGGCTGCGCCGTGACCGCACGCTGATCCTGATGACCTTGCCCGCGGTCCTGCTGGTCCTGGTCTTCAACTACGTACCGCTGCTCGGCAGCGTGGTGGCTTTCCAGCACTACGATCCCTACCTCGCGGACAACGCCTGGCAGGCGGTCCTGGAGAGCCCCTGGGTGGGCTTCGAACACTTCAGCCGCATGGTGGAGGACCGGCTCTTCTGGCAGGCGCTGCGGAACACCCTGGCGATCTTCCTGGTGCAGCTCACCCTGTTCTTCCCCGTGCCGGTCCTGCTCGCCCTGCTCATCAACAGCTTCGTCCGGCCCCGGGTCCGCGCCATCGCGCAGGCGGTGCTGTACCTGCCGCACTTCTTCTCCTGGGTCCTCGTCGTCACCATCTTCCAGCAGATGTTCGGCGGCGCCGGCATGCTGGCGCAGACCCTGCGCGATCACGGCCACGAGGGCATCGACCTGATGACCGACCCGGGGCTGTTCAAGTTTCTCGTGACCTTCGAGATGGTGTGGAAGGACGCCGGCTGGGGCGTCATCGTCTTCCTCGCCGCACTCGCGTCCGTCAGCCCCGATCTGTACGAGGCGGCGGCGATGGACGGTGCCTCGCGGTGGAGGCGGATGTGGCACGTGACGCTGCCCGCCCTGCGGCCCGTCGTCGCCCTGCTCCTGGTCCTTCAGGTCGGGAACGCCCTGACCGTCGGGTTCGAGCAGATCCTCCTTCAGCGCACCGCGGTGGGCTCGACCGCTGCCGAGGTTCTCGACACCTACGTCTGGAACGTCGGCATCCAGTTCGGCGACTTCAGCTATGCCGCGGCCGTGGGAATCATCAAGGGAATCTTCGGCCTCTGCCTGGTACTGGCAGCCAACAAGGTCGCGCACATGATGGGCGAGCAGGGGGTGTACAAGCGATGAGCGCCGTTTGGGGCTCCACACGTCGTCGCGAGGGCTCTCGCGGCCGGCTGCGACCGGTGTGGGAGGAGGAACCGCGACGTACGGGGCTGGCGGCGAAGGGCACGGTCCTGGTGCTGGCCTGCGCGGCCATCCTCTTCCCCCTGTGGATCGTGATCGTCACCAGCGTGTCCTCGATGAAGACCATCACCGAGGCCGGCGGACTCGTCGTCGTCCCCCGCGGGATCACGTTCGTCGCCTACCAGGAACTGCTCGGCGGGGGCCAGGTCACTCGTGCGGCGCTGGTGAGTCTCGGGATCACGACCTTCGGGACCCTGTTCAGCATGACCGTGTCCGTACTCTGCGCCTACGGGCTCTCCCGCAGCGAGTCCCTGCTCCACCGGCCGCTGCTGATGATCCTGCTCGCCACCATGTTCTTCGGCGCCGGGCTCATTCCCACCTACCTGCTGGTGCAGGGACTCGGACTGACCGACACCTATCTGTCGCTGATCCTTCCGAGCGCGGTGAACGTCTTCAACATCCTCGTCCTGCGGTCGTTCTTCATGAGCGTCGCTCCCGAGCTCATCGACAGCGCGCGGATCGACGGCGCGGGTGACTTCCGCATTCTGTGGAAGATCATCCTGCCGTTGTCCCGCGCTGTGGTCGCCGTCATCGCGCTGTTCTACGCGGTCGGCTACTGGAGCGCCTGGTTCAGCGCGTCGATCTACCTCAGCGACCCGGAGATGATGCCGCTGCAGAACGTGATGATGCAGCTGGTTCTCAAGCAGGAACGCCCCACCGGGCTCGCGCAGGCCATCAACACCGGCCAGCTCTCCCCGCTGTCGATCCAGATGGCCGTCATGGTGCTCGCCCTGCTGCCGGTGGCCGTCCTCTCGCCGTTCGTCCAGCGGCACTTCAAGAAGGGCATGCTCACCGGCGCGGTCAAGGGCTGACGTCCACAGGCCCCCGGCTCCGTACTCCGCGGCACGCCCCCCGTACCCGTCCGCGCCGTCGGCCGTCTCCTCGACGTGCCGCCCCCCCCGCCGCCGCCGTGCCCGCTCGCACCTGACCACGGGCGGGCGCGGCGGCCACCACTTCCGCCGCCCCGGCGGCCCCTGACGAAAGGTTCGGCATGTCTGTGTCCTCGAACCAGCCCGGGTCATCGAACGAGCCCGGGTCATCGAACCGGCCGGCGCGGCGAGCGGTCCTCGCCGCGGGTGTCGTCACCGGTCTATCGGCCTGGTCCGCGCTCCCGGCGAGCAGGGCCGTCGCCGACGACTCCGCTCCCGCCTCGCCGGAAGCCGAAAGCGCCGCCCTGCCCCACCGCTGGCGGACCGTCGCCATCGGCGGGACCGGCTTCGTCACCGGAGTCCTGTTCCACCCCCGCGTCGAGGGCCTCGCCTACGCCCGTACCGACATCGGCGGCGCCTACCGGTGGGACAGCCGCGGCCGGGAATGGATCCCCCTCACCGATCACCTCGGCTGGGACGACTGGAACCTGCTCGGCATCGAGGCCATGGCCATCGACCCCCGGCACCCCGACCGCCTCTACCTCGCCGCGGGGACCTACTCCCAGAGCTGGTCGGACAACGGCGCCGTACTGCGCTCGGACGACCGGGGCGCCACCTGGTCCCGCGCCGGCCTGCCGGTCAAACTCGGAGCCAACGAGGACGGCCGGGGCGCCGGCGAACGCCTTCTGGTCGATCCGCGCGACAGCGACACCCTCTGGCTCGGCACCCGCCACGACGGCCTGTGGAAGTCCACCGACCGCGGCGCCACCTGGTCGAAGGCCGGCTTCGCCCCGGAGCCGGTGGCGAACGGGCAGGGAGTCACCCTCCTCGTCGCCGCCGGCCGGACGCTCTACGCGGGGTGGGCCGACGGCGGGCCCACGCTGTACCGCAACGGCTCCGGGGCCGGCTGGGAGGCCGTGCCGGGCCTGCCCGGGGGTGCGTCGGCGCGGGTCCCGATCCGGGCCGCGTACGACACGGAGACCCGCCTGCTGTACGTGACCTTCGCCGACGCCCCGGGCCCCAACGGACAGAGCGACGGCAGTGTGCACGCGCTGAACACCCTCACCGGCGTCTGGACCGACGTCACCCCCGTCCGGCCGGGAGGCACCACACCGGACGGGTCGCGCGACACGTTCGGCTACGGCGGGGTCGCCGTCGACGCCCACCGGCCGGGCACGCTCGTGGCGACGACCAACAACCGCTGGGCGGAGGTCGACACGGTCTTCCGCTCCACCGACGCCGGACGCACCTGGACGTCCCTGAAGGAGGGAGCCGTCCTGGACGTGTCCGAGACGCCCTACCTCCGCTGGGGGGAGAGCACGCCCAAATTCGGCTGGTGGATCCAGACGGTCGCCATCGACCCCTTCGACTCCCGCCACATCGTTTACGGCACCGGCGCCACCCTCTACGGCACACGCGACCTGGTCCACTGGGCGCCGGAGATCCGCGGGCTGGAGGAGAGCGCCGTACGGCAGCTGATCTCCCCTCCCCGGGGCAGGGCGCGGCTGATCAGCGGACTGGCCGATATCGGCCACATGTACCACGACTCCCTCACCGCGTCGCCGTCCCGGGGGATGGCGACCGACCCCCTCTTCGGCACCGCCACCGGGCTGGCGATGGCGGCCCGCAGGCCCTCGTACGTCGTACGGACGGGCTGGTCCGACGCGGGCAACGGCGCCTGGTCCGGCGACGGCGGCAAGACCTGGAAGCCCTTCGGGAGCCAGCCGGACATCGCCCGCACCGCTCCCGGACCCATCGCGGCCGGCGCCGACGGCCGGACCCTCCTGTGGTCGTTCGTCCACTGGGACGGCTCGACGTACGCCACCCACCGGTCCGCCGACAACGGCCGGACCTGGGCGGAGGTGCCCACCTTCCCCCCGGGCGCCACACCGGTCGCCGACCCGGCCGACCCCCGGCGCTTCTACGCCTACGACACGGTCACCGGCACCGTCCGGTGTTCGGCCGACGCGGGCCTGACCTTCACCACGGCCGCGACCGGCCTCCCCTCCGGGGACGCGCAGTTCCGCCTGGCCGCCACCCCGGGCAGGAGCGGACACCTCTGGCTCTCCGCCAAGCAGCACGGCCTGTACCGGTCCACCGACGGCGGACACACCTTCGCGAAGGTCCCCGGCTGCCGGGCCTCCTACACCCTCGGCTTCGGCAAAGCCGCCCCCGGCGCCGACCACCCCGCGATCTTCCACGTCGGAGCCGTCGACCGGACCACCGCCGTGCTGCGCTCCGACGACGAGGGCGCCTCGTGGGTCCGCATCAACGACGACGCCCACCAGTGGGGCTGGACCGGGGAGGTGATCACCGGTGATCCACGCATCCACGGCCGTGTCTACCTCGGCACCAACGGTCGCGGCATCCAGTACGCCGACCCCGTCCGGCCTCCGCACGCCCGCCTCCTCTCCTGACGAAGCGAGTCCCCGCATGCCTTCCCTCTCCGACGCCACCGGCTCCCGCGTCCTGTTCGGCGGCGATTACAACCCCGAGCAGTGGCCCGAGGAGACGTGGCTCGACGACGTCCGGCTGATGAAGGACGCGGGGGTCACCTCCGTCACCGTCGGCGTGTTCTCCTGGGCGAGGATCGAGCCCCGTCCAGGAGAGCGCGACTTCGGCTGGCTGGACCGCGTCATGGACCTGATGCACCGCCACGGCATCGGGGTCGTCCTCGCCACCCCCACCGCCTCGCCGCCGGCGTGGATGGGGAGCCGGCACCCCGAGACCCTGCCGCGGGCCGAGGACGGCTCCGTGGTCTGGTACGGGTCGCGCCAGCACTTCTGTCCCAGCTCGCCCGTCTACCGGTCGTACGCCGCCGCGATCACCCAGGACCTCGCCGCCCGCTACGGCGACCACCCCGCCCTGCTCATGTGGCACATCAACAACGAGTACTGCACCTTCTGCTGGTGCGACGAGACGGCACGCCACTTCCGCCGCTGGCTGCGGCACCGGTACACGACGATCGAGGCGCTCAACGAGGCATGGGGCACCGCCTTCTGGAGCCAGCGCTACGACGCGTGGGAGGAGGTGATCCCGCCACGCAAGGCCCAGTACCTGCGCAACCCCGCCTGCACGCTCGACTTCCGGCGCTTCACCTCCGACGTCCTCCTGGAGTGCTGCACCGCCGAACGCGACATCGTCGTCGCCTCGGCCCGCCGCACCCCGGTGACCACGAACTTCATGCCCTTCTGGATCGGCCAGGACGCCTGGACGTGGGCGGAGGAGGAGGACGTCGTCTCCGTGGACGTCTACCCGGACCCGACCGACCCGCTGGCCGGCCAGTACGGGGCGATGATCCAGGACATGACGCGCTCCCAGGCGCGAGGTCCCTGGATGGTGATGGAGCAGGCGGCCGGCGCGGTGAACTTCCGCCCCGTCAACGTCCCCAAACCACGGGGGCTCGGCCGTCTCTGGTCCCTCCAGGCCGTTGCCCGGGGCGCCGACGCCGTCTGCCACTTCCAGTGGCGGCAGTCACGGCAGGGCGCGGAGAAGTTCCACTCGGCCATGGTCTCCCACGCGGGCGAACACGGCCGCACCTACCAGGAGATCAAGCGGATCGGCGCCGACCTGGCACGGCTGGGGGAGCGGGTCGCCGGAGCGCCCGTCCCCGCCGAAGTCGCCATCCTCCACGACTGGAATTCCTGGTGGGCCGACGAACAGGAGGGCCGGCCGTCCGCCGAGGTGCACTACCCCACCGTCGTGCGCGCCTGGCACCGGGCCCTGTGGGAGGCCGGCCTGACCACCGACTTCGCCCACCCCGCACACGACCTGGGGCGCTACTCCCTGGTCGTCGTGCCGCGGCTGTACCTGCTGGGCGACGCGGCCGTCGACAACCTCGTCGCCTACGTACGCGGGGGAGGCACACTCGTCTGCGGTTTCCAGAGCGGTGCGGCGGACGAGGACGACCGCATTCGCCCCGGGGGCATGGACGAACGGCTGCGGGACCTCTTCGGAATCCGCCTCGTCCACGAGTGGTGGCCCCTGCCCGAGGGCGAGGAGCTGGTGTGTGACGGCGACCGGTCCTTCCGAGGACGCCTGTGGGCGGAGGAGCTGGAGACCTCCACCGCCGAGACCGTCGCCACCTACCGGAGCGGCGAGGTCGAGGGCCTGCCCGCCCTGCTGCGCAACGGCCGCGCCTGGTACTTCTCCACGCTTCCCGATCCGGCGGCCCTGCGCGCACTGCTCACCGAGGTCGCGCACGGGGCGGGCGTGCGACCCGTCCTGGAGGGCCGGCCGGCCGGGCTGGAGGCCGTACGCCGCGGTGACCTGCTGTTCCTGCTCAACCACGCCCCCGGCCCGCTCACCGTGACGGTGCCCGGCCGGCACCGCGAGCTGCTCACCGACAGCCCGGTCGAGGGTGTCGTCCACCTGGAACGCCACGGTGTGGCGGTGCTGGCGTGAGACACGGAACATGGGAGCCGCGTCCGGCCGGCCGGTGGGAGGACGCGTTCCTCAGCGGCAACGGCCGCCACGGCGCCATGGTGTTCGGCGACCCGGCCGACGAGCGTGTCGTGGTCAGCCATCACACTCTGGTCCGCCCCAACGGCAGCGAGAACGCGGGGCCGCCGGCCCTCGCCGCCGGGCTCCCCTCCCTGCGGGCGGCCCTCCTGGCCGGCGACACCGAGGCGGGGGAGGAGTTCGGCGCGCAGTACCCGCACCTGTGGGTGCAGCCCTTCCACCCCGCCTTCCAGGTCCGGGTACGGCGCCCCGGGGCGGAGCCCGTGCGCGGCTACCGCAGACAGGTGGACTTCACCTCGGGAGTGGTGAGCTCCGTGAGCGGTGACTGGCGCAGCGATGTCTTCGTCTCCCGGGCGGACGACGTCATCGTCCACCGCATGACCGCGTCACCGGGGAGTCTGCGCGCGGACATCAGCCTGGACGAGCGACTGGCCGGGCTGCCGGGCGACCTGTCCTTCTCCCGCCGGGCCGCCCCGGACCGGGAGGGGACGCCCGGCACGGCCTTGCTGAGTCTCCGTACCGACTACGCCTCCGGGCGAACCGCTTTCACCGGAACGACGCTGCTGGATGTCAGCGGCGGTCACGCGCGGGTGACGGATGACGGCGTCCGCGTGACAGGGGCGTCCGCGATCCTCCTGCTGACCAGAGTGGAGCGCCACCCCGCCTCGACGGACCCCCGAAAGGGTCAGGCCGCCGAGCTGCGCGACCTGCTGGAGGGGGCCTCCGGCCGCCTGGGCCGGTCCGGCGCTCCCGAGCAGCGCAAAGGCATCACCACGGCGTACGCACCCGAGCCGCGGGACCGAGTCACCATCGCGTACGCACACCTGCTCGATCGTCATCTGCCCGGACACCGCGACGCCTATCTCCGTGCGGAGCTCACCCTGACGACGGACCGAGCGGAACGGGAGCTGCCGGGCAGCGAGCTGCTCCGACGGCCGGGCAGCCCGGCGCTGGTGGAGCGGCTCTTCGCCGCGGGCCGCTACCACCTGCTGTCCGCCAGCGGCATGATGCCACCGCGCCTCACCGGCCTCTGGACGGGCGACTGGGACACCGCCTGGTCGGGCGCCTTCACCACCAACGCGAACCTCAACCTCCAGGTGTCGTCCGCCGCAGCCGGGGCGCTGCCGGAGGTCTCCCGTGCCCACGCGGAACTGGTGCGCCGCCAACTGGCCGACTGGCGGGACAACGCCCGTGAGATCTTCGGCGCCCGGGGGATCGTCGCACCGTCGCACACCGACGGGGAGAGCGGCCACACCCGGCACTTCGAACCCGCCTACCCGCTGCATCTGTGGACCGCGGGGGCCGACTGGCTGCTGCACCCCCTGGTCGATGAGGCGCTCACCAGCGGCCGGCCGGTCCCCTGGCTGACGTCCGCTCTGATCGAGGCCGCCGAGTTCTACGAGGACTTCCTCGTCAGCACGGGTCCGGCCGGCCCGGTCACGATCGTCCCGTCGTACTCCCCGGAGAACCGGCCCGCCAACGGCGGCTGGGTCGCCGTCGACGCCACGATGGACGTCGCCGCGGCCCGGCACGCCCTGACCACGGCCGCCGCGTTCGCGCCCGGCCACCCGCGGGCCCATCACTGGCGGGCGCTCGCCGGCCGGCTGCCGCCCTACCGCGTCAACGAGGACGGGGCCCTCGCCGAATGGGCGCGAGCCGGACTGCGGGACACCTACGCGCACCGGCACATCAGCCACCTGTACCCGGTGTGGCCCCTGGACGAGATCAACCCCTACGACAGCCCGGCCCTGGCGGATGCCGCACGCCGCGCCCTCGATCTGAGGGGCGCCGAGAACGACTCGGCACACGGCTATCTGCACACGGCCCTCGTCGCGGCCCGGCTGCGCGACCCCCGCCGCGTGGACGCGTCCCTCGACCGGGTGCTGCGTGGCGACTTCTTCCACGACTCACTGATGAGCAGTCACTACCCCCGCCGGGACGTGTACAACGCGGACGCCGCGCACACCCTGCCCGCCGTGCTCATCGAGTGCCTGGTGCAGTCGTCCCCCGACCGGCTGGTCCTGTTACCCGCGGTGCCCGGGCGGTGTGCCGAGGGCACAGTGCGGGGCATCCGTACCCGCTTCGGGGCCCGCGTCGACCTGACCTGGTCCGACCAGGGCGCCACCGTGGTGCTCCGGCCCTCGGCCGACCGGACCGTCCAGGTGATCGCGGGAGGCGACCACTATCCCCTGACCCTGGTCGCCGACGAGAAGTACGTTCTCGCCGTCCCCAGGAGGGCGTGACCCCCCGACGCCCCGCAAGGGGCCCCGGTGAGCCCGCTCGCGGCGGACCGGCCCGTCAGACGGGGGCCGGTCCGCTGCTCGCCCGTGCCACCAGCTGGGGCTCCAGCAGGACGACCTCGTCGTCCGCTCTTCCGTCGATCTTGGCGATGAGGTGGTCGACGGCCCGTCGCGCCATCTCCCGCGCCGGGATCGTCACGGACGTCAGCCGCACCGAGCCCTGGAGGGCGACGTGCTCCGGGCAGACGGCGACCACCGAGACGTCCTCGGGCACGGCGCGCCTGCTCTGGCGCAGCAGGCTGAGCAGAGGTTCCACGGCCTGCTCGTTCTGCACGACGAAGCCGGTGACGTCGGGCCGCTCGGTGAAGATCTGGCCGACGGCGCTCGCCATCGCCGCGTACGTGCCCTCGCAAGGACGGTGGAGGACCCGCAGGCCGAGCTGTCGGGCACGGGAACGCAAGCCGTCCATCGTGCGTTCCGCGAATCCCGTTTTCCGCTCGTACACCGCCGGCGCCTCACCGATCACGGCGATCTCACGGTGCCCCAGCCCCGCGAGGTGTTCCGCGCAGAGGGACCCGGCCGCGGCGAAATCGAGGTCGACGCAGGTGAAACCGGCCGTCTGCGCGGGCAGGCCGATGAGCACCGCGGGACGCCCGCTCTCGCGCAGCAGGGGCAGCCGGGCGTCCTCCAGCTCCACGTCCATGAGGATGACGGCGTCGGCCAGGCCGCTGCCCACCACCCGGCGCACGGCCGAGGGCCCCTCCTCACCGGTCAGCATGAGGACGTCGAATCCGTGTTCCCGGGCGTTGGTGGCGACCGCGATGGCGATCTCCATCATCACGGGCACGTACATGTCCGTGCGCAGGGGCATCATGAGGGCGATGATGTTGGATCTGCTGCTGGCCAGTGCCCGCGCTCCCGCGTTGGGGTGGTAGCCGAGTTCCTTGATGCTGCGTTCGACCCGTTGCTTGGTGACCTCGGAGATGGTCCTCTTACCGCTGAGGACGTAACTCACCGTGCTGGCCGAAACTCCGGCGTGCTGCGCTACGTCGGCAAGGGTGACCATCGGGATCTCCAGGTTATGAAGCGCTTCGACAGCGCTTTCCGTTCGTATTCACTCGTATTCATAGGTCTCTACTCAGAGTAATCCGCTCGACAGGCACTTGTCTAGACCGTCCAGTCGAAGCGCTTCGATGCGACGGAGGCGGCCCGGGCACTGCCGGACCGAGCCCCTGGCTCTGCGGCGGGATCGCCGGCGGCGAGGTCCTCGCGCGCGGCGTGCGCGCCCGCCCGGGCGAGCGGCTCCGTGGGTGCGTCGGCGGGTGCCGCGCCGGCTCGGAAGCCCTGGGAAATCGCCCCGGCGGCGCCGTTGTCCTCGGTGCCGTCCTGCCTGCCCCTGGCCCTCGCCGGGGCGATGAGCGTCGTGCTGCTCGTGCAGCCGGTCCGGGCGCAGCCGGACTCCCCTCCGGCAGCCACGGCATCGAACGCGTCACAACCGCCCCGCTCCGGCGGAACGGCCGAATCGAACGCGTCACAACCGCCCCGCTCAGGCGGAACGGCCGACCCGGCTCCGCAGGCGCGGCAGGCCCCCGCCCACCAGCTCAAGGAGCTCCTGGAGGCGTCCCGGTTACCCCCGCTCAGCGCGGACAAGTCTCCCCTGCGGGAGAGCTACGGCCACCATGAGGCCCCGCGGGAGCGGGACGCGGACCGGAAGTCCTCCACGGACACCGCCGCGTGCGTCCCGGCCGACTTCACCGGGCGCACCGGCGGCGAACTGGTGCGGCAGATCAAGGCGTCCACCACCGACTGCGTCACCACCCTGTTCGGCCTGACCGGCGACGACGCCCGCCTGGCCTTCCGAGAAGCGCAGACGGCCTCGGTGGCGTACGCGCTCCGGGACAACTCCGCCGACTACCCGGGCGACGCGAGCACCGGCACCCCGCAGCTCGTCCTCTACCTCCGCGCCGGCTACTGGTACCACCCGGACGTCGTCGGACCGTACGGCAGCGCCCTGCGGACCGCCATCCGCTCGGGCCTGGACGGCTTCTTCGCGAGCCCCCGGTCGCGCGACGTCACCGACGCCAACGGCGGCACCCTCTCCGAGGCGGTCATCCTGATCGACAGCGCCGAGGAGAACGCCCGCTACCTCTCCGTCGTCAAGCGGCTGCTGGCCGACTACGACTCCTCCTGGAACGCGTCCTCGCGGATGCTCGCCGCCGTCAACAACGTGTACACGGTGACCTTCCGCGGCCACCAAGTGCCCGCGTTCGTCAGCGCCGTCGAGGCGGACCCGAGCCTCATCGACTCCCTGTACCGCTTCGCCGCCGACCACATCTCCCTGCTGGAGGGCGACCAGGCGTATCTGACCTCCAACGCCGGACGGGAGCTGAGCCGCTTCCTCCAGCACACGAGCCTGCGGAGCACGGTCCGCCCGCCGGCCACCGCCCTGCTCCGGCAAACCTCCATCACCGGCCCCACCGCCCCGCTCTGGGTGGGCATAGCGGAGATGGCCGACTACTACGACAGGGCGAACTGCTCCACCTACGGCGTCTGCGACCTCCAGGAGCGCCTCAAGCGCGAGGTCCTGCCGGTGCGCCACACCTGCAGCCCCAGCATCCGCATCCTCGCTCAGCAGATGACGTCAGCCGAGCTGAGCGCCAGCTGTACCAGCCTCATCGAGCAGGACGCCTACTTCCACCGGGTCGCCCGCGACAACGGCCCGGTCGCCGACGACAACAACACCGCCATCGAGGTGATCGCCTACGACTCCAGCTCCGACTACCAGACGTACGCCGGCGCGATGTACGGGATCGACACCAACAACGGCGGCATGTACCTGGAGGGCGACCCCTCCGTCGTGGGCAACCAGCCCCGCTTCATCGCCTACGAGGCGGAGTGGCTGCGGCCGGACTTCCACATCTGGAACCTCAACCACGAGTACACCCACTACCTCGACGGCCGCTTCACCATGTACGGCGACTTCGCCGCCAACATGACCACCCCCACCATCTGGTGGGTCGAGGGCTTCGCGGAGTACATCTCCTACCACTACCGCGAGGAGCCCTACACCGCGGCGATGACCGAGGCGGGCAAGGGCACCTACGCCCTGAGCACCCTGTTCAGCACCGACTACAGCCACGACACCACCCGGGTGTACCGCTGGGGCTACCTCGCCGTGCGGTACATGGCGGAGAAGCGCCGCGCCGACCTGGACCAGGTGCTCGGCCACTACCGCGTCGGTGAATGGGGCGCCGCCCGGACCTACCTCACCCGCACCATCGGCACCCGCTACGACAGCGACTGGAAGACCTGGCTGGCGGCCTGCGCCGCCGGTGACTGCGGGGGCGGCGGCCAGCCGGACAACCGGGCTCCTACGGCCGGGTTCACCGCCGCGGTCAACGACCTGACGGTCACCCTCACCGACCGCTCCACCGACGCCGACGGCACCATCGCCTCCCGCGCCTGGGACTTCGGCGACGGCACCACCTCCACCCGGGCCGATCCCGCCAAGACGTACGGCACGGCGGGCAGCTACACCATCCGGCTGACCGTGACCGACGACCGGGGAGCCACGGCCACCGCCACCCGGACGGTCACCGTCACCGACGGCACCGCCGTCGCCGAGTGCACCGGCCCGGACGCCCGCGCCCTGGGCAAGGA
This sequence comes from Streptomyces sp. NPDC091649, assembly GCF_044756785.1. Taxonomy (NCBI): domain Bacteria; kingdom Bacillati; phylum Actinomycetota; class Actinomycetes; order Kitasatosporales; family Streptomycetaceae; genus Streptomyces; species Streptomyces sp. NPDC091649. The sequence continues at coordinate 47,164 of NZ_JBIVTR010000009.1, read as the reverse complement.
CTGCCGCCGCAGCGACCTCTCCGCCGCCACCGGCGACTACGCCTACCTCTACCTGGACATCCCGGCCGGCGCCGACCGGCTGACGATCACCGTCAGCGGCGGCACCGGCGACGCCGACCTCTACTACGACGACGACAGCTGGGCCACCACCGACCGCCACACCGAGCGGGCGAGCGGCCCCGGCAACACCCACACCCTGACGATCGACCACCCGCGGTCCGGCGCCCACTACATCAGCCTCCACGCTGCGGCGGCCTTCGGCGGAGCCACCGTCACCACCGCCTACTGACCCCCGGCCCCGGCTCGGCCGTGTCTCCCGTGTCTCCGGGACGGGCTGACAGGGGGACGGGGCGCTCCGGGGGTCCGTTCGTCCGAGGGCGTTGTCAGTGCCTCCCCATAGAGTCGAGACATCACTCGGGGAGCGTCGGAGAAGGAGCAGAACCATGTCCGCCAACAGGATCCAGCACAAGGTGAATCACGTTGCCTTGGTCGTGGACGCTTCGGGCTCCATGTACCAGCACCAGAGTCAGCTCATCCGGGTCGTGGACGAGTTCGTGGCGGGGCTGAAGGCGGAGTCGGACAGTCTCGGCCATGAGACGCGGATCAGCCTCTACTCCTTCGACCACCGGGTGGAGAACCTGGTCTGGGACATGGACGTGAAGCACCTCCCGTCCATGCGGGGGCTCTACAAGGTCAACAACGGCGCCACGGCTCTCATCGAGGCGTCGCTCAAGTCGCTGGACGACCTCGGGCACATCTGGGAGGAGTACGGCGAGCACAGCTTCCTCCAGATCGTCGTGACGGACGGCGAGGAGAACGCGTCCGGTGGCGACCGGCGGCACGACGGCGACATGAGTATCCTCGGCCCCTGGCTCGACCGGATCACCGCCAAGATGAACGGGCTCCCCGGGCACTGGACCTCCGCGATCCTCGTTCCGAACTCCCTGGCCAAGCGCACCGCCCAGAATTACGGTTTCCCGGCCGGCAACATCGCCATCTGGGACGCGGACTCCCAAAAGGGCGTCGAGGACGCGATCGGCACCGTGCGCGCCGCCGCCACCAGCTTCCTCCGCGGGCGCGAGCAGGGGGTGCGCGGCACGAAGAACCTGTTCGCCGTGGGCCAGGACATATCGGTCGACGACGTGCGGGCCAACCTCGAACCGGTCGCGGCCGACAAGTACCGGCTGCTGAAGGTCGACAAGGAGATGGAGATCCGCGCCTTCGTCGACTCGCATCCAGGCGTCACCTACGAACGCGGATCCTGTTACTACCAGTTGGGCACCCGGGTCCAGGTGCAGCCCGACAAGGAGGTCATCGTGGTCGAGAAGGAAACCGACCGCGCCTACACGGGTGAGGCGGCGCGCAGCCTCCTGTTCGGCGCCGGAGTCCGCGGGACCGTCTCCGTGAAGGCCGGCAACAATCCGAAGCTGGAGGTCTACGTGCAGAGCCGCTCGGTGAACAGGAAGCTCAAGGCCGACACACGCCTGCTCATCATGCTCTGACCTCACGCCCGACACCGATACGGACGTCGACGCCGAGTGCCGCATACGCCGGCTCGGGCCACGCGTTCACGGGGCTGGGGGCCGGGTGTGGAGCCGCCGACCGGGGCTCAGCTCGAACGGGCCGGCGTCGAGGAGTCCAGGGCGACCGATGCGGCCAGCAGCCCCAGGGCGGTGCCCATCAGGTAGCGCTGGGCGCGGAACCAGAAGGGGCGGCGGGCGAGGAAGACGGCGATGGCTCCCGCCGCCAGGACGATGCCCAGGTTGACGGTGAGCGCCACCGCGATCTGGACCGAACCCAGCAGCAAGCCCTGAAGCAGCACGTCTCCCGCCTCCAGGCTGATGAACTGCGGGATGAGGGACAGGTACATCACGGCGATCTTCGGATTGAGCAGGTTGGTCGTCAGGCCCATGACGAAGAGCCTGCGCGGGGAATCGCGCGGCAGGTGCTCGGGGGCGAAGACCGAGACGCCGCCGGGCTTCAGGGCCGTCCAGGCCAGGTAGGCCAGATAGGCCGCGCCGGCGAGCTTCACGGACACGAACAGCCCGGGCACCGCGAGGAAGACCACCGACAGGCCGAGATTGGCGGCCAGCAGGTAGACCAGGAAGCCCGCGGCCACGCCGCCGAGGGAGACCACTCCCGCGCGTCGCCCCTGGGTGACGCTCCGGGAGACGAGGTAGATCATGTTCGGGCCCGGTGTGAGCACCATGCCCAGAGCCACCATCGCGACCCCCAGCACCCCGCTCAGCTCAACCATGTGCGTCCGCCGCTCCGTTCAGGTGATGCCGGACGGTCGCGGCAGGGTGCGCGCCAACGGTGCGGCTCGGTGCAATCGAAGTCTAGAGTCGCCCTTCAGGTCGGCTCAATAGCAGGCATTGCACTCGGTGCAATGATGTGTTCCGATGCCGTTCACCAGGGAGGTGAGCCCGTGAAGGACTTCCGGTCCGTCGCCGACGCCGTGGCGGGAGAGATCGCGGCCGGACGGCTCGGGCCGGGGGAGCGGCTGCCTCCCCAACGGGAGTTCGCCCGGCGGCACGCCATCGCCGACTCCACCGCCGTCCGCGTCTACCGGGAGCTCGCCCGCAGGGGCCTCACCGTCGGACACGTCGGACGTGGCACGTTCGTCAGGGAGGCGCCGGATGCGCCCGCCCCCGCACCCGCCCTGTCCGAGCCCGCCGACAGCCGGGTCGACCTGGAGCTCAACCACCCCGTCGTCCCCGAACAGGCCGCGCTGCTCGCGGCCGGCCTCGAAAGGCTGGTGCGCTCCGACCGTCTGGACCCGGTACTCCGCCCGGTCGGGCCCGCCGGTACCCCGGCCGCCCGCGAGGCCGCCGCCGGTCTGCTCACGCGGGGGCGGTGGCGGCCCGACCCGGCACGCATCCTTTTCGCCGGGAACGGCCGGCAGGCCGTCTCCGCCGCCGTCGCCGCGCTGACCCGTCCCGGTGCCCGGCTGGGCGTCGAAGAGCTCACCTATCCGGTGGTGAAGGCCATCGCCGCCCGGCTCGGCGTCACCCTCGTGCCGCTGGCCATGGACGCGGACGGGCTGATCCCGGAGGCGGTGGAGGAGGCGCACCGGACCGAACCGCTGCACGCCGTCTACGTACAGCCGGTCCTGCACAACCCGCTGTCCCTCACGATGCCCGCCCGGCGGCTCGACCAACTGGCCGACGTGCTGCTGACATCGGGGATCCACGCGATCGAGGACGCCGTCTGGGCCTTCCTCCGGGACGATCTGCCGCCTCTCGCCTCCCGGGCCGCCGAGCGGACCGTCCTCGTCGACAGCCTCTCCAAGCGCCTGTCCCCGGGCCTGTCCCTCGGCTTCGCGGTCGCTCCCGCGCCCCTCGTCGGCCGGGTCGCGGGAGCCCTCCGTTCCGGAGCGTGGGCTCCCATGCGCTTCCCCCTGGAGGCGATGGCGCAGTGGCAGGCGGACGGCGCCGTCGACGTCCTCGTACGGGCCAAACAACGGCAGGCCGGGGAGCGGCAGGAGATCGCCCACCGCCACCTCGGCGGCTTCCGCACTCGCGGCGCCCCAGCCTCGTACTACCGCTGGTGGGAGTTGCCCCACCCCTGGCGTGCCGACACCTTCGTCGCCGCCGCCGCGCGGCACGGCATCGCGGTGACCCCGGCCGCGGCGTTCTCCGCCGGCCGCCGCCGGGGCCCGCACGCGATCCGCCTCGGCCTGGCGTCACCCACCGAAAAGGTCCTCTCCCGGGCGCTCGCCACCCTCGGCGACCTCGCCCGGTCGGCTCCGGACGACCTGGCCGGAGACTGACCCTCCGGCCGGGCGGCCGAGGGGGGCCGGGGGCGGCCGGGGGCGGTGAGGGGCGGCCCCGGCGGTGAGGTGGTTTCCGAGGAGTCCTCAAGCGAACCGGCCCATGTTGGTCGCCATGAAGGGCCCCTCGCAACCACGCGTCCAACGTCCCGACAACGATGCCCGTGCGCCGTCACCACGCGGGCGCGCCGCCACCCCCACGGACACGTCCACCGCCCCGCCCCCCGGCGCCCCCGCGGCGCGGCTGCCCTCCCTGACCGGTATGCGGTTCGTCGCCGCGTTCATGGTGCTGATCTGCCACATCACCATCGTCGTCGTACCCCGGGTGCAGGAGCCGTGGGTCGCCTCCGCCGGGAAGTACATCTACCCCGCCGGACCGGTCGGGGTGGTGTTCTTCTTCGTCCTCAGCGGCTTCGTTCTCACCTGGGTGGCCCGGCCCAGCGACACCAAGCGGCTGTTCTGGCGCCGCCGGCTGGTGAAGATCTACCCCAATCACCTCGTGACCCTGGCCGTCGTCACGGTCCTCATGCTCGTGTACGGGAACCCGGTCACGGCGGCCAACACCCTCCCCACCCTGTTCCTCGTGCAGAGCTGGATACCCTCCCAGGAGGTCATTCTCAACTTCGCTTCCAGCGGAGCCAGTTGGACGCTCGCCTGTGAGCTGCTGTTCTACCTCTGCTTCCCGGCGCTGCTTCTGCTGGTGCGCCGCATCCGTGCGGGGCGGCTCTGGCTCTGGACCGGTGTGGTCGCGGTCACGATCTGCCTGATGCCGTTCGCGGCCTGGCTGCTTCCGGACACCCCGACCATGGTGGACTCCCTGAACAGCTCGATCCCGTGGTGGGAGGAGTGGTTCGTCTACTACTTCCCGGTCGTCAGGGCGCTGGAGTTCGTGCTCGGCATGCTGGTCGCGCGGATCGTCCTGAGCGGCCGCTGGATCGGCCTGCGCGTCCTGCCCGCCGTCGTGCTGGCGCTGGCGAGTTACCTCGTCATCGTCAAGACACTGCCGGAGACCTTCGGCCAGTCCTCCGGGATCGCGTTCTTCCTGGCCCTGGTCATCGCCGCCGGGGCCACCGCCGACGTGGAGGGCCGGCGCACGCTCCTCAAGAACCGGGCCATGGTCTTTCTCGGGGAGATCTCCTTCGCCCTCTACATGGTGCACTGGTTCGTACTGGGCTACGGGCCGCTGGGCATGTCCAAACCCGACGGCTGGATGCGCCAGTCGACGCTTTCGCGTGCACTCCTTGAGAGCGCTTTCGTGATCGCCCTCAGCCTGCTGCTGGCCTGGCTGCTGTACGTGAGCGTCGAACGCCCGGCGATGCGGCGCTGGAGCAGGCCCGCCCCGCGCGAGGACGTCTCTCCCGCGGCCCCCGACCCGGTGGTCCGCGCCTGACCGGCCGGCCGGCCGGGTGCCGCACGTCCGTGCGCGCCGTGCTCCCGCGACGGGGGCGGCGCGCACGTCCGCGTGCGGTGGCCGGCGGTCGCCCGGTCAGATGATCTTCACCTCGGGGACGTACAGGATCCACTTGCCGCCCCGAGCCCGGAACTCCTGCTCCTTGGCGATGATCTCGTCCGCGTGGTTCCATGCGAAGAGCAGCGCGTAGTCGGGGTACGGAGCGGAGAACCCCTCCATCGGCCGGACCGGAATGTGCGTCCCCGGCGTGAGGCGGCCCTGTTTGGCCGCCGTCGAGTCGAACACCGCCGGCACGAGATCCGGTCCGATGTCGCAGTAGTTGGCGACGGTGGCGCTCTTCGCCGTCGCGCCGTACGCGGCGACCGTGCGGCCCTGCTCGCGCAGCTGGGCGAGCAGGGTGGTGAGCGCCTCGCAGTTCCGCTTCACCTCGACCGCGAAGTTCTCCAGGATCGTGATGTCGACGATCTGGCGCTTGCGCTCCTCGGCGATCAGCGCGTCGACGGCCGCCGCGGGCTCCCGCCGGCCCTCGCGGGCGATGGTGTAGCGCACTTCGCCCCCGTGCACCGGGAGGCGTTCGACGCCGACGAGCTCGAAGCCGAACCTGCGCGCGGCAGCCCGTACGGACGAGGCCGAGAACAGGTAGAAGTGCTCGTCGTAGATCTGGTCGAAGCTGGTGCGCTCGACGATGTCCCCCAGGTAGGGGTCCTCGAAGACGAAGATGCCGTCGGGGGCCAGCAGGGCGTCGACCCCGCGGAACACCGAGTCCAGGTAGGGGATGTGGCAGATGGTGTTCGCCGCGTAGATCACGTCGGCGGGCCCGTCGGTCGCGCGGATGGCGGTGGCCGTCGACTCCTGGAAGAAGTCGATCTTCACCCGGACGCCCTTGCCGGCGGCCAGCTCGGCCACGTCGCGGGACGGGTCCACACCCAGGTGCCGGACGCCCTGTTCGGCGACGGTCTTGAGCATGACCCCGTCGTTGCAGCCGATCTCCACCACGAAGGGGTCCTCGCCCTGACCGCCCGCCGCGAGCAGCTGGTGGGCGGTGCGGGTGAAGTGGTCCCGCATCACCGAGGACATTGAGGAGTGGTACGGGTAGTCCGCGCGGAACATCCGTTCGCGGGGAACCTCTTCCATCAGCTGGACCATGGTGCACTGTTCGCAGACGCCCACGGCGAGCCGGTAGAAGAATTCCTCCGAACTGTCCTCGGGCCTGCGGAAGGCGTCGGAGAGAGGCTGTCGGCCGAAGTCGAAGAACTCCTGCACCACGCCTTGGCAGATACGGCATGAAGTCATGTCGGTGACCGTAGGGGCGGGTTCTCGAAAATTGCTCGACAGAAACTTGACGGGCCGCCCGCCCGCTCATTCGAGAAGGTTCCCCGATTCGAGCGCACATCGAGAGGTGCTCGAATGGCCCGTGGTGCGCTGTTCGCCCTGCGGTGTTGTGCAACCAGTGATCGAGAGGTGTCACCCGGTGAAGGGGATCATTCTTGCGGGCGGATCCGGAACCAGACTTCAGCCCGTGACCATCGCCGTTTCCAAGCAGCTTCTGCCGGTCGGCGACAAACCGATGATCTACTACCCGCTGAGCATTCTGATGCTGGCCGGCGTCCGGGAGATCCTGGTCATCTCGACCCCCGACGACCTCCCTCAGTTCCGGCGGCTGCTGGGCGACGGATCACATCTCGGGCTCCAGATCGAATACGCCGAACAGATCGAGGCCAACGGGCTGGCCGAAGCATTCGTGATCGGCGCCGACCATATCGGCGACAGCTCGGTCGCCCTGATTCTGGGCGACAACATCTTTCACGGGCACAGTTTCTATTCCGTCCTCACGGAAAACAGCCGGGACGTGTCCGGATGCGTCCTGTTCGGCTATCCGGTGAATGACCCCGAACGCTACGGCGTGGGCGAGGTCGACGCCGAGGGCCGGCTCGTGTCCATCGAGGAGAAACCCACGCACCCGCGGTCCAACCGGGCCATCACCGGGCTGTATTTCTACGACAACTCCGTCGTGGACGTCGCCAAGAACGTCCGGCCCTCGGCGCGCGGCGAACTGGAGATCACCGATGTCAACCGCTGGTACCTGGAGCGCGGGCGCGCCAGGCTCGTCGATCTCGGCCGGGGCTTCGCCTGGCTGGACACCGGCACGCCGGAGTCGCTCCTGATGGCCGGACAGTACGTCGGCACGCTGGAGGCGCGGCAGGGCGTGCGCATCGCCTGCGTCGAGGAGGTCGCCCTGCGCATGGGCTACATCACGAGCGAGGAGTGCCACCGCCTCGGCGTCCGGCTCTCCAAGTCCCGCTACGGGCAGTACGTCATGGCCATCGCGGAGGAGCTCGCCGACACCCCTTAGGGCCTTTCGCGGATGGGGCCGGGTCAGGCCGGGTCAGCGAGCGGGCCGGGTGCCCTCCGTACGGGCCCAGCCCGGCGCGGGCTCATCCGGTGGGGGAGCGCCCCCACCGGATGGCCCGCGCGGCCGCCCCCCGACGGCCGCTCGCGGGGAGCCCGGTCAGGAGCTCCCGTCCACCGGGCGGAACTCGATGTCGTGGTGTTCGGCCTTCTCCGCGGCGAACCGGAGCAGGCGCCCGCCCTCCTCCAGGACCGCTTCCTCCTCGGTTCCCGTCAGCGGCCGGAACAGCTTGACGACCAGCGTTGCCCCGGTCTTGTCCTGCCGGACGTGCCAGAGCCCCCGCACGAAGCCGTCCACGGTCATCGCGGCTTCGACGACGATGTGCTTGCGCGCCACCTCGTCCATCATCCGGGACCGGTCGAAGTGGCTGAGGACCACGTTGTCGAGCGCGGCGAGGAAGCGCACCGGCGCCGGGGTGTCCGGGTCGGGCAGCGGGGCGTCGGGGAGGTCGTACAGGTCCTGCCCGGCCTCGTTGCGGTGGAGCCGCAGCTGTGAACCCAGGCCGTCCACCACCTCGCGCAGCCGCGTCATCCCGCTCCACGCCTGGATGTCCTTCACCGTGGCCGGGCCGAAGGCGGCCAGATAGCGCAGGACCAGCCTGCGGGCCGCCTGTTCGTCCGCTACCGGGCTCCGGCCGAGCCAGTGCTCGGCGAGCGCGAAGGGGGTGGCCCCGCGCTTGCCCCAGGTGCCGTCGGGCGGCGGGTGCACCACCGGCAGCAGCCCCTGGACCGACCGGGCCATGCCGACCTTGTCGGTGCCGGGCCACCGCTCCACCAGGGCCCGGCCCAGCTCCACCCGGGTCACCGTTCCCTCACCGATGAACTCCCGGGAGAACGCCGCGATCTCGGCCAGCTCGATCCCGGCGGTGAACTTGCCGAAGGCGCCCTTCTGCCACCGGTCCAGCATCGGCTGCAACAGCGGCCGGACCCACAGGTAGTCCTCCGTGCTCAACAGGTGCTGCGTCCCCCGGAACAGGGTGGCGCGCACCACCCGGCGTTCGTACAGCAGCCGGGTCAGGTCGTCGAGGCGGAAGTCCCGGACGCGGCTCCACAGACCGATGTACGGCGGATCGGGGTCCTGCGCCTGTAGCCCGACGAGGCGTTCCGTCACCTCCAGGGCCGGGAGGCCGGTCCGCTCCAGCAGCAACTGCCTGTGCGACGTGGCCCGGTTCAGGCTCCGGCGGGTGAGCAGTGCCATGGTGTCCTTTCAGCGGGAGCGCACGCGGAGTGCGGACTGTGCCGGACGATAGCCGGGATCGCGGTCATCCACTGTCCGCGATCAACTCGGAGGCCGGCCGGTGGGCGCCTCCAGCGATTCCCCACCCGCGCTCCAGACGGCGGACCCAGCATCTGCGCGGGCAGGACCGACGCCCGACCGGATCACGGGAAGCGGGAGGAACGGCTCATGGAAGCCAAGGAACTGGGTGTCACCGGCGCACACGTCTTCACCCCGCAGGTGTTCGCGGACCCGCGCGGCGCGTTCGTCTCGCCCTTCCAGGAGGAGGCGTTCGTCCGGCAGACCGGGCACCGGCTGTTCCCCGTGGAACAGATCAGCCACAGCCGCTCCCGCCGGGGCGTCGTCCGCGGAGTGCACTTCACCCGCACCCCGCCGGGGATGGCGAAGTACGTCTACTGCCCCCGGGGCCGGGCGCTCGACATCATCGTGGACCTCCGGCGCGGCTCGCCGACCTTCGGCCGCCATGCCACCGTCGTCCTCGACCCGGTGGACTTCCGGGCGGTGTACTTCCCCGTCGGGCTGGGCCACGCCTTCGTCGCCCTGGAGGACGACACGGTGATGGCGTACACCCTGTCCCTGGCCTACGCCCCCGAGAACGAGCTGGCGTTGTCGGTGTTCGACCCCGACCTGGCACTGCCCCTGCCCGAGGACCTCGAACCGGTCGTCTCCGAACGCGACCGGGTGGCCCCGAGCCTCGCCGAGGCCCTCGCGTCGGGGCTGTTGCCGGACTACGAGGAGTGCCGGGAGCTGGACGCCCGGCTCACCCGCTGAGGCGCCGCGCCGGCGGCGTCGCACGCCCCCGCCGCGACCAGCCGGATTCGAGCGGGAATCAGGCACCGGCTCCTAGGTTCCGGGACATGAAGATTCTCGTGGCCACAGGGCCTGCCCACCCGCTGTACTTCCCGGTCGTGCCCATCGCCTGGGCGCTGCGTGCCGCCGGTCACGAGGTGCTCGTGACGGTTCCCGAAAGCTTCGAAGCCGCCGTGCGCGGCTCCGGTCTCGCCATGACGCCGGTGCACGGCCCGCTGGACATGGGCGAGGTCATGGCGCTGGACCGGGAGGGCCGGCCCGTCCGCGTTCCCGACAACGACGCCGACATGGCCGCGGGCGTCGGCGCCGGTTTCGGCCGCTTGGCCGCACGGACCGTCGACGCCACCGTGGACCTCGTCGGCCGCTGGCGGCCCGACCTCGTGATCACCGACTCGTACTCCTTCGCGGCCCCGGCCATCGCCGCCGGAATCCACGGCGTCCCGTGGGTCAAGCACGTCGTCGGCCCCGGTGACCTGCCCGTCGACGGCGCGGTGGAGCGGGAGCTGGCCCCCGAGCTGAAGCGCCTCGGCCTGGACGCGGTGCCCCCGCCCGCCCTGGTCCTCGACAACTGCCCGCCGGCGCTCGGCGATCCGGTGCCCGGGGCGCAGCCCGTGCGCTATGTCCCCTTCGGTGAGCCGGGAGCCGTGCCCGGCTGGGTCCACGAGCCCCGCCACCGGCCCCGGCTGCTGGTCACCCTCGGGTCGGTCCAGCCGCAGATCGGTGGCATCCCGATGCTCGGCCAGATGATCGAGGCCCTGGCGTCCCTGGACGCGGAGCTGGTCGTCGCGGTCGCCGACCACCTGGTGGGCAAGCTCGGAACGCTTCCGGAGAAGGTCGTCGCCGCCGGCTGGATCTCGCTGACCTCGGTGCTGCCCGGCTGTGACGCGGCCGTCCACCACGGTGGTCCCGGCACCATGATGGCCTGTCTCGCCCAGGGCATTCCCCAGGTCGTCGTCCCCGGCCGCGGCAAGCCCCTGGAGGCCATCGGCCGGCTGGCCGACCTCGGTGCGGTGCGTCATCTGCCGCCCGCCGACCTGACCCCGCAGAGCGTGCTGGACTCCTGCCGCGCCCTGCTGGAGGACACCGGTTACGCCAAGCGGGCCCAGGAGGTGCGGGACGAGATCACCCGTCAGCCCCCGCCCGGCGCGGTCGTGCCGGTCCTCGAGGGCCTCGTCACGCGCAGGACGGCCTAGGGCCGTGCCCGCACCCCGGCCGGGCGCGCCCGGCGCACTCCGGACGGCCGTCCTCGGCGGCACCGGCTGGCTCGGCAGACACGTCTGCGAGCTGGCCGTGCGGCGCGGCCACGACGTTCTCGTCGTGGCGCGCCGGCCCCGGCCTCACGTCGCGGCCCACCGCTTCGTCGGACTCGACCTCGCCCGTGCCTCGCCCGAGAGCATCGGCCGGCTGCTGCGCGAGCACCGGGTGGACGTCGTGGTCAACGCCACCGACGCGGCGAACGCCACCGACGGCTGGGCCAGGACCGACGAGGACCTGGCGGACCTGAACCTCGGCCTGGTCTGCCGTCTTCTCGCGGCCCTGGACACCGTCGAGCGACGCGTCCGCATCGTCCACATCGGCACGATGCACGAGTACGGCGAGGTCGCGGCGGGCACCGTCATGGACGAGGCGCTCCAGCCGCGCCCGGTCACCCCGTACACCCGGACCAAACTCGCCGGTTCGCAGGCGGTGCTCGCGGCGACCCGGACCGGTGCGGCCCAGGGGCTGGTCCTGCGGGTCGCCAATGTCAGCGGCCCCCACCCGTCGCCCGCGAGCTTCCCCGGCAAGCTCGTCGCCCTCCTGCGCGAGGCGGTGGCCACCGGCGACAGGATGCCGGTCACCCTGGGCGACGCGCGACGCGACTTCGTGGACGTGCGCGATGTCGCCGAAGCGGTCCTGAAGGCCGCCGAGTCGGCGGCGACCGGCCAGGCCGTGAACATCGGCAGCGGAACGGCCGTCGACATGCCCACCTTGGTGCGCCTCTTCGTCACCGCCGCCGGATTCCCCGCCGAGATCCTCGACGAACGGGCCCAGGAGGTCCGCAGCCTGGGCGGCGCCTGGACCCGGGCCGACATCCGGCGCGCGGCGCACCTGCTCGACTGGCGGCCCCGGACCCCTCTCGCCGCCTCCCTGCGGGACATGTGGCGGGCCGACCGGGCGGAGCGACGGCCGGCGGTCGGCCTGTAGGCCGGCCGCCGGAGGGACGTCGAAGAGGGGGTCCGGGCCAGCTGGCCCGGACCCCCTCTTCGTCCGTCTCAGAGCGGCGTGCTCACTTCAGGACGCCGACGAACAGCCCGCAGCCGAACCGGTCGCCGCGGACGTACTCGACCGAGCAGCCGGCCCGTTCGAAGGCCCGCTCATAGGTCTCCCGGGTGAACAGCCGCATACGGTGCACGTCCGTGAAGTGCCGGATGCCGCCGTCCTTCAGCGCGTCCAGGTAGTGGACGACGATCGGGACCCGGTCGCCCTCCCGGGTGGAGTGCGAGATCCGCACCGTGACCCGGCCGTCCGACCGCACGAGGTCCTCGGCGATGTACCCGGGGAGGAACGCCTCCGGGAAGTGCCAGGGTTCGAGCACGATGACCCCGCCGGGCGTCAGGTGGCGGGCCATGCTGCGAAGCGCCGCGTCCAGCTCCCCGGGGGTGTCCATGTACCCGATGGAGCTGAACATGCAGATGACCGCGTCGTAGGACCGCTCCAGCGAGAAGTCCCGCATGTCGCCCGCGTGCACCGGAACGCCGGGCATGCTCTCCCCGGCCTTGACGATCATGTGCTCGGAGAGTTCGAGCCCCTCCACCACGTCGAAGGTCTCCCGCAGGTAGGCCATGTGGCCGCCCGTCCCGCAGGCCACGTCGAGCAGCGTGTCCGCGTCCGGCCTGCGGGCCCGCACATGGGCGGCCACCTCGGCGGACTCCGCCGGGTAGTCCTTGCCGCGGCCGGCGTAGATCAGCTCGTAGATCTCCGCGAGCCCGGAGCCGTACACCTCTTCCTCGCCCATGGTCCTCACACGTCCCAGGTGACGGGCAGCTCGTGGACGCCGTACACGATCGCGCCCTCCTTGCGGGGCACTTCCTCCAGCGGCTTGACCAGCCGCAGCGAAGGGATCCTGCTGAACAGCGTCGTCCAGACGATCTGCATCTCCAGCCGGGCCAGCTCCGCGCCGATGCACAGGTGCGCGCCGTGCCCGAATCCGACCTGCTTGCGGCTGCCCCGGCTCAGGATCAGCTCGTCGGGGTCGGGGAAGACCTCGGGGTCCCGGTTGGCGGTGAGCAGCAGGCACAGGATCCCGTCGCCCGCCGGGATGACCGTGCCGTCGATCTCGATGTCCTCCAGCGCGACCCGGGGCACCCCGACGTCGCCGATCGTCACCACGCGCAGGAGTTCCTCGGTGGCCGGACCGATCATCCCCTCCGGGTCGGCCAGCAGCTTCGCCAGTTGTTCCGGGTGCTCCAGCAGGGCGGCGGTGCCGAAAGAGATCATGCTCGCGGTGGTCTCGTGGCCGCCGTTCATCAGCATCCGGACCATGTTGACCAGATCGCGTTCCGTGTATTCCTCGCCGGACTCCTCGTACGCGGCGATGGCCATGCTGATCACGTCGTCGCCGGGCGTCTGCGTCTTGAGCCGCACCAGCTTCTCGACGTACCCGTTGACCTCGACGATGGCGGCCTGCCGCTGCTCGGGCGTACTGCGGCCGCCGAACATGTTGTTGCTGTGCTCGATGATGAAGTCGTGGTCGTCCTGCGGGACGCCCAGCATCTCGCAGATCACCGTCGTCGGCAGCGACAGCGAGAACAGCCGGTGGAAGTCGACCGGCGGAGCGAGGGCGAGCATCCGGTCGAGGTGCTCGTCGACGACCTCCTGGATGCGCCCGCGCATCTTCTGCACCCGCTGGTAGGTGAACGCCGCGGCGACCTTGCCCCGCGCCCGGGTGTGCTCCGGAGCGTCGTACCCGATGAAGGACGTCTCCGTACGGAACTCCGGCGGGGCGATGAAGTAGAAGGGGAACCCGGGGTGTTTGCGGGATGCGCTCACCCGGGGGTCCGTCAGCAGGCTGCGGACGTTGGCGTAGCCCGTCACGGTCCAGACGCGCAGACCCGACTGGGCGAGCGTCACCTGGGTGACGCCCTTCGCGACCATCTCCGGGTACTGCGCGGGTGCGGTGAACGGCCCCTGGCGCGCGTACGGGAAGGGGGTGTGGGCGACGGGGCAACGGGATTCGGTCGTCATCGTGCGATCTCCTTGGCTGTACTACGGTTTTGTCCGGCCCTGGTCGACGGGCGCCCTGGCCGGGCCTTCCGTCCGGCTCGTGCCGGGCTCGCGGGCCCCGGCACGCGCGTCCCCGCGGGCCCGGCTTCGCTCGCGCGGGGAGGGGGGCCTTCCGGAAGCCTGCCTAGGCGCGCAGCCCTGATCCGGGCCCGGAGGCGGCGACACCGTCCACGCCCGGCTCCTTGGCGTCCCAGTCGATGTGGTGGCTCATCATCCAGGTGGGGTCGCCCTTGCCCCCGGTCCCGCGGAAGGCCCGGGAGATGAAGAAGTTGCGCAGCATCCGGCCCGCCGGGCCGCGCCGGATGTTGCCCTCGTTGTTGTACTTCCCCTGCGCGACGATGTCCTCGACCCGCTTGCGCCGCGCCGCCTCGTAGCTGACGAAACCCCGCTCGTGCGACGGCGCGTCACGCAGGCACTTGGCCAGCACGACCGCGTCCTCCATGGCCACCGCGCAGCCCTGGCCCGCCGTGGGGGACACCGCGTGCGCCGCGTCGCCGATCACGATCATCCGGTCCCGGTGCCACCGGGGCACCGGCGGCAGGTCGTACGTCGGGGACGGCGGCGCGAGGTCGCGGGTCGCCCGGATGATCGAGGCCGCCGGCGTGCGGTCGTCCTCGAACAGGCGCAGCAGGTCCCCGCGCCAGGTCGCCGTCCTGAGCCGCAGCAGCTCGGAGTCCGGCTCCTCGGCGCGCGGCGGGTTGGCGAACCACCAGAGGCTGCCGTCGGGATGCTTGGTGTAACTGAAGAAGCTGCGCTTGCCGAAGAACATCCGGATGACGCCGGGAGGGCCTTCCAGCCGGAGCCCCTCGGCGCGGCCGAAGGCGTTGAGCACTCCCAGGTAGCGCGGCGAGGGAGCCGAGGGGTCGATGATCCGACGGACCTGGGACCGCAGGCCGTCCGCCCCCACCAGCAGGTCGCCCTCGGCGTGCGTGCCGTCCTCGAAGACCGCGCGCACCCCGTCGCCGTCGGCGCCCGCGTCCACGATCCGCTTGCCGAACTCGATGGGTATCCCGCGCCGCGCCGCCTCGTCCCGCAGCCCGACGTAGAGGTCGGAGCGGCGGATCGTCTGGATGATCTGGCCCCGGTCCGCCAGCCGGTCGGTGGCGACGTCGCCGGTCAGCGCCCGGCCGGTGTCGCTGTAGAACGCGATGGCCGGCGTGTCGAAGCCCTTGTCCCGGACCAGGTGGCCCAGTCCGATGCTGTCCAGGGCGTCGATGCCGTTCGGGCCGATGTTGACGAAGTTGCCGATGCCGTCGGCGGTACGGTCGAAGGCTTCGTAGAGGGTGGGCTCGAAGCCCGCCTTCTGGAGGGCGATGGCGCAGACGGCGCCGGCGATGCCGCCGCCGATGACGAGCACGCGAGTCATGATTCCTTCCTCGGTTCACGGGGGATGGAGCCGGCGACGCCGTCCGCCGGAAGGTCCGGGCGGCTCACCGTGCTCGGGCAGGACGTGTCGTCGGGCAGGACGCCGTCGACGAAGTAGCCCTCGACGAGCCGGTCCACGTCCGGATTGCGGGCGAAGCCGAAGATCTCGTGCTGACCCGAGTCGAGGACCGTGATCAGCCGGTGCCCGAGACGGGCGGCCATCGCGGCTCCGCCCTCGTAGTGGTCGGTCGGGTCGCCCTCGGCGTGCACGACCAGCCCGGCCGGGTAGCGGCGGGCGGACAGCTCGACGGGCCGCTCCGGCGGGGTGAAGGTGCGGAAGGCCCCCACCCAGGTCTGGGCGCGCATCACGCCGTAGCCGTACGGGAAGCGCTCGCGGAAGTGGCGCATGTCCTCGTAGTAGACCTCCAGGTCCACCGGCCAGTCCTTCTCGACCGTCACCGCGTCGAGCACCCCGCACCGGGTCTCGCCCTCGGTCTCGCTGGGCGGCCACACCTTCTCGTCCGCGAGCCCTTTCCCGGCCGCCTCGGCGCCGCCGGTGCGGACGTCGGCCACCAGGTCGGCCAGCTCCCGCCACTTCGAGCGGTCGGCCGAGCGGGACCCCATCGCCCCGTCGAACAGCGAGCGCAGCGCGACCGCCCCCGGAGTGGCCGTGATCGCGGCGGCGGCCTCCTCGACCGCGGCCAGCACCCGCTCGCCGGACGCCCCGAGTCCGAAGCGGCCCTCGCGCTCCGCGACCCAGCGCGCCCAGGACTCCACGTTGTCCCGGTTGGCGCGCCCCTGGGCCATGGCCTGCTCGCGCCAGGTCCAGTCGGGATGCACACAGGAGTCCAGGACACTGCGGTCCAGCCGGTCGGGGAACAACGCGCCGTACACCGCGCCGAGGTAGGTGCCGTAGGTGTAGCCCAGGTAGTTGAGGCGGTCCTCGCCGAGCACCGCCCGGACCACGTCCATGTCCCGGGCCGTGTTGGGTGTGCTGACGTGCGGGCGCAGCTCGCCGCCCGCGCGCAGGTTGCCCTCCTCGCGGACGCGGAAGTCCTCGGAGATCGCCGCGAAGGCGGAGTCCGGGGGACGCGAGTCGAACGGCGCCGCGGTCGGGGTGATCTCGCCGCGCAACGGCGTGGAGTGCCCGGTGCCGCGCGGGTCGAAGCCGATCAGGTCGTAGACCTCGGTGAGCCGGGTGTGCGCCAGCGCGGCGGGGAAGCCCCGGCCGAGCCCGAAGTAGCCCCCCGGGCCGCCGTTGACCAGCAGCAGGATGCCGCGACGCCGCTCCGGGTCCTTGGCCCGGAGCCGGCTGACGGCGATCGAGAGCCTGCGGCCCCCGGGGTCCGTGTAGTCCATTGGCACCTCCACCACCGCGTGCTCGACGGGTGCGTGGGTTGGGGCGGGCGCCGGAAGCCAGGCCGAGGCCGCCCCGTCGCCGGGTGGTGCCGGCTCCCACCGCGGGCGCTGCTCGTGGAAGGCCCTCAGCGGGTCCGGGGTGTTCGCGCTCTGGCCGGGCCCGGTGCCGGGCGGGGTTTCACGGGTTGTCATGACGATGCGCTCGACTTCCTTGTCGCAGGGGCAGAAGAGGAGGGCGCCCCGGCCGTCGGGACGCCGACGATCTCCAGGACCGCCACCGACCAGGCGAAACCGCCGCCGGCGCTGACGAGGGCGCAGAACTGTCCGGGGGCCAGAGCGCCGGTGCGCACCAGGTGGGCCAGCCCCCCGAAGGGATCGCCCGCCCCCAGATGCCCCACTCCGGAACCCCATGACCAGGTGCTCCGGTCGGGATCGATGTCCAGCGCGCCGAAGAACTGGAAGTCCATCTTCGGCCGGCCCAGATGGGGCAGCACGAACCAGGCGATGCCGTCGGCCTTCACGTCCGCATCCGCCAACGACCGTTCGAAAGCGTTGCGTTGACCGACCTGGAGGCGGTCGATGAGCTCGCCCATGCCGATCTGCTCGACCAGCCGCGCCCGGTGCCCGGCCACACTGACCGGGGAGCGGACGCCCAGCGGCGTCGTCCCGAACGGGTCGTCGCCCCGGCCCATCGACTCCAGGGTCGGATCGGAGACCGTCACCAGGCTGCGCAGCCGGGCGAAACCGCCGGCGGTGGACAGGACGGCCGCTGTTCCGCCGTCCCCGCACACGGTGCCCGGATCGGTCTCCCAGCGGTCGAAGCCCGGCGGGGCGAACCGGTCGCCGGTGGTGATCAGCACACTGTGCGGGGCCCGGCCGGACAGCAGCGCGGCGACCGCCAGCTCCATCGCCGCCATACCGCCGTTGGAGAGCTGCCCCACGTCCATGGCCGGGCAGGAGCCGCCGACGGCCTCGCGCTGCACATAGGAGGCGGGCGCCCAGAGGTCGTGCCCCTGGTAGTACGTACTGGCGTGCAGGACCAGGCCGATGTCCTCCCGGCCCGCGCCCGCCGAGCCCAGAGCCTCCCGGGCCGCCCGCACCGCCATCTCGGGCCCCGACTCCTCGCCCACGCACACCGAACGCATCCGGCTGCGCCGGATCGTCCGCTCGTCGGCCAGGCCCCGCCGCGCCACCTCGGCGACGGGCAGGGCCGGCGGCAGATGAAGCCCGACCCCGGAAATGAACACGTCCGTGACGTCCACCGGATCCTCCCTCGTGCACCACTCGGCCGGATCGTCGCCGGCGGGCGAAGCCGGATGCGGCCCCCGGGCCCGGAGTCTGTGGCGGCGACGTCAAAACCGGCTCAAGGCCGGATGGAGCCCCACGGTTCGAACCGTTCTCAGGCGAGGCTCGAACGCCGGGACGCACGGTGTGGCCGAATCCCAGGAAAGGTACGCGGATGCCGCTCTTGCCCCCGACCGCCCGGCCCGTCGCCCTGATGTTCGCCGGACAGGGCGCCCAGCACCCCAGGATGGCAGCGGGCCTCTACGGCCACGACGCGTCGTTCACCGCCTGGATGGACCGCGCCTTCACGCTGTACGAGGACGCCGGACCGGCGCTGCGGTCCGAGTGGCTGGCCGAACACCCCTCGCCCCTCTACGACGACGTGTCGGTGGCCCAGCCCCTGCTGTACGCGGTGAACCACGCCCTCGGGCGGATGCTGCTGGAGCGGGGCGTGCGCCCGGTCGCCCTGATCGGACACAGCGTCGGGGAACTCGCCGCCGCCACCCTCGCCGGAGTGCTCGACTTCGCCGACGGCGTCCGGCTGATGCGCGACCGCGTCCGGCGGTTCGCCGACACCCCGCCGGGCGGCATGCTCGCCGTGGCGGCCTCGGTGGCCGACGTCGACGACCTCCTGAACGCGGACGTGCACCTGGCGGCGGTCAACGCCACCCGGCAGCTCCTGCTGGCCGGCGCGGAAGCCCCGCTGGCGCGGGCGGCCCGGACGCTGGAGGCACGCGGGGTGGTCTGCCGCCGGGTGCTCGCCCGGCAGGCGTTCCACAGCCCCCTGGTCGCCGAGGCGGTGACCGCCTCCCTGCCGGACTGGCGGGCCACCGCGCTGCGCCCGCCGCGGCTGACCCTGTACTCCTCCTACACCCGCGGCGTACTCACCGAGCGGGACGCGCTGGATCCGTACTTCTGGGCGGGGCAGGCCGCCGCGACCGTTCATTTCGCCCCCACACTCACCACGCTGCTGGCCGACCACGACTGTCTGCTGGTCGAGGCCGGACCGGGCAACAGCCTCAGCGTCCTGGCCCGCCGGCAGCCGTCCGTGGTCGCCCGCCGCAGCGCCGTGCTGCCGCTGCTGCCCGACCGGTGCCGGGGCGACGAGGCCGACCGCCGGGAGGCCGATGCGGCCGTGGACCGGCTGTTCGCGCCACGGGAAGCGCCGCGCGCCCTCTGACACCACCCGCCCGTCCGCCGACTCTGGAGGAGTCCGTGTCCCAGAACCCGACCCGACGACCCATGCCCCGACGGCAGGAACCCGTTGCGGTGGTCGGCATGTCCTGCCGGTTCCCCGGCGCCGACGGCCTCGACGCGTTCTGGCGGCTGCTGATCTCCGGCAGCGAGGCCATCGGCCCGGCCGGGGGCCGGCGGGCCGGGCGGCGCGACGGCGGCTACCTCGACGACGTCGAACACTTCGACGCGGAGTTCTTCCGGATGCCCGCACCGGAGGCCGCCGCGACGGACCCCCAGCAGCGGCTGCTCCTGGAGCTGGCCTGGCACGCCCTGGAGGACTCCCGGACCACTCCCGAGAGTCTGTCCCGGGACGCCGTCGGCGTCTTCGTCGGCAACTGCGCCGACGACTACGCCCTGATCGGCCGCGCCGCCCAGATCGCCACCGCGTACACGATGACCGGGACCGGCCGGGCGTTCCTGGCCAACCGCCTCTCCCACTTCCTCGGGTTCACCGGCCCCGGTCTGACCGTGGACACCGGGCAGTCCTCGTCGCTCGCCGCCCTCCACCAGGCGCTGCAGTCGCTGGCGGCGGGGGAGTGCTCGGCCGCCCTCGTCGCCGGGGCGCAGCTCAACCTCGCCGCCGAGGGCGATGACGCCGTCCAGGCGCTCGGCGCCCTCTCGCCCCGGGGGCGGTGCCACACCTTCGACTCCCGGGCGGACGGGATCGTCCGGGGCGAGGGAGCCGGCGCCCTGGTCCTCAAGCCGCTGGAGCGGGCGCTCGCGGACGGCGACCGGATCTACTGCACCGTGCTGGGCAGCGCCATGAACAGCGACGGCGGGCGGACCGGCCTCACCGCGCCCAGCGCCGAGGCCCAGCGGGCGGTGCTCAGCGCCGCCTGCCACCGCGCGGGCGTCGCGCCCGAGGACGTCTCGTACGTAGAACTGCACGGCACGGGCACGGCGCTGGGCGACCCGGTCGAGGCGTCCGCGCTCGGCGCGGTGCACGGCCCCGGGCGGCCGTCCGACTTCCCCCTGCGGGTGGGCTCGGTCAAGACGAACATCGGCCACCTGGAGGGAGCGGCGGGCATCGCGGGCTTCATCAAGACCGCGCTCGCCCTGCACCACGGCGAGCTGCCGGCCAGCCTCAACTACCGCGAGCCCAACCCGGCGATCGACCTCGAAGCGCACCGGCTGCGGGTGTGCGCGGCGCGCGGACCGTGGCCCCGGCGACCGGAGCCCCTCCTCGCCGGCGTCTCCTCGTTCGGCCTCGGGGGCACCAACTGCCACGTGGTGCTGGGCGGACACTCCGCCCGCACCGCCCCCGCGAGCGCGGAGACGGGCACCGGCCACCCCGTGCCCGTCCTGGTGTCCGGACCCAGCGGCCCGGCGATGCGCCGGCACGCGGCCGCCTTCGCCGACGCTCTCGACCCCGCGCGCCGGGGCCCGGGAGCGGCACCGGCCGCCCTGGCCGACATCGGTCTCTCCTCCGTCACCACCCGGGCGCCCCTGCACCACCGGGGCGCGGTCGTCGCGAGCGACCTCGACGAGCTGGTCGCCCGGCTCCGGACGCTCGCGGACGGCCCCCACCCCGACGCCTCCGGCGTCGTCGAGGGAACCCGCGGCGAGGGTCTCACCGCCTACCTCTTCCCCGGGCAGGGCGCGCAGCAGCCCGGCATGGGCCGGCGGCTCCACAAGGAGTTCGAGGTGTTCGCCCGCACCTTCGACACGGCGTGCGCGGCGATGGAACCGGCCCTCGGCGCGAGCCTCGCCGACGTCCTGTGGGGGCGCGAGGACGTGCCCGGCAGGCACCAGCACACGCAACCCGCGCTGTTCGCCCTGGAGGCCGCCCTCTACCGGCTGTTCGAGTCCTGGGGCATGGCGCCGGACCTGCTGCTCGGCCACTCCCAGGGCGAGATCACCGCCGCCCACGTGGCGGGCGTCCTGTCCCTGGAGGACGCGGCGCTGTTCGTCGCGCGCCGCTGCCGCCTCATCGGCACCCTTCCGCCCGGCGGCGCGATGATCGCCGTACAGGCCGCGGAGAGCGAGGCGCGGGAGCTGCTCGGTCCCGGGCTCGGACCGGTCTCCGTCGCCGCCGTCAACAGCCCGCAGTCCCTCGTGCTCTCCGGCGAGGAGAAGGCCACCCTCGCGGCGGCGGCCCACTTCGAGCGCCTGGGCCGCCGCACCCGCCGCCTGCGGATCGCCGTCGCCGGGCACTCCCCGCTGATGGAACCGATCCAGGACGAACTGCTCGCGCTGGCCGAGCAGCTCACCTGGCACCCGCCGACCGGCCCGCGCATCGTCTCGGCGGTCACCGGCCGGCCCGTGGGCCCCGGAGAGATCGACCGCCCGGAACACTGGCCGCACCACCTGCGCGCCACCGTGCGGTTCGGTCCCGCGCTGCGCACCGCGCACGAACTCGGCGCCCGGTTCTTCGTCGAGATCGGTCCCGGGCGGGGCCTGGTGAACATGGCCGCGGAGACCGTGGATCTGGGCGAGGCGCTGTTCAGCGCGCCGATGGCCACCGACGACGAGGTGGCCGGCGTCGCCGGGACCGCCGCCGCGGCCCACGTCTTCGGCGCGCCGATCGACCCGGTGGCCGTCCACGGCCCGCACGCCCGCCGCACCGGCCTGCCGCTCTACCCCTTCCGGCGCGAGCCGTTCTGGCTCGACACCGCGCCGGCCACCCCGCCGCCCGCCGAGCCCGCCGAGCGATGGTCGGGCGACCCGTACGAACTGGTCGTCAGCAGCACCCTACGGACCCTCGGGCTCTCCCCGGACGCCGAACTCGACCTGCACGAGACCTTCAACGCGCTCGGCCTGGACTCCCGGATGGCCGTCACCCTGCGCACGGTGCTCACCCGCGCCACCGGGCGGTCCATGCCCACCACCCTGCTCTTCGACCACCCCACACCGGGGTCCCTGATCGAGGCACTGGAGAGCGACGCGCCGCTGTAGTCCCGTCCGCCCCGGCCTCACCTTCCACGCCACGAAAGGTCTTCAGCGACATGACCCAGGAAACCCCCGCTCCGCACGAGGACCGGGAACCGATCGCCATCGTGTCCATGGGCTGCCGGTATCCGGGAGGCGTGCGGTCCCCCGAGGACCTCTGGCGGCTCGTCGCGTCCGGCCGCGACGCCATCTCCCCGTTCCCCGAAAACCGCGGCTGGGACCTGTCCGACGGCCGCTCCAGCACGCGGCACGGCGGGTTCCTCCACGACGCGGACCTGTTCGACGCCAAGTTCTTCGGCATCGCCCCCCGTGAGGCCGCCGGGATGGACCCGCAGCAGCGGCTGCTCCTCGAAGTGGCCTGGGAGACCTTCGAACGGGCGGGTCTCGACAAGGGCGCGCTGGCCGGCAGCGACACCGGTGTGTTCGTCGGCGCGATGGCCCAGGAGTACGGGCCCCGGCTGCACGAGGACAACGAGGACGCGGGCGGCTACCGGATCACGGGCAGCACCACCAGCGTCGCGTCGGGCCGCATCGCCTACTGGTTCGGCCTGCGGGGCCCCGCGCTCACCGTCGACACGGCCTGCTCCTCCTCGCTGGTCGCCCTCCACCTGGCCGTCCAGGCGCTGCGTCAGGGCGATTGCGACCGCGCGCTGACCGGCGGGGTCGCGGTGATGCCGACCCCCGGGGTGTTCATCGACTTCAGCCGTCAGGGCGGGCTCTCCCCGGACGGACGCTGCCGTTCCTTCTCGGACGACGCCAACGGCACCGCCTGGTCGGAGGGCGCGGGCCTGCTCCTGCTGGAGCGGCAGTCGGACGCCCTCGCCCACGGCCACGAGATCCTCGCCCTGATCCGGGGCAGCGCCACCAACCAGGACGGCGCGAGCAACGGGCTGACCGCGCCCAGCAAGTCCGCCCAGGAGAAGGTCATCTCGCTGGCCCTCGCCCGGGCGGGACTCCACCCGCACACCGTCGACCTGGTCGAGGCGCACGGCACCGGCACCGAACTGGGCGACCCGATCGAAGCCCGCGCGCTGGCGGCGGCCTACGGCACGGGCCGCACGGCGGACCGCCCGCTGTGGCTCGGCTCGCTGAAGTCCAACCTGGGACACGCGCAGGCCGCCGCCGGAGTGGGCGGCGTGATCAAGGTCGTGCAGGCGATGCGCGCCGCGGTCATGCCCGCCACCCTCCACACGGGCACCCCGAGCAAGCACGTGGACTGGGCGAGCAGCGGGCTCGCCCTGCTGAGCGAGGCGCGCGACTGGGACCGGGCGCAGGCGGGCCCCCGGCGTGCCGCGGTCTCCTCCTTCGGCATCAGCGGAACCAACGCCCACGTCGTGCTGGAGGAGGCCGCCCCGGCCGCCGTCCCGGAGCCCCCGGTGGACGCCCCCGCCCAAGGCCCCCACGTCTGGCACCTGTCCGCGCCGAGCCCCGCGGCCCTGCGCGCCCAGGCGACGGCCCTCGGCGAGTTCCTGGCCGACGCCCCGGACACCCCGCCCGAGGACGTCTCCCGCGTGCTCCGCTCCCGTACCCGCTTCGCCCACCGGGCCGCCGTGATCGCCGACGACGCCGCCGACCTCGCCCGAGGGCTCGGCCGACTGGCCTCCGGGGACGAGGCCCCCGCCGCGCCCGGCCGCTACCGGTCACCGACCGTGCTGTCCGGCGAGGCCCGCCAGGGCTCCGCCGGGCCGGTGTTCGTCTTCCCCGGCCAGGGGTCGCAGTGGCGAGGGATGGGCCAGGAGCTGATCGAGCGGTCCGAGCCGTTCCGCCGCGCCATCGAGGAGTGCGAGCGGGCGCTGGAGCCGTACGTCGACTGGCGGCTGTCGGACGCACTGCGCGGCGAGCACCTGGACCGGGTCGACGTCGTCCAGCCCGCGCTGTTCGCGGTGATGGTGTCGCTGGCCCGGATGTGGGAGGCGGCCGGGGTGCGCCCCGCGGCCGTCGTCGGCCACTCGCAGGGCGAGATCGCCGCCGCGCACGTGGCCGGAGTGCTCACCCTCGACGATGCGTGCCGGATCGTCGCCCTGCGGAGCAGGGCCCTGCACACGGTGGCGGGAAGTGGTGGGATGGTCTCCGTGCCGCTGGGCGCGGAAGAGACCCGCTCCCTGCTGGACGCGGCGGGCGGCACGGACGGGAAAGCCCGCATCGCGGCGTTCAACGGCCCGTCCAGCACGGTCGTCGCGGGCGGTGTCCGGGAGCTGGAGGACCTGCTGGCCGCCTGCGAGGCGCGCGGTGTCGACGCCCGGCGCATCGAGGTCGACTACGCCTCGCACACCGAGGCCATGGACGTCCTGCGGGAGCCGCTGGCGGAGGGCCTGGCCGGCATCGCCCCGCGCCCGGGAACGGTGCCGGTGTACTCGACGCTGACCGGCGAGCCCATCGAGGCCCCGTCCATGGACGCCTCGTACTGGTTCGAGAACCTGCGCAGTCCCGTACGTTTCCAGGCGGCGGTCCAGCGGCTCGTGGACCGCCGGCACCGGGTGTTCGTCGAGATCAGCCCGCACCCGGTCCTCACCTTCGGCGTGCAGGCGATTCTGGAGGCCGCCGGAGTGCGCGGCTCGGTCCTGGACACCATCCGGCGCGGCAGCGGGGGCCCGGGGCAGTTCCTCGCCTCGGCCGCCGCCGCCCAGGCCGTCGGCGTACCCGTGGACCTCGGCCCGCTCCAGCCGCCGGGCCGGCGGGCGGCGCTGCCGACGTACGCCTTCGACCGCAGCCGCTACTGGGTGAGCGCCCCCGCGGCCGGCGCGGCCGGCGCCTTCGAAGCCGTGCCGGACACGGGCGGCTTCGCGATGCGTCCGCTCGAACTCCCCTCGGGACAGACGGTGTTCGCCGCACGCCTCGACCGGGACCGGTATCCCTGGCTCGCCGACCACCGGGTGCGCGGCACCGTCCTCGTCCCGGCGACGGCCTTCCTGGCCCTGCTCACCGAGTCCGGCGAAGCGGCCGGAGTGCCCGTGGTCGAAGAGCTGACCCTCGGCGTGCCGCTGTCCGTCCCCGAGGACAGGGCGGTCGACCTCCGCGTGCTGCTGGAACCGGCTGACGCCGAGGGCCACCGCCGTCTCACCGTCCACGCGCGCCCCGAGGACGCGGCAGCCTGGACGGCCCACGCCTCCGGCGCGCTGGCCCCCGGCGGCCCCGCGGCGGAAGCGGCGCCGTCCTCGGCCGCCTGGCCGCCCGCCGACGCCTCCCGCATCGACCTGAGCGACGCCTACCTCCGGCTGGCCGCGCGCGGCTACGGCTACGGACCGGCCTTCGCCGGACTGCGGAGGATGTGGGTGCGCGGCTCCGACATCTTCGCCGAGGCGGCCCTGCCCGACGGAACGGCGGAGGGCTCCGGGGCCACCGCGCACCCGGCGCTGCTCGACGCCGCCCTGCACGCCGCGATCCTCCAGAGCGGCGGCGAACCGGCGGTCCCCTTCGCCTGGCGGGACGTCACCCTCGCGCCGTCGGCGACCAGGGAGCTGCGGGTGCGCATCAGCACCGAGGGCGACGAGATCACCGTGCACTGTGCCGACACGCTGGGCCGGACCGTCGCCACCGTCGGCTCGCTGACGCTCCGGCCCCTCACGGAGGGCGCCGTCCCCGGCGGCGCCCGCCCGGACGAGGAGGGCGTGGGCCTCGCTCTGCACTGGGCCCCGGTCCCGGAGGCCCTGGAGCCGCTCGCCCCGGACGCGTGGGCGACGCTGTCCACCTCCGGACCCGCCCCCTCCGCACTGGGGTCCGCGCACGACTTTCCCGGACTCGACGCTGTCACCCGGCCCGCGCCTTCGGTCCTCGTCGCCGCTCTCGGCGGCGACGGGAGCGAGGACACACTGCCGGCCGATGTGGACGCGCTCGCCGGGGAGACGACCGACCTGCTCCAGAGCTGGCTGGCGGACCCCGCGTTCGCCTCGGCGCGCCTGGCCGTGCTCACCCGGGGGGCGCAGTCCGTCGTCGACCGCGAACCGGTGCGCCACCTGGCCTCCTCGGTCATCACCGGGCTGGTCAGGTCCGCGCAGGCGGAACACCCGGACGCCTTCCAGCTGATCGACGTCGACGACGACCCGGCGTCCCTCCGGGCGCTGCCGCGCGCTCTGGCCACCGGCGAACCGGAGGTGGCCGTCCGAGCCGGGGAACTGCTCCGCCCCCGGCTGCGGACGCCGTCCGGCGGCACGCTCCGGGAGCCGGACGGCCACCGCGCCTGGCGGCTCGACGTGACCAGCAAGGGCACCCTCGACCACGTCGCCCTGCTCCCGCATCCGGAGGCGGAGGCACGACTCGGCCCGCGCGAGGTCCGCATCGAGGTGCGGGCGGCCGGGCTGAACTTCCGCGACATCGCGGTCGGCCTCGGCCTGGTGGCCAGCGAGAAGACCATGGGCAGCGAAGGGTCCGGTGTCATCGTCGAAACCGGTGCCGACGTCACCGGGCTCGCCCCCGGGGACCAGGTGTTCGGCGTCTTCGAACGCTCCCTGGGACCGCTCGCCGTCGCCGACGAGCGCATGGTCAGACCGCTTCCGGCCGGATGGAGCCACGCGCAGGCCGCGAGCGTGCCGATCGTGTTCATCACCGCCTACCAGTGCCTGGTCGAGGTGGCCGGCGTCCGCCCGGGCGAGTCGGTGCTCGTCCACACCGCCACCGGCGGTGTCGGCCTCGCCGCGATCCAGCTGGTGCGCCACCTGGGCGGCGAGGTGTTCGCCACCGCGAGCGCCGGCAAGCAGGACACCCTGCGGGCCTGGGGCGTCCCCGAGGACCACATCGCCTCCTCGCGCACCCTGGACTTCGCCGACGCCTTCCGCGCCGCCACCGGCGGCCGTGGCGTGGACGTCGTTCTCAACTCCCTCTCCAAGGACGCGATCGACGCCTCACTGCGGCTGCTCGCCCCGGGCGGACGGTTCGCGGAGATGGGGAAGACCGACATCCGCGACACCGCGCGGACCGAGGCCGAGCACCCGGGCACCACCTATCGCGCGTACAACATCCTGGGCGTCTCCCCCGACCGCATCGGCGAGGTGCTGGACGAGCTGATCGCCCTGTTCGAGAGCGGTGCGCTGGCCCATCTGCCGCTGCGCACCTGGGACGTCCACGAGGGCCGGACGCCGTTGCGTATGCTGAGCCGGGCCAAGCAGCGCGGCAAGCTCGTCCTGACCATGCCGCGCACCGTCGACCCGGACCGGCCCGCCCTCGTCACCGGCGGCACGGACGGGCTGGGCGCCCAGGTGGCCCGTCACCTCGTCACCGCGCACGGCGTCCGCCGGCTGCTGCTCCTGAGCCGCCGCGGCCCGGACACCCCGAACGCGGCGGCTCTGCGGGCCGAACTGACCGCGTCCGGGGCGGAGGTGGCCGTCGTCGCCTGCGATGTCAGCGACCGGGCCGCGCTCGCCAAGGTGATCGCGGAGAACCCGCCCGGCAGCGTCTTCCACACCGCGGGCGTGCTGGCCGACGCGCCGCTCACCCAGCTCACGCCCGCCCGGCTCCGAGCGGTCACGGCCCCCAAGGCGCACGGGGCCTGGCACCTCCACGACCTCACCCGCGATCTCGACCTGTCGGCGTTCGTCCTGTTCTCCTCGGCGTCCGGAGTGATCGGCAGCCCGGGCCAGGCCAACTACACGGCGGCCAACACCTTCCTGGACGCGCTCGCCCAGCACCGGCGGGCCCAGGGCCTGGAGGCCACCTCGGTGGCGTGGGGGCTGTGGGCCGAGCCGACCGGAATGACGTCCCACCTGTCGGAGCGGGCCGTCGACGCGCTGGCCGGCATCGGGATAGCGCCGATCGCCACGGACCGGGCCCTGCGGCTGCTGGACGAGGCGCTCGCCTCGGCGGGACCGCTCCGGGTGCCGCTGCGGCCCGCGCTCACCGGAATCCGGCCGGGCAGCCGCGCCGCCCGCCTGTTCGAGGAACTGACCGGCCCGGACGCGCCCGCCCCCGCCGGCGGCCAGGACCTCACCCCCCGTACGCGGGAGCCCGGGCCGACGCCGCGCACGGAGCAGCCCTCCGAGGAGGTGTTCCTGGCGCTCGTCCGCTCCCACGCGGCCGACGTGCTCGGCTACGGGGACGCCACCGCGGTCGGGACGGACGAGGGCTTCAGGGACCTCGGCTTCGACTCGCTGCTCAGCGTCGACCTGCGCAACCGGCTCAACGCGGCCACCGGACTGCGGCTGCCGGCCGACGCGGTCCTGAAAAATCCGACGCCGCGCGCTCTGGTCGAGTCGATGATCAAGGCCCTCGGCGAGGCGTGAGAGGCCGCTGGATCACCACTGTAGGGCCGCTCGACGTGGCCCTGCCAGATTCCCCGTACCGCGTTCGCGGACGGGAGGAAGGGTTCGAGATGAGCAACACCGAGGTGACCCACACGATCACCGTGCCCGCCGGAGCGGACGCCGTGTACCGCGTCGTGTCCGACGTCGGACTGTGGCCGCTGTACTTCCCGCCCACGCTCCGCGCCGAGCGGGTGTCGGGGGACGACCGTGAGGAACGCATCCGGATCTGGGCCATGGCCAACGACGAGATCCGCACCTGGGAGTCCCGCCGCCGGCTGCGCCCCGAGGAGCACCGGGTCGAGTTCGAGCAGGCGACTCCCACCGACCCGGTCGCCGCGATGGGCGGATCCTGGGCCGTGAAGGAGCACCCGGACGGAACCAGCACGGTCGTCCTGGACCACTTCTACCGCTCCACCGGCGACGACCCGGAGCAGCTCGCCCGTATCGCACGGGCGGTGGAGCACAACAGCACGTCCGAACTGGAGCACCTGCGGCGGGCGGTCGAGAGGGGGGAGAGCGAGCGGGAACTCCTGCTGGACTTCTCCGACTCGCTGACCATCCGCGGTTCCCTGAAGGACGCGTACGACTTCCTGTACGACGTGCGGCACTGGCCCGACCGCCTCCCGCATGTGCTGCGCGTCGGCCTCCGCGAGGACACCGAGGGTCTCCAGCACATGGAGATGGACACCCGCTCACCGGACGGCTCGGTCCACACGACCGTCTCGGGCCGGGTCTGTGAGCCGCAGCGGCGCATCGTCTACAAGCAGGTGAAACTGCCGCCGGCGCTGCAGGCGCACAACGGCGAGTGGCTGTTCACCTCGCCCGCCGACGGCGTGGTCGAGGTGACCTCCCGGCACCGGGTGATCCTCGACCCCGAGGGCATCGCGGCGCTGCCCCGCCCGCCGGCGTCGCTCGAAGCGGCCCGCAAGGCCGTACGCGACTCCCTCGGCGCCAACAGCCGGGCGACGCTGGCCAGGGCCCAGGAGTACGTCGAGGCCCGCTGAACATCACAGCCCCTTCGGACCCACCGCAGTCACACCCGACGAGAAAGGCGACCGACCATGGCCGAACTGACGATCGACGAGCTGAGGACGTTCCTGAAGAGCGCGATGGGGGAGGACGAGTCGATCGACCTCTCCGGGGACATCCTCGACACCCGGCTGACCGACCTGGGCTTCGACTCGCTCGCCGTCATCGCGACGACGAGCAGTCTGGAACAGCACTTCGGGCTCAAGCTCCCGGAGGACGGGATATCGGAGATCGAGACGCCGAGGGACTTCCTCGACGTCTTCAACCAGCAGCTCTCCCAGGCGGCGTGAGCGGTGACGACGGCCGGGAGGCTGCGATGACGGACGGTCTGCTGGACCGGGTGCGGACCTTCGTGCACGCGGAGGTCCTGCCCAGGACGGACCATCTCGACAGCCTCCCGGAGGCTCCCACCCGGGAATCGGCCCGGCTGCACGAGGCCGGTCTCGCCAACTGGTGGATCCCCGCCGCCTACGGCGGGCAGGGGGTCCCGCTGGTGGACAGTGTGGACATCGTCTCCGAACTCGCTTACGGCGACGCCGGATTCGCCTTCGGATCGTTTCTCTCGATCCTCGGCACCACGATGCTCCAGCTCTGCGGCGACGAGGGGACGGTGCGCGAGCCGCTGGAGCGGCTGGCCCGCGACGGCGGCGTCTGCGCGATCCTCGCCAGCGAGGAGGACGCCGGCAGCGAACTCGCCCGGATCACCACCACCTTCCGGCGTGACGGCGACCGGCTGGTCCTCGACGGTGACAAGTTCTTCTCCACCAACGCGGACGCGGCCGGACTGCTGCTGGTGGTGGCCCGGGACGCCGAGGACGCGGCCGACTTCCGGGTGCTTCTGGTCCCCCGCGACACCCCCGGGGTGGAGATCGTCAAGCGCTGGGACATGGTCGGCATGCGGGGCTCGGCCACCTACCGGGTCCGGCTCCAGGACTGCTCGGTGCCCGCCACGCACACCCTGCGCGGCAACGGCCTGCGCAATCTGGAGATGGGGCTGAACGCCAGCCGGATCCTGATCGCCTCCACCGCGATCGGCGTGTCCCGCCGGGTGCGCGACCTGTGCATGGAGTACGCGGCCGTGAAGCGGGTCAAGGGCGCCCGGCTGGCGGACAACGCCGTGTTCGCCGGAAAACTCGGCCAGATCGAGATGCTCATCGATGTGATGCGTCATCAGTGTAGGGCCGCGGCGACGGAGTTCGACCGGTACACGTCGGGCGCCGAACCGTCCTCCGCCCTGTACCGGACGGGGACCCTGCGCTCGGCGCTGGCCGCGAAGATGTTCTGCGGCCAGGCCGGCTGGCAGGTGGCCACCACCGGGTCCGAGATGTTCGGCGGTCTCGGCTACACCCACGACCATCCGGTCGGGAAACTGGTGCGTGACCTCCGGTACGTCGGACTCGTGGAGGGCGGCGACGACGTCGTCCGCGATCTGCTGTACACGCGGTTCGTGGTGCCGGCGGGCAAGCGGCGCTGACCGTGACGGTACGGCCGCGCCGCCCCCGGCTCACGGAGCGGTGAGGACCATCGCCGAGGCGAAACCGCCGTGCCCCCGGGCCAGCACCAGCGCACAGCGCAGGCTCGCGGTGCGCGGCTCGCCGACCACCAGGTCGATCCTGGGGTCGACGAGATCGCGCACCGTCCCGGGCGCGGCCGGAACGACCCCGTCCCGCAGGCTCAGCAGCGCCGTGACGACGTCGAGCGCGGAACCGCCCGAGATCAGCCGGCCCACCAGTGACTTGGGTGCGCTGACAGGCACCCGCCGGGCCCCGAACAGCCGTTCCACGGCCGCGGCCTCGGCCAGGTCGAGCGGCACACTGCCGGCCGCGTCGGCGAACACCACATCGACGTCGTCCGGGGTGAGCCCGGCGTCCTTGAGCGCCGCACGGGCCGCCCGCACCAGGCCGTCGCCCCGCGATCCGGTCACGTCCGGGTCGAACGCGGACCCGTGCCCGGCCACCACCCCGTACACCGTCCGGGCGCCGCGCTCCTCGGCGGCCGCGCGCGGCTCCAGGACCAGCACGGCGCCGCCCTCGCCCGGCACGAAGCCGGTGGAGTCCGAGCGGAAGGGCAGATACGCCCGGTCCGGGTCGGTGCTGCCGCTGACCCCGGGAGCCGTCGAGACGGTGGAGACCCCGTACGGGCAGAGCAGGCTGTCGAAGCCGCCGGTCGTCATCACCGGCGTCCCCTTGCGGACGCGTCTGCGGGCGAAGGCCATCGAGTCCAGGCCGCCGGCCTGCTCGGAGACGACGACGCCGCCCGGCCCCCGCATACCGCTCCGGATGGAGATCTGCCCGGTGTTGACCGCGTAGTACCAGGCGAAGGACATGTACGGGCTCACCGACTCCCAGCCGGTTCCCCAGAGCTGCTGGAGCTGGCGCTGCCCGAAATCCAGTCCGCCCGTGGAACTGGACACGGCCACGCCGACCGCGTACTCGGACAGCTCGGCGGGATCCACCTGAGCGTCGGACAGGGCGCCCTCGGCGCAGATCAGGGCCAGCCGGGTCAGCCGGTCGGTCTGCGGGGACAGCTTCTTCGGGAAGCTGAACTCCGCCTCGAACTCCGGTATTTCGGCGGCCAGCCGCACGGGGTAGCCCTCGGCGTCGAACCGGCCGATCGGTCGGATCGCCGAGACACCCTTGAGGGTGGCCTCCCAGTACGCCTCGACCCCGGCTCCGTTGGGCGCGATCACATCGACGCCGGTGACTACGACATCCTGACTCATGAGGCGCTCCGCTCCAGGTTCTTCAGTACCATCGCGCTCTGGAATCCGCCGAAGCCGCTGCCGACGGTGAGGACCGCGCCGAGCTCGCGCTCGCGGGCGGTGTTCGGCACGTAGTCGAGGTCGCACTCGGGATCGGCCTCGTGCAGATTGGCCGTGGGGACGACCACACCGTGCCGCATGGACAGGGCGCACGCCGCGATCTCGATGGAGCCGATCGCCCCCAGGGAGTGGCCGACGCTCGCCTTGATGCCGCTCATCGGCGTGCGGTAGGCGTGTTCTCCGAGGCTGCGCTTGACCGCGGCCGTCTCGTGCCGGTCGTTCTGCTTGGTGCCCGAGCCGTGGGCGTTGACGTAGTCGATGGCGGTGGGATCGAGCCTGGCGTCGCCCAGGGCCAGATCGATCGCCTCGGACATCTCCTTGCCGTCCGCCTTGAGCCCCGTCATGTGGAAGGCGTTGCACCGCGAGGCGTAACCGGCCACCTCGGCGTAGACGGTGGCACCACGCCGCCGCGCGTGCTCGTACTCCTCCAGCACCAGTACGGCGGATCCCTCGCCGAGAATCAGCCCGGTCCTGGTCCGGTCGAACGGCCGGCAGGCGGTGGCCGGGTCGTCGTTGCGGGCGGAGGTGGCCTTGATGACGTCGAAGCACGTCAGCGTGATGGGGGAGATGGGCGCGTCGGTGGCACCGGTGATCATGACATCGGCCGTGCCGTCCCGGACCAGCTCGGCCGCGTACCCCACGGAGTCGATGCCCGAGGTGCAGCCCGTGGAGATCACCGCCGCCGGCCCCAACGCCCCCGTGGTCAACGCGACTTCGGAGGCGATCGAGCTCGGCAGGAAGTAGTCGTACAGATGGGGCGGGGCGAAGGAGGGGTCGACCACCCACTCCTTGCCGCCGTTCGACAGCACGGCGTACTCCCGTTCCATCGTCGTGGTGCCGCCGACGGCGCTGCCGACGGCCACCCCGGTGCGCTCGGCCAGCTCCCCGTCGATGTCCAGACCGCTGTCCGTGAGGGCCTCCGCGGCCGCGACCATGGCCAGTTGCGACACCCGGTCCGTGCGCCGGGCCTGCTGGCGGGTCAGGCCCAGCGCGAGCGGGTCGAAGTCGCACTCGGCGGCGACCCGGCACCGGTGCCCGGTCGGGTCGAACTGGGTGATCGTCCTGGTCGCGGTCCTGCCGCTGGTCAGGAGCTGCCAGAACGGCTCCCTCCCGATTCCGCTCGGCGCGACGACGCCGATGCCGGTGATGACTGCCCTTCGGGCCATGGGTTCCCTCCGTGACGGGTGACCGGCCGGGCTGGGGGCCGGCCTGGCTCGCAGCGTGCGTCCCGCTCCTTGACTCGCGATCCAGGCGCGTTGGAGACCCGCGGACCGTGCGCGGAGGTCGAGCGGTGCTCCGCGCGGGGTCGAGCCCGTCGGACGAGGGTGGCCGGAACCCGGCAAACGTGTGGGAGGAACCATGGGAGAGCAGCTGATTCCGGATGTCAGGAAATCGGTGACCGTCGCGGCGTCCCCGGAGCGCTGCTTCGAGACGTTCACCGAGCGGATGGCCGAGTGGTGGCCGCCGTCCCACGTGCTGCTGCGTACGCCGCGCGTCGGCCTGGCCATGGACCCGAAGGCCGGTGGCCGCTACTACGAATGGGACGCCGAGGGCAACGAGATCGACTGGGGCAAGGTCCTGGAATGGGACCCGCCGCACCGGCTGCGGCTGACCTGGCGGATCGACGGCCGCTGGCAGTCGATCCCCGACGACGAGCGGGCCAGCGAGATCGAGGTCGTCTTCACTCCGCTGGAGGACGGCACCACCCGGGTCGAACTGGCGCATGTGCGGCTGGACAAGCACGGCGCGGACGGGCGGCGGATCTTCCAGGCGCTGGACGGCCCGAGCCCGGGGGAGACCCTGGAGCTGTTCGCGCGGGCCGTGCGATGAGCGCTCCCGGCCGGCCGGCCGGGAGCGGCACCGCCGCACCGGCCGACGACGCGGTGCGCGCGCCCTTCCCGCGGCTGCGGGAGGTCGCCGAGGGCGTGCATGTCTACGAGCAGCTCCCCGGCGGGTGGTGCCTCAACAACGCGGGGCTCGTCGCCGGGGAGGACCGGTCGCTGCTGGTCGACACCGTCGCGACCCGGGCCCGGGCGCTCCACCTGCGGGACGAGACGCGGCGGGTGGCGCCCGGCGGGCCCGACTACGTGGTCAACACCCACTTCCACGGCGACCACGTCTTCGGCAACGAGCACTTCGTCCCCCGCGCGACGGTGATCAGCCACGAGAGGACCCGGTCCGACATCGAGGAGGCGGGCCTCGGGCTCTGCCACCTGTGGCCGGGCGTCGACTGGGGCGAGCCCGTGCTCACCCTCCCGGACGTCACCTTCCAAGAGACCATGACCCTGCGCCTGGGCGGACTCGCCGTCGAGCTGCTGGAGATCGGCCCGGCGCACACGGCGAGCGACGTCGCCGCCTGGGTGCCGGAGCGCCGGGTGCTGTTCACCGGGGACGTGATCTGGTCCGGCGTCACTCCGTTCCTCCTGATGGGCTCGGTCGAGGGGTCGCTCGCGGCCGTCGAGCGGCTGCGGGCCCTCGGGCCGGAGACCGTGGTGCCGGGCCACGGTGCGGTGGCGGGCACCGACGCGCTGGACGCGACCGAGGCGTACGTCCGTTGGCTGCGCGGGATCGCCGAGAACGGGCTGCGCGCGGGGCTGTCCCCGCTGCGGGCGGCCCGGGAGGCCGATCCCGGCCCGTTCGCGGCCCTCGTCGACCCCGAGAGGCTCGCGGGCAACCTGCACCGGGCCTACGCCGAACTGGAGGGTCTGCCTCCAGGGGACCGGATCGATGTGGCCGCCGGATTCCGGGACATGGTCGAGTTCCACGGCGGCCTGCCCTTCAGCGCGGCCTGACCCCGCCGCCCCCGGGGCGGCCCCCTCCGCTTCCGTCCGTATTTTCCAGGGAGAACTACCATGACGAGCCCGAAAGTCGCCTTCATCACCGGTGTCAGCAGCGGCATCGGCCTGGCCACCGCACGCACCCTCGCGCAGCAGGGCGTCACCGTGTTCGGCTGCGCGCGCGGCGAGGAGAAGGTCGCCGCCACCGTGGACGAACTGCGTGCCGCCGGCCACCGCGCCGACGGCGTCTCCTGCGACGTCACCTCCACCGAGCAGATACAGGCCGCCGTGCGCACCGCGGTGGACCGCTTCGGCCGTATCGACATTCTGGTGAACAACGCCGGGCGCGGTGGCGGGGGCGAGACGGCGAAACTCGACGAGTCGCTCTGGCTCGATGTAATGGACACCAATCTCAACAGTGTTTTCCGGGTCACGAGGGAAGTGCTGGCCAACGGCGGTATGGCCGACGCCGGATGGGGGCGCGTCATCAACATCGCGTCGACTGCGGGGAAGCAGGGAGTCATGCTGGCGGCACCGTACACGGCGTCCAAGCATGGAATTATCGGGTTCACCAAGTCGGTCGGCTTCGAGCTGGCGTCCAGCGGCATCACCGTGAATGCCGTCTGCCCCGGCTATGTGGAGACACCCATGGCCGTCCGGGTCAGGCAGGGGTACGCGGATTATTGGGGCATTACCGAGGATCAGGTGCTCGAAAAGTTCAACAGCAAGATTCCGCTTGGGCGCTACTCGACGCCCGAAGAGGTGGCTGGACTTGTCGGGTACCTGGCCAGTGACGTGGCGGCATCGATCACCGCGCAGGCCCTCAACGTCTGCGGCGGCCTGGGCAACTACTAATCGCCATCGACCTGACGTAGAGTCAGTTTTTTGGCATAGGACGAGGTCACAGCCCTGCGCTGTGACCTCGTCGACTGTCAGGGGCTTTTGTTTTGCACGGGTTCCAGGCAGACTCAAGTGCTCCGGACAACGATGCGGCCAGAGGTGAGGGCTTGACTGGCCGACTGCCGGATTCTTACGGTTGCGAAGATCGAAGACAGGGCAGTCCGGTTAGTTGAAGTGTTAAGGCTTCGGCGTGGAAGAATTCTCGACCAAGATTCCTGACTTTAAGGATTCTTTGCATGTCCTGGGATTGCACTGGTGGTCATTGCGCTCCATAGGGGGACTCGTGAGCATACGTTTACTAGGGGAACTGGACGCCAACCTGAACGAGCAGTCGGTCACTCCGACCGCAGCGAAACCACGTCAAGTCCTGGCGCTACTGGCACTGAATGCGGGCCGCATCGTATCGGTGCCGACGCTCATCGAGGAACTGTGGGGTGACCACCCACCGATGAGCGTACGTACAACGCTGCAGACGTACATCCTGCAGTTGCGGAAGCTGATTGACTCCGCACTCACGGCCGAGAACCGCGGTCGTGCCAAGGGCATACTCGTGACCCGCTTCGACGGTTACCTCCTCGACATCGACCCGGAGAGCGTGGACGTACGCGTCTACGAGCGCTTCGTCGAGGCGGGCAACCGGGCGATCGAGAACTCCGACGACGAGGCCGTGTCCAAGTACCTGGGCAGGGCGCTGGCCGAATGGCGGGGCCGCGCGTTGGCCGACGTGCGGATCGGGATGCCGCTCAGCATAGAGGTCGCCCGGCTGGAGGAGAGCCGGCTCAACGTGCTGGAGAGCCGGATCGGCGCCGACATCCGGCTCGGCCGGCACCACGCGGTACTCAGCGAACTCACCGTGCTGACCGCCCAGCACCCGATGCACGAAAACCTCTGCGCGCACTACATGGTCTCCCTGTACAGGGCGGGCCGGCAGTCGCAGGCACTCCAGTCGTTCCGGACCCTGCGCGACACGCTGAACAGGGAACTCGGGGTGGAGCCGTCCATCCGGCTGCAGAAACTGCAGCGGGCGGTGCTCCGCTCGGCCCTCGACCTGGAAGTTCAACTACGGCCTGACTCCCCGTCGTTGAACGCAGGGGCCTGGGACACCCGGCACATCGGCCGACCGGCCGACGAATCGGACGCCAGAAGACTTCTCGCCACGACGAATGGGGGCGCCGCATGGCAGCGGTAAGCACGGACCAGTACGTCGACATCCTCCGGTTCTACGCACATCAGATGAGCCTGCTGGACGCGCAGGACGTCAAGGGCTACGTCCAGACGTTCACGGAGGACGGGGTGACCCACCACGTCCACCGGGGGCAGTCCCTCGTCGGCAGGGCGGCGATGCTCGCCCACGCCGAACAGGCGCTGCCGAGATACCGGACCGTCGTGGTCCGGCACTGGAACGACCACTACCTGATGGACGGCGCCGAGGACGGCAGTATCGCCGTCTCCTACGGTTCGCTCGTCACCCTCACCGGCGCCGAGGGGGCCACCCGGTTCGAATCGAGCTACGCGGTCAGCGACGTCCTGGTGCGGGAGGGCGGCGAACTGCGGGTCCGGTCACGGTCGCTCGTCCGGGACGAGCCCGCCGAGAGCTGAGCGGGCCTGCCGGGCGCACCCGGCCGGCAGGCCCTGGCGTCAGGAGCAGTCCGGCATCGGCTCCTGCGGAATCCGCTGCATCGAGCTGCTGGTGGTGAACGTGGCCAGGACGTTGCCGGCCGGGTCGTAGTACGAGGCCCTGCCCACCGTGGTGAACGCGTCGCTTCCCTGGAAGGTGGCCCAGTGCCTGGCACGCAGGGACGCGACGGTCGCACCCGTACCGTCGAAGAAGCGCTCCATGACCCGGAAGGTGAAGGCGCCCGGACCGTGCTGGGTCCACGTCCCGCTCCCCTCGGCGCCGCCGTCGGGGCCGGGCGGCGGCTCCACCAGGCAGACGGTCCCGTTCGGGTGGAAGGACATGGTGACCTCCACCGTCCCGTCGGGGACGGCCACCGTGCCGGTCCACACGCCGGCGGCCTTCGCTCCGAGGTGGTGCGCCGCCGCGGTCTCCGGGGCGGCGGCCACCGCCGCGGGAGCGGCGGTCAGGGCGACGCCGAGGGTGGCGGCGGCGACGAGAGGGCCGAGTATCCGTTTCATCTGCTGGCTCCGTTTTCGGTCCGCTGAGGACCGCTTCGACGACAACTGGTGAGGAGGGGCGGGACCGGGCGCCGAGGGCGATCCGGTCACCGCGCGATGGGCTCGGAGCCAGGGTGCGAGCCATCGCTCAGGGACGTCTGGATTCCGCCTCGACCTCACAACGTGTCCGTCCCACACCATCATTGACGAGGCATCAGTCCCTGAACAGGGCGAATTTCGGCATGCCTCCGGCTCGGCTTGCGGGGCATATTCGGCCAGGAATCGCCTCTCCGCGCCGCTCGGGTGAATCGGGGACCGTAGGTGGCCGCGATCGTCCCTGAGGGTTGTCCCGTCGGGATGACGGGACAGCCCCGAGAACCTCTCGTCCGACCCCCGGCCCCGACGCTCTGGCCCGGGTCAGCTCGCGCTCGACCCGGAGGAAAGAACCTGGCCCCGGGCCCGACGGGTGCGCCGGATTCCCGGGGTCCACTGTCCCAGCTGAACGAAGGAGATCCATCGTGCGGTTCCTGTTTGTCGTCGGAGGCGGTTCGGCCCCCGTCCACGCCAGCGCACCCCTCGCCTGGGCGGCCCGGGCCGCCGGGCACGAGGTCCTCGTCGCCTCGCCCGACGAGAACCTCGACCTCGTCACCGGCCTCGGGCTGCCCGCCCGCGGCGTGACCGCCCTGGGCATGGGGGACGCCATGCTCAAGGACCGGCAGGGCAACTGGCTGCCCATGCCCACCAGCGAGAGCACCGAGATGGACTTCGCGGGCCGGGGCTTCGCCCGGCTCTCGGCGGCCGGCTACCAGGGCACCGAGGAGCTGGCCGAGGCATGGCGGCCCGACGTGGTGATCGGAGGGGAGTACAACCACGCGGCCCCGCTGATCGCCCACAAGTTCTCCATCCCGCTGGTGAGCCACACCTGGGCCATCTACGACCGCACCGACATCGACTGGCAGGGGGCGACCGACGAACTCAGGCCGGAACTGGAGGCGTTCGGACTGGACGCGATACCGGACCCCGACCTCTTCGTCGACATCACGCCGCCGACGGTCCGGCCGCGGCGCGCCGGTCCCGCACAGCCGATGCGCTGGGCCCCCGGCAACCCGCAGATCGCGCTGGAGCCGTGGATGTACGCCAAGGGCGACCGCCCCCGCGTCGTCATCACCTCGGGGTCGCGCAGCGTCTTCATCCCGGCCCTCGGGCTGGACTTCTTCCGTCCGCTGCTCGGCGGAGCCGTCCTCGGCGGTGGTGACATCGAGGTGATCGTCGCCGCGCCGGAGCCGGTCGCCGCCCAACTGCGCGCCGAGTTCCCGGACGTGAAGGCCGGCTTCGTCCCCCTGGACGTGGTCGCCCCGACGGCGGACCTGGTGCTGCACCACGGCGGCGGGGTCACGGTGATGACGCTGCTCAACGCGGGCACTCCCCAGCTGGTCCTGCCGGAGATCCTCGCCTCCGCCATCCCGATGCGGCCGGTGGACGAATTCGGGGCCTCCATCACGCTCCCCTCGCACACCGCTCCCGTGGAGGACACCGAAGCCGCGGTGTCGAAGATGCTCGGCGACGCCTCCTACCGCGCCAAGGCCGGTGAACTCGCCGCCGAGATCGCCTCGATGCCCTCCCAGGCCGAGGTCGTGAAGGTCATCGAGGGACTCGTCGGCTGACCCCGGCCCCCGTACGGCAGGAGGGCCACCCCGCGACCGCGGGGTGGCCCTCCTGCCGCGTACGGCTCAGAACGCGAGGACCACCTCACGCACCGCGGAGATCACCTTCTCCTGCAGCCCGACCGGCAGCGACGGATACATCGGCAGCGAGAAGATCTCCTTCGCCAGACGTTCCGTCACCGGCAACGAGCCCTCCCCGTAGCCGAGTCCGGCGAATCCCGACATGGTGTGCACCGGCCACGGATAGCTGATGTTGAGAGAGATCCCGTAGCCCTTGAGCGCCTCGATGATCTCGTCCCGGCGCGGATGCCGCACCACGTAGACGTAGTAGACGTGCTCGTTGCCCTCGTTCACCGACGGCAGGAGCAGGCCCTTGTCCGCGAGGTCGCCGAGCCCCTCCTCGTACCGCCTCGCCACCGCCCGGCGGCCCGCCACATAGCTGTCCAGACGGGTCAGCTTCCGGCGCAGGATCTCCGCCTGCACCGCGTCCAGCCGGCTGTTGTAACCAGGCGTCTCCACCACGTAGTAGGTCTTCTCCATGCCGTAGTAGCGCAGCCGCCGCAGCGACGCGTCCACCGCCTCGTCGTCGGTGACGACCGCACCGCCGTCCCCGTACGCGCCCAGCACCTTCGTGGGGTAGAAGGAGAACGCCGCGGCCTTGCCCATCGTCCCGGCCGGCTTGCCGTGGTGGCGGGCGCCGTGCGCCTGC
This sequence comes from Streptomyces sp. NPDC091649, assembly GCF_044756785.1. Lineage (NCBI taxonomy): Bacteria > Bacillati > Actinomycetota > Actinomycetes > Kitasatosporales > Streptomycetaceae > Streptomyces > Streptomyces sp. NPDC091649. Next base: position 6,881 of record NZ_JBIVTR010000009.1, on the reverse strand, counting down.
GCGCAGTCCTCCAGCACCGCCAGGCCGTGCCGGTCCGCCAGGTCGTTGATCGCCCCCATGTCCACGCACTGCCCGTACAGGTGCACCGGCAGCAGGGCCTTGGTGCGCGGGGTGATCGCGGCGGCCACCTGGTCGATGTCGATCAGGTAGTCCTCCTCCCGGATGTCCACGAACACCGGGGTCGCGCCCACGCCGTCGATCGCCACCACGGTGGGCGCCGCGGTGTTCGACACCGTGATCACCTCGTCGCCGGGCCCGACGCCCACCGCGTGCAGCCCGAGCCGCACCGCGTTGGTTCCGTTGTCCACGCCCGTGCAGTGCGCCAGCCCGTGGTAGTCGGCGAACTCGCGCTCGAAGCCGCTGACGCTCGGCCCCAGCACCAGCTGCCCGGAGCCGAACACCGTGTCGACCGCCTCCAGCAACTCCTCCCTCTCCTGCTCGTACTCCGGCAGGTAGTCCCAGACATACGCAGTCATCGCGGATGGTTCTCCGTTTCGTTTAGGGGGTGGTGTCCGTCCCGGGAGCCCCGGCGCTCGACGAAGTCGAGCCAGAACCCGTCCACCGCCTCGGCGAGGGACCGACGGGAGCGCCAGCCGAGCAGGTGCTCGGCCGGCGCGGTGTTCACGAGCGACCACTCCTCGGTGGAGTGCTGGATTCCCGCGTCCGACCGCTCCCGTACGGACGCGGGCAGGCCGCTGCGCTCGATGAGCATGTCGACCAGCGTGCGCACCGAGGTGCTGTGGCCGCTGCCGATGTCGACGATCTCGCCGGAGACCTTGGAGTCCACGGCCGCCACGACCGCGTCGGCGACATCGCGTACGTCCACGTAGTCCCGGTGGGCCAGCAGCGGATCCAGCTCCACCACCGCCGGCCGCCCGCCCGCCGCCCACAACTGGCCGGCCACCCGGCCCAGCAGGCTGACGTCGGGGCTGCGCGGGCCCGCGAGATTCGCGATGCGCAGCACCACGCCCTCCAGGTCACCCGCGCCGATCCGCTCCAGCACGGCCTGGGTCGCCGCCAGCTTCGCCCGGCCGTACGCGCTGGTCGGACGCGCGGGCGCGGCGACATCCGACACGGTGCCGACCCGCATCCGGCCGTACTCCAGCACCGAACCCAGGTGCACGAGCCTCGGCCGGCTCTCCATCAGCGCCAGGACGTCCAACAGCCGCAGCGTCGGGGCGGCCGCGGCCTCCCACATCTGCGCGTCGGTGTTGCCCCAGATGCTGCCGGTGGAGTTGACGACGGCGAACGGCGCCAGGGCGTCCAGCCGTTCGGCCGACTCCCGCACCGGCCGCCGCGCGAGATCGAGCGCGAGGAACGGGCCCGCCACCTCGTGATCGGGCGGCCTGCGGGCCACGACGGCCACCTCTGTGCCACGGCCCTCCAACGCCGCGCACACATGCCGTCCGACGAACCCCGTGCCGCCCAGGACGACGACCCTGCCATTCGCGGACATGCTGTCCCTTCCTTCGCTGAGAACAGGTCCTGCACAGCGAAGACTGGTACGTGGCGATCGGGATTCACTCAAGCCCCGGCCGGGTTCCAGCGGCGCTCGACGGGCAGGGGCGACCCTGTGGGCGCCGCACCCCCACCTGTCCGGCCAACGGAGGAGACCCATGTACGGCGCCGAGTCAGCGAAGTTCTACCACGCACAGCACACCGCACGGGGCAAGGACTACCAAGCGGAGGCGGAGACGGTCGTCGAGCAGATCCACGCGCGCCTGCCCGGGGCGGCCTCCGTGCTGGACGTCGCCTGCGGCACCGGCGGGCACCTCCCCGCGTTCGCCGAACTGATCGGGCACACGGAGGGGATCGACCTCTCCGAACCGATGCTCGACATCGCCCGCGCCGACCTGCCGGAGGTGCCGCTGCACGTCGGCGACATGCGTTCCTTCGACCTGGGCCGCACCTTCGACGCCGTCACCTGCCTGTTCGCCTCGATCGGCTACGTGTCCTCCCGTACGGAACTGCACGAGGCGGTCCAGCGCCTCGCCCACCACACCAACCCGTCCGGGGTCGTCGTCGTCGAGCCCTGGTGGTTCCCGGAGACCTTCATCGACCGCTGGGTCTCCAGCGACGTCATCGAGTGGGAGGACACCACGGTCGCCCGCGCCACCCACACCGTCCGCGAGGGCGACACCTCGCGGATGGAGGTCCACTACCTCCAGGCGTCCCCGGCCACCGGCGTCCGCTACTTCACCGAGGTGCACCGGGCCATGCTCTTCACCCGCGAGGAGTACGAGAAGGCATTCGAGGAAGCCGGGCTGCGACCGGAGTACGTCCCCGAAGTGCAGTCGGGCCGGGGCCTGTTCGTCGGCACCCGCCGCTGATCCACCGGGCCGCCGCGCCCCGGGCCGGGCGCGCAAGCGCTGCTCCGACCAAGTTCGAGCGACGCCCGCCAGCATGCGGCCACGGGCGTTCATGACCGGCGTTCGCCGTCGCACACGAGAGGCACATCCATGGCCCACCTGCTGCACATCGACTCGTCGCCCTCGCCGTACTCCGTCTCCCGCAAGCTCGCGGCCTCCTTCCGCGAGGTGTGGAACGAGGCCCAGCCCCAGAGCACGGTGACCTACCGCGATCTGGCCGCCGACCCCGTCGCGCACCTGGGCGCCGACGGAGCCGCGACCCTCATGGCGGAGCCGCAGACCGACGGGCAGCGCACGGCGGCGGCACTGCACAACGAGCTCGTCGAGGAGATCCTGGCCGCCGACGCCCTGCTCATCAGCGTGCCGATGCACAACTGGACCATCCCCTCCAACCTGAAGGCATGGCTGGACCAGTCCCTCATCCTCGGCCGCACACTGCCCTACGACCCGCGGGCCAACCCGCTCGCCGGGCGGCCGGCCACCATCGTGCTGGCCCACGGCGGTGACTACACCCCCGGCTCCGACGACGCGGCCATGGACCACTGCGGCCCGTATCTGCGCACCGTGGTGCAGCAGGTCCTCGGCTACGAACTGGAGTTGATCACCGCTTCGCACACCGTCACCCCGTTCACCTCCGAGGACCCGGTGGAGCTGGAGAAGGCGGCCGCCTCGCTCCGGGCCGCCGAGGCCGCGACGGTGGAGCGGGCGCGGGCGGTGGCCAACAAGCTGGTGCGGTCCTGATCGCGGCGGAACCGGCGGACGGCGGCCGGAGCGGGCCCCTCGGGCGCCCGCTCCGGCCGCCGCCGTCCGTCCGGCTCAGCGCGGCGCGCCGTCCTTGGCCCAGGCCGCACGGTGCAGCCGGCAGCTGAGCGTCCGCAGGTGCTCCACCAGCTCGGGCGGCTCCTGCACCTCGAAGTCGAAGCCGAACGCGGCCACCCACACCGCGAGGTGGTCCAGGCTGGAGGAGCCGATGCGCAGCACGCACGTACGGTCGTCGACCGGCTCCACCACGCCCAGGGACGGCGGCACCTCCAGGGCCACCTCACCGGCCGGGCCGTGCATGGTGATCACCGCGCGGTAGCGGTACTGGCCACTGGTGACGGCCGAGGCCACATAGGACGCGATGTCCCCCGACGGCAGGGGCTTCGGGGTGAACCGCGGCCCGTTGGGAATGCGCAGCGTCATCCGGTCCACCCGGAAGCGGCGCCAGTCCTCCTTGTGGGTGTCCCAGGCCACCAGATACCACCGCTGCCCGTCGTGGACCAGCCGGTACGGCTCCACGTCGCGCACCGTCGTCGAACTGTCGCGCGCGGTGTAGTCGAAGCGCAGCCGCTCGTTGTCCCGGACCGCCGACGCGATGGCGGTCAGCACCGTCGGGTCGACCGTGGGACCGAGCATCGGCATGGTCACCAGGGCGGCGCTGAGCGCGTTGACCTGATGGCGCAGCCGGGAGGGCAGCACCTGGTCCAGCTTGGCCAGGGCCCGCACCGAGATCTCCGTGATGCCGGTGATCGCGCCGCCGGCCGCGGTGCGCAGCCCGACCGCCACCGCGACCGCCTCCTCGTCGTCCAGCAGCAGCGGCGGCAGCGACGCCCCGGCGGCCAGCTGGTAGCCGCCGCCGACACCGCCCATCGCGTTGATCGGGTAACCGAGGGCCCGCAGCTTGTCGACATCACGTCGCACGGTCCGGGGGCTCACCTTGAGGCGGTCGGCCAGATCGGGCCCCGACCATTCCCGATGGGCCTGGAGCAACGCCAGCAAACGCAGCAGTCGAGCCGAGGTTTCCAACATGGACCGACCTTCTCATCAACCGAGGACAGGAGGTGACCGCGAATGCTTTTAGCGTGGCCATCAGAACCGAAGGAGATCTCATGACCATTCTCATTGCCGGTGCCACCGGAAACGTCGGACGCCCCCTGGTGGAGCAGCTTCTCGCGGCCGGGCACCCGGTTCGTGCGCTCACCCGCAACCCCGCGAAGGCGAACCTGCCCGCGGGCGCCGAAGTCATCGAGGGGAACCTCTCCGACACGAGCTCCCTGGTCGAGGCGTTCAAGGGCGTCACGGCAGCCCACCTGATCAGCTTCAACGGTGAGGACTTCTCCCCGCTGGAGAACGGGCCGGAGATCGTGAAGCTGGCCAAGGAGTCCGGCGTCCGCAAGGTGACCGTGCTCAAGGGCGACGTCACCAAGAGCCCCCTGGAGGAGGCGGTCGAGGCCGGCGGCCTGGAGTGGACCTTCCTCTCCCCGGTGGAGTTCATGTCCAACGCCCTGGAGTGGGCCGAGTCGGTCAAGAACGAGGGCGTCGTCCGTGAGGCGTTCCCCCAGGCCAAGAGCGCGATGGTGCACGACGCGGACATCGCCGCCGTCGCCGCCGCCGCCCTGACCTCGGACGGGCACGCCGGCCAGGAGTACTGGATCACCGGCCCGGAGGCGCTGACCCCGCCGGAGAAGGTCCGCGCGATCAGTGAGGCGCTGGGCCGCGAGGTGAAGTACGTCGAGCTGAGCCAGGACGAGATCGTCGCCGAGTGGCGCCAGACCGGCTACTCCGACGAGGACGTCGAGTTCTTCCTCACGATGCGCACCAACCCGCCGGAGGCCGGCTACACCGTGCAGGACACGGTCGAGCGCGTCACCGGAAAGCCGCCGCGGACCTTCGTCCAGTGGGTCAAGGAGAACGCCGGGGCCTTCACGGCCTGACGGCCCAACGACGGGAGCCGAGCGGGACACCCCCGCCCCGTTCGGCTCCTTCTCTCCGCGAGGGGCCGGGTGGCCGGCCCCTCCCGGCCGGCGCGCATCCCCGACCGGGCCCCGGGGCTGCGCGATCCGGCACGGCGCGCACCGCTTCCCGGGGCCGTTCGAGCGCGATTGCAGGCGGTATCGAGCCCGGGAATCGATCGTGGGCGGGTCGTCGACCACAACCCCCGGGGGCTGCCTTGACCACTCGTTCGCGGACGGCCCGGGCGGGGACGCCGGCGCCTCACGACCCCGCCCACCTGCGGATCGCCAGATCTGCGGTGGCGGACACCGGTGCCGGCGGCACCGAACGGTTCCACCGGTGGCTCGCGGCACAGAAGCGGCACACCGACATGCGGGTGCGGCAGGTCGCGCTGGAGGACCTCGCCGGCTGGCACACCGACCCCGGCACCGGGAACCTCGTCCACGAGACGGGCCGCTTCTACTCCGTCGAGGGCCTCGACGTGCACCTGCCCGGCGCGCCGGTCGAACGGTGGCAGCAGCCGATCATCAACCAGCCGGAGGTGGGCATCCTGGGCATCCTCGTCAAGGAGTTCGACGGTGTCCTCCACTGTCTGATGCAGGCGAAGACCGAACCGGGCAACCACAACGGGCTCCAGCTGTCGCCGACCGTCCAGGCTACCCGCAGCAACTACACGCGGGTGCACAAGGGAGCCGAGGTCCCCTATCTGCGCTACTTCCGCGACACCGCGCGCCACCAGGTGCTCGCCGACGTACGCCAGTCCGAGCAGGGCGCCTGGTTCTTCCGCAAACGCAACCGCAACATGGTGGTCCAGGTGAGCGAGGACGTCGAGGTGCGCGAGGGCTTCAGCTGGCTGACGCTCGGCCGGCTGCACACCCTGCTCGCGCTCGACGACCTGGTGAACATGGACGCCCGCTCGGTCCTGGCCTGCCTGCCCTTCACCGGGCCCGGCCTGCCGCGGGTCCTCGGCGCGCCGGGGGACGACTTCACGGCCGCGCTCGTCCGATCCTGCGACGGGAGCGCCGATGTGCCCGAGGAGCTGGCCGGCGTACTGCACTGGATCACCGACGTCCGCACCCGCCGGGACGTCGTCGCCGAACGGGTCCCGCTGCGGGCGCTGGCGGGATGGCACCGGGAGGACGGGCGGATCGCGCACGAGAGCGGCCGGTTCTTCCGGGTGACCGGGGTCGACGTCACGGCCGTCGGGCGAGAGGTCCGCGCCTGGGCGCAGCCGATGATCGAGCCCTGTGGCGAGGGCGTGATCGCCTTCCTCGCCCGCAGGATCGACGGCGTCCTGCACCTGCTCGTCCACGCCGCCACGGAACCGGGGTACACGGACGTCGTCGAGCTGGCCCCGACGGTGCAGTGCACCCCGGCCGGCCTCGACGCACTGCCCGCCGGGGCGCGCCCACCGCACCTGGACGCGGTGCTGAACGCCGCCCCCGGGCGGATCCGCTTCGACGCGGTGCACTCGGAGGAGGGCGGCCGCTTCTACCACGCCCGTAACCGCTACCTGATCGTGGAGACCGACGAGGACCACGGGACCGACGCCCCCGACCACCGCTGGCTCACGGTGGCCCAGCTGGTGGCCCTGATGCGGCACAGCCACTACGTGAACGTGCAGGCCCGCTGCCTGCTCGCCTGCCTCCACAGCCTGACCGCCCGGTCCGGCTCCGCACAGCCTTCCGTCGCCCTGTCGTAAAGGAGTCTCAATGACGAAGTCAAGCCGCCTGCGTGAGCGGCAGGACGGGGGTGAAGACTCGTCCGTCACGGAGCAGAGCCCAGAGCACGCTGGCT
>NZ_JBIVTR010000008.1:84727-290362 GCF_044756785.1 Streptomyces sp. NPDC091649 | reverse complement strand
TCGGCGTCCGGCTCACGACCCTGCGTCCCGAGCAGGCGGCGTACATCGGCGTCCCGGTCGAGGGCCCGTACAAGCCCGACCACTACCGCTACTGACGGCTGGAGGACAGATGCTCGACGAGGAACAGGAGAGAGACCCGCAGACCGGCGATCCCGCCCGGGCCCCCGTGCTCCGGCTCGCCGGGGTCGAGGACGAACCCGGCGAGTCCCACATCGTGCGCGGAGTCGACTGAACTCAGGTGCCGACTCCGTCCGCCAGGTGCCGCCTGTACCAGTCGGCACACTGCGCGAACCGGTCCTCGAAGCCGGGGCCCGGGTCCACACCGGTCCGGCGCCAGATACGGCTGCTGTCGTACCAGTGGTCCTGGGTGAGCAACGCGTGCTGGTGGTCGGAGAGTTCGGGCATCCCCCGGGCGGCGAGCACGCGGTGCTCCTCGGGGGACGCGCAGGTCCGCGGCTGCGGCAGGCCCAGGAGCCCGCACAGGAGCAGCACCAGGCGCCGCATCCGGACCGGGCTGGGGTGGGCCACGTGGTACGGCTCGCCGGGTTCCGCCCCCGGCCCCAGCGGTGCCCGCACGAGCGCGGCGACGATGCGGGCCAGGTCGTCGACCGCGACGAGCGAGCCGGCCGACGACACGCCCATGGGCCAGGCCGGGACCCGCCTGAGCAACCGCGCAAGGGCGGGCACGAACCATCGGTCACCCGCACCGTAGACGAGGTGGGGCCGCAGCACGATCCCTCGGGCGTCGCGAACGGCTCTCTCGGCCCCAAGCCGGGAGGCACTCGCGGGCGAACCGGGTGCGGTCCCCAACTCACCCTCCCGTAGGCCCCGATGGGGTCCTAAGCCGTACACGGAGGCCGTGCTGACGTACACGACGCGCCGGACACCGGCCCGCTGGGCCTCTTCCAGGAGCGCTTGGGTGCCGGCGTAGTTGATGTCATGGCACTTCCGGGAGTCGCGGCCCACATAGCTGGCCGTGTGCACGAGCACGTCCGCTCCCGAGCAGCTGCCGCGGAGCGTGCTCCGGTCCATCAAGTCACCCGCCAGGTAACGCAATCCAGCGGTCTCCGGCCGACCGGTGGGCGGGCGTCGGGACAGGACGCGCAGCTGCGGTGCGGTACGCGGCGCGTCGGCCTCCCCCAGGAGCTGCCTCAGGACGGCGCTCCCGATGAAGCCCGTGCCGCCCACGAGAAGCACGGCCCCGGGGGCCCGTTCCGCGGGTCGGGCGGAACCCGTCCCGGTCGCCGGAAGGCCGGCCACCCCCGCTTCACCTCTCCGAACCGGCGCTGACGGTCACCCGGCAGCCGGCGACGGGGGATCCGCCCTGGTGGAAGGCGACGGACAGGGCCTCGCGACCGGGTCCGGCCGCTTCCCGTTCCGAGGTCGAGATCAGGCACGGCGAGTCGAACTCGACGTACTTGTGGAACTCCGCGTCGCAGGCGACGAGCAGCCCTTCCGGGCGCCGCAGCGCGTCGAGCGCGGCCTGTCGCGCGGCCTCCATGAGCACCATGCCCGGGAGGTGGTCGACCGGGTGGTCGAACAGCACCGGGTGGTCGGGGTCGGCGCGCAGGGCACGGGACCCGTCGCGGGACTCCGCGGCCAGGACTACGTCGAACTCGCAGGTGCGGCCGACGAGTTCGGGGCTCATGGCGGCGGGAAGGGAGCGGGAGGGAGTCGCCCCGGTGTAGTCGCCGCGCAGCCGGCGGTACACGGCCGGATTGACGCACTTCGCCGTCGCGCTCCCCGAGCCGACACGGCGGCCGTCCCGGTGGGCCACCACGTCGTAGGCGTACGCGGAGACGGTGTTCCCCCGGCGCACGACATCGCGGAGCGACACATCGAGCACCACGTGGGCGGGGCCCCGGCCGAGCTGGACTCCTTCCTCGGTGATGTCGAAGGACATGGTCTCCGTGAGGAAGGAGAAGCCGAGCGGTATGGCCAGGACCTCGTGGGCGAGCAGCAGCCCGGCCTGGCGGATCGCCTCGGCGAAGAGCATCGGATCGTGCCACCGTCCGGCGACGGCGCCGTAGTAGCTGTGCCCGCGTGACCACTGGGCGCCTATGCGGAGCTTGTCGTCCTCACAGGGTCTGACCCCCGTCAGAAGCACCTCCGATATCGCCGCCCGGTGCACCAGCGTCCGGGGCACCGTCTGCTCGAAGAGCTCCGGCTCGTCGCCCTCACTCTGACGAAAATCGGGGCGGTCGGCTTGTAGAAGTGCAGTCATCCTTGGCCTCCTGGCATGTGCGCGATTCGCGGCAATACATGGCTTGAGCAGGACAAACGACGGGCAAAGAGGCCCGGAACTCCTTAGTGGAACGAGCAATAGCGTACTAGCTGACTGGTTTTTTTTGGCAAGAGGGAGGAAGATTGCCATCAGCGGTAGCCGCGGTGACCACCGGAAGGATGGAAGACCACCATCCGCATCGCGGCGGACAGGAGCAGGCAGTGGCGAGAGCACGGCAAGAGCGAGCAGAGGTCACCCGCGAGGCGATCCTGGAGGGTGCGGCGGCAGCCTTCGACGCCGCGGGCTTCGGCAGTACGAGCTTGAGCGACATCTCGCAGCGAGCCGGGGTGACCAAGGGGGCCCTGTACTTCCACTTCCCGTCCAAGGAGGCCCTGGCCCACACCTTGATGACGGATCAGTTCGACATCACGTCCCTGCTCGCGGAGACGGAGCGTCCGGGCGTTCAGACGGCCATCGACCTCACGCATCACATGGCTGCCGGACTGCGCAGCAGCGTCCGCGTCCGGGCCGGGATCCGGCTCGTGATCGAGCTCGGCTCGTTCACCGACCCCGACCCCACGCTCTACAACAACTGGATCGAAACCGTCCGCGACTCCCTGGCTCCCGCGCAGGGCCGTGGCGACGTGAAGCCGGAGGTCAATGTCACCGACGCCGCCATCTACATCGTCGGCGCCTTCGCCGGTGTGCAGATCACCTCCCAGGTCCGTACCGGACGCGAGGACTTGCACCAGCGTGTGACCGACATGTGGACCTGGCTGCTTCCCGGCCTCGTGCCGGGCCGCAGGATCTCCCGGTTCGACCCGGCGGGGTCGCCCGAGCTCCGCGCCAGGATCGGCCCGCCGGCAGGCGACCGGCAGCCCGTTTCCCTTGCCTGAGCTGTCACCACCGCGGCGCCCGCCCACACCGTGAGGTGTGTCCGGGCGCCGCGGTGGTGACAGCTCAGAGCTTGGACCCGCCAGAGGCGTCGATGCACTGCCCGGTGACCCACCGGGCGGCGTCGGAGGCGAGGAAGGCCACGACGTCGGCGATGTCCGACGGCTGCCCCAGACGGTCGAAGACGGACCACGAGGCCAGCTCGGCGGCCCGTTCGGGGGCGGCGCGTCTGGCGGCGTTCATCTCGGTCTCGACGAAGCCGGGTTCCACCGCGTTCACGGTGATGCCGCGCCCGCCGAGTTCCTTGGCCAGGGCGAGGGTGAAGGTGTTCATCGCCCCCTTGCTCATCGCGTACACGACGGACTCCGGGAAGGCGATCCGGGTCGCGGCCGACGAGATGTTGATGATGCGCCCGCCGTCGCGCATCCGCTTCAGCCCTTGCTGGACCAGAAAGACCAGGGATCGCGTGTTCACCGCGAAGATGCGTTCGTACAGCTCAGGGGTGACGTCGTCGATACGGGCGGAACCGCTCACCCCCGCGTTGTTGACCAGGATGTCGAACTCGGGGCCCCAGCCCTGACGCGCGAGTCCGACGTCGAGTCCGGCGTAGAACTCGGTCACATCGCCCGGCACCCCTAACTCGGCGCACATCTCGAACGCCTGGCCGCCGTCCTGCCGGATCAGCTCGACCGTCCCCCGGGCCGCGTCCTCATGATGCCCGTAGTGAATCGCCACCCGCGCGCCTTCCCGCGCCAGCTTCCGCGCGACGCCGCGTCCTATGCCCCGGCTCCCTCCGGTGACCAGCGCGGTCTTCCCCGTGAGCACGCCCAATGTCCGACTCCTCTTCACGACGTGTGCCGATGCGATGGAATGCAGCAGACGATCTCTCTAGCGCTCTGCGTCGACGTGCACGGCGCCCGCGGCCGGGGCCGTGGTCCTGATCAACCGCTCCGAGTCCTCTGCGGTCAGCAGGGGCAGGACCAGCCCCCACAGATTGCTCAGCCATTTCTCGGCATCCTGCCGGGAAACACCCATCCAGGCGAGGGTCTCGACGCCGGAAACGGCGGCGGTGACCAGCGTCCGCGCTGACACATCAGCCACTGATTTCCCCAACTCCCCGTTCTTCCGGGCGTCTTCCAGGAGCTTCCACAGGCGTCCGAGCCACAGCGGATAGAAGTCCAGTGGCGTCGGCTCCTGATGCGTGCGTTCACGAGTGATCCGCACACTCGCGCGTATGAAGGAGTTCTCGCGCAGCAGGTCGTTGAGGGAGTGGGTGAGGTCGACGAGCACTTGCAGGCGTGAGGCATCGGGATCGTGCAGCTCCTCCACGAGTGTCTCCAGGACGTCCCTGCCGCGCGCCTGCACCACGTCGGCAAGCTCGTCCTTGGTGGAGAAGTGGAAGAACAGCGCCCCCTTGGTCACTCCGGCCGACTTGCTGACATCGGCCAGGGTGGCCCGCACGAACCCCTGCTCGGCGAACTGTTCGGCCGCTGACATCACCAACCGCTCAAGGGTCCGTTCGGATCGTACTTGCTTCGCCATGGATATCCTCGCGTATGAACAGTACCGGTCGCATGGTTTTATGGGAACCGCAGGAGGCTCATCCGGCCCAGGCCGGCACCTTCTCCGCGCGCGGCGACGCCGGTGCGGCGCCCCCTCGCGGCTCCGTGCGCCGCACCGGCAGCAGGTAGGCCGCGTCCGCGAGGTCCGCCAGGACCTGGGCGACCCCGAGCCCTTGCAGGCGGGCGGCCAGCGGTCGCAGCTCCCGCCAGGAGTCACCGCCCGTGCCCCCGACGAAGACCGGACGGGCCAGGGAGCCGGACGCCTTCAGCGCCGCGAGGCCGGCCAACTGCCCCGCCACCGCGTGGACCCCGGTCGCACAGACGAGGAGCAGTGCCTGCGCGTCACGACGCCGGGCCACCTCGGCGGCGGCCTGGTCCAGGGTGACCCCCGTGCCGAGGTTGAGGGTCTGGATGCCCCGGCAGCTCAGCCGCATGGACACCAGGAAGCTCTCCGCCGAGGACGCCGCGTCCCCCATCACGCCGACCACCACGAGCCGCTCTCCGGGGCCACTTTCGAGATCACTCATCGCTTCTCCTTCCGCAACTCCGCCACGCACACCGGAACCCGCCGACCGGCGATCCCCCGGAGCGGCTCGCTCATCCTAAAAACCGGTCGAACGGTATGTCAATAGAAACCGGTCGCACGGATTTTTTGACGGGGCCGGGGCCGGGGACACGGGGAGAAACCCGCCGACGCGGAGGGCGGGGCTGAGCCCCGCGATGCCGCCGAGGCGGAGTTCTACGGCGCGCCCACGGCTCCGCGCGCTCGGGCGCGCGGCCCCCTGCCGACCGCGCGCCCGAGCCGGCCGTCGACGCGCGCGGCGGTCCCGGGGCCGCCGGACGGGAACCTCCTGGGGGCGGGCACACGCGAGGGGCGGGCGGTACGGGATTCTCCCCGTACCGCCCGCCCCTCGCGTCGGCCGTTCGCGCCCGGCCCTCAGGCGCTGTCGGCCTCCAGGCTCATCGGGCCGTAGATCTTGGTCGTGTCCTCGAAGAGCGTCACCTGTACGGCGCCGCCCTCCAGGAGCTCTTTCCAGTACTCACCGATCCAGGACTCCGCGTCGCCCTGGGTGGTGAACTCCTCCGGCTGCAGCGCCGGCTCCGTCTCCGTACCGTCGGACTTCTCGAACCGCCACGTCCACGCCATGCCAGCCTCCCGGGTCGCGTTGCTGCCCGAAGCGTAGCCGGACGCGCACCTCGCACGGGGACGCGGGAGGATCAAGGTGTGGAACTGACACTGCTCGGCACCGGAGCCCCCGACGGGCTGCCGCGCCCCTCCTGCCCCTGCGCGGCCTGCGCCGCGGCCCGCGGCCCGTGGGCGCGGGCCGCGACGGCGTTGCTGATCGACGACGCGCTGCTGCTGGACCTCACCCCCGGAGTGGAGTTCGCGGCCGCCCGTGCGGGGCATTCCCTGGGCGCGGTCCGCCAGGTACTGCTGACCCATCCGCACGACGGCCCCGCCGTGGAGCTGCCCGCCCTGCTGCCGCCGGCCGGGCGGGTACCGGACGGCCAGGTCCTGACGCTGATCAGCGGGCACCGGGTGCGGGCGCTGGCGATGGACGCCCCGGGGACCGGGTACGAGGTGACCGCCCCTGAGGGCGAGCGGCTGCTGTACCTGCCGCCGGGGGCCGCCCCCTCCGGCCTGCCCGAGCGGGTGGAGCGGCCCCTGGACATGGTGCTCTGCGATGTGGTCGCCCGCCCCGACGCGGTGGCCCGGCTGCGGTCGGCGGGCGCGGCCGGCCCCGCCACGGAGGTGATCGCGGTCCACCTGGACCACGACGCCCCGCCGGGCCCGGCGCTGGAGCGGCGGCTCGCGGCGGCCGGGGCGCGGGCGGTGCCGGACGGGACGACGCTGGTGGTGGGCGAGTACCACGCGGTGCCGGACGTACCGCGCCGGGTACTGGTGACCGGCGGCGCGCGGTCCGGGAAGTCGGTGGAGGCGGAGCAGCGCCTGGAGACGTTCCCGGAGGTGGTGTACGTGGCGACCGGCGGGCGCCGCGACGGGGACGCGGAGTGGGCGGCCCGGGTCGGACTGCACCGGGAGCGCAGGCCGGGCGCCTGGCGGACCGAGGAGACCTGCGAGGTCGCGGAGCTGTTGCGGGCGGACGGGCCGCCGCTGCTGATCGACTGTCTGTCGCTGTGGCTGACCGACGCGATGGACCGGGTGGGGGCCTGGGAGGACGAACGGTGGCACGACGGCGGTGAGGCGGCGTTGCGGAAGCGGGTCGCGGAGCTGGCCTCGGCGGTGCGCGGCACCCGGCGTCCGGTGGTGCTGGTGACCAACGAGGTGGGATCCGGGGTGGTGCCCGCGACGTCGGCGGGGCGGCGGTTCCGGGACGAGCTGGGACGGCTGAACGCGGCGGTGGCGGCCGAGTGCGAGCAGGTGCTGCTGGTGGTGGCGGGGCAGGCGCTGGTGCTGCGGGGGTGAGTCGGGCCGGTCTCCTCGCGGCCGGGCCCGCGTGGCCGGGAACCTCGCGGCCGGGCCCGCCGTCGCCGTTCTCCTCGCGGAAGGTTCCCGTCGTCGCCGGGCACCTCCGGGCCGAGGCCCTCGCGGCCGGGTCCGCCCCGTGGGCCGACCGGTACTGTTCCGGGCAGGGCGTGTCCGGCGGATCAGGATCGGACAGGCCGCGGCGTCTGGTGCGGTGCATCGCAAGGCGCTGGAACGTCCACATCGCGGAGCGATTCGGGCGCTCCGGCAACGCGGCGAGGTGCCGTGCCAGACGCCGCGGACCCGGTCGGGATCCGCCGGACGCGCCCGGGGGCCCGCCGCCGGGCTCCCGGACCGGACCCGACGTGACGACCCGCGAGGCAGACCTCCGTGAACCTGGACGACTTCTCCGACCTGATCCAACGCCCCGACGGTGGTGTGCGGCGCGATGCCGAGGAGCGGCGCGAGCGGCTGGCCGTCCCCCCGGGGGCGCTCGGGCGGCTCGACGAGCTGGGCGAGTGGCTCAGCGCCGCGCAGCAGTCCGTGCCGGTCAGGGCCGTCGAGCAGCCGCGCCTGGTGCTCTTCGCCGGTGACCACGGGGTGGCGGAGCTGGGCGTCTCCGGCCGGCCGGCGGGAAGCGCGCACGAGCTGGTGCGGGCCGCCCTCGACGGGGCGAGCCCGGTCTCGGTGCTGGCGCGGCGCTTCTCGGTGCCGATGCGGATCGTGGACGTCTCCCTGGACTGCGATCCGGAGCTGCTGCCCGAGTCCGTGGTGCGGCACCGGGTGCGGCGGGGATCGGGGCGGATCGACGTCGAGGACGCGCTGAGCGCGCAGGAGGCGGAGCAGGCGGTCCGCCTGGGCATGGCCATCGCCGACGAGGAGGCGGACTCCGGCACCGATCTGGTGGTGCTCGGCGACCTCAGCGTCGGCGGGACCACGGCCGCGGCCACCCTCGTCGCCGCACTCTGCGGAACGGACGCCTCCGTGGTGACCGGGCGCGGTGGTGCGGGCATCGACGACCTGGCGTGGATGCGCAAGTGCGCGGCGATCAGGGACGCGCTGCGCCGGGCCCGGCCGGTGCTCGGCGACCAGTTGGAGCTGCTGGCGACGTCCGGCGGGGCGGACCTGGCGGCGATGACGGGCTTCCTGCTGCAGAGCGCGGTGCGCCGGATGCCGGTGATCCTGGACGGGGTCGTCTCGGCGGCCTGCGCGCTGGTGGCGCAGCGGGCGGCGTTCCGGGCGCCGGACTGGTGGCTGGCCGGCCAGGTCAGCGGCGAGCCCGCGCAGACGAAGGCGCTGGACCGGATGGCGCTGACCCCGCTGCTGGACCACGGCGTGACGGTGGGCGAGGGCTGCGGCGCGCTGCTGGCCCTCCCGCTGGTGCGGGCGGCGGCGGCGCTGGCCGCCGAACTGCCGGAGCGTGAGCCGGAGAAGACCGTGGACGAGGAGCCGGAGGCGGACCGGGCGGCCGAGCCGGGTGCGGCGGCCCTCGACGGGGCCTGAGGACCCGCTCCCCGGCTCCCGGGCTCCCCGGCTGCCCGGCTCCCCCACCACCCTCCCCCCCCGCCCCGTCAGTTGCCTCCCGGCTTCCGTCCGCACCTCCCCGGCCCCGTCCGCACCTTCGCCGGCCCTGTCCGGCCTCCCCCGGCCCCTGTCCGTGCGCCGACGAGACCCGCGTCACCCGGGCGTCGCTCAACTCCGGATGGCTCCCGTCCGTCTCCGGAGGGGAATCCGGCTCGGCGCGCGTCCGCGCCGATGTCACGCACCGACCGACCGACGGGGGTCCGTTTCATGCTGTCCGACAAGAGCGCCCGCCCGGCGCGCGTCCTCGTCGCCGCCGAAGCGGCCCCCGCGCCCGGGCGCGGGTAGATGAGCCGTCTCCCGGCCGTCCTGCGCCGAGCAGCGGTGCGGGAGTGGGGCCCGCTGTACACGACCGTGCGGGAGGGGCTCGCCGCACGGGGGACGCGGGCCCTCGCGCTGACGCCGGTCGCGGTGGCGCTGACCGCGCTCGTCCAGATGGCGCAGAACCAGGCGTGGGGCAGCCGGCCGGTGCAGAGCCTCGGAGCCGTACGGGCCGAGGACCCGCTCTGGCTCGCCCTCCTGCGGACCCCGCTGTCCCTGTTCGTGCCCGCGCCCGACCTGCCGGTGTGGGGCGCGCTGGCCCAGATCCTGCTGGTGTTCGGCGTCGCGGAGGTGTGCCTCGGGCGGTGGCGCACGCTCGCGGTGGCGTATCTGGCGACCCTGGCGGGGACGCTGTACGCGCGGATCGGCGTCGCGCTCGGGCCGGGGGTGTTCCCGGGACTGCCCGCCTCCGACGCGCAGGTGGTGGACACCGGCCCTTCGGCTGCCGTCGTCGGGCTCGCGGTCTACGTCTGCCATCGGCGACGGGCCTGGTTCACCGGGGCCCTGGTGATCCTCGCGATGGTGGTGGAGGTCCTCGTCAAGGACAACCTGGCGGGCCGCGAGCATCTGGCCGCCGTCGCCGCCGTCCTGGTGGTGTGCGGCGTACGGGAGTGGCGCGGACGGCGGCGCGGCGCTCAGGACCCGGGCGCGGACGGCGGCGGGACCCGGTCCGGGGCGCCGCCGACGATGTCCTGGAACCTCCGCCGCGGCCCGGCCCAGCGCACGTCGTGGTGGTAGGCCCGCAGCAGCGCCCTGGAGCGGGCCCGGTGGCGGCGGCGGTAGCAGCGCCTGGCCCAGGGCGAGGTGGGGCGGGCCAGCCGGATCGCGCCGACCAGCGCGACGAAGGGGACGAGGGTGCCCAGCACCGCCATCCGGGTCTTGCCCTTGAAGAGGCTGATCAGAACGAAGCAGAAATTGATCGCGTACGTCGCGATGACGCCCATCCTGCCCTGCTGCTCCTCGTCGGTGACGTCGTCGACGCCGAGCGGCGAGAAGCCCGCCAGGACCAGCAGCACGAGGGAAGCGGTCAGCACGACCACCTCCACGCTCCGGCGGCCCTCCTCGGTCCAGTACACGTCGTCCAGATGCAGGATCAGGGCGAACTCGTCCAGTACCAGACCGGCCCCCGTCCCGAAGATCACCGCGCACACCCCGGCGGCCACGCCGTGCCGCCCACTGGCCACCGCGCCGAATCCGCCGATCACCGACAGCACCACCCCGGGCACCACGTGGTGGATGTGCACCCCGCCCGGGGTGATGTCGCGGAACGGGCCCTTCCCGGCCCGGATCATGCGGGTGACGGTGCGGGTGATCACGAAGGTGAGGACGAAGGCGGCCAGCGCGAGGAGCAGGGGGAGCTTGCCCGGCTCCGCGATGTCGTCGTGCCACCAGTGACCCATGCCACCCACTCCCGATACGCCAGGTTTCCGCCGCGATGAGCGTGTTTCGACCAACCTAACCGCGGGGCCCAACGGCTAGCCTGCGCGCCGTGACCTCCCTGAACAGCCACGGCATACGCTTCGCCTTCGGCACCCTGACCGTGCTGCCCGTCCGCGTGACCCGCTGGGACCGCGCGACCGCCCGCTCCGGCATGCTCCGCGCCCCGCTCGCCGGGCTCGTCGTGGGGCTCCTCGCCGCCGCCCTCGGCTCCCTGTCCCTGCTGGCCGGCTCGGGGCCGCTGCTCGCGGCGGTGGCCTCCGTCGCGGTGCCCGCCGCTCTCACCCGGGGGCTGCACCTGGACGGCCTGGCGGACACGGCGGACGGGCTCGGCAGCGGGAAGCCGGCCGAGGACGCGCTGCGGATCATGAAGCAGTCCGACATTGGGCCGTTCGGTGTCATCACGCTGCTTCTGGTCCTGCTGGCCCAGGTCGCGGCCCTTTTCGAGCTGTACGGGCAGGGCTGGGCGCACGGGGCCCTCGGCGCCGTCGTCGCCGGCGTCGCCGCCCGCCTCGCCCTGACAGTGGCGTCCCGTCAGGGCGTCCCCGCCGCCCGCCCGGAGGGGCTCGGGGCGGCGGTCGCCTCCACGGTCCCGGCCGGGCGGGCGCTGCTCGCGGCGGTGGTGACGGCGGCGCTGTGCGCGGCGGCGGGTGCGCTGCTGGGCCCGTACGCGGCGGCGCGCCACGCGCTCGCGGTGCTCGGCGCGCTCGCCGCCGCGGAACTGCTGCTGCGGCACTGCGTACGGCGGTTCGGCGGGGTGACCGGGGACGTCTTCGGGGGCGTCGAGGAGACCGCGGCGACGGCGGCCCTGGTGGTGCTGGTCCTCGGGACCTGACGCCGCGGGCCGCCCTGCGGGCGACGACGGGAATGGTCAGACGCCCCCTAGCGGTACGGAACGGCCCGCCGCCGTCACCGTGCAGGAACCGCGCGCGTAGGCTCATTCCCGGCACATCGTGGGTGTGTCTACGATGCGCCGGGCACGGCCGGCCCACCCCTCGGCCGGACTCGAACTCAACGGAAGCGAGATTTCACCACCGTGACTGCTCTCACTCTCAGCACTGCCGGTGCGGCGACGCTGCGCGCCGACGCGCTCGTCGTCGGCGTCGCCAAGGGCTCCGCGCCCAAGTCGGGGGACCTGGTCCTGGCACCCGGCTCCGAGGCCGTGGACAAGGCGTTCGACGGAAAGCTCGCCACCGTCCTCGCGACCCTGGGTGCCACCGGTGCCGAGGGCGAACTGACCAAGCTGCCCGCCGCGTCCGGCCTCAAGGCCCCGGTCGTGCTCGCGGTCGGTCTCGGTCCGGTCCCGGGCAAGAAGGACGGGTACGACGCCGAGGCGCTGCGCCGTGCGGCGGGTGTCGCGGCCCGTGCGCTGACCGGCTTCAAGAAGGCCGGCTTCGCGCTGCCCGCCGCCTCCGTCGAGGACGCCGCCGCCGTCGCCGAGGGCGCGCTCCTGGGGGCGTACGCCTTCACCGCCTACCAGGGCGGCGAGAACAGGCTCGCCCCGAAGGACGCGAAGTCCAAGGACAGCGGCCCGAAGCTGCCGCTCGCCGAGGTGGCGCTGCTGGGCGCCAAGCCGCGCGACAAGGCGTACAAGGCCGCGGCCGAGCGCGCCCTGGCCCTGGTCGAGGAGATCAACCGGGCCCGCGACCTGATCAACACCCCGCCGAACGACCTGTACCCCGAGTCCTTCGCCGCCGTGGCCACCGCCGCGGGCAAGGAGCACGGCATCAAGGTCCAGGTCCTCGACGAGAAGGCCCTCGTCAAGGGCGGCTTCGGCGGCATCCTCGGCGTCGGCCAGGGCGCCGAGCGCGGCCCGCGCCTGGTGAAGCTCGCCTACACGCACCCGAAGGCGGAGAAGACCCTGGCCCTGGTGGGCAAGGGCATCACCTACGACTCGGGCGGCATCTCGCTCAAGCCGGCCGGCCACAACGAGACGATGAAGTGCGACATGGCCGGCGCCGCCGCCGTGTTCGCCGCCGTCGTCTCCGCCGCCCGCCTGGGCCTGAAGGTCAACGTCACCGGCTGGCTGGCGCTGGCCGAGAACATGCCCTCCGGCAACGCCACCCGCCCGGGCGACGTGCTGCGCATGTACAGCGGCAAGACCGTCGAGGTCCTCAACACCGACGCCGAGGGCCGGCTCGTCCTGGCCGACGCGCTGACCCGCGCCTCGGAGGAGAAGCCGGACGCGATCGTCGACGTGGCGACCCTGACCGGCGCGATGGTGCTGGCGCTCGGCAACCGCACCTTCGGTGTGATGGCCAACGACGACGCCTTCCGCACGTCGATCCACGAGATCGCCGAGGAGGTCGGCGAGCCCTCCTGGCCGATGCCGCTCCCCGCGGACCTGCGCAAGGGCATGGAGTCCCCGACCGCCGACATCGCCAACATGGGCGAGCGGATGGGCGGCGGCCTGGTGGCCGGCCTGTTCCTGCAGGAGTTCGTGGGCGAGGGCATCGCCTGGGCGCACCTGGACATCGCGGGCCCGGCCTTCCACGAGGGCGCGCCGTTCGGCTACACGCCCAAGGGCGGCACCGGCTCCGCGGTCCGCACCCTGGTGCGGCTCGCCGAGCGCACCGCCGCCGGCGACCTCGGCTGAGCCGAACCCAGCCGATGACGCGTACGGCCCCGGGCATAGGTCCGGGGCCGTACGTTGTTGCCGGAGGGGAAACGGCACGGTGGTGCGGTGGAGGACGAGCGGGTTTCGCTCTCGACGAACACCGGCCGGATCCGTAGGTATCTACGCAGCAGTAACCCTCCGGGACGGACGATCATCCGTCCCGGACCCGGGCCCCGCGTCCCGCCCGCCGTCGACAAGTGCGAAGATGGGTTCTCGGCAGGACAGGGCCCCCACCACAGGGCCGAAGACAGAAGCGGCCGCACACCAGCCGACCGGCCGGTCACACCCCAGCACGGGGCCCCGGCGTACGGCGCACATGCATGGAGGACGTGACGTGGCGAACGACGCCAGCACCGTTTTCGACCTAGTGATCCTCGGCGGTGGCAGTGGCGGTTACGCCGCGGCCCTGCGCGGAGCGCAGCTGGGCCTGGACGTCGCCCTGATCGAGAAGGGCAAGGTCGGCGGCACCTGCCTGCACAACGGCTGCATTCCCACGAAGGCACTGCTGCACGCGGGCGAGATCGCGGACCAGGCCCGCGAGTCGGCCCAGTTCGGCGTGAAGGCGACCTTCGAGGGCATCGACATGGAGGCCGTCAACAAGTACAAGGACGAGGTGATCTCGGGCCTGTACAAGGGTCTCCAGGGGCTCATCGCCTCGCGCAAGGTCCACTACATCGAGGGCGAGGGCAAGCTCTCCTCCCCCACCTCCGTCGACGTGAACGGCCAGCGTGTCCAGGGCCGCCACGTGCTGCTGGCGACCGGCTCCGTGCCGAAGTCGCTGCCCGGCCTGGAGATCGACGGCAACCGGATCATCTCCTCGGACCACGCGCTGACGATGGACCGCGTGCCGAAGTCGGCGATCGTCCTGGGCGGCGGCGTCATCGGCGTCGAGTTCGCCTCGGCGTGGAAGTCCTTCGGCACCGAGGTCACGATCGTCGAGGGCCTCAAGCACCTCGTCCCGGTCGAGGACGAGAACAGCTCCAAGCTTCTTGAGCGCGCGTTCCGCAAGCGCGGCATCAAGTTCAACCTCGGCACCTTCTTCGACAAGGCCGAGTACACGCAGGACGGCGTCCGTGTGACGCTCGCCGACGGCAAGACCTTCGAGGCGGAGCTGCTGCTCGTCGCCATCGGCCGCGGCCCGGTCTCGCAGGGCCTGGGCTACGAGGAGCAGGGTGTCGCGATGGACCGCGGCTACGTCGTGGTCGACGAGTACATGCAGACCAACGTCCCGACGATCTCGGCCGTGGGCGACCTCGTCCCGACCCTCCAGCTCGCCCACGTCGGCTTCGCCGAGGGCATCCTGGTGGCGGAGCGCCTCGCCGGTCTCAAGACCGTCCCGGTCGACTACGACGGCGTGCCCAAGGTGACGTACTGCCACCCCGAGGTCGCCTCCGTCGGCATCACCGAGGCCAAGGCCAAGGAGATCTACGGCGCGGACAAGGTCGTCGCCCTCAAGTACAACCTCGCGGGCAACGGCAAGAGCAAGATCCTCAAGACCGCGGGCGAGATCAAGCTCGTCCAGGTCAAGGACGGTGCCGTGGTCGGCGTCCACATGGTCGGCGACCGCATGGGCGAGCAGGTCGGCGAAGCCCAGCTGATCTACAACTGGGAGGCGCTGCCCGCCGAGGTCGCCCAGCTCATCCACGCACACCCGACGCAGAACGAGGCGATGGGCGAGGCTCACCTGGCACTGGCCGGCAAGCCTCTCCACGCCCACGACTGATCCCCCGGTTCCGGGCGCGACGACCGACCACTTCCGCATTTTCGTAAGGAGCAACTGAAACCATGTCGGTTTCCGTAACCCTTCCGGCGCTCGGCGAGAGCGTCACCGAGGGCACTGTCACCCGTTGGCTGAAGGCCGAGGGCGAGCGCGTCGAGGCCGACGAGCCGTTGCTCGAGGTCTCGACCGACAAGGTCGACACCGAGATCCCCGCCCCCGCGTCCGGTGTTCTGACGTCCATCAAGGTCGCCGAGGACGAGACCGTCGAGGTCGGCGCCGAGCTGGCCGTCATCGACGACGGTTCGGGCGCCCCGGCCGAGGCTCCGGCCCGGGCCGAGTCCACCGAGCCCGCCGCCGCCCCGGCTCCGGCCGCCGCGGAGGCTCCCACCGCCCCGTCGACCGAGACCGAGGCTCCCGCCGAGGCCCCGACCGCCGAGGCCGCCACCGGCGGTTCGTCCGCCGAGGGCACCGACGTCACCCTCCCGGCGCTCGGCGAGAGCGTCACCGAGGGCACCGTTACCCGCTGGCTCAAGGAGGTCGGCGAGGAGGTGGCCGAGGACGAGCCGCTGCTGGAGGTGTCCACGGACAAGGTCGACACCGAGATCCCCGCCCCGGTCGCCGGTGTGCTGCTGGAGATCGTGGTCGGCGAGGACGAGACCGCCGAGGTCGGCGCGAAGCTCGCCGTCATCGGCGCCCCGGGCGCGGCTCCGGCCGCGGCCCCGGCGCAGCCCGCCGCCCCGGCACAGGAGGCCCCGAAGCAGGAGGCCCCCAAGGAGGAAGCCCCGAAGCAGGAGGCTCCGAAGCAGGAAGCTCCGGCTCCGGCCCCCGCCGCTCCGGCCGCTCCCGCCGCCCCGGCACCGGCTCCGGCTCCGGCTCCGGCCGCTCCCGCGGCCCCGGCGCAGCCCGCTCCCGCCGCCCCGGCCGAGCCCTCCGGTGACGACGGCGCGTACGTCACGCCGCTGGTCCGCAAGCTCGCGTCCGAGAACAACGTGGACCTGAGCGCGGTCAAGGGCACCGGCGTCGGTGGCCGTATCCGCAAGCAGGACGTCGTCGCCGCCGCGGAGGCCGCCAAGGCCGCCGCGGCCGCTCCGGCGCCTGCCGCCGCTCCGGCCGCCGCCAAGGCGCCGAAGCTGGAGGCGTCCCCGCTGCGCGGTCAGACGGTCAAGATGACCCGCATGCGCAAGGTCATCGGCGACAACATGATGAAGGCGCTGCACTCGCAGGCCCAGCTGACCTCGGTCGTCGAGGTCGACATCACCAAGCTGATGAAGCTGCGCAACCAGGCGAAGGCCGCGTTCGCCGCCCGTGAGGGCGTCAAGCTGTCCCCGATGCCGTTCTTCGTGAAGGCGGCGGCCCAGGCGCTGAAGGCCCACCCGGTCGTCAACGCCCGGATCAACGAGGACGAGGGCACCATCACGTACTTCGACTCGGAGAACATCGGCATCGCCGTGGACGCCGAGAAGGGTCTGATGACCCCGGTCATCAAGGGTGCGGGCGACCTGAACATCGCCGGCATCTCGAAGAAGACCGCCGAGCTGGCGGGCAAGGCGCGCGGTGGCGGCCTGACCCCGGACGACATGTCCGGCGCCACCTTCACCATCAGCAACACCGGTTCGCGCGGTGCGCTGTTCGACACCGTCATCGTGCCGCCGAACCAGGGCGCCATCCTGGGCATCGGCGCCACGGTCCGCCGCCCGGTGGTCATCGACCACCCGGACCTCGGCGAGACCATCGCGGTGCGCGACATGACGTACCTCGCGCTCTCCTACGACCACCGTCTGGTGGACGGCGCGGACGCCGCCCGCTACCTGACGTCGGTCAAGGCGATCCTGGAGGCCGGTGAGTTCGAGGTCGAGCTCGGCCTCTGAACGCTCCGGCTGTAACCAGCCTCACCAGCGACGCCCCCGTCCGGAACTCATCCGGGCGGGGGCGTCGCCGTATTGTCTAAACACCACCGGCCGCGTGCTGCGCCGTGATGATGTAGGCAGCACCGGTCTGCCCTGAAGGAGCCCTCCATGACCCCGCCCGTCGTCCACTCGCTGCGCGAACAGATCCGCGAGCACATCGTGGAGGGGATCGTCAGCGGGCGCTGGAAGCCGGGTGAGCGGATCGTGGAGCGCCGCATCGCCACCGAGCTGGAGGTCAGCCAGACGCCCGTGCGCGAGGCGCTGCGCGAGCTGGAGACGCTCCGGTTGATCGAGTCCGCTCCGAACAAGGGCGTCCGCGTCCGCAACCTCACCGCCGCCGACCTGGAGGAGAGCTACCCGGTCCGGGCCGGCCTGGAGCAGATCGCGGCGGAGCTGGCGGCCCCGCGGCTGGGCCGGGACTGCTCGGCACTGGCCCCGCACGTGGCGGCACTGTACGAGGCGGACCGGCTGGCCGACGGCGAGGCCCAGGTGCGGCACACGGTCGGCTTCCACCGCGAGCTGGTGCGGGCCGCCGGGAACGCGGTGCTGCTGCACACCTGGGAGGGGCTGGGCATCGAGGTGTTCACCGCCCTGTCGATCCGCTGGCTGGGCACGGTGCAGAAGTCGTACGCGGAGGAGCACCAGACGCTCATCGACGCGTTCCTCGCCGAGGACCCGCGGATCGGGGCCCTGGTGAAGGCGCACGTGCTGGGTTGCGCGCCCCGCGCGTAGACGTTCCCGCGCGCCCGATCATCTGGCACTCGACGTGCTCTTCCGTGCAGGTCAGCGCCCCTTTTGCGCGCTATTTCGCGTCACTCCGTGCCCCGTTTCGAGGCACCCCATGCCACTTTTCTTCGTATCGAGAAGTTTTGCCTTCAATCCTTTGATCGATCATCGATCAGCGCCTTACAGTTCACTTCGCGGGCCCACCGGCCCCATCGCCCTGTCCTGCCAGCCAGGGCCTTCTCCACCCCCCTCCTCTCCGGAAGGCGGCGATCATGACCGACCCCGTAGGAAAGCTTCCGAGCGAGCTCGACCAGCTCCCGGACCGTGACCCCGAGGAGACCGCCGAGTGGGCGGCCTCCCTGGACGCCGTCACCCAGGCCGCTGGCCCGCACCGTGCCGCGTACCTGATGCGCCGCTCGCTGCAGCACGCCGAGGGCGCCGGTCTCGCGCTGCCCAAGCTGCTGGAGACCGATTACGTCAACTCCATCCCGACCGCCGCCGAGCCCGCGTTCGACGGCGATCTGGAGATGGAGTCGAAGATCACCGCGTGGAACCGCTGGAACGCGGCCGCGATGGTCACCCGGGGCGCCAGGCACGGGGTCGGCGGCCACATCGCCACCTTCGCCTCGGCGGCCTGGCTCTACGAGACCGGCTTCAACCACTTCTTCCGCGGCAAGGAGGGGGACGGCAGCGGCGACCAGCTCTACATCCAGGGCCACGCCTCCCCCGGCATCTACGCCCGCGCCTTCCTCGACGGCCGGATCAGCGAGCAGCAGCTCGACAACTTCCGCCAGGAGGCGGGGGGCGACGGCCTGCCCTCCTACCCGCACCCCCGGCGGCTGCCCTGGCTGTGGGAGTTCCCCACCGTGTCGATGGGCCTCGGCCCGCTCTCGGCCATCTACCAGGCGCGCTTCAACCGCTACCTGACCAACCGCAGCATCAAGGACACCGCCAACTCGCACGTCTGGGCCTTCCTGGGCGACGGCGAGATGGACGAGCCCGAGTCGACCGCCGCCCTCGCGCTGGCGGCCCGCGAGCAGCTCGACAACCTGACCTTCGTCATCAACTGCAACCTGCAGCGTCTCGACGGCCCGGTCCGCGCCAACTTCCGCGTGGTCCAGGAGCTGGAGGCGCAGTTCCGCGGGGCCGGCTGGAACGTCGTGAAGACGCTCTGGGGCAACGCCTGGGACGAGCTGTTCCAGCTGGACACCCAGGGGGCGCTGCTGCGCCGCCTGCGCGAGGTCCCGGACGCGCAGTTCCAGACGTACGCCACCCGCGACGTCGCCTACATCCGCGAGCACTTCTTCGGCGCCGAGCCGGCGCTCGTCGAGCTGGCGAAGCTGCTCACCGACGCGAAGATCGCCGAGTGCTTCTACACCTCGCGCGGCGGCCACGAGGCCCGCAAGGTCTACGCGGCCTACCGGGCGGCGATCGAGCACAAGGGCGCGCCGACGGTGATCCTGGCCCAGACGGTCAAGGGCTACACGCTCGGCAAGGGCTTCGAGTCCAAGAACGCCAACCACCAGATGAAGAAGCTGTCGATCGACGAGTTCAAGGGCATGCGCGAGCTGCTCGGCCTCCCGATCCCCGACAGCGCCTTCGCGGACGGCCTGGTCCCCTACGGCCACCCGGGCGCCGACTCCCCCGAGGTCCGCTACCTCCAGGAGCGCCGTGCCGCCCTCGGCGGCCCCGCCCCGGCCCGCCGGATGCACGCTTCCGCGCCGCTCCCGCAGCCCGAGGAGCGCGCGTTCAAGGCCCTCTACAAGGGGTCCGGCAAGCAGGAGATGGCCACCACCATGGCGTTCGTCCGCCTGGTGAAGGACCTGATGCGGGACAAGGAGACCGGCAAGCGCTGGGTGCCGATCGTCCCCGACGAGGCCCGTACCTTCGGTATGGAGTCGCTCTTCCCGTCCGCCGGCATCTACTCGCCGCTGGGCCAGACGTACGACCCGGTCGACCGCGACCAGCTGATGTACTACAAGGAGGCCAAGGACGGCCAGATCCTCAACGAGGGGATCACCGAGGCCGGGTCCATGGCCGACTTCATCGCCGCCGCCACGTCGTACGCGACGCACGGCGAGACGATGATCCCGTTCTACATCTTCTACTCGATGTTCGGCTGGCAGCGGACCGGCGACCAGATGTGGCAGCTCGCCGACCAGCTCGGCAAGGGCTTCATCGTCGGCGCGACGGCCGGCCGTACGACCCTGACCGGTGAGGGCCTCCAGCACGCGGACGGCCACTCCCACCTGATCGCGGCCACCAACCCGGCCTCGCTCAACTACGACCCGGCGTTCGCGTACGAGGTCGCGGTGATCGTCAAGGACGGTCTGCGCCGGATGTACGGCCCCGAGGCCGAGGACGTCTTCTACTACCTGACGGTCTACAACGAGCCGAAGCCCCAGCCCGCGATGCCCGACGGCGTCGAGGAGGGCATCGTCAAGGGCCTGTACCGCTTCAAGGAGGGCACGCCCGCGAAGGCGGACGCGCCGCGCCTGCAATTGCTGGCCTCCGGTACGGCGATCCACTGGGCCCTGGAGGCCCAGGAGCTGCTGGCCGCCGACTGGGGTGTCACGGCCGACGTCTGGTCCGCCACCTCGTGGGGCGAGCTGCGCCGCGACGCGCTGGAGGCCGACGAGGCGCTGCTCCGCGGTGAGCAGCGGGTTCCGTACGTGACCCAGGCGCTCGCCGGCGCGCCGGGCCCGGTGCTCGCGGTCAGCGACTGGATGCGCCAGGTCCCGGACCAGATCAGCCAGTGGGTGGAGCAGGACTGGTCCTCGCTCGGCACGGACGGCTTCGGCCTCTCCGACACCCGCGCCGCGGCCCGTCGCCACTTCGGCGTCGACGCCCAGTCGATCGTGGTGGCCTCCCTCGCCCAGCTCGCCCGCCGCGGCGAGGTCCCGGCCTCCGCCGTCAAGGAGGCCCGGGAGCGCTACGGGCTCTGAGCCCGCTCCCGTAGAGAGCTGAAGCCCCCGGTCACCGGTGCGGACGCGTCCGACGACGCGTCCGTGCCGGCGGCCGGGGGTCTCGGCATCGGCGGCCCTCCCGTCGCGCTGCCGCCACAATGGGCCCATGCGTGCTGCCCGGCTGATCAAGATGGTGCTGCTCCTGCAGTCCCGACCCGCGATGACCGCCGCCGAGCTGGCGGCCGAGCTGGAGGTGTCGGAGCGTACGGTCACCCGGGACGCGCAGGCGCTCTCCGACGCGGGCGTCCCGGTGTACGCGGAGCGCGGCCGGGCCGGCGGCTACCGGCTCGTCGGCGGGTACCGCACCCGGCTGACCGGCCTCGCCCGGGACGAGGCGGAGGCGCTCTTCCTCTCCGGGCTGCCCGCCGCCCTGCGCGAGATGGGGCTGGAGGACGCGGCGTCGGCCGCCCGGCTCAAGGTGTCGGCGGCGCTGCTGCCCTCCCTGCGCGACGCCTCCTCCTCCGCCGCCCGGCGCTTCCACCTGGACGCGCCCTCCTGGTACCACGAGCCGGAGACCCCCGAACTGCTGCCCGCGATCGCCGACGCGGTCTGGGACGACCGGCTGCTGCGGGCCCGCTACCGCAGGGGCCGAGGACGCGAGGCGGGCGAGGGGGGTACGGAGGTGGCGCGGGAGCTGGCTCCGTACGGTCTCGTCCTCAAGGCCGGGGTCTGGTATCTCTGCGCCCGGGCGGGCGACGACTTCCGGGTCTACCGGATCGACCGCTTCACCGCCGCGGAGCCCGCCGAGGAGCGCTTCGAGCGGGACGAGACGTTCGATCTGCCCGGGTTCTGGGCGGAGCGGGCCGCCGGGTTCGCCCGGTCCCTGCTGCGCACCGAGGTGACCGTACGGGTGTCCGGCCGCGGGGCGCGGCTGCTCGCGTACACGGGTGACCGGGCGGCGGCCCGGGCCGCGCTCGCCCGGGCCGCCGAGCCCGGCCCGGACGGGTGGCGCACGCTCGCACTGCCGGTGGAATCGCTGGACGTGGCCTACGGCCAGCTGCTGGCGCTGGGGCCCGAGTTGGAGGTTCTCGAACCGGAGTCGCTGCGGTCCCGGTTCGCGGACGCCGCCGAACGCCTGAGCGAGATGTATCGCTGAAAGGCTTCAATTCGGTGTCTGCGCGTGCGGGAGCACCCGGCAGGCTGGATGCTGGACCCGTGATGGACGAAACGGAATTCTGGGAGATCATCGACAGCACCCGCGAGGCCGCCGACGGCGACCCCGAGGACCACGCCGACCTGCTGGTGGAACGGCTGGTGCAGCTCGATCCCGAATCCGTGCTGGACTTCGCCCGGCACTTCGAGGCCCGCTACAACCGCGCCTACCGCTGGGATCTGTGGGGCGCTGCGGCCGTGCTGCTGGGCGGGGCGAGCGACGACGCGTTCGACTACTTCCGCTGCTGGCTGATCGGCCAGGGCCGGGAGGTCTTCGAGGGGGCGCTGCACGATCCGGACAGCCTGGCGGAGCTGCTGGAGGAATTCGACGAGGAGATGGACGGGGACGGCGAGGACCTGGGCTACGCGGCCGACGAGGCGCACGAGCAGCTCACCGGCGTTCTCGCACCCGACCTGGGGCTCCCGCCGCAGGCCGCCGAGCCGCTGGGCGTCCCGGTCGACTTCGAGGACGAGGAGGCGCTCGCCGCCCGTTTCCCCGAGCTGTGGGACCGCTTCGGACCCCGGTGATCCCGGGGCCGGGCGGTCGGGCGGGGCGTCGGGCGAGACGGTCAGGCGGGGCCGAGCGAGCGGCCCATGCAGACGTCGTCGACGTAGCGGCCGTTCAGGAAGAACTCCCCGGGCAGCACGCCTTCGACGACGAAGCCCTCGGAGGCGTACAGCGCGCGGGCCGGGTCGTTGTGCGCCAGCACCCGCAGCGTGATCCGGTTGGCGCCCTGGGCGCGGGCCTCGGCGAACGCGGCCCGCAGCAGGGTCCGCCCCACCCCCGCCCCGCGCGCCCAGGGCGCCACGGCCAGGCCCCGTATCTGGCGCACATGGGCGTTGGAGGCGAGCGGGGTGGGCGGGACGAGACGGATGTAGCCGGCGATGCCCACCGGTCCGTCCTCCCGCTCCGCCTCCGCCACGAGGAAGTCCTCCGGCTGGTGCCCCTCCTCGAAGAAGGGGTCGTACGGGGGGACGGGCCTCGGCAGGACCGCGTGCAGCGTCGACCAGGTGGACCGGTCGAGCTCGGCGAGTCCGGCGTCGTCGGCGGGCACGGCGGGGCGTACGGGACGGAGGGTGAGTGCGGCCATGGGGTCACTCTGCCACGCGGTGCTCCCCGTGTTCGAGGCGTTTCATGGGGCAGGATGGGCCCATGCCGAGCTCCCGTATCGCCGTCAGCGGATCGTCCGGACTCATCGGAGCGGCGCTGGTGCGCTCGCTGCGCGCCGACGGGCACGAGGTGGCCCGTCTGGTGCGCCGGCCCGCCAGATCCGGCGACGAGGTCGCGTGGGACCCCCGGCGCGGTTACGTGGACGCGGCCGGTCTCGTCGGCTGCGACGCCGTCGTGCACCTGGCCGGGGCCGGGGTGGGCGACCATCGCTGGACCGACGCCTACAAGCGGGAGATCCGGGACAGCCGGGTCCTGGGGACCGCCGCCGTCGCCGAGGCCGTCGCCTCGCTCGACACCCCGCCCCGCGTCCTGCTCTCCGGGTCCGCCATCGGCTTCTACGGCGACACCGGGGACCGTCCGGTGGACGAGAGCGCGCCGCCGGGGGACGGGTTCCTGCCCTCGGTCTGCGAGGAGTGGGAGGCGGCCACCGCCGCCGCCGAGGAAGCGGGGGTGCGCACCGTGCACGCCCGGACCGGCCTGGTCGTCGGCCGCGAGGGCGGGGCCTGGGGACGGCTCTTCCCCTTGTTCAGGGCGGGGTTGGGCGGGAAGCTGGGCAACGGCCGCCAGTACTGGAGCTTCATCGCGCTGCACGACCACGTCGCGGCGCTGCGCCACATCCTGGACACCGAGTCGCTGTCCGGGCCGGTGAACCTGACCGGGCCGAAGCCCGTCACCAACGCCGAGGTGACCGCCGCGATGGGGCGGGTGCTGCACCGTCCGACGCTGTTCGCCGCGCCGGCGCCGGCGCTGCGGCTGGTGCTCGGGGAGTTCGCGGAGGACGTGCTGGGCAGCCAGCGGGTGATCCCGGCGAAGCTGCTGGACTCCGGATTCCCGTTCGCCTTCCCCGGCATCGACGGGGCGATCCGCGCCGCGCTGCGCTGAGCCGGCCGCGCCGGCGGCCACCGGTCCGCGCGCCCCTTCGCGACCCGCCCGGCGCGGATTGTGCGACCCCGTGCCACGGTGCTCCCCGGCACGCGCGTCTGACCGAGTATCGGCCATCCTCCTAGCCTCGATGCGAACTCCGGCATTCCGGGGGCCTGTTGGGGGCAAGAGCCTCCCACCAGTCGCACCGACTCGGGGAGGGGCACGTGCCCAGCACGGCACACCACGCAGACGTGGTCATCATCGGGGCCGGAATCGCCGGCCTGTCAGCGGCCCACCTGCTCATCGGGGCGGGGCTCGACGTCAGCGTTCTGGAGGCCGCGCCCCGGGTGGGCGGCCGGCTCGCCACCGAAGAGCTGGACGGGTTCCGGCTCGACCGCCTCGGCCCGCTGCTCTGCGCCGCCTGGCCGGAGCTGACCGGCACTCCGGGGCTGGGCGCTCCGGAGCTGCGGAGGTTCGCGCCGGGACTCCTGATCCACAGCGAGGGCCGTCGCCAGCTCACCGGCGACATACGGAGCGCAAGGGGCGCACTCAAGGGGGTACGCACCCGATCGAGCGCCCCACGCACACTCCGCGCCCCCTGGGCGGCGCAGAGCGCGTACGGGTCCGAGCACGGCGCTCCGGCGCGCACCGGCGGCCGGGGCGGGGCGGTGACCGGGGCGATCGACCGGGCCCGGCTGGGCGCGGCGCTGTCCCGGCTGGCGGCGACCCCTCCGGCCCGGCTCCTGGCGCGCCCGGAGCGGACGGTCGCCGCCGCCCTGGCCGGCGTCGCGCTGCCCGCCCGTACGGTGGACGGCGTCCTGCGCCCCCTCCTCTCCGCGCTGCTCAGCGACCCCGCCCTCACCACGTCGAGCCGGTGCGCCGATCTCGCCCTGCGGGACTACGCACGCGGCGGCCTGTGCGTTCCGGCGGGCGGGTCCTCCGCGCTGCCGGAGCTGCTGGCGGCCTCGCTGCCGCCGGGAACGGTGCGTACGGGCGTCCATGTGACGGCTGCCGACATCACCTCCGTCCACACCAAGGAGCACGGTGAACTGGCGTGCCGCTCCCTGCTGCTGGCCACCGGCGCGGGGGCGGCGGCCGAGCTGCTGCCCGGTCTGCGGGTGCCGTCCTTCCGTCCGGCGACGGTCCTTCACCACACCGCCCCCGCTCCGCCGCCCACGGGCAGGTCGCTGGTGCTGGACGGCGACCGGTCGGGTCCGGTGGCGTACACCGCGGTGATGAGCGAGGTCGACCCCTCGCGGGCGCCGAAGGGCCGGACGCTGATCACCTCGACGGTGCTCGGAACCCCGCCGCCGGACCTGGACCGCTCGGTGCGGGCGCATCTGTCGGCGCTGTACGGCGTGCCGACGGGCGGCTGGGAGCTGCTGGCGGCCCATCACGACCCCGAGGCGGTGCCCGCGATGGAGGCCCCGCACGATCCGCGCCGCCCGGTACGGGTGCTGGCCGGGCTGTACGTGTGCGGTGACCACCGCGACACCAGTACGGTCCAGGGCGCGCTGCACTCGGGCCGCCGGGCGGCCGGGGCGATCCTCACCGATCTGGGCGTCCCGGGCGCGCACGGAGTCAGCGCGCGCCTGCCGGAGGCGGCCTGACGGCGCGCCGACCGCTCCGGGGCCGCCGGGCCGCCCGCCGCTGCCGGGTGCCCGGGCCGCCCGGGTCAGCCGAGGGCGGCGACCCGGTCGCGGTAGCCGCGTACGGCGACCGCGT
The DNA here is from genome assembly GCF_044756785.1 of Streptomyces sp. NPDC091649. Taxonomy (NCBI): domain Bacteria; kingdom Bacillati; phylum Actinomycetota; class Actinomycetes; order Kitasatosporales; family Streptomycetaceae; genus Streptomyces; species Streptomyces sp. NPDC091649. The sequence continues at coordinate 265,067 of NZ_JBIVTR010000008.1, read as the reverse complement.
CCCGATAGGGCTCCAGGCTGTGCTCGAAGGCGCGTACGTACTCCGTGGCGCGCGCCGACCGCATCTCGGCCGCCTGCTGGGCGGCCTCCGCGCCCAGGTGGCATGCCTGGTCCAGCTCGCCCAGCCCCAGGCGGGCCGAGGCGAGGACCACCCGGCAGAACAGCCTGCTGCGGGCGTACGCCGGGGCGCGCAGCTGGAGCGACCGCTCGGCGTGCTGGGCGGCGGCGCGGTACTGCTGGAGGTCGCGGTGGCAGTGGCCCAGCTCGTCGGCGAGCTGCGCCTCGTCGAAGGTGCGGGCCCAGTGCGGCACCTCGTCGCCGGGACGCGCCGTCTCCAGGGCGTGTTCGGCCCGGGTCAGGGCGGCGGTGCAGGAGCGGGCCTCGCCGAGCACGCCGTGCCCGCGCGCCTCGACCGCGTGCAGCAGCGCCTGGACGAGGGGCGGGGCGGCCGAGCCGACCCCCTGCTGGGCGACGCGGGCGAGCTGGACGGCCTCCCTGCCGTGGCCGAGGTAGACCGCCTGCCTGCTCATCGTGATCAGCACGTAGGCGCCGTACCCCCGGTCCCCCGCGGCCTGGGCCAGCCGCAGCGCCTGGACGAAGTACCGCTGGGCCAGGCCGTGGGCGGCGATGTCGTACGAGGTCCAGCCGGCCAGCCGGGTCAGGTCCGCGACCGCGGCGAACAGCCTCCGCCCGGTGGCCTCGCCGTACGTGCCCCGGAGCATCGGCTCCGCCTCGTGCTCCAGATACCGCACGAGGGCCTGCCGGGCGTGGCCGCCGCCGTACGCGTGGTCGAGGGTGCGGAAGAGTTCGCCGACCGAGCGCAGCGCCGCGACGTCCCCGCCGCCGACCCGCTGCCCCGGACCGCGGTCCGTCTGCCGCTGGCGCGGGACCACGGGCAGCGCCCCGGCCCCGGGTGGCGCGCCGGCGGCGGGAGGGTGTGTGCCGGCCGGGTGCGTGGCGGTGGGGCCCGGGGGCGTGGGCCGCGGCGGCCCGGTGGCGGGGCGCGTCAGGCCCCGGATCTCGGTGCGCGGCGCCGCGCCCGCCCGGCTCGGTGAGGGGGCCGCGGGCTCGCCCCCGGCCCGGCGGGCCGCCGCGCCGTCCCGGGCCACCCACTCGTCGGGCCGGCCGATCAGCCAGTCGCGGCTGGGGACGACGAGCCCGGCCGGGGTGAAGGCGATCTTGCGCAGCTCGGTGTGGGTGCCGGAGTCCTTGCGCCAGAGACCGCTGACGATGTCGACCGCCTCGGCGGGCGTGGCCGCGAACTCCAGCCCCGCGTAGACGGGCGCGCAGGCGTCGAGCCCGAGGTCCTGCGCGGAGAGCCGCCGCCCGAGCCGCCGGGTGAACACCTCGGCGATCAGCGCGGGCGTGGTGCCGCGCGGCTGCTGTCCCCGCAGCCAGCGGGTGACCGAGGTCTTGTCGTACCGCAGGTCGAGGCCGTGTTCGAGGCCGAGCTGATCGACCCGGCGGGCCAGGCCGGCGTGCGAGAAGCCGGCTTCCGCGATGAGTGAGGCGAGGCGGCGGTTGGGCGTGCGCTGCGGGGGTCGTTCCGACATCAGCTGTACGGTCTCCTGCCTTCGGGGCCGGACGGAGCAGCCCACATGGGAACGGCGCGAATTTAGCGGCCACCGGGGCGTTCGCAGCCACCCTTTGCTCCACGTTCATCCGATCGTGTGAGGATTCGGGGCGGAGCTGACGGAAAGGTCCGCCCCGGGACCGGCCGCGCGAACCTGCCGGGGGGATGTCCGGGCGACGGTCGTACAGTGGATGCGGGCGCGATCAGTGCAGGGCGCCGCCGTCCCGGGGACACCCCTCCGGGCGTACGGGGCCCCAGGTAGGGAGGCATCGGTGAGCGAGCTGCGGTTCGTCCGTCTGGGCTTCGGCGAACAGGCCGTCGCGTACACGGAGGCTTGGCAGAAGCAGCGTGAGGTGCACGCGGACCGGTTCGAGGACCGGGTGCCCGACACCTGCCTGCTCCTGGAGCACCCGCCCGTCTACACCGCGGGACGCCGTACGGCGGACAGCGAACGTCCACTGGACGGCACGCCGGTCATCGACGTGGACCGCGGCGGGAAGATCACCTGGCACGGCCCCGGGCAGCTCGTCGGCTACCCGATCCAGAAGCTGCCGCGCCCGGTCGACGTCGTCGCGCACGTCCGCCGGCTGGAGGACGCGCTGATCCGCACGGCCGCCGACTTCGGCGTGGAGACCTCCCGGATCGAGGGCCGCAGCGGCGTCTGGGTGCTCGGCGACCCGGTCGAGCAGCGCCGGGCGGCGGGCGGACTCTCGCTGGACTTCGACCCGAGGCTCCAGGACGAGGAGTTCGACCCGCGGCTGAACGGCCCCGAGTACGCCCCGTCCAACGCCGGCCAGCGCCACGAGGACCGCAAGCTGGCCGCGATCGGGATCCGGGTCGCCAAGGGCGTCACGATGCACGGCTTCGCCCTCAATGTGAACCCGGACAACACCTGGTTCGACCGAATCGTGCCGTGCGGCATCCGGGACGCCGGGGTCACGTCCCTCTCGGGCGAGCTGGGCCGGGAGGTCACCATCGAGGAGGTGCTGCCGGTCGCCGAGAAACACCTGCGGGACGTCCTGGAGAACGCGGAACTCGCGCCGAGAGCGATCGAGCGGCCGGCGGCCCCGGCCCCGGCGTAGTACCGACCGGTCGTACTCGCCAGTAGTCCCGGCTTCACCACCGGCCGGGGAATAGGCCCCGCCGGCCGCAGGTTGGGCAGGCGTACGACCGTTCGATGTAGGGGCGTACCCTGGTGTCCGCCGAAGAATCCCAAGCGAATAGCGCGCGAGTACCTCGCGAATCCCACGCGAAGCCCACGCGAATCCAACGCAGCAGAAAGCAAAGGGGAGTGCCGGAGTGTCCGCTGTCGCACCCGACGGGCGCAAGATGCTGCGCCTGGAGGTCCGAAACAGCCAGACCCCCATCGAGCGCAAGCCCGAGTGGATCAAAACGCGGGCGAAGATGGGCCCCGAGTACAAGCAGCTGCAGCAGCTGGTGAAGGGCGAGGGGCTGCACACGGTCTGCCAGGAGGCGGGCTGCCCCAACATCTTCGAGTGCTGGGAGGACCGCGAGGCCACCTTCCTCATCGGCGGTGACCAGTGCACCCGGCGCTGCGACTTCTGCCAGATCGACACGGGCAAGCCGCAGGCGCTGGACCGTGACGAGCCCCGTCGCGTCGGCGAGTCGGTCGTCACGATGGACCTGAACTACGCCACCATCACCGGCGTCGCCCGCGACGACCTGGAGGACGGCGGGGCCTGGCTGTACGCCGAGACCGTCCGCCAGATCCACACGCTCACCGCGGAGCGGGAGGCCGGCGCGACCAAGGTCGAGCTGCTGATCCCCGACTTCAACGCGGAGCCCGAGCAGCTCGCCGAGGTCTTCTCCTCGCGCCCCGAGGTGCTCGCGCACAACGTGGAGACGGTGCCGCGGATCTTCAAGAGGATCCGCCCCGGCTTCCGGTACGAGCGCTCCCTGGAGGTCATCACCCGCGCCCGCGAGGCCGGCCTGATCACCAAGTCGAACCTGATCCTCGGCATGGGCGAGACCCGCGAGGAGGTCAGCGAGGCGCTCCAGGACCTCCACGACGCGGGTTGCGAGCTCATCACGATCACGCAGTACCTGCGCCCCTCCGTACGGCACCACCCCGTCGAGCGCTGGGTGAAGCCGCACGAGTTCGTCGAGCTGAAGGACGAGGCCGACGCGATCGGCTACTCCGGCGTGATGTCGGGTCCGCTGGTGCGGTCCTCGTACCGCGCGGGGCGTCTCTTCCAGCAGGCGATGGAGGCGCGCGGCGCGGCCGCCGCCGGGAGCGTCCAGGCCGCACCGGCCGTGTGAATCCGCTCACGAGCTTCTACCGAGCAGTATCCGTGTGACCGAAGCGGTCCGGACGCTCCCCGCAGGTCGGGGACGCGTACGGACCGCTTCGGCGTGCGCGGCACCGGAATGAAGGTTTCATTGGTGTTTGACCACCCGGTCACGCGCTGGTAACACCAGACAGTGACCCTAGGTACACCTTCGGCAGCGGCTCCCGCAGCCGCCGCCGGCCGCTTCTCGCACTCAGTCCGCGCCCGGCGGGCGCTTCCACTCCGAGGAGAAACCACGATGCAGGCCGCACCGGTCCGCGCCCACGCACTTCCGTCCGTCTCCACCGCCCTGCGCGCCGTCGAGTCGCTGCTCCTGAGCGGCGGCCAGCGCACCGCCCGCCGCAACGCCTGGACGGCCGTCCTGGAGGACCGCCGCCGCGCCAAGGACCGGGTGGAGGCCCAGCACGTGCTGGAAGCCGTGGCCGACCACCGTTCCTAGGTCGTCCCCGCGCCACGTAAACTTCCGTACATGGCGAGGAAGGCAAAAACCGAAGGCGCGGACAGCGCCGAGAACGCAGGGCGGCTCAAGCAGATCGCCCTGACCTACAAGATGACCAGGCGGACCGACAGCAAGATCGGTCTTATCGTCGCGGGTGTCGGAATCGTCACGTTCGGTGTCCTCCTCGGCATCGGCTTCGCGATCGGCCACCCGGTCTATCTGGGCATCCTGGGCTTCGTCCTGGCCGTCCTCGCGATGGCGATCATCTTCGGCCGACGCGCCGAGCGGGCGGCCTTCGGTCAGATGGAGGGGCAGCCCGGCGCGGCGGCGGCCGTCCTGGACCGGATCGGACGCGGCTGGACCACCACCCCCGCGGTGGCGATGAACCGCAGCCAGGACGTCGTCCACCGGGCGGTCGGCAAGGCGGGCATCGTCCTGGTGGCCGAAGGCAACCCGAACCGGGTCAAGAGCCTGCTGGCGGCCGAGAAGAAGAAGATGGCCCGCATCGTGGTGGACGTGCCGGTGCACGACATCATCGTCGGCAACGGCGAGGGCCAGGTGCCCCTGAAGAAGGTCCGCACCAAGATGATGAAGCTTCCCCGCGTCCTGACCGGCCCGCAGGTGACCAGCACCAACGACCGGCTGCGGGCGATGGGCGACCTGATGAGCAACATGCCGCTGCCGAAGGGCCCGATGCCCAAGGGCATGCGGATGCCGCGCGGCGGGAAAATGCGCTGACCGCGCACGGCTGACCGCGAGGCGCACGCGGCGACACGACGGGGCGGCCCCAGACCGGCGAACGGTCCCGGGGCCGCCCCGTTTCTCACGTGCGGCCTGTTCTCCGTGCGGGAGGGTCTGCGCCCGGGGTGTTCTCGCCTCCTGGCCGGGGCCGGGGAGGCGGCCCCGGTACGGCTTCGCCTTCGACCGGGAAGCCCCCTCCGGGGCAGGGGAAATCCCGCCCCGAGGAGGCTTCGGCTCCCCCGGTGCGCGGGAAGGTCACATCCGGACCTGCACGGCGCGGGACAGCCGGTCGTGCAGTCCGCGCCCGTCGCGGTCCCAGACCAGCGCCGGGATGACGAGGAGGAGGAGCACGGTCCGCAGGACCACCCGCACGAACCCGAGCCGGCCGCCGTCGGCGGCGACCACCCGGACCCCCAGCAGGCGCTTACCGGGCGTGCAGCCGATGGTCCCGACGGTCAGCAGGCTCATCACGAGGAAGACCCCGAGTGCCCAGTTGCCCGCCGCCTGCTGGTCACCGCGAGCGAACAGCCCGTATGCAATCACCATGCAGAGCGACCAGTCGATGAAGAGGGCCCCGAAGCGCCGGCCGAGCGGAGCGACCGATCCGGGCCCCTTCTCGGGCAGCCCCAGCCCCTGACCCCGGTAACCGAAGTCGACGCCCATCTCCTCGGCGGCCGCACGGGGTCCCGAGAGCCACGATCCCATTACTTGCCTGTTGTCCACCCGTCCACGGTACTGCTCCGGGGTCTGCCCCAGGCCGGGCGGGGCACCGGAAACAGTCGCGGAGATGCCGTCCGCCACCGCCCTGGTTAACTTGGGCGAAACAAATGGGTCACGCTTGAGAAATCACGCCTGCCTATGGTCGGGTCCAGCCTGCGCCACCGCACTGGCCGCACCACGAGCTGCAACCCCGCCCCTCCCGGGTCGGGAGTAGGAGGAGTTGGATGTTCCAGAACGCCGACGAAGTGCAGAAGTACGTAGCGGACAACGACGTCAAGTTCATCGATGTCCGGTTCTGCGACCTGCCCGGGGTGATGCAGCACTTCACCATCCCGGCGGCGACCTTCGACCCGGCCGAGGAACTGGCCTTCGACGGTTCGTCGATCCGCGGCTTCCAGGCCATCCACGAGTCGGACATGGCGCTGCGCGCGGACCTGTCGACGGCGCGGGTGGACCCCTTCCGCCGCGACAAGACCGTCAACATCAACTTCTTCATCCACGACCCGATCACGGGCGAGCAGTACAGCCGTGACCCGCGCAACATCGCCAAGAAGGCCGAGGCGTACCTGTCCTCGACCGGCATCGCGGACACCGCGTACTTCGGCCCCGAGGCCGAGTTCTACGTCTTCGACAACGTCCGCTTCCAGACGTCGGCGAACGAGAGCTTCTACCACATCGACTCCGAGGCCGGCGCCTGGAACACCGGTGCCCTGGAGAACAACCGCGGCTACAAGGTCCGCTACAAGGGCGGCTACTTCCCCGTCCCGCCGGTGGACCACTTCGCCGACCTGCGTGCCGAGATCTCCCTGGAGCTGGACAAGAACGGCCTCCAGGTCGAGCGCCAGCACCACGAGGTCGGCACCGCCGGCCAGGCCGAGATCAACTACAAGTTCAACACGCTGCTCGCCGCGGCCGACGACCTGATGCTCTTCAAGTACATCGTGAAGAACGTCGCCTGGCGCAACGGCAAGACCGCGACCTTCATGCCGAAGCCGATCTTCGGCGACAACGGCTCGGGCATGCACGTGCACCAGTCGCTGTGGCAGGGCGGCATTCCGCTCTTCTACGACGAGCAGGGCTACGCCGGCCTCTCCGACATGGCCCGCTACTACATCGGCGGCATCCTGAAGCACGCCCCGTCGCTGCTGGCCTTCACCAACCCGACGGTGAACTCCTACCACCGCCTGGTCCCCGGCTTCGAGGCCCCGGTCAACATGGTGTACTCGCAGCGCAACCGCTCCGCCGCGATGCGTATCCCGATCACCGGCTCGAACCCGAAGGCCAAGCGCGTCGAGTTCCGCGCCCCGGACCCGTCCTCGAACCCGTACCTCGCCTTCTCCGCGCTGCTGATGGCGGGCCTGGACGGCGTGAAGAACAAGATCGAGCCGCCGGAGCCGATCGACAAGGACCTCTACGAGCTGGCTCCCGAGGAGCACGCCAACGTCCAGCAGGTCCCGACCTCCCTCCCGGCCGTGCTGGAGGCCCTGGAGGCGGACAACGAGTACCTCCAGGCGGGCGGCGTCTTCACGCCGGACCTGATCGAGACGTGGATCGACTACAAGCGCACCCACGAGATCGCCCCGATCCAGCTGCGTCCGCACCCGCACGAGTTCGAGCTGTACTTCGACATCTAGGACCGCCGCAGGTAGAGGGGCTCTCCCCTCACCTGGGCCGTCTGTGGGCCGTCGGCCGTGTCCCTCCGGGGGCACGGCCGACGGCCTTTCCCGCTGCCGCCACACCGCGACGGGCACCGCTCCGTCCCCGCCGTCCTCGGCGGCCGGGCCGAACGCCGCGTCGACGGCCCCGCACGCCCGGCCCTGGCTGTCGGGCAGGGGGCGGGTGTGCGTCCGCAGCGTGAAGCTCAGCGCAGCGAGGGCCTGGCCCGTCCCGCCCAGTACTCGTCCGCCGTGATGCCCAGCAGGACCACGTCGTGGTGGGCTCCCGCGAAGTATTCGTGCTGGCGCAGTCGGCCCTCCTCCACGAAGCCGAGTTTGCGGTACAAAGCCAGGGAGGCGTCGTTGAAGGCGTAGACCTCCACCTCGCACTTGTGGCAGCGCTGTTCGGCGAACATGTACGTGAGGAGCAGTTCGGACGCCTCGGCCGCGTAGCCCTGGCGGCGGTGCTCCCGGGTGACCTCGATGCCCGTACGGAAGCGGCCGGCCCGGGCGTCCGTCTCGCCCACCGACACCGCGCCGACGAAGGCGTGCTCGAAGCGGGTCTCGATGACCAGTTGGTACGCGGCCGGGTCCGGGGTGCGGCCGGCGCGTTCGGCGGTCCAGGCGCGGAAGCTCTCGTCCGAGCGTGGGGGGTCGACCACACCGGCGTTCCGGGCGTCCACGGTGTGCAGCGCCAGGGCCCGGAAGCCCTCCCAGTCCTGCGGTTCCACGCCCCGCAGGCGTACCCTCTCGCCGGTCCACAAGTCGGTCATCGCTCTCCACGGTCTCGGTCTCGACGGCCCCCGTGCCGGGGCCGGGTGCGTACGGGCTGTACGGGTGCTCACGGGTGTGCGGCGTCCTGGCTGCGGTGGTGCGGGTGCGCGGCCGGGCCGGTCACGCGAGTCCGGCGGCGATGGTTCGTGCGCAGTCCAGGGACTCCGTGTGCGTGGTGTCCACCTCCAGGTCGTACACCACACCCCGTTGGACCGTCTCCGCCTGTGCTGCGGCCATGCCCCGGGGACGGTCCCCGCGGGCGGTCTCGCGGGCCTCGGCCACCGCGCTCTCGCAGCGGACCCCGACCCACAGCACGTCCAGTCCCGCCAGCGCCTTCCGCCACGGTTCCTGGGAGGCGGGGCCGCCGAGGAACACGTCGTCGACGATGACCCGGGCGCCCGCCCGGACCATCGCGGCGACGCCCTCGCGCCAGGCCGCCTCCAGTCTCCGGAACTCCGGCCCGACGGCCACGCCGCCGTCCTCGGCGAATGCGATGCCCGCGTCCGAGGTGCGCAGGGACGCGGGCAGCGCATCGACGAAGGCGTCGATCGCGGCGGCGAGCCAGGGGCCTGGCAGTTCCGCCTGGAGGCAGCGGACGATGCCGGACTTGCCGGAGCTGGACCCGCCGTTCAGCACGATCACCTGGGTGGTCACCCGGACACCCTAGAGGGGATCGGTGCGGCGTTCGACGCGTTTTCGGACGAGGACCGCTCAGTTGTCCGGACGTGACGCTGCCCCGGCCGTGGTCGGTGGCGGACGACGCCCCGGGGCCGGTGCCGTCCGTGACCGGGCCGGCCGGTCGGTCTGGCCGCCGGCACCGGCCCTGTCCCGCCCGGGGCGGGGGCAGCGGCGTCGTGTGCCCGCGCCCCCGGCCGGGCGAGCCGGCCGGGGGCGCGGTGCGGTCGATGGCCGGCTCGGGTCGGTCCGGTCAGCGGCCGTAGCGGATCAGGGCGCGGACCATCCGGCAGGTGGTGTCGGACGGCCGGTGGATGCCCAGGCGCTCCGCGGCGAGCCGTATCCGGTGGTTGCGCGCGCTGGAGGGCTGGTAGACCCCGCTGTCGAGCAGGGCGATGGCCAGGCGCATGGCCTTGAGGCGGCGGTTGTGGGAGACGTACCACTCGCGGGGACGGCCCGCGGGCAGCCGCTTCTTCGGCGGCGGCCCGGGGAGCGGCGAGTGGAAGGGCATCGGGAGCTGTCGGTCGAGCGGCTCGGTCGTGACTGCGGCAACGGCCATCGGCATCCTCCTGGCAGCGTGGTGGAACCCTCACGAACTCCCTCCATTTTACTGCCGACCACTGACAATCACCCCTGGCCAGAGGCCCTTTCGGCAGTCCCTCGCGTAACCTCGGCCCCATGGAGATCTGGATCAACCCGGCCTGTTCCAAGTGCCGCAGCGCCCTCACCCTGCTCGACGCGGAGGGGGCCGACTACACCGTCCGCCGCTACCTGGAGGACGTGCCCTCGCCCGAGGAGATCCGGGCCGTGCTGGACCGGCTCGGTCTCGAACCGTGGGACATCACGCGGACGCGGGAGTCGGCGGCGAAGGAGCTGGGTCTCAAGGAGTGGCCGCGGGAGGCCGGTTCGCGCGGGAGGTGGATCGCCGCGCTGTCCGAGCACCCACAGCTGATCCAGCGGCCGATCATCACCGCCGAGGACGGCACGGCCGTGGTGGCGCGGAGTGAGGAAGCGGTACGGAACGCGTTGGGACGGTAGCCGGGGCCGTCATCCGCCCTGCCCGGCCGCCCCGCCTGGACGATGCCTCTTGCGGCGCGGTCCCGGCGCCCGCCCCGCCCGGCGCCGGCCGGCAGTCGCCCCCGGCGCCGAACCGGCTCCGGACGGGATTCAGCGTTCGTCCGTGCCCGCGCGCTTGGCGGTGGACAGGGCGATGCGGTTCCAGGTGTTGATCGTGAGGATCAGGGCCAGCAGGTGGGCCAGCTCCTCCTCCTCGAAGTGGGCCGCGGCCCGGTCGTAGACCTCGTCCGGCACCCCGGCGTCCCCGATCCGCGTGACCGCGTCCGTCAGGGCCAGTGCGGCCCGTTCCCCGTCCGTGAAGAAGTGCTCCGCTTCCTGCCACACCGCGACCATGTGCATGCGCTCCTCGCTCTCGCCCGCCTTGCGCGCGTCCGTGGTGTGCATGTGCAGGCAGTACGCGCACCGGTTCAGGTGGGAGGCGCGGATCTGGACCAGTTCGACCAGCGTCGGGTCCAGCCCCGCGCGGGCGGCGGCGTCCAGGCCGATCACGGCCCGGAAGACCTTCGGGGCACTCTTCGCGAAGTCGATCCGGCGGCCGCCCCCGTTGCGCCGGACGGTGGTGGCGGGGGAGGCGGCGCGGTCGTTCGTCTTGATCTCGGTCGTCGTCATGGGTACGAATCTAGAACGACAGGCGACTGGGTACGGGGTGCATTTCCATGACGGATTCGTGGGTCAATTCCGCGGAGATCCTGGGCAGCGACCTGCCTCTGGAACTCTCCGGCACGGGCAACCGCCGGGCGCTGCTGATGGCCGCGCTGCGCGAGGCCGTGCGCAGCGGGCGGCTCGCCCCGGGCACGCGGCTGCCGCCCTACCGCTCCCTCGCCGCCGACCTCGGCCTCGCCCGCAACACCGTCGCCGACGCCTACGCGGAGCTGGTCGCGGAAGGCTGGCTCGCCGCCCGCCAGGGCTCGGGGACCCGGGTGGCCGAGCGGGCCGCCCCCGTCACCCCCGCCCACCGGCCGCGCACCCCCGAGCGCGCCGTCCGCCCGGTCCACGACCTGGTGCAGGGGCAGCCGGACCCCTCGGTCTTCCCGCGCACCGCCTGGCTGGCCTCGGCGCGCCGCGCGCTCGCCGCCGCCCCCGACGACGCGTTCGGGCCGGGTGATCCGCACGGGCGGCCCGAACTGCGGCGGGCGCTGGCCGGCTATCTGGCCCGGGTGCGCGGAGTACGGGCGGCGCCGGAGCGCATCGTCGTGTGTTCGGGGGCCGCGCACGGGCTGCGGCTGCTCGCGGAGGTGGTCGGGGGCCCCTGGGCGGCGGAGGAGTACGGCCTGCCGTTCCACCGCGAGCTGCTCGCCTCCCACGGGGTCGGCACCCGGCCGCTGGGCGTGGACCCGGACGGCGCCCGGGTCGACGGGCTGACCCGCCGCGACCGTGCCGTCCTGCTCACGCCCGCCCACCAGTTCCCCACCGGCGGGCCGCTGCACCCCGGGCGGCGGGCGGCCGTCGTCGACTGGGCCCGGGCCACCGGCGGGCTCGTCGTCGAGGACGACTACGACGGGGAGTTCCGCTACGACCGGCAGCCCGTGGGGGCCGTCCAGGGACTTGATCCGGAGCATGTGGTGCTGCTGGGCTCGGTGAGCAAGAGCCTCTCCCCCGCCCTGCGGATCGGCTGGATGGTGCTGCCCCAGCGGCTGGTGGGCCCCGTCGTCGCGGCGAAGGGCGAGCGCGAGCAGTTCTCCAGCGCCACCGAGCAGCTGACACTCGCGGACTTCGTCGAGTCGGGGGCGTACGACCGGCGGGTCCGACGGATGCGGCAGCGTCACCGCCGCCGCCGGGACCAGCTGGTGGCGGCTCTGGAGCGGCGGGCCCCGCACGTCCGGGTCACCGGGATCGCGGCCGGGCTGCACGCGGTCCTGGAACTGCCGCCCGGCACGGAGCGTTCGGTGGTCCGGGCGGCGGCCTGGCAGGGACTGGCGGTGGAGGGCCTGTCCGACTACCTGCATCCGGCGGCGGCACGGGAGGGGGGCGCCGTCGCCCGGGACGGGCTCGTGGTGGGCTACGCGACGCCCACCGAACGGGCCTACCCCCAGGCGCTGGAAGCCCTGTGCCGCGCGCTGCCCCCGGGGTAGGGCCGGGGTCCGGCGCCCCCCGCTCCGGGCAGGCTCATCCGGCCTGTGTCTCCGCCTCCACCAGAAGCTCCGTGAGGTGGAGGCCGAAGCGCGCGTCGCAGGCGTGCGGCACTCCCGTGCGTACCGCTTCGGCCAGGGCGTCCACCGCACCCTGGAAGGCGCTCTCCGCGCCGTCCCAGCCGGGGATGGACGCCGTGCCCCGCTCGCCCCGGAACTCGATCTCGACGCCCGCCGCGCCGGGCGGGGCGCTCAGCCCGAGGGTCACGGTGCTGGACGCGCCGGAGGCGTGGCGCAGGACCAGGTGCGTGGTGTCGGCCGGTCCCCGGACGGCGGTCAGGTGCTCGACGTCGCCCAGGACCGGGATCAGCACGGAGAGCGCGTGCGGGCCGACGTCCCACAGGCCGCCCTTCTCGCGGCGCCAGGGCGAGTCGGCGTACTCGCTGCTGGAACCGGTGGCGTAGAGCGAGCCGAGCCACTGGGCGCGGGCGGTGAACCAGCCGCCGATCGCGGCCTGTTCGGCGATCCACGCCGACGTCCGGGGGGCGAAGCGAAGGGTGCAGAAGACGACGGACGCCACCCCTGCCTTCTCCGCGGCCCCGGTGACCGCGCGGGCCGCCTCGACCGTCGTGGCGACCGGCTTGTCCATCAGGAGATGGCAGCCCGCCTCCGCCGCCCGGACCGCGAGGGGGGCCTGGACGTCCGGCGGCAGCGCGAAGGCCACCGCGTCGCTCGCCTCCAGGAGCGCGTCGACGCCCTCCTCACCGGTGTGCGCGGGGGCGCCGTGCACGGCGGCGAGGGCGTCCGCCGCCTCGGCACGGCGGCCCCACACCCCGCTCAGCTCCACTCCCGGGTGGGCGGCGAGCGCGGGGGCGTGGGTGTTCCGCGCCCAGGGGCCGGTGCCGAGGAGGCCGATGCGCAGGGGGGCGGTGGTTCGGTCGGCTGTCGTCATGGGGCCAGTGTGCCGGGTGCTCCGACCGGCTGTGCAGGGGGCCGGAGGAGTCCGCCGTCCGAACAGTGAGGGGCGGCCCGCTCGCGCGCGAAGCCGCCGGGCGCCGAATGCGGTGGCGCGGCGCGGCCCTGTCCCGTTAGGTTGCCGGGGCCGGCCGCGGGACTCCGGCGCGACTTCCGAGACGTGCCTGTGAAGCGATGATTTCGTTGTTCGCGCCTCCATTCCCCGGCCGGCCTCTCTGCTTCTCCCGGGGGAATCCCATGAACGCGCCCGAGTCCGTACGAGCGTCCGAGACCGTCGCCGACCTCGTCGCCGCCGAGGACGTCCTGCTCTTCGTGAACGCGGCGATCACCGCGACCGGACAGCGCGAGTTCCGCTCGGGCGCCGCCGACCAGCAGCTGTCCCTGGACTTCCTGCACACCTATGTACGGGTCAACTACCGCCGGGTGTACGCGGCTTCGCTCGCTCTGGACATCAACCACCACAACGCGGCCCTCATCGTGCGCCGGCTGCTGGAGACGGCGGGCGAGGCCGGCCCCCAGGAGCGGCGCACCGAGGGGCGGCTCATCGCGGCCCGGCTGGCGCTGCTGCCGCCGCCGCGCGTCTACCGTCTCTTCGGCGAGCTGCGCCGGAGCAAGGTCAACAACCGGCGCACCCGGGCGATCATGCGGGACTGGCTCGCGGCCCGGCCGGACCTGGGCCATGACGCGGTGAAGTACCGGGCCGGGCTGAAGAGGGCCGTCCGGCACATCCACCTGCCCTGCCCGGACGGGGCCGAGCCGCTCGCCGAGGTCGGAGCGTTCCTGTTCCGGCCCGGGCGGTCGCCGCGCTACGAGCACCGGCTGCTGGACGCCTGGCGGCGCGCGCACTACGAGCGGGGAGCCGTCGCCGAGCTGCCGTTCACGGTGGCGGAGGGGTTCGCCGCCCGGCACGGGATGAAGCGCGAGGTGCTCCTGGAGCGGGCCGCGCCCCGGATGACCCGGCTGGAGCGGCTGCGTACCCAGGAGCAGCGGGCGGCGGTCGGGCGTCGGGACGCCCCGGCGGCCGAGGTGGACCTGACCGGGATGCCGCTGACCCGGCTCGCCCTCTACGTACTGTCGCTGGATTTCGAGCGGCGGGCCGCGCGCCGCCCCGAGCTGACCGGCGCCCTGCGCGCGGCGGCCCGCCGGGCGGCGGGCGGGCACGCGGGGGGCTGGGGGCGGGTGCACGCGGTGCTGGACGACAGCTTCTCCTCGTCCGGCTCGGGGCAGAAGCGGCGGCGGCCGCTCGCCGTGGCGCTGGCCTGCCACCACCTGCTGGAGGCGCTCGCCGCGCCCGGTGCGTACCGGGGGCTGTGGACCTCGGGCGCGGGCGACGCGCTGCTCGTACGCCCGTGGGGGCCGACCCCGCTGGGGATGCGGATCCTGGACGCGCTGGAGCCGGGGCCGGGTGGCGCGGCCCCGGACCGGCTGCTGGTCGTCTCGGACGGCTGGGACAACGCTCCGGCGGGCCTGGCGGCCGAGGTGTTGCGGGTGTGGCGGCGGCGGCTGGATCCGGCGCGGCGGACGGCGGTGGTGCACGTCAACCCCGTATACGACGCGGAGGGTTTCGACGTGCGGCGGCTGGCGGCGGGGGTGGCGACGGCCGGGATCCGGGACGCGGAGGACCTGCCCGCCCTGGTGGAGATCGCCCGGTTCGCGGAGGGGCGCACCGGGCCGGCGGAGCTGTACGCGTATCTGGACCGGCGGGTGGCCCGGTTCACCGGAGAGGGCGAAGAGGAAGGGGCGGCGTCGTGAACCGGCTGGACCTGACCGGGCTGACCGCCCGGCCCGCGCAGCTGTGGGGCGGGGTCCGGCTCGTCCCCCTGGTCCGCGAGGCGCCGGTGGAGGGGCTGCGGCTGCACCGCGAGGTGTACGAGGGCCTCGGTGCGGGGGTCGTCGAGCTCGGGCCCTTGGCCCGTCACGTCTCGTACATTCCGCACGGTCTGGTCGCCGACTGGTCGGGCGGGGAGGGCACGGCCCCGGGGGCGGGACGGCGGTCGGCCGCGTACGGCACCCAGTTCGGCGGGAGCGACGCGCTCAGGGCCGTCGCGCTGCCGCCGGTGCCGCACCGCCGGACGGCCGGGCGGAGGCCCGGTGACCGGCTGCGGTTCCTGCCGCTGCACCTGGCGCTGGAGGGCTGTCTCGCCCTGCACTTCGGCGGGCCGTCGACCGCCTGGGAGGAGTGGTCGCGCACGGCCCTGCGCGACGGGCTCTCGCCGCGCGCCGAGGACGCCTACCTCGGGCGTTCGGTGCGCGGGCTCGGGGACGCGCTGCGGATCTTCGAGATCCACCCGGGCCAGTGCGGCGTGATCGTGTACGCCTCCGACGCGCTCGCCGCGGCCTTCGTCGTCCCGCACCCGGACGACTACCGGCTCCTGCACGCCTCGCTGGTGGAGGACCTCTACGGGGAGCTGGTGCACCAGTACGCGCTGTACGGGGCTCCGGTGGCGGAGACCCCGGTGCGGATCGGGGGCGAGGAGCGTATCCGTGACCTCGGTGGGCTGAGGGCGGCCGCGCGGGCTCGGGAGCGGGCGTGGGAGGAGGCGCACGACACCCTGTTCGCACGGGAGCTGCTGGACAGCTCGTACGCGTTCGACCGGGCGTACCGGATGGAGTCGTTCACCCTGTGGCGTTTCCTGCCGCCGTTCGTCCGGGACACCGGCGGGCAGCACATCGGGGAGGCGATCACCGACCACAAGGGGCGGGTCGCCTACCTCAAGACGTTCCGGCTCTCCGACGCCCAGGTCCGCCGGGGCCATCTGCTGCGGACCCTGGCCGGGGCCGACTGGCGGCTGGACCGGGCGGCCGCCGCGCTGGGGTCGAGCCGGGAGGAGCTGGTGCGGCGGCTGCGCGCGGCCGGGTTCTCGGCCCTGCTCAAGGGCGGTGTCCGACCGGTCGAGACACTCGGCCCACACGGGAAACCCCGGTAACACGGGGTTCACATCCGGGCAACGGACGGGAAATCGGGTCTTGCCAAGCTGCGCCGCATAGACCGCTGCACCCGCAAAGGATGGCGTCCGTGACGTTCAAGGCTGAGTACATCTGGATCGACGGCACCGAGCCGACCGCCAAGCTGCGCTCCAAGACGAAGATCATGGACGGTACGCCGTCGGGGGACGTGGCGGAACTGCCCGTCTGGGGATTCGACGGCTCCAGCACCAACCAGGCCGAGGGCCACGCGTCCGACCGGGTGCTGAAGCCCGTCTTCACCTGTCCGGACCCGATCCGCGGCGGCACGGACATCCTCGTGCTGTGCGAGGTCTTCGACATCGACATGACGCCGCACGAGTCCAACACCCGTGCCGCGCTGCGTCCGGTCGCCGAGCGGTTCGCGGGCCAGGCCCCGGTCTTCGGCATCGAGCAGGAGTACACCTTCTTCGACGGCCACCGGCCGCTCGGCTTCCCCGAGGGCGGCTTCCCGGCCGCGCAGGGCGGCTACTACTGCGGTGTCGGGGCGGACGAGATCTTCGGCCGCGACATCGTGGAGAAGCACCTCGACAACTGCCTGGCGGCAGGTCTCGGCATCTCCGGCATCAACGCCGAGGTCATGCCCGGCCAGTGGGAGTTCCAGGTGGGCCCGCTGTCGCCGCTGGAGGTCTCCGACCAGCTGTGGGTGGCCCGCTGGCTGCTCTACCGCACCGCCGAGGACTTCGACGTCTCCGCGACGCTGGACCCGAAGCCGGTCAAGGGCGACTGGAACGGCGCGGGGGCGCACACCAACTTCTCCACCGGGGCGATGCGCGAGGGCTACGACGCGATCATCACCGCGTGCGAGTCGCTGGGTGAGGGCTCCAAGCCGATGGACCACGTGAAGAACTACGGCGCGGGCATCGACGACCGGCTCACCGGCCTGCACGAGACCGCCCCGTGGAACGAGTACCACTACGGCGTCTCGGACCGCGGTGCCTCGGTCCGTATCCCGTGGCAGGTCGAGCAGGACCGGAAGGGCTACATCGAGGACCGCCGCCCGAACGCCAACGTCGACCCGTACGTCGTCACGCGGCTGATCGTGGACACGTGCTGCACCGCGCTGGAGAAGGCCGGCCAGGTCTGACCCCGACGCCGGTCACGCACAGAGGGGCCCGCCGGTTCGCCGGCGGGCCCCTCCCGCGTGTGCGGTGTCGGCTGGAGGCGAGGAACGCAGTACGAAGGGTCCGTTCCGACGGGTGAGAGGCGTCTGACGCACCACCGCGATCGTCTGCTTCAATGGGCCCATGGTCGGCTACCAGCACACCGCGTCGGGTCGCAGCGACCTCGAACCGTTCTGGCCTTCCCGTCAGCACCATGATTTCGACCGGGTGTGTCGCCGCGCGTGGAACGCGCGGGCCCACTGAAGCCGCTCACCCCGGCGTTCGGTCCGCGCGTACGAAGCAAGTCCGTCCCTGACGACTCCTCGCGCGAAAGAGCTGACCCCCATGGCGAACACCCGTGCCTTTCCGGCCGCCCCGGCCGCGCAGCCCACCGGCCTCTCCCCCGCCGCCCACCCGAGCCGGCACCGGCTGCGCGCGGGCGACCGCGACGAGGCCGCCGGGCCGGCCGGCGTGGCCGGCTTCCTCCCGCCCGGGGCCACCTGGCTGCCGGCCCCACCGCACACCCTGCCCGACCTGCCCGGCATGCCGCCGATGGTCGGCTACCTGGTGCTCGTGCCGGCCGGCGGGCAGCCGGCGCTCGCGGGGGACGCCGCCGCCGAGCAGCGGCCCGTCGGCCCCCCGTTCGACCCGCGTGCGGCCGTCGGCGAGGAGGAGGCCGAGGAGGCTTCCGGCGGCCCGGTCCGCATCGACGCCGGCCGGCGTACGGCATCGGTCGACGGCGTCGCCCTCGACCTCACGTACCTGGAGTTCGAGCTGCTGGCCCACCTGGTGGCGCACCCGCACCAGGTGCACACCCGCGACCGGTTGGTGAGCACGGTGTGGGGTTACGGGCACGTGGGCGACGGGCGCACCGTCGACGTCCATATCGCCCGGCTGCGCCGCAAGCTCGGTGCGGAGTACCGCGGTTCGATCCGGACGGTGCGCCGGGTGGGGTACACGTACGTGCCGCGACCGTCCGGTTGACGGCGAACGTCCGGCGGCCCCGGACCACGGTTTCCCCTCACCGCGGTCCGGGGCCGCCGGGTGGCTCAAACCTGCCGCCCCGCGGGGGCCGGGGCCCGCGTGCTCACCGGGCCGACCGGCTCGCCGTACCCGTCCAGGTCCTCGCCCTCCAGGCTCGGCAGACGTGAAAGCACGCGCGGGACGCGCCAGTTGCGCTCACCCAGGAGCAGCATCACGGAGGGCAGCAGCACCATCCGTACGACGGTGGCGTCCAGCAGCACCGCGACGGCGAGGCCGACGCCCATCTGCTGCATGTCCTGCATGGACAGGGTCCCGAACACCGCGAACACCGCGACCATGATGGCCGCCGCTCCGGTGACCGCCCCGGCCGTGCGGCGGATGCCGGTCTCGATCGCGGCCCGGTTGTCCAGGCCGCCGCCGCGCGCCTCGCGGATCCGGGAGACGACGAACACGTGGTAGTCCATGGACAGGCCGAACAGGACGACGAGGACGAACAGCGGCATCCACGCCTCGATCGCGCCGACCCCCTCCGAGCCGATGAGCGAGGCGCCCCAGCCGTGCTGGAAGACGGCGGTCATCACCCCGTAGGAGGCGGCCACCGAGAGGAGGTTGAGGGCGATGGACGTCACGGCGATGACGTAGCTGCGGAAGCAGAACAGCATCAGCAGGAAGGTGACCGCCGTGATGAAGAGGAAGACGGGGGCGATGCCGCGCCGCAGCTGGTCGTTGAAGTCGACCGACCCGGCGGTCTCCCCGGTGACGTGGGCCTTCGCCCCGGAGCCGTCGAACGCGGCGGGCAGGGTCCTCTCGCGCAGTTCGGTGAGGTCGGCGGTGCCGTCGGGGAGGGGTATCTCGATCTCGGCGACGTTCTCCGCGCGGTGGACGGTGACGCCCTCGAAGCCGTCGAGGGCCTCGGTGACCTCCGGGGCGGCGATGTCGGGCGCGGTGACGACGACGAGGGCGGGGGCGGGGCCGCCGGGGAAACTCTCGGTGATGCGGCTGTAGGAGATGGAGAGCTGCGAGTCGGAGCCGAACTGCTTCTCCAGACCGAGGGATTCGGTCTTCATGCCGACCGCGGGCGCGGCGAGGGCGAGCAGCAGCACGACGGCGGCGACGGCGAAGGTGCGGGGCCGGGCGAGGACGGGGCCCAGGACCCGGCCGACGATGCGGCCGCTGCCGGCCTGGCCGTGCTTGGCGCGGCGGTTCAGCAGCGGGATGCGGCCCGCGTCGATCCGGTCGCCGAGCCAGGAGAGCAGGGCGGGCAGGACGGTGACGGAGCCGAGCATGGCGATGAACACGACGATGATCGTGGCGAGCGCGAAGCCCTTGAACAGCAGGAGCCCGGAGAGGAACATGCCGCCCATCGCGACCATCACGGTGACGCCGGAGACGAGCACCGCCCGGCCGCTGGTGGCCGCCGCGATACGCAGGGCGGTCTCCGCGTCCCGGCCGGCGGCGCGTTCGTCGCGTTCGCGGCGAAGGTAGAAGAGGCAGTAGTCGACGCCGACGGCGAAGCCCATCAGGAACATCACGGAGTACGTGGTCTGGAACAGGTGCAGCTGGTGGCTGGCGACCGAGAGGAGACCGAAGGCGGCCAGGCAGGCGGTGAGGGCCAGCCCGACCGGGAGCAGGGCGGCGACCACCGCACCGAAGGCGACGAGGAGGATACCGAGGGCCAGCGGTACGGCGGTGAACTCGGCCTTCTTGAAGTCCTCGGCCAGCAGGTCGCCGAGCCACTTGCCCGCACTCGCCTCGCCGAACTGGTGGATCTCGGTGTCCGGGTGGTCCTCTCCCACGGCGGCGACCGCGTCCAGGACGGGCTGGACCCGGTCGGGCGAGGTGGCGGCATCGCCCTTCATCTCGAAGGCGATCAGGGCGTTCCTGCCGTCCTCGGAGACGACGGGCGGGGCGAGGTTCCGCGTCGCGCCGGTCTCCCGTACGGCGTCGGCGAGGGCTTCGGCTGCCGGCTTCCAGTCGCCCGCGGCGGTGGCGGAGACCATGACCAGTTCGCCCGCGGGCTTGTCGAGTCCGGCGTCGAGGAGGATCTGCTCGGCGCGGGCGGACTCGCCGGCGCCGTTCTCCGCGTTGGTCATCTCGACCATGCCGGTGGCGCCGCCGACGCCGGCGGCGAGCACGACGAAGAGCAGCCAGCCGAGAACGGCCGTCTTGCGATGATGTGTGCTCCACACACCGATGCGTGCGGCGAGGTTGCGCCTCATGCGGTCTCTCCCCCAGAGGTAAGCGTCGGGTAAGTACTTCGGGACGCTTCGAATCTAGGAGTGGCACACGGTCCACCCCAGCCGTCGAAGCCCCCGGTCGTGGAGGTCCGGGGCGGGGGTGCGGGGGTGGTGCCAGGTACACCCCCTCCGGGTGGCGGACCGGCTGACGCGGCGGGGTGGGCCCGGGTGAGACTGGCTGCGGACCGGGGCCCGCCCGGCTCCGATGAGGGGGGAGAGACCCGCGATGAAGGTGTTCTCGGGGCGACTACGGTCGTCGATGCTGGCGGCGGGGCGGGGGCTGTTCCTGTCGGTGGCCGGTCTGGCGGCGTCCATCACTCTGTTCGTGCTGGCGGTGCTCTCGATCGCCTTCATCCTGTTGGGCATCGGCGTGTTCACCACTCCGGTGGTGCTGGACGCGGTCCGCAAGCACGCGAACCAGCGGCGGCTGTGGGCGGTGACCTGGTCGGACGTACGGATTCCGGTCCCGTACCGGCCGTTCCCGAAGGATCTGCGGCCGGGCGTCACCGGTCAGGTGGAGCGCACGACGGTGCTGCTGAAGGACCCGGCGACCTGGCGGGACCTGCTGTGGCTGCTGATGGACATGACGGTCGGAACGGTCCTGGCGGTCCTCGCGGCGGCCCTGATGATCTATCCGGTAGAGGGACTCGTCCTGGCGGCCGGCCTGTGGCGGGTGTTCCGGGACGATCCGTACTGGTACGGGTTCGTGCCGGTGGACAGCCAGGCGACGGGATTCGCGGCCCTGGCGCTGGGCATCGTGCTCTTCCACCTCGGAATGCGGGCCTCCGGGCCGATCCTGCGTGCGCACTTCCTGCTCGCCCGTACGCTGCTCGCCCCCATCCAGGACCAGGAGCTGGCGCAGCGCGTCGAGCGGCTCACCGAGACCCGGCACGAGGCCGTGGACACCGCCGCCTCCGAGCTGCGCCGCATCGAGCGCGACCTGCACGACGGGGCGCAGGCCCGGCTGGTGGCGATGGGCATGAACCTCGGCACGATCGAGGCGCTGATCGAGAAGGACCCGGCGCAGGCGAAGAAGATGCTGGCGATGGCCCGGGAGTCGTCGGCGGAGGCGCTGACCGAGCTCCGCGATCTGGTCCGGGGCATCCACCCGCCGGTCCTCGCGGAGCGGGGCCTCGGCGACGCGGTCCGGGCGCTGGCCCTGCGGCTGCCGGTCGCCTCCGAGGTGACGGTGGAGCTGGAGGGGCGGGCGGAGGCCCCGGTGGAGTCGGCGGCGTACTTCGCGGTCAGCGAGGCCCTGACGAACACGGTGAAGCACGCGGAGGCCGATCGGATCCAGGTGGACCTGTACCACGCGGAGGGAATGCTCCGGATCTCCGTGACGGACGACGGCAAGGGCGGTGCGGTGATCGGATCGGGCTCGGGCCTGAGCGGGATCGAACGGCGACTGGGTACATTCGACGGCGTACTGGCCGTCAGCAGTCCCGCGGGCGGTCCCACCATGGTGACCATGGAGATTCCTTGCGAGTTGTCCTAGCCGAAGATCTCTTCCTGCTGCGCGACGGACTGGTGCGCATGCTGGAGGCGTACGACTTCGAGATCGCCGCGGCTGTGGAGACCGGGCCCGAACTGACGAAGGCTCTGGCCGAGTTGGAGCCGGACGTCGCCGTCGTCGACGTCCGGCTCCCGCCATCCCAGACGGACGAGGGCCTCCAGTGCGCCCTGGCCGCCCGCCGGGCCCGGCCCGGACTCCCGGTGCTGGTGCTCTCGCAGCACGTGGAGCAGTTGTACGCACGGGAGTTGCTGGCGGACGGCAACGGCGGCATCGGCTACCTGCTGAAGGACCGGGTCTTCGACGCGGACCAGTTCATCGACGCGGTACGACGGGTGGCGGCCGGCGGTACGGCGATGGACCCGCAGGTCATCTCCCAGCTCCTGTCGCGCCGTTCGCAGGACGCGCCGATGGGCGGGCTCACCCCGCGCGAGCGGGAGGTGATGGAGCTGGTGGCCCAGGGCCGCTCGAACGCCGCCATCGCCTCGCAACTGGTGATCACGGAACGGGCGGTGGCCAAGCACACGTCGAACATCTTCGGCAAGCTCGACCTGCCCCCGTCGGACGACGACAACCGCCGGGTGCTGGCGGTGCTGGCGTATCTGGACCACGGCTGACGCCCTGCCGATCCCGGCCGGCCGGCTCACCGGAGCACCGGTCGCCGCGCCCCCTTGGCCGCCTTCGCCTGAGACCCGGCGGGGCGCGTCGGGCCGCCGGACCGCCGATCAGGACCGCCTCGGCGGGAAATCCCCGCACGCCTCTGGTCCCCCCGCGTACCCGTCAGTACATTGACGCCATGTCTAACACGCAGCCAGCGGCGGTCGCGTCGGAGCGGACGCCCCTCAAGGCCCGCAAGGTTTCCTTCGCCTGGGAGAACACTCCCCTGCACTGGGTGCCCGGCGACCCGTTCACGACGCACACGATCAACGTGCTCCACCTGCTGCTCCCGGCCGGGGAACGCTGGTTCATCCACGTGTACCGGCAGATACTCCCGTACATACACGACGACCGGCTGCGCGAGGACGTCATCGGGTTCATCGGGCAGGAGGCCGTTCACTCGCAGGCGCACGACGATGTGCTGCCGCGTCTGCGGGAGTTGGGCCTCGACCCGACCCCGTACACCGCGCAGGTCGACTGGTTCTTCGAGAAGCTGCTCGGGGACCGGACGCTGCCGCCGGGGCGGGCGTCGAAGTGGTGGCTGATGGAGCGGGTGGCGACGATCGCGGCGATCGAGCACTACACGGCGTTCCTCGGCGACTGGATACTCAACGCCGAGGCGCTGGACCGCCGGGGCGCGGACCCGACCATGCTGGACCTGCTGCGCTGGCACGGGGCGGAGGAGGTCGAGCACCGGTCGGTGGCCTTCGACGTCTTCATGCACGTGGACGGCGGCTACCGGCGGCGGGTGCGCACCTGGGCGGCGGCGTTCTCCGCGCTGGTGTTCCTCTGGCAGCGCGGCATCCGGTTCTTCATGGAGAGGGACCCCACGCTGCTGGGCGGGAGGGCCTCCCTCAAGGCGTTCCACGCGAGCGGGAGGCAGGGCACACTGCCCAGCACGGGCGCGATCCTGCGGTCCGTCCCCAGCTATCTCAGCCGGTCCTACCACCCCTCGCAGGAGGGCAGTACGGCCCAGGCCGTCGACTATCTGACCCGCTCCCCCGCCGCCCTCGCCGCCGAGGCCGCCACGACCGGAGGGTCCTGAACCATGGCGCTGCCCCGTCTGCGTACCGTCGTGCTGGTCTCCGGCGCCGCCCTGCTCGCCCGGCGGGCCCTGAGGCGCCGGATCGCCCGGTCACCGCTGTGGCCGCTGCCCGCACTGCCCGAGCCGGTGTCGGGCCACTCCGGGCGGCGGGCGACGGCGGCCCGCCGGCTGCTGATCACCGGGCGGACCGCGGTCGCCGAGGGTGTCGTCCAACTCCGGCTGGAGGGCGCCGGACTGCCGCCCTGGGAGCCGGGAGCCCATCTGGATCTGGTGCTTCCGTCCGGTCTGGTGCGGCAGTACTCGCTGTGCGGCGACCCGGCGGACACCGGTGCGTACACGGTGGCGGCCCGGCTGGTGGCGGACGGCCGGGGCGGTTCTCGGGAGGTGCACGAACAGCTCCGGGTGGGCCTGGAGGTCGAGGTGCGGGGGCCGCGCAACCGCTTCCCGCTGGCCGACGACGCCCCGGGCCACGTCTTCGTCGTCGGCGGCATCGGGATCACCCCGGTGCTGCCGATGCTGCGGTCGCTGGCCGCGTCGGGGGCCGAGTGGCGGCTGCTGTACGGGGGCCGGTCCAGGGCCTCGATGCCGTTCCTGGCGGAGATCGGGAAGCTCGGCGCGGACGGGGACCGGGTCACGGTCGTCGCCCAGGACGAGGCGGGCCACCCGGACGTCGCCGGGGCGCTCACCGGTCTCGCCCCGGGCACGGCGGTCTACTGCTGCGGCCCCGCGCCCCTGATGGCCGCCGTCGCCGCCGCACTCCCCGAGGGGCACCCTCTGCACCTGGAGCGGTTCTCGGCCACGACGGGAGAGGTGTCGGGGCCGGGTTCCGGGGCGTTCGAGGTGGAGCTGCGGCGCAGCGGGCGCACGGTGCCGGTCCGGGCCGGGCAGTCGGTGCTGGCCGCCGTCCGCGCGACGGTGCCCCACGTCGCGTACTCCTGCGAGCAAGGGTTCTGCGGGACCTGCCAACAGCGGGTGCTGGAGGGCGAGATCGACCACCGGGACGAGCTGCTGACCGACGACGAACGGGTCGACTCGATGCTGATCTGCGTCTCGCGCTGCCGGGGCGGGCGTCTCGTCCTGGACCTGTAGGGCCGGATTCCGGCGAAAGGGCCTGGAGGCTTCCCGTGCGCGCCCCGGATAGGCTGTCGGCATGACGACCGGGGTGCGGCGCAGGATGGGCGTCGATGAGCGCAGACGGCAACTGATCGGCGTCGCGCTGGACTTGTTCAGCCGCCGCTCGCCCGAAGAGGTGTCGATCGACGAGATCGCCGCGGCCGCGGGGATCTCCCGTCCGCTGGTCTACCACTACTTCCCCGGGAAGCAGAGTCTGTACGAGGCGGCGCTGCGGCGGGCCGCGGACGAGCTGGCGGCCCGCTTCCTGGAGCCCCTCGAAGGGCCCCTGGGGGCACGGCTGCTGCGGGCGATGGAGCGGTTCTTCGACTTCGTCGACGAGCACGGCCCGGGCTTCTCGGCGCTGATGCGCGGCGGGCCCGCGGTCGGTTCCTCGACGGCGAACGCGATGATCGACGGGGTGCGGCAGGCCGCGTACGAGCAGATCATCACGCACCTCGGGGTGGCCGAACCGCCCGCGCGGCTGGAGCTGGTGGTCCGCTCCTGGGTCTCGCTCGCCGAGTCGACGGCGCTCATCTGGCTGGACGGCCGGCGCATTCCGCGTGCCGAGCTGGAGGTGCAGCTGGTGCACGACTTCGCGGCGCTCGCCGCGGTCAGCGCCGCCCATGACCAGGAGATGGCCGGCATCGTGCTGCGGGTGCTGTCGGAGGAACCGGCGGACGGCCCCTTCGGTGAACTGCTGGCCCGGCTATCCGCGTTCGCCCCGGACGCGCCCGCCGTGCCCGCGCAGCGTCTGCCGCGCTGAGCGCGGGCGGTGTCTCGGGGCACGCGGTCGAGATCAGGCCGGCAGGCCGTTGCGGTGGGAGACGCGGCGGGCGGCGGCCAGCAGGGCGTGGATCTGCGGGCCCGCCTGGTCGATCTCGGTGACCGGGCGGGGGAACGGCAGCCGGACGTCCCGGTGGGCGCGGGCGTATTCGAGCCGCAGGGTCACCCCGTAGCGGTCCATCGCCAGCGGCACGGCCCGCGTCATGCCGCGCTCGGGGCGGGGGAGGACGAGGCGCAGGAGCAGGGGGACGAGTTCGGCGTGATCGTCCACGAGATGGGTGAGCATGCCCGCCTCGCACGCGGCGATCGGATCGGGCTCCGCCTCCTCCAGCTCCTCCAGGTCGACGAAGGTGCGCCCCTCGGCGTCCTCCAGGACGGCCTGTCCGAACTCCATGCAGGTGCTCTGCTCGGTGTCGTCGTACGGGGCGGCCAGCAGTCCGGTGACCGTGACGCGGGCGCGCAGCCGGTCGCGTACGGACGTGGGGGCGATGTCCGTGAATTCCAGGCGGGCCGGCACGCGTTGGGCGCTCGGTGCGTGGCCGCCGCCGTCCGGGGCGTGCAGGTGGATGCGGCCCATCGCGCCCGTGCCGTCGAGGCGGCGGACTTCGGCGTGCCGGCCGTCGCTGACCACCGTCATGGAGTGGGCGACGGTCAGGATCGACCGGACGCGCTCGGCGCGGGTCGGCCGCGTGGCGCGGAGGCGGGAGAGACGCATCCGGGTTCTCCAGAAAGGGTCGACGGAACCCAAGCGGCTACTTAGGTATGCCTAACCTTACTCACCATGTTCCGGTGCGGGAAGTCCGGGGACGCGGCGCACGGGTCGGAGGTGCGGCCGGGATACGCGACAGCGGCGGGTCTCGTGAGCCCTCGCCGTATTCCAGCGGGACGCCCGCGCTGATCTGCCGACGGCAGAACACCGGCCGGGCCGGGCTCGACGATCACTACAGTCCGGTTCATGACGACGACGCGGACGGTCGAGTATCCGGCCGACGGTTTGACGATGGTCGGACACCTCGCGCTCCCGGCCGGTGCCGGCCGCCGGCCCGCGGTGCTGCTCGGACCGGAGGGCATGGGCCTCAGCGACGTCGAGCGCCGCCGGGCCGATGCTCTGGCAGAACTGGGATATACGGCGCTGGCCTTCGACCTTCACGGCGGGCGCTATCTGGGCGACCCCGAGGAGATGCTGGCCCGCTGCCTGCCGCTGCTCGCTGATCCCGACCGGATGCGGGACATCGGCCAAGCGGCGCTCGACGTGTTGCGCACCGAACCGCGGGCCGACCCCGACCGGATCGCCGCCGTCGGCTACGGCACCGGGGGCGCCGTCGCGCTGGAACTCGGGCGCGGCGGCGTCGATCTGCGCGCGATCGCGACCGTCAACGCGACCACCACGGGCCGACCGGGCGAGGCGGCGCGCATTCGCTGCCCGGTGTGGGCCGGGGTCGGGTCGAGAGACCCGATCATGCCGCCCGCGCGACGGGACGCGTTCACCGCCGAGATGCAGGCCGCGGGCGTCGACTGGCGCCTCACCGTCTACGGCGGCGCCTTGCACGCCTTCCACCACCCGCCGGTCGACCACCCCGTGGTCCCCGGCGTCGGCTACCACCCCCGGCACGCTCGGCGAGCCTGGCGCGACGTCGTCGACCTGCTCGCCGAGTGCCTGCCCGTGACGGAGGACGGTCCGCCCCGCCCGCGTCGTACACCGCGGCGGTCGAGCGGTGCCTCACCGGCGTCGCCGCCGTAGACGCGGACATCGCGAAACCCTCAGCGCGGATCTACCGGACCTACCGGCCTACCGGATCTCGCTGACGGCCTGGGGATGCCCGCCCTCAGAGCTGGAGCTCGGTGCGCAGTGCCGCGGCCAGGCCGACCTCCGCGTTGTCCGACCGGCCTCGCTCGAAGGCGCGCCGGTACGCCTCGTCGCCGGCCGCCGCCCGTGCCTGGAGCTCGCACCGCTCGCGGATCGGCCCCAGCTCGGGCGTGCCGCGCTGGGGGTGGCCGACCATGCGCCAGTACGCGTGCCCGGTGCCGTAGACCCGGGCCGCCTGCGCGCCCGCGCCCTGGGCGGCGATGGCGGCGGCCAGGACGTCCAGGCCGAGCGCGATGCCGAAGCTGTCGCGGAGCCGGTGCTTGCCCGCGAGCATCGACCGGGCGTGCGCGGCGGAGGCCGCCGGGCGGCCCTGGAGCAGGGCGATCAGGGCGAGCTGGTAGTCCGCGTAGGAGCGGGTCCAGTGTTCGCCGCCGCGTTCGCAGGCCCGGCGCAGGTCGGTGGCCGCCGCCTCGGCCTCGGTGAGGCGGCCGAGCGCGGTGAGCGCGAAGACGGTGATGAGGTGGCAGCGCAGCCGGTGGGCCGAGTCCGCCGGGACGCTCTCGGTCATCCGCAGCACCCGCCCGGCCGACTCCAGGGCGGCGGCGGGCTCCCCCGTCATCAGCCGGGTGAGGCCGGAGAGGTAGGCCGCGCCGAGCATGCCCTCGTCGTCCCGGTCGTACAGGGCGACGGACGTGCAGAGCGCGCCGTACTTCTCGGCGGTGGCGAAGTCGCCCTGGAGCAGGGCCGCGACGCCGAGGACCCATTGCAGCCTGGTCCGGTGGGGCCCGTCGACCGGGCCCGCGTCCATGGCCCGCTGGGCATAGCTCCGGGCCTCGGAGAGGTGCCCGCAGCAGGCCCAGAAGAAGCCGACCCGGCCCGCCATCTCCTGGGCCCCGGCGATGTCGTGGACGAGCAGGTGCTCCAGGGCGGCGCACAGGTCGAGATGCGCGTCGGACACCCGGTGGTACCAGGACACCTGGTCCGGTCCCGTCCAGCCGGCATGGGCACGGCGGGCGAGGCCGAGGAAGCCGGCGGCGTGCCGGTCGGCGGCGGCGCGGGCCTCGCCCAGTTCGGTGAGCCACATCCGGCCGTACTCGCGCAGGGTGTCGAGCATCCGGTAGCGGTCGCCGTCGCGCTGGACGACGGACTGGGCGACGAGGCCCTGGAGCGCCCGGTCCACCTCGTCGGCGGTGAGCGGACCTCCGCCGCAGACCTCGCGGGCGACCTCCTCGTCGAAATCGCCGCGCAGCGGGGTGAGGCGGGCCCACAGCAGGCGCTCCAGAGGGGTGCACAGCTCGTGCGACCAGCCGATGGCGGTGCGCAGGGTGCGGTGGCGGCGGGGCCACACCGACGCGTCGGCGAGGAGATCGAGGCGGGCCGTGCCCGGGTCCTCGGCGGCTCCGCCCGCTCCGGGCTGCCCGGGGGCGAGGGCGAGGGCGCCGCTCCGGCCGGGTGTGCCGAAGCCGGCGCTCCGGGCGTCCAAACGGGTGCCGATCCGGGCGGCGAGTTCGGCCACGCTGTGCCGTCCGATGCCCGCGGCGGCCAGTTCGATGGCGAGGGGGATGCCTTCGAGGCGACGGCAGATCTCGGTGGCGGCCGCATGGTCGCCGGGATCGTCCAGGCCGGCCCGGGGGTCGGCCGCGCGCAGCCGGTCGGTGAAGAGCTGGAGGGCGTCGGGCGCGCCGTCGACCGGGAACGGCGGCACCTCGATGACGTACTCGCCCCGGGTGCCGAGCGGTTGCCTGCTGGTGACCAGGACGGTCAGGCCCGATGAGGTGGTCAGGATCTCGGCCAGCAGATGGGAGCAGGGGCCGCGGAGATGTTCGGCGGAGTCGAGCACCAGCAGGAGTTGTTTGTCGCCGAGCCACTCGCAGAGGGCCTCGACGGGCATCCGCAGGGTGTGGTCGGCGAGCCCGACCGCGTCGGAGACGGTGGGGAGCAGCAGCCCGTCGCCGCAGAGCGGGGAGAGGTCGGCCCACCAGGCGCCGTCCTCGTAGCGGTCGGCGGCGGCGCGGGCGGCCCGGACCGCGAGCCGGGTCTTCCCGACGCCGCCGGGCCCGATCAGGGTGGTCATCCGCCGGGTGGTCAACGCGGTGTGCAGCCGGGCCAGTTCGGCCCGCCTCCCGACGAAGCTGCTCGTCTCGTCGGGAAGGTATCCCACCTTGGTCATCATCACCGTCCGCACGCTGGGGCTGGGCGCGCCGGTGAGCCGACCGCCCCGGGCGGGGCTCCTGCCGCGCACACCGGGCCGGCCCCGTCCCCCTCGAAGGGGGGAGCGGGACCGGCCCGGTGGACCAGGACGGCTGTCGCGGCTCCGTTGCCGACGTCTGCCGTCACCGTAGTGCCGTCGGAGGTCAGCGCAGAGTGAAGACGGCCGCCGTGCGTCCCGGGACGGTGAAAGTGGCCGATTCCGTGTCGTATCTGGCTTGTTTGACGGTAAGGTCCGCGCCCTCGGCCTGGACGGGGTGCAGGGTGTACGTCTTCCCCGCCGGGGCCGCGAGCCGCTGGGCCGCGGTGGCCGGCGCCGCGTTGAGGACGACGACCAGCTCGCCGAGGCGCATGGTGATCACACCGGGGGTCTCGTCGGTCCCGGAGAGCGGGAAGGACAGGGCGGACCGCACCTGCTCCGCGGTGCTCAGGGAGAACTCCTTCTCGGTCGTACGGATGGTGAGCAGGTCGCGGTAGGCGGCGGAGGCGCCTTCGATCTGCGCGCACGCGGGTGCGATGGTGCCGGTGGCGGCCAGGAGCGGCTTCGCGTACGCCCACTTGTCCCGGTTGTCGGCGGCGGGCGGGAGGCCCCGGCCGAAGCCGTTGCCGTCGCGGCAGTCCCAGTGCAGGGCGTTGAACCAGTCGCCGCTGTCGTAGGAGTTGCGGTCCAGCGACTTGGAGCGCAGCCGGTCGGTACCCGCCTGGGAGAGCGAGGGGCCCTGGGAGAGGACGGAGACGGCCATCGCCACGACCTGGGCCCTGGCCCGTTCGGCGGCCGTGGTGGACGCCGGGAGTTTGAAGGCGAGGGCGTCGAAGAGTGTCTCGTTGTCGTGGGCGTCGGAGTAGGCGAGGGCGTCACCGGGTGCGGCCGCGTATCCGGCGGGGGCCCCGTTGTAGTCGACCTCGGAGCCCTTCACGGTGCGCCCGCTGGTGTCGGTGAAGGTGTAGTCGGCGAGGTTGCCGGTGAGGCCGACCTTGATCAGGTCCTGGTAGTGCAGCAGCCGGGCCTTCTGCTCGGCGCGGGTGCCGTTGGCCGGGGAGGAGTTGGGGTCGGTGTAGAGGCCGGTGGCGAAGCCCTGGACACCGGGGTCCTCGTCGAAGGGGCCGCCGCCGCGCACGGCGTCGCGGGCCCGGTCGGAGAAGGTGGCGATGCCGGTGCCGGCCATGTTCTTCTGCGTGGCCTGGACGAAGCGGGCGTCGTCCGCGATCTCGCCGAAGTTCCAGCCCTCCCCGTACAGGACGATCTTCTTGCCGTCGACGCCGTCCTCGGCGGGCGTGAGCCCGTCCAGGGCCTCGCGCACGGCGAGGATGTTGGCCTTGGGGTGGTGTCCCATCAGGTCGAAGCGGAAGCCGTCGACCTTGTACTCCTTCGCCCAGGTGACGACGGAGTCGACGACGAGCTTGCCCATCATGGTGTTCTCGGGCGCGGTGTTGGCGCAGCAGGTGGAGGTGGCGACGGCGCCGTCCTCCAGGAGCCGCTGGTAGTAGCCGGGCACGATCTTGTCGAGGACCGACTTGTCGTCCTGCCCGGAGGCGACGGTGTGGTTGTAGACCACGTCCATGACCGTGCGCAGCCCGGCCTTGTTGAGCCCCTGCACCATCTGCCGGAACTCGACCGTGCGCCGCGTGCCGTCCGGGTCGGAGGCGTAGGAGCCCTCGGGGACGGTGTAGTGCAGCGGGTCGTAGCCCCAGTTGAACGCGTCGTCGGCGGCGGCCTCGCTCACGCAGCTCTGCTGCTCCGGGGAGTCGGGGGCGAGGACGGACAGGTCGCAGGCGGGCCTTGTCCGGTCCTTCTTCTTCTCCGGGATCGTCCCGATGTCGAAGACGGGCAGCAGGTGCACGTAGCCGGTGCCGGATTCGGCGAGCTTCTGGAGGTGCCGCATGCCCTTCGAGCGGGTGTCGGTGAAGGCGCGGTACTCGCCGGGGTGCTTCGCCGTGCGGTCCGTGACGGAGAAGTCGCGGACGTGCAGTTCCTGGATCTGGGCGTCCCGCAGCGGGGTCGCGGCGGGCTTCTTCAGGCCGGACCAGCCGCGCGGCGCCAGCTTCGGGTCGGTGAGGTCGACGACGAGGCTGCGGGCGGAGTCGGCGGTGAGGGCGGTGGAGTAGGGGTCGGTGACCTTGTTGGTGACCAGCCTCTGGACGCTGGGGGCCCAGACGGTCACCGCGTACCGGTAGGGCTTGCCCCGCCAGTTCTTCTTCCCGGTGACCGACCAGACTCCGGTGCGGTCGTCGCGCTTCATCGGGTGCGTGCGGCCGTCGAGTTCGAGCGACACGGTCCGGGCGGTGGGGGCCCACACGGAGAGTGTGGGCCTCGACTCGCGGAAGACGGGGCCGAGGTCGGCGGTGGCCGCCCTCTTCCCGTACAGGTCGTCGAGCACGCCCGCGGTCTGTACGCCGGTGGCGGCGAGAAGCGCCCCGTTGGCGGCGCGCTGGGTGGCGACGAGCTGGCCGCGCAGGGACGCGCGGACGCGGTCCCGGTCGCGGGCGTCCACGGTGAACGCCGGGTAGTCCTTGAGGTGCGGGAACTTCGCCTTGTGCGCGTCGCTGAGCGCGGACGGGCTGAGCCGCAGCCACGTGCCCTCGTCGGAGAGCGCCCCGTCGACGACGGAGATGCCGCCCTTCTCCGCGTACACGAGTTGCTGGCTGGTGGCGTCGGTGGCCTTCACCTTCCAGACGACGGTGTTCGCGTCGATCCACTGCGCCTCGGCCTTCCCGAGGTCGGGCGCCGCGCCGCCGCCCGTCTGCGGGAGCAGGTAGCCGGGCTTGCCGCCGAGCATCCAGACCTCGTGGCCGTATGTGGCGAGGTCGAGGGACTGGTCGCCGGGCAGGTCCTTCTCGTCGCCCTTGTGCAGGATGTAGCTGAGGGAGGCGGCGCCGTCGAGAAGCGGTACCTCGAAGGTGACCCCGTAGGCGTCCTTCCTCACGGGCATCAGCGGCTCGGACCAGTCGGTGGGCTCCTTGGCCCCGGCCCAGGCGTGCAGCCCCCAGCCGTCGTAGTTCCCGTCCGGGCGGTGGTAGTTGAGGACCGCCTTGGCGGTGTCCTGCGGCGGCGCCTCGGGGGCCTCGGCCGTCTGGCCGTCCTCGCCCTGCTCGATCCAGACCTGCCCGGTCACGCCGAGGTCGAGTGTTCGCTGCGGGCCGTCGGCCGTGCCGTTCCTCTCGACGGTGTACGGGACGGAGGCGGTGCCCTTCTCCAGGTCGATCCAGGCGAACGCGCCGTACGCGTCCCGCCCGATGAAGTCGGCCGTCTTCCCGCCGGACTTCAGCTGCCAGCCGTCGTAGTCGCCGTCGGCCCTCCTGTAGTGGACGACGGCCCGGTCGCGTTCGACGGCGACGGGCTTGTCGGGCGGCGGGGCCTGACCGGCGGTGGTCGAGGCGAGGGCGCTGGAGGTGCGGCCCGTCCGGTCGACGACGACGGCCTTGTAGCGCAGCGGGGTGCCCGCCCGCACCGTCTCGTCGAGGTACTGGGTGACCGTGTACGGGGCGTGGTCGGCGCTGCCGAGGGTCTGCCACTTCCCGTTGCCCACCTGGGCGGCGAAGACGACCCGGTTGAGCTGTCCGCCGTCCACGTCGGCGGTGACCTCGACGGTGCCGGTGGCGCCGGCGGCCGGGGCCTTGAGCGAGACCGCGGGCCCGGCCGCCGGAGCACCCACGGGCCGGTCCGCCTTCAGCACGACGCTGGAGAGGGCGGGCACGGTGACGGTGACCTTCGTGTCCTTGCCGCTGCGGACGGTGCCGGAGCCGCCGTACAGGGTACGGAAGTCCATGCCGGCCGACTCGGTGGCGAGCTGGACCTCCTTCGGGCTGGTGCCGTTGTTGGAGGCGACGAGGTATTCGTACGGCCGCCGGGTCGCGATGCGGGACGTGGCGTAGACCGGTCCCTCCGCGTACCGCTCGGTCTGGGTGCCGTCGCGGAGCGCCGGGTGCTGCCGGGTGAGCCTGGAGAGGGCCGCGATGGAGCGGTAGACCGGGTGCCGGGTGTCGTACGCGTCCGAGGCGTGGGTGCGGTCGGTGCCGAGCTGGTCGTCGTCGAGGTAGTCGGCGGTCTTCGAGGCGAAGAGGGTCTGGCGGGAGTCCTTGTCGCCGCCGGCTCCGGTGAAGCCCTGCTCGTCGCCGTAGTAGATCACCGGGTTGCCCCGGCCGAGGAACATCAGCTCGTTGGCGAGGCGGGCCCGCTTCAGCAGCTCGGCGTCGTCGGCCTGCGGGTTGTCCTGCTTGAGGAAGGTCCCGATGCGGCCCATGTCGTGGTTGCCGAGGAAGGTGACCTGCTCGTAGGCGTTGGCCTTGTCGGTGGTGTAGCGGTAGTCGTTCCCGTACACCGAGGCGAGCCGGTCGGCGGACGCGCCCTGGGAGGCGAACTGCCGGGCGGCGTCCTGGAAGGGGAAGTCCAGCGTGGAATCCAGGCGCCCCCGGGTGACGTAGGGCGAGGTGACCTCGGTGTCGGCGGAGTAGACCTCGCCGAACATGAAGAAGTCGTCCCGGCCTCGCTTGGCGGCGTACGCGTCGAGTGCGGTGGCCCACTGGGTCCAGAAGTCCAGGTCGACGTGTTTGACCGTGTCGATGCGGAACCCGTCGATGTCGAAGTCGCGGACCCACTTCTGGTAGATCTTCTCCATGCCCTTCACGACCTCGGGACGCTCGGTCCACAGGTCGTCGAGCCCGGAGAAGTCGCCGTACTCGTTGGACTCGCCGGCCCACGTCGAGTCGCCCCGGTTGTGGTACATGGTGGGGTCGTTGAGCCAGGACGGAACCTTCTCGCCCGTGCCCGGGGCCTGCACCGGGGTGTACGGGAAGGAGTCCTCGTCGACCTTTTCGACGCCGTCCCGGTCGTCGAAGGGGCGGCCGTCCTCGTCGAGGTGGGGGAAGGCGCCCTTGGACCGGTAGCCGTAGGTCTTCTCCGCGTAGTCCACGGTGTCGGCGGTGTGGTTGGTGATGACGTCGAAGAAGACCTTCATGCCTTTGGCGTGGGCCTTGTCGATCAGCCGCTCCAGGTCGGCGTTGGTGCCGAAGTGCGGGTCGACCTGGGTGAAGTCGGTGATCCAGTACCCGTGATAGCCCGCCGAGGCGTCCTTTCCGACGCCCTGCACGGGCCGGTTCTTGAAGATCGGCGCCATCCAGATGGCGGTGGTGCCGAGGCCCTTGATGTAGTCGAGCTTCCGGGTGAGGCCCTTGAGGTCGCCGCCCTGGTAGAACCCCTTGTCGGTGGGGTCGTAGCCGTGCTCCAGGCGCGAACCGGTCAGTCCGCCACGGTCGTTGGAGGTGTCGCCGTTGGCGAAGCGGTCGGGCAGCACGAAGTAGAACTGTTCGCGCGTGAGGTCGTGCCGGTCCGCCTCACGGGCGAGCCTGGCGTCCGAGGGCGGCGCGGGCGGCCGGGGGGACGCGGCGGCGGTGGCCGCCGGGACGACGGGCAGCAGCGCCGCGCACAGGGCGGTCACCGCCCATCGTCTCAGGGTGGTTCGGGACACGGAGGGTGCTCCTCGGCTTGATCGGTCGGGGTCGATCGGTGGGAAAGCGGGCCGGTGGCGAACGCCACCGGCCCGCTGAGGGGGAGGGATCAGCTCCGCCACACGTCGGCGGTCAGCGTGACCTTGCCGGAGGCCGGGACGGTGGCGGTGCGGTTGGCGCCGCTCTCCCAGGTGACGTTGCCGCCGGCGTCCTTGCGGACGTACTTGTACGCGAACGTGGTCCCGGCGGGGAGGCTCACGTCCAGCTTCCACACGGGGTACGTCGCCGGGTCGAGCTTCGGCGCGGTCGCCGGGTTCCAGTCGCCGAGGGCGGCCTGGTCGCCGGTGACGTGGATGTTCTGCCCGGGCTGGGTGGTGGCGTCGACGCCGAAGGAGGCGCCGGAGGCGCCGTTGCCGGGGTCCGGGCCGGGGTTCGTGCCGCCGCCCCCGCACGTCCGGGCGCCGGTGTGCAGGGCGACGGCGGTGCCGGCCGGGACGGTGGCGGTGAACTGGCCGGAGCCGTTGACGCTGATCCCGTTACCGGACTGCACGTCGCAGTAGTCTCCGGCGGGCAGGGAGGTCTGGAAGGTGCGGGTGAGCGGGGAGCCCTCGTGGTTGATGGCGACGTACGCCTTGTTCCCCCGGCCGAAGGCGATTCGGTCGCCGCCGTTGTCCCACCAGTTCGTGACGGCCTGGCCGCGTGCGGTGTTGTGGAAACCGACCATGGAGGCGATCTCGCGCCAGGCGTGCTGGCACTTCCAGCCGTCGCTGTAGCAGGCGTTCACCTGGCCGCCGTTCGGCGGTCCGGCGTCGTGGTCCGTGAACTCGTAGCCGGAGTGGACGTCCGGGGAGCCGTAGGGCCAGGCCAGCATGAAGACGCCCGCGAGGGTGTAGGCGGAGCCGTTCTTGTAGCTGAGGGTGTCGCCGCCGCGCTCGGTGTCGTGGTTGTCGACGAAGACGGCGGACTTCCCGGACTCCATGAAGCCCCAGCCCTCGCCGAAGTTCTTCAGGTGGGCGAGGTTCTCGTTGAGGAAGACCTGCTTGAGGCTCCGCCCGTACCGGAACTCCTGGACGTCCCCGCTGCCGAGGTACTCGGAAGGCGAGACGGCCTCACCGGCGCCGTGGATCGCCTCGTGCTTCCAGTAGACGTTCGGGGCGCTCAGCCGGGACTTGATGTCGGCGAGGTCGGCGGCGGGCATGTGCTTGGCCGCGTCGATCCGGAAGCCGTCGACGCCGAGCGAGAGCAGGTCGTCGAGGTAGCCGGCGATCTTCCCTCGTACGTGGTCCTCGCCGGTGTCCAGGTCGGCGAGGCCGAGCAGTTCGCATTTCTGGACGTTGCCGCGGTCGTTGTAGTCGTTGATCCGGGACCGGCAGTCGTCCATGTCATTGCCGGAGTAGAGGCCCGGGTAGCCGTACTTGGTGTACGCGGAGCCTCCGGTGCCGGTGCCGTCGCCGGCCGACATGTGGTTGATGACGGCGTCGGCGACGACCTTGACCCCGGCCGAGTGACACGTGTTCACCATGGCGGCGAAGGCGGCCCGGTCGCCGAGTCGGCCGGCGATCCGGTAGCTGACGGGCTGGTAGGACGTCCACCACTGGCCGCCCTGGATGTGTTCCTGGGGCGGCGAGACCTGGACGTAGCCGTAGCCCGCCGGACCGAGGGTGTCCGTGCACGCCTTGGCTATGGAGGCGAACTTCCACTCGAACATCACGGCGGTGACGTCCTTGTCGCCCGGGGCGGCGGCCCGGGCGGTGGACGCGGTGCCGAATCCGGTGGGGACCACGAGTGCGGCGGCGACGCCTGCCACGAGGGCGAGCGCGGCAGACAGGGATCTGCGTGCCATGTCTTTCCTCCTGCGGGTGGGGGGAAACGCGGGTGACGGTGCAGCCTCAGCCGGCAACGCGCCATGCCCTCAAGGCTCCTGAAGGTTCTTGCTGCAAGAATGCAAACCTTGCCGCGGAGCAGACCGTACGAGCCCTCCCTCCACCGGTCAACCCTTTGGACATCTCCCGCTCACATCCGCGAAACAGCGGGGTTTCCCTCCCGATCCCTTCCCGATTTCTCGCTGCAAGGTCTTTCGCAAGATATTGCGGGCCTGTTACGTTTCATCCGACTCCGGTCCGGCCGGCCGAGGGTTCCGGCGACTTCGCGTCGTTTGACCCCACGCGCCCGGCCGGCCGGACCGGTCACGACAAGAGAGGCACCCGGAGTCGCTACAACTCCCCGCCGGCCCGTCCTGGGCCGACTCCTGGTGCCTCTCCTGTACGTGTCCGCCGCATCGCGGTCAGCCGTTGCGCACCGCCGCCGTCGAGCCCCGTACGACCAGCTCGGGCTGGAAGACGTACTCGGTGCGCTGCACCGGACTCCCCCCGATCTCCTCCAGCAGCGCGCCCACCGCGGCCGCCGCCATCGCCTGCACGGGCTGGCGCACGGTGGTCAGCGGCGGGTCGGTGAACGCGATGAGCTGTGAGTCGTCGAAGCCGACGACCGAGACGTCACGGGGCACGTCCAGCCCCCTCCCCCGGGCCGCGCGGACCACACCCAGCGCCATCAGGTCGCTGCCGCAGACGATGCCCGTACAGCCCGCGTCCAGCAGGGCGCCCGCCGCCACCTGGCCGCCCTCGACGCTGAACAGCGTGGAGCAGACGAGAAGTTCGGCCTCGGACCGGTCCATGCCGAGCACCGAGACGGCCGCCTCCACGAACCCGTCGCGCTTGCGGCGGGAGGGGACGTAGCGCTGCGGGCCGACGGCCAGGCCGATCCGGCGGTGGCCGAGGTCGGCGAGATGGCCGAGCGCCATCCGTACGGCAGCGTTGTCATCGGGCGAGACGAACGGGGCGCTGATGCGCTCGTTGTAGCCGTTGATCAGGACGAACGGCACGCCGCGCTCGGTGAGCGCGGCGTAGCGGCCCGGGTCGGCGGAGGTGTCCGCGTGCAGCCCGGACAGGAAGACGATGCCGCCGACGCCCCGCTCCACGAGCTGCTCGACGAGTTCGTCCTCGGTGGCCCCGCCCGGCAGCTGGGTGCAGAGGACGGGGGTGTAGCCGTGGCCGGCCAGCACCTGTTCGACGGACTGCGCGAACGCCGGGAAGATCGGGTTGGTGAGTTCGGGCGTCACCAGGCCGATCAGTCCGGCGCTGCGCTGCCGCAGCCGTACGGGCCGCTCGTAGCCCAGGATGTCGAGCGCCGCGAGCACCCGCTGACGCGTGGTGTCCGCGACGCCCTGCTTCCCGTTCAGGACCCGGCTGACCGTCGCCTCGCTGACCGCCGCCTGTCCGGCGATGTCGGAGAGGCGGGGCGCGGGGGTCCTGGGCGCGGGCAGTGTCACACCGTCCACCACACCGTGGTGTCGGCGGGCAGCTCGGCCTCGGCGCCGTCCACGGCGACCGGGGAGCTGGCGAGCAGCACCCGGCCGCGGGCGGCGGTCCGGACCGGGGAGCCGGTGGTGTTGACGGTGCAGACGAAGCCGGGGCGGGCGAAGGCGAGGACGCCCTCGGGGCTCTCCAGCCACTCGACACCGGTGCCCGCGCCGAGGCCCGGGTGGTCGCGGCGGGCGGCGATGGCGGCCCGGTACAGCTCCAGGGTGGAGCCCTCCACGCCGGTCTGCGCCTCGACGGACAGCTCTCCCCAGCCGGCGGGCTGCGGGAGCCAGCTGCCGCCGTCGCCGAAGCCGTGGCTGCTGCCGTCACGGGTCCACGGGATCGGGACGCGGCAGCCGTCGCGGAAGCCGTCCTGGCCCTCGGCGCGGAAGAACGAGGGGTCCTGGCGGGCCTCGTCGGGCAGGTCGGTGACGTCGGGCAGGCCGAGCTCCTCGCCCTGGTAGACGTAGGCGGAGCCGGGCAGGGCGAGCATCAGCAGGGAGGCGGCGCGGGCCCGGCGCAGGCCGAGTTCGCGGTCGCCGGGGGTACGGATCTGGGTGCCCAGGCCCGCGGGGTTGGCGAACCGGGTGGCGTGCCGGGTGACGTCGTGGTTGGAGAGCACCCAGGTGGTGGGCGCGCCGACCGGGCGCATCGCGTCGAGCGAGGAGTCGATGACCTTGCGCAGCTCGGCGGCGTCCCAGTCGGTGGCCAGGTACTGGAAGTTGAACGCCTGGTGCATCTCGTCGGGGCGCACGTAGTTGGCGGTGCGCTCGACGGTCGGGGTCCACGCCTCGGCGACGAGGATGCGTCCGCCCTTCGCCCACCACCGCCCTTCCGACGGGGCCCCGCCGGGCTCCTCGGCCCCGGAGTACTCGTCGAGGATGGCGCGCCAGCTGCGGTAGATCGCGTGCACACCGTCCTGGTCGAAGAACGGCATGACCTCGTTGCCGAGCAGTTTGAGCTGCTCGTGGGAGCCGAGGTCCGGCAGGCCCTCCGCCTTGACGAGGCCGTGGGCGACGTCGACCCGGAAGCCGTCGACCCCCATGTCGAGCCAGAAGCGCAGGATGGAGCGGAACTCGTCGGCGACGGCCGGGTGCTCCCAGTTGAAGTCGGGCTGCTCGGGGGCGAAGAGGTGGAGGTACCAGTCGCCGGGGGTGCCGTCGGGGTCGACCGTACGGGTCCAGGCGGGTCCGCCGAAGATGGACTCCCAGTCGTTGGGCGGGAGTTCGCCGGTGGCGCCCTTTCCGGGGCGGAAGTGGTAGCGCTCGCGCAGGGCGGAGCCGGGGCCCTCGGCCAGGGCGCGCTTGAACCACTCGTGCTGGTCGGAGGAGTGGTTGGGGACCAGGTCGACGATGATGCGCAGGCCCAGGCCGTGGGCCTCGCGGATCAGCGCGTCGGCGTCCAGCAGGTTGCCGAACATCGGGTCGATGGCCCGGTAGTCGGAGACGTCGTAGCCGGCGTCGGCCTGCGGGGAGGCGTAGAAGGGGCTGAGCCACACCGCGTCGACGCCCAGGTCCCGCAGGTGGGGCAGGCGGGCGGTGACGCCGGCGAGGTCGCCCATGCCGTCGCCGTTGCCGTCGGCGAAGCTCCGTGGATAGACCTGGTAGATCACCGCGTCCTGCCACCAGCCGGTGCGGTGGCCCGGGGCGTCGTCGGACGTGCCGGTGGAGGGGGCAGCGAGGTGCTGGGTCATGTCGTCCCTGGGGTGTCTGGGTGGGGAGCGGCGCCGGTGACCGGGTCGGGGGTTCCGGCGCCGCCGTGACGGGTGCGGTGGTGCGGGCGGGTGCTGCCGTCAGCCGGGAAGGCCGCGGGCTCAGCCCTTGACGGCCCCGGCGGACATGCCGGTGACCAGGTGCTTCTGGGCGAACAGGAACACCAGGGCGGCCGGGATGGCGATGAGCACGGAGGCCGCGGTCATGGGGCCCCACTGGGCTCCGTACTGGTTGACGAACTTCTGGAGGCCGCCGGCCAGCGTGAGGTTCTCGTCGCCGACCAGGAAGGCGGAGGCGTACGCCACTTCGCCCCAGGCGGTGATGAAGAAGTAGAACGCGGTGACCGCGAGGCCGGGCTTGGCCAGCGGCAGGATGAGCCGGAAGAAGGTGCCGAACGGAGTGAGGCCGTCGACCTCTCCGGACTCGTCGATCTCGCGCGGGATGGTGTCGAAGAACCCCTTCATCATCCAGGCGCAGAACGGCACCGCGATGGTGAGGTAGGTGATGACGAGGCCGGCGGGCTGGTTGAGCAGCCCGAGACTCGACATGATGTTGTAGATCGGCACGATCAGGACGGCGACCGGGAACATCTGGGTGATCAGCAGCGTCCACATCAGGCCGCGCTTGCCGGGGAAGCGGAAGCGGCTCACCGCGTAGCCGGTGGTGGCGGAGACGAAGACGCCGATCAGGGTGGAGAGTCCGGCGATGATCACGGAGTTGGCGAACCAGTTGAGGAACTCGGTGTCGCGGATGAGGTTCGTGTAGTTGACGAACGTCGTCTCGCGGAAGAAGTCCGTGGTGGTCGCGTACTTCGCGGGCTTGAGCGAGGTCAGCAGGACCCACAGCACCGGGAAGACCGCGATCACCGAGGCGACGATCAGGGTGAGGTGCAGGCCGACCGAGGCGAGCGGGGAGCGTTCGCCGCGGAGGCGGACCTTGCGCACGGCGTGGCGGGCGGGGGTGTCGGTCGCGGTGGTCACCAGTTGTCTCCCTGGGAGCGCAGGACTCGCCGGTAGACCACGGCGAAGAGCATCAGGAGTACGAGGATCAGCACGCCCCAGGTCGAGGACTGCGCGTAGTCGCGCGGGCTGATCTCGAAGGAGAACTTGTACGCCTGGGTCACCAGGATCTGGGTCGCCTCACCGGGTCCGCCGCGGGTCAGCAGGAAGATCACCGGGAACATGTTGAAGGTCCAGATGGTGGAGAGCAGGACCACCGTGGTGGAGACCGGGCGCAGGCCGGGCAGCGTGATGTGGCGGAAGCGCTGCCAGGCGGTCGCGCCGTCCATCTCGGCCGCCTCGTACTGCTCGGAGGGGATGGACTGGAGTCCGCCGAGGAGGGCCACCATCATGAAGGGGACGCCGAGCCAGACGTTGACGGCGATGACCGCGAACTTGGCCCAGGTCGGGTCGTTCAGCCACGGGACGGCGTCGATGCCGGCGCCGCCGAGGACCTTGTTGAGCAGGCCGCGCTCCTCGTTGTAGAGGAAGCGCCAGGCGAAGACGGAGACGAAGCCGGGGATGGCCCAGGGCAGGATGAGGGCCATGCGGTAGGCGGAGCGCCCGGCGATGCGGCGGTTGAGGATGTTCGCCAGGGCCATGCCGAGGACGAACGTGACGCTCACGCAGGAGACGGTCCACACCAGCGTCCAGCCGAGCGTGTCGAGGAACTGCGAGCCGGTCAGCGCGTCGATGTAGTTGTCCGCGCCGACGAACTCGTAGGTGGCGGGGATCTCGTTGACCCCGATGGAGCGCGCGACGTTGCGCTCGTCGGCGTCGGTCATCGAGAGGAAGATGCCGCGGACCAGCGGGTAGCCGATGATCACGCCGATCACGATGACGACCGGGGCGACCATGGCCCAGGCGTACCAGTGGACCGACAGGGCCCGCCGGATCCGGCCGGGCCTCGGTGGTGGGGTGCCAGTACCGCGGCTCCGGCCGCGGGCGACGTCGTCGCCCGCGGCCTTCACCACCGACTGGCTGGTGTGGACAGCCATCAGTCGGGCCAACCTTCCTGTTACTTCCAGCCCTCGAGGAGCTTGCGGTAGGAGTCGCCGGTCGACTTGGCGGCCTTCTCCGGCGTGGTCTGGCCGGTGAGGACCTTGGTGTACTCGACGCCGAGCGGGGCGAAGAGGCTGCCGCCCTCGGGGATCCAGGGGCGCTCGACGGCGGTCTCGACGACCGGCTTGAAGAAGCCGACGATCTCGCTGTCCACGGCCTCCTTCTTGGCGTACGCGGAGGTGCGGGTGGGCAGCAGGTTCAGCTCGCCGGCGGCGGTGGCCTGGCTGTCCACGGAGGTCATGTACTCGACGAACGCGTAGGAGGCGTCGAGGTTCTTGGAGCCCGCGTAGACGGCGAGGTTGTGGCCGCCCTGCGGGGCGCCCTGGGCGGCGGAGCCAGCCGGGACCGGGGCGATGCCCAGGTTGTCCTTGCCCGTGAACTCCTTGCCGGTCAGGGTGTCGGCGACGGCCCAGGGGCCGTTGATCATCATCGCGACGTCGCCGTTCTTGAACGACTGCATCATGTTCTCCCAGCCGTCCGACGCGTCCGTCTTCGCGGTGCCGTCGTCGACCAGGTCCTTGACCGCCTTGAACGCCTTGACGCCCTCGGGCCGGTCCACGGTGACGGTCTTGGAGTCGGCGTCGACCAGGTCGCCGCCCTCGCCGTACAGGAAGGAGAGGAAGTAGTACGGGTCGTCGCCGCGCAGGTAGAGGCCGGTCTTGCCGGTCTTGTCCTTGATCTTCTTGGCGGCGGTCTTGAGGTCGTCCAGGTTGGCGGGGGCCTCGACGCCGGCCTCCTTGAGCAGCTTCTTGTTGTAGAAGATGCCCATGGAGTCGATGACCTGCGGTACGGCGTAGGTCTTGTCCTCGTACTCGGTGGACGCGACGGCCTGCTTGAGGAAGTCGTCCTGGTTCTTCAGGGCCGGGGTGCCGTCCAGCGGGGCCAGGTAGCCGAGGTTCGCGAAGTCCGGCGTCCAGGCGACCTCGGAGCGGATCACGTCGGGCGCGCCGTCGCCGGCCTGCGCGGCGTTCTTGAACTTGTTCTGCGCGTCACCGAAGGGCACGTTGACGTACTTGACGTCGACCTTCGGGTGCTGCTTCTCGAAGCCCTCCGCCAGCTTCTTGAAGACCTTGTCCTCACTGCCGACGCTGGAGGTGTCCCACCAGGTCACCGTGCCGGAGAGCTCGCCCGAGCTCTTGCCGCCGCCGGACTCGTCGTCGCTGCCGCAGGCGGTCGCCGCGAGCGCCAGGGCCGCGACCAGGGCGGTGGCCGTTATGCCACGTCGCATCTGAACTCCTTCAACTGCCGTACCGCTCCGTCGCGGCGCCGGGTCGACGTGAACGTAACAAGGATGAAAGACGACCGAAAGACCTTGCGGAAGATTTCTGCAAGCCTTGGTGATCGTTACATTCGCGTGTCCTCAAGGTTGCCGTCAAGCCCCTTGACGACCGGCGTCCGTCCCTGGCAGGGGCAGGTGGGGCCCGGCATGCCCGCGGTGTGACGATCCGACCGGAGCCCGTACGCCGCGGCCGCAAGTCCTTGCAAGACGTTGCCGGAAAGCCCGTCGAAAGCCCCCTCCGCACTCCCCCGTACACGGTGGGCAATCCGACGGGGGCCCGGTACAGTCCCATCCCATGACCGCACGGCTTGCCGATATCGCAACTCAGGCGGGGGTCAGCGAAGCGACGGTCAGCCGAGTCCTGAACGGCAAGCCCGGAGTCGCGGCGACCACCCGTGAATCCGTCCTCGCGGCGCTCGACGTCCTGGGGTACGAACGCCCGGTGCGGCTGCGCAGGCGCAGCGCGGGGCTGGTCGGCCTGATCACCCCCGAGCTGGAGAACCCGATCTTCCCGGCGCTGGCACAGGTCATCGGCCAGGCGCTGACCCGGCAGGGCTACACCCCGGTGCTGGCGACCCAGACCCCCGGCGGATCCACCGAGGACGAACTCACCGAAATGCTGGTGGACCGGGGCGTCTCCGGCATCATCTTCGTCTCCGGGCTGCACGCGGACACCTCGGCCGACATGCAGCGCTACGAGCAACTGCGCGGCCAGGGGGTTCCCTTCGTCCTGGTGAACGGCTTCTCCGCCAAGGTGCGGGCTCCGTTCATCTCCCCGGACGACCGGGCGGCGATGCGCCTCGCGGTGACACACCTGGTGGCACTGGGGCACACCCGTATCGGCCTCGCGGTCGGCCCCAAGCGCTTCGTGCCGGTGCTCCGCAAGATCGAGGGCTTCCACACGACGATGCGGGAGCAGCTGGGCCTCACCCCGGACGGGGTGGAGGAGTTGGTCCAGCACTCCCTGTACACCTTGGAGGGCGGTCAGGCCGCCGCCGCCGCCCTGATCGAACGCGGCTGCACGGCCGTCGTGTGCGCGAGCGACATGATGGCCCTCGGAGCGATCCGGGCGGCCCGCCGGCTGTCGAAGGACGTACCGCGTGATCTCTCGGTCGTGGGTTACGACGACTCGCCGCTCATAGCGTTCACGGATCCGCCGCTGACGACGATCCGGCAGCCGGTCACGGCGATGGGCCAGGCCGCGGTCCGCACGCTCCTGGAGGAGATCGGCGGAACCCCGGCCCCGCACAGCGAGTTCGTGTTCATGCCCGAGCTGGTGGTGCGCGGCTCGACGGCCTCCGGACCCGCGGGCGGCTCAGGGTCCCACCCTCGTCCTTGAGGTGCAGAACGTGCGACCGGAACCCGACCGGAGGATGATCGAGGGCAGGGGAATCTCTATGGAAGACTCTCTGCCTATGGGTGAAACACAGGTGTCAGCACAAGAAGGCCGGTCGACGGCCGGTCCTTCACCCATCGCGAGCGAGGCGGCCCCCGAGGCCGCCGCCGCGTCGGCCACTGCCACCGCGCCCCCGGCTTCCGGCACGACCGGTGGGACGTCCGGCGCGACGCCACCACGCAGGACCTCCGGGGAGACGTCGGGGAAGACGTCCGGCGTCACCGTGAAGACCGG
Source organism: Streptomyces sp. NPDC091649 (assembly GCF_044756785.1). NCBI lineage: Bacteria > Bacillati > Actinomycetota > Actinomycetes > Kitasatosporales > Streptomycetaceae > Streptomyces > Streptomyces sp. NPDC091649. The sequence goes on along the minus strand of NZ_JBIVTR010000008.1, from coordinate 220,165 downwards.
TTGGCCGGCCCGGCTCCTCGCACTGCGGACGCCCCGCAGTCCCCGGCTCTGGTTCGAGATCCTGCTCATCGCGGTCAGTTACTGGCTGTACTCGCTCGTGCGCAACGCCGTACCGGAGCAGAAGGCGGCGGCGCTCAAGAACGCGGACTGGATCTGGTCGGCGGAGAAGTCCCTCGGTCTCGCTTTCGAGGAAACGGTCAACCACGCGGTCAATTCCGTGACGTGGCTGATCGTGTCGATGAACTACTACTACGCGACGCTGCACTTCGTCGTGACCATCGGCGTCCTCGTCTGGCTGTTCCGGCGCCATCCGGGCCGTTACGCGGCGACCCGGCTGGTGCTCTTCGCGACGACGGCCGTGGCCCTGCTCGGTTACTACCTCTATCCCCTGGCGCCTCCCCGTCTGATGAACGGCGCGAACTTCATCGACACCGTGCTCCTGCACGAGACCTGGGGCTCGATGGCCTCGGGCAACTTCAAGAACATGTCGAACCAGTACGCGGCGATGCCGTCGATGCACATCGGCTGGTCGCTCTGGTGCGGCCTGACGATCTTCGCCCTGGCCTCGGCGCCCTGGGCCCGCATCCTCGGCCTGCTCTACCCGACGCTCACCCTGGTCGTCATCGTGGCCACCGCCAACCACTTCTGGCTGGACGCGGTGGGCGGCATGGTCTGCCTCGCGTTCGGTTACGGGGTGTCCCGCGTCTGGTACGGCTCGCTGCCGCACCGGCTGCCGAAGTGGGTGCCGGACCGGCGGGGGCGGCGGCTGACGGGGCTCCGCGCCGCCCGGTTGCCGCGCCCGGCCTCGGAACCGGAGCCGAAGCCGGAGCGGCGGCCCGAATCCAGCCCGTCCGGCGTTTGAGGCCGTCTTCACCCGGTCCGCCAGGCGCCGCGGAGGCCCGGACATCCGGCCACTCCGGCGGTCGAGGAGCGGGGCCCGGGGCAGAGCCCCGAGGGCCCGGGGCCGGCCCCCGGAGGACCCCAAGGGAGGTCCCGCAATTCCCGGCGGAACACGCCCCAAGGAACGTCCGCATACCGGACGCATGGGCACGTTCCGACAACGCGGCGAGGTGCGGTGCCGTAGCCGTCGTCGTGCGCCCGCCGGGTACTCGGGACAGCCCTCAGGCCGCCGCCCCGTAGAACCGCTCCTCCACCACGGCCCGGGCCCGCCGCGTGATCCGCCGGTAGTCGTCCAGCATGTCCCCGACGTGCCCCGGCTCGTACCCCAGGTACCGTCCCACCGCCGTCATCTCGCGCGGGTCGGTCGGGAACGTGTCCCCCGGCCGGCCCCGTACCAGCATCACCGCGTTCCGCACGCGCGTCGCCAGGACCCACGCCTCGTCCAGCGTCTGCGCGTCCTCCGCCGGGATCAGCCCCGCGGCTACGGCGGCGGTCAGCGCCTCGCGCGTACGCGTCGTGCGCAGCCCCGGCTCCGCCCACCCGTGCCGCAGCTGCATCAGCTGCACGGTCCACTCGACATCGCTCAGCCCGCCCCGCCCCAGCTTCGCGTGGAGCGTGGGGTCCGCGCCGCGCGGCATCCGCTCGGACTCCATCCGCGCCTTGAGCCGGCGGATCTCCCGTACGGCGTCCTCGCCGAGCCCTTCCGCCGGATACCGCAGCGGGTCGATGAGCTCGATGAAGTCCCGGCCCAGCGCCTCGTCGCCCGCGACCGGCTCCGCCCGCAGCAGCGCCTGGCTCTCCCAGGCGAGCGACCAGCGCCGGTAGTAGACCTCGTACGACTTCAGCGTGCGGACCAGCGGACCGCTCTTGCCCTCCGGGCGCAGGTCGGCGTCGATCAGCAGCGGCGGATCGGCCGTGGGGAGCTGGAGGAGCCTGCGCATCTCGGAGATGAGCGTGTTGGCGGCCCGGGCCGCCTCCTCGTCGCCGACGCCCTCGCGCGGCCGGTGGACGAAGAGGACGTCCGCGTCGGAGCCGTAGCTCAGCTCGTGCCCGCCGAAGCGGCCCATGCCGATGACGGCGAACCGGGTCGGCAGGGTGTCGCCCCACCGCTCGCGGACGGCGGCCCGCAGCGCGCCCGCGATGGTGGCGGCGTTGAGGTCGGTGACGGCCGAGCCGACGCGGTCGACGAGGGCCCCGTGGTCCTGCTCGGCGGGGTTGTCCTCCGTGCCGTACGAGCCGATGAGGTCGGCGGCCGTCGTACGGAACAGCTCCCGGCGGCGCACCCCGCGCACCACCGCGACGGCCGACTCCGCGTCCCCGGCCCGCCCGACCGCGGCCAGCACCTCCTGCTCCAGGTGGGCCCGGGTACGGGGCGCGAGCCCCCCGGGGTCGCCGAGGATCGCCACCGCCTCCGGGGCCCGCATGAGCAGGTCCGGGGCGAGGCGGCCCGCCGAGAGGACCCGGGCGAGGTTCTCCGCGGCGGCGCCCTCGTCGCGCAGGAGCCGCAGATACCACGGGGTCTTGCCGAGCGCGTCGGACACCTTGCGGAAGCCGAGGAGCCCGGCGTCGGGGTCGGCGGAGTCCGCGAACCAGCCGAGCAGCACCGGCAGCAGGGTGCGCTGGATGGCGGCCTTGCGGGAGACCCCGGAGGAGAGCGCCTCCAGGTGCCGCAGGGCGGCGGCGGGGTCGGCGTACCCGAGGGCCTCCAGCCGGTGGGCGGCGGCCTTCGCGCTGAGCCGGGACTCGGCCGGGGCCAACTGGGCGACGGCGTCGAGCAGCGGCTGGTAGAAGATCTTCTCGTGCAGCCGCCGGACGACGGAGGCGTGCCGCTTCCACGCCTTGTTCAGCTCGGCCACCGGGTCGGTGCGCATGCCGAGCGACCGGCCGAGCCGCCGCAGGTCCGCCTCGTCCTCGGGGACCAGGTGGGTGCGGCGCAGCCGGTACAGCTGGATGCGGTGCTCCATGGAGCGCAGGAAGCGGTACGCCTCGTCGAGCTGGGCGGCGTCCGCGCGGCCCACGTACCCGCCCGCGGCGAGCGCGCGCAGCGCCTCCAGGGTGGAGCCGCTGTGCAGGGTGGCGTCGTTGCGCCCGTGCACCAGCTGGAGAAGCTGGACGGCGAACTCGACGTCCCTGAGCCCGCCGGGCCCCAGCTTCAGCTCGCGTTCGATCCGGTGGGCGGGGATGTTGTCGACGACGCGGCGGCGCATCTTCTGCACGTCGGGGACGAAGTTCTCCCGGTCGGCGGCCCCCCAGACCAGCGGCGACACGGCCTGGACGTACTCCGCGCCCAGCTCGGGGTCGCCGGCCACCGCGCGGGCCTTCAACAGGGCCTGGAACTCCCAGGTCTTGGCCCAGCGCTGGTAGTAGGCGAGGTGGGAGCTGAGGGTCCGCACCAGCGGCCCGTTGCGGCCCTCGGGGCGGAGGTTGGCGTCGACCTCCCAGATGGCGCCCTCGACGGTGGTCTCGGAGCAGATCCGCATCATGTGGGCGGCCAGCCGGGTGGCGGACTGCATGGCCCTGGTCTCGTCGACCCCGTCGCGCGCCTCCCCGACGAAGATCACGTCGACGTCGGAGACGTAGTTCAGCTCCCGCCCGCCGCACTTGCCCATCGCGACGACGGCGAGCCGGCACCGCGCGGCGTCCTCGGGTGCGGCCGTCCGGGCGATGGCGAGAGCGGCGCGCAGGGTGGCGGTGGCGAGGTCGGCCAGTTCGGCGGCGGTCTGGGCGAGGTCGGTGGTCCCGCACACGTCCCGGGCGGCGAGAGTGAGCAGACACCGTCGGTAGGCGACCCGCAGCGAGTCGGGGTCGACGGCTTCGGCGAGCCCGCTCTCGAACTCGGCGACGCCGGGGTTGAGGTCGATCGCCTCGTACGTGACGAGCACCTGCCAGTCGCGCGGGTGCCGGGCCAGGTGGTCCCCGAGCGCCTCCGAGGAGCCGAGGACCCCCAGGAGCCGGTCGCGCAGGGGCTTGGCGGTGACGAGGGTGCCGAGCAGCACCTGCCGCTCGCTCTCGGCCTCGGACTCCACGATCCGGACCAGTCCGCGCAGGGCCAGATCCGGGTCGGCGGTGGCCCCGAGCGCCTCCAGGAGGACCGGGTCGGACCGTACGGAGGCCAGCACGTCCAGGTCCAGGAGCCGTTCCGCGGCGGACGGGTCGGTGAAACCGTGCCGCAGCAGCCTGGTGAACGTACTGCTTCTGCGCCCCGGCGCCGTCGTCATCCCGTGCTCTCCTGCCGCCCGAACCGATCTGCGTGGCTGCTCGGCCGCTCCCTCGCCGCGTCACAGCTCTCCGAGCCTAGTCCTGTGCCGATGAATTCGGGGCGGCGGCGGAGTCCAACCACGGGGAAAGCACCTGACAGCCCTCTCGACGCCCCGCGGAGGAACCATGTCCACGACCCATCACCCGCTGCCCGGCCGTTCCCGGGGCCATGCACCCGCCGCTCCCCCGGCGACCGAGCTGGACGCCCGCTACAGCAGCGAGGGCGCGAGCGCCCGCCCCTGGCCGGAGGCGGCCGCCGTCCTCGCCGACGCGCCGCTGTACTGGCTGTCCACGGTCCGCCCGGACGGCCGCCCCCACGCCACCCCGCTGATCGGCGTCTGGTCCGACGGCGCCCTCCACTTCTGTACGGGCCCGGAAGAGCGCAAGGCACGCAACCTGGCGGCCAACCCCGAGGTGGTCCTGACGACGGGCGCGAACACCCTGGACTCCGGTTTCGACATGGTGGTGGAGGGCCGGGCGGACCGGGTGACGGACCACGGCCGGCTGACCGCTCTGGCCCGGGAGTGGGAGGCGAAGTACGGCGGCGACTGGCACTTCGACGTCGAGGACGGCAGCTTCGTCCAGGCGGGGGCGGGCCACGCCCACGTGTTCGCGGTCCGCCCCCGTACGGCGTTCGGCTTCGGCAAGGGGGAGCCGTTCAGCCAGACGCGCTACCGCTTCATGTGATCGGCCCTGCCGTCCCGACGAGGACGGTGGCGTACAGCTCCTCGGAGACCACGACCCGGGTGCTCAGCCCGGCGGCGCGCAGGACCCCGACCGCCGTGTCCCGCTGCCGCTCGCTCGCCTCCAGGAGCAGGCTGCCGCCGGGCGCGAGCCACTCGGGCGCTTCGGCGGCGACCCGGCGCATGACGTCGAGCCCGTCGCCGCCCCCGTCCAGGGCGACGCGCGGTTCGTGGACGCGGGCCTCGGCGGGCAGCAGCTCGACGTCGTCGGTGGGGACATAGGGGACATTGGCCAGCAGCACGTCGACCCGGCCGCGCAGGGCGGCGGGCAGCGGGGCGAACAGGTCGCCCTCGTAGACCTGCCCGAGGTCGCCGACGTTGCGCCGGGCGCAGCGCACGGCGGCGGGTTCGACGTCGCCGGCGTGCAGTTCGGCCGCGTCCGCCGCGGCGGCGAGGGCGACGCCGAGGGCGCCGGAGCCGCAGCAGAGGTCGACGACGACAGCCCGGCGGGGTGCGAGGGCGGCGGCCTGCGCCACCAGGAACTCCGTACGGCGCCGGGGCACGAAGACGCCGGTGTCCACGGCGAAGCGGCGACCGTGGAACTCCGCCCAGCCCAGGACGTGTTCGAGCGGCAGCCCGCCGGCGCGGCGGCCGACGAGGGCGGACAGTTCGTCCGGCGAGGAGGCGGCCTCGTGGAGGAGGCGGGCCTCGTCCTCGGCGAAGACACAGCCGGCGCGGCGGAGGGCCACGACGGTGGAGGAGAGGGAGACAGAGAGGTGAACCGGCATACGAGCGAAGCCTTTCGGGAAAACCGATGGGCGCTCCGCGATCGGCTATGCCGTCCGGTCGGCTGCTGCTGTCGCTGCCGGTCGTTCGACGTGATCGCGCGGGATGAGCACCCAGCCTGATCCAGCGGTAATGGGTCTCACCTCCTCGGTCGGTGCCGTCGATCCCCGTGACGCACGGGGGTCGTAACAGTACAACAGCCCGCTCCCGCACCCGGACGGGGTGCGGGGACGGGCTGCTGTGCCGGTTCGGGGTTCGGCCTTCGTCCGCCCGCGGACCGACGCTGTCCTCCCGCAGCTCGGTGGAGGCCGGGAACGGGGGGACCGGCCCACGCCCGGCACCGGCCCCCGACCCTGGTTCCACCCCTGGCCCCGGCTGCGGCCGCGGCCCCGCCGCCGGCCCCGACCCCGGCTGCGGCCTTCTCAGAGATCCGGCTGGTCGACGCGGATCTCGTAGGCGATCTCCCAGCGGATGTCCGGCACGACGATGTCGGCCGTCTCCACGGGCCGGCCCTCCCGGTCGAAGTACGTCCGCTCCACCTCGATGACCAGGTCACCGACGGAGATGCCGAGCAGGTTCGCCTGCTCCCGCGTCGCCCGGGCCGGGCGCGGCAGTTCGAGGCCGGTGGTGATGTACACGCCGATGGACCGCATGCGCTCGACGACGCCGAGTTTGCCGTGCGGTCCCATCTCCGGGAGCAGGATCGGCGTCCCGTCGGTGATGGCCATCGGCTCCCAGCTCTTGGCGAGCTGTACGGGCAGGCCGTCGGCGAGGAACTCGTACTCCGTCACGACGCAGTGGTCGCCGGGCTCGATCGCCAGCCGCTCAGCGATGTCCTCCGGTGCGGGAACCCGGGCGGTGCTGCTGCACTCCCAGTCGCCCTCGTGGTCGAGCTCGCTCATGTCCGAGGCGAAGGGGCTGTTGTTGCGCTGCTCGCGGTGGCGGGAGCGGACCATGCGCCGGCGCTCGCGGGCCCGGCGGACATACGTGCCGGAGCCCGCGCGGCCTTCGAGGATGCCCTCGATGATCAGGCGCTCCATGGCCCGCTGCGCAACGGACTGGCCGACGCCGTACTCCTCGGCGAACCGCGCCCGGGACGGCAGCTTGTCCCCGACCGCCCATTCGCCGGCCCGCACGCGAGCCCGCAGAGCATCCGCCACCTGCAAGTACGGCGTATCACGTGGCATCTGAGCAGCTCCGTGTGTTCGGCGTCGATAGGGGCGTCGCTGTTGACAAAGCTAACCCATCAGGTTGAAGCTGAATATTCAGCATTACGTGGAGTGACATTCGGTTCCACCAGGGGAGAAGTGTGCGCTCTGCACAAGCGCGGGTTGCGGCGCTGACCGGCATGCTCGCCGCCGCCACAGGCACCGAGCCGCGCGTGACCACCGATCTGGACCTCTTCCATATCGAGGCCGGTCTCCCCGCCGAGCTGAGCGCAACCGCACACTCGGCCGTCCTCGCGGCCCTGGCCACGGCGGACCGCTACGGACACAGGCTCACCCGCACATCGGAATACGTCTGGGCCGAGATCAGCAGAGAGGCGAACGTGACCACGACCGACTCCCCCGACACGGCGTACCGCGCCCTGCTCGGCCACACGATGACATGCACCGACTGCCGAACCGGCGCGGTCTGCCCCGACGCGACGAAGCTCGTACGCATCTGGCGGGAGACCCGCAGATGAGGCGCGGTACGCGCGCGGGACGAACCCCCTGGACCCTCCGCCCGGCCTCCCGCCCCTCGGCGGACGACGGCCGGGCCGGGTCGCCACCCATCCACCAGTGACGGAGGCACCTGATGCGCATCACCCGCCAGGCATTACCGGCACCACCGGGGAGGCCCGGATGATCCCGCTCTCCGCAACGGACGTCCGTACCTGCGAGGCATGCTGGACCGACTCGGTCACCGCCGCCCGCCACACCCCCGCCGGCCGCGACCTGCTCTGCGAGGAGTGCTCGGAGGGCGACTACCCGCGACGCGTCGACCTCTTCCCGCCGTTCGGCATCTACGGCCTGACGGCACGCAAGACCCTGAACGACGGCAAACACGGCAGCGGCCCCCCGAAACCGCCACCCGACCCGGGCCCTCCGCTGCCCGACCCGCCCCCGGCCCCGTCACCGCCGGGGACTCCGCCGGTGTAGCCCCACGGCCATTCGCGGGCCCGTGCCTGTCTCGGGGTGGGCACGGGCTCGTGGACCGCGGAAACGCCGGTCACGGCCGGGCCGCCATCACCAGGTGGCGACGGTGGCCGCGTGGTGATCTGCGATGACCGCACGATCTATCGGCGCGTCAGGGGGAAGGTGCAGGACCGCGCCCGTCAGTGCGCTGTACGACGCATGCCCCGCCAGGCTAGGCGCCACGTGCACCACCAGGTCGGAGTCGATGGCCAGCAGACCACTGTCGAACAACCGGTGCACGTCCGACCGCAGCATCAGCCCCTCTTCCACGCGGTGATGCCGTGTGTCGGAAAACGGCCGCACGTGGGCCGCTTCCAACACCTCCGCCGGTGCTGCACCCGTAACCGCGCAGACCAGGCCGTACTGGCGTACCAGCGCCCTCCGGAAGGCATCCTGGCCCCGGCGCGCGGCTGCCGTCGTCCGTCGTGTTCCGCCTGGTAGCTCCTGAGGGCGGTGCTGTCCCCCGCGGTCCCCTCCACCTCGGCTCGGAAGGCGGACGCCCCGGGCTTCGATGGCCTTCAAGGTCCTGTGCCGGTCCAGCTTCTTGATCGACTGCTGGTCGGAGCGGCTGGGGCTGAGCTCCTTCAACTGCGTCTTGTCCAGACAGCCGTCCAGCGGTTGCCAGGTGCCGCCGTAGTGCGCACGGAACGCGGTAACCGAAAGCGTCTCGACCACCGGGTCATCGAAGGCCCTCTTGCAGCGGCTGCACCAGAACCGGGGCAGCATGGTGCGTCTCTCCTTGAAGCCCGTACTGCGGCAGAACCGGCACCGGCTGCGCACCTTCTCCTGGTCGGCCAGCACCTGGAGCGCTTCCACGTATCCCGCCCCGAGAGCCTCTTGGCCGTTCCGCACCACCACCAGGTCACCGACCGACACATGCTGGTGATTACCCACGGTCGAGTCGTAGCTGTAGGACTCCTCGACGATGTCCTCGTAACCGGCGTTTCCCTGGAACTGGCGATCATCCCCGGTCACGAGGAACGACCAGGCCCTGCCCTCTGTGCGTGGTTTCGCAAACTCCGCCTCCGTCATAGCAGGAGCATACGAACGCCCACTGACAACGGGACCGACAGCCGCTGCCCAACCCGCCCCCGGCCCCGTCACCGCCGGGGACTCCGCCGGTGTAGCCCCACCCGTAGTCGTTTCGGCGCTCAACGCTTCGGGCCGGCGGTGTGACACCGCCGGCCCGACGTCGCGCACGCGGGCTCCGCGCCCGCCGGTCGGTGGCTACAGCACCGGCAGCAGGTTCTTCAGCTCGAAGGCCGTGACCTCGCTGCGGTACTCCTCCCACTCCTGCTTCTTGTTGCGGAGGAAGAAGTCGAAGACGTGCTCGCCCAGCGTCTCGGCGACCAGTTCGCTCTTCTCCATCAGGGAGATCGCCTCGCCCAGGTTCTGCGGAAGGGGCTCGATGCCCATCGCGCGGCGCTCCGCGTCGGAGAGGGCCCAGACGTCGTCGTCGGCGCCGGCCGGGAGTTCGTAGCCCTCCTCGATGCCCTTGAGGCCCGCGGCGAGCAGGACCGCGTAGGTGAGGTACGGGTTGGCGCCGGAGTCGATGGAGCGGACCTCGACGCGGGCGGAGCCGGTCTTGCCGGGCTTGTACATCGGGACGCGGATGAGGGCGGAGCGGTTGTTGTGGCCCCAGCAGATGTACGAGGGGGCCTCGCCGCCCGCGCCGGCCGCGCGGGAGGAGCCGCCCCAGATGCGCTTGTAGGAGTTGACCCACTGGTTGGTGACCGCCGAGATCTCCGCGGCGTGCCTCAGCAGGCCCGCGATGAAGGAGCGGCCGACCTTGGAGAGCTGGTACTCCGCGCCCGACTCGTAGAAGGCGTTGCGGTCGCCCTCGAAGAGGGAGAGGTGGGTGTGCATGCCCGAACCCGGGTACTCCGAGAAGGGCTTCGGCATGAACGTGGCCTGCACGCCCTGCTCCAGCGCCACCTGCTTCATCACCAGACGGAACGTCATGATGTTGTCGGCCGTGGAGAGCGCGTCCGCGTACCGCAGGTCGATCTCCTGCTGGCCGGGGGCGCCCTCGTGGTGGCTGAACTCGACCGAGATGCCCATCGATTCGAGCATGGTGATCGCCTGGCGGCGGAAGTCCATGCCGACGTTCTGCGGTGTGTGGTCGAAGTAGCCCGAACTGTCCGCCGGGGTCGGCCGGGTGCCGTCGACCGGCTTGTTCTTCAGCAGGAAGAACTCGATCTCGGGGTGGGTGTAGAAGGTGAAGCCGAGGTCGGACGTCTTCGCGAGGATCCGCTTGAGGACATAGCGCGGGTCGGCGAAGGACGGGGAGCCGTCCGGCATCAGGATGTCGCAGAACATCCGCGCGGTGCCGGGGGCCTCCGCGCGCCAGGGCAGGATCTGGAAGGTGCCCGGGTCAGGCTTGGCGATCATGTCCGACTCGTAGACCCGCGCGAAGCCCTCGATCGCCGAGCCGTCGAAGCCGATGCCCTCGTCGAATGCCTGCTCCAGCTCGGCGGGAGCGACGGCGACGGACTTGAGGAACCCGAGGACGTCGGTGAACCACAGCCGCACGAAGCGGATGTCGCGCTCCTCAAGGGTCCTGAGGACGAATTCCTGCTGCTTGTCCATTGCCACATCCTTGCAGTTCAGACGGTCCGTGCACCACCGCCCGGGGTAGGGGGACACTGCCAGTATCACGACCCGGGATTTCACCCACATTACGCACTCGGTGTGAGAGGGAGCACTCGGCCACCCACTACGATCGGCGACCGTGGCGCACGGGGCGGTGACCGGGCGTTGACCGGCCCTTCCCGCCCGTCCGCGCGCATCGGTCCACGCACCGTCCTCCCTCCTCCCGGCCCCTTCGCAGAAGGACTCGACGACATGAGCTTCGATCCCCGGTACCCCCAGCCGCAGGCTCCTGACACCCGCGCGAGCGGCACCCGCAACCGGGCCATCGCCATAGGGTTGAGCGCCGCCGTCGTGGCCGGTCTCGTCACGTTCGGCACGTACCTGCTGCTGGAGAACTCCGAGGCGACCGAGAAGTCCGGCGACGCCTCGGCGGCCCAGGACGACAGGCATCCGGGCGGGCACGGCGACGACAAGGGCGGGGCCATCGAGGGGCTGAAGTCCTGGGACGCGGCGAAGCTCGGCCGCAACCATGTGGCGGGCTCGGTGGACTATCCGATGAAGCCTCCGGTCGGCGGCGACCACAACCAGTCCTGGATGAACTGCGACGGCGACGTATACGAAAAGGCCCTCCCGGATGTCAACGCCGTGCACTCCCTGGAGCACGGCGCGGTCTGGGTCACGTACAACGGCAAGGCCGCCGACGCCGATGTCGCCGAGCTGGCCGGGCGCGTCAAGAAGACCCCGTTCACGCTGATGAGCCCGTACGCCGGCCAGGAGGGCGCGATCATGCTCAGTGCCTGGGGCAAGCAGGTCACCGTCGACTCCGCCGACGACAAGCGGGTGGACCAGTTCTTCGCCCAGTACGTCCAGGGCGCGCAGACCCCCGAACCCGGTGCACCCTGCACCGGCGGGCTGGCGTCGGTGCCGCGGTGACGGCCGGGCAGCGGGCACCGGAGGGCGAGGACGCCCGCATCCTCGTGGAGCGACGGAAGACCCGGCGTGTGCGACGGGCCGGCGCGTCCGCCGTCGCCCTGGCGCTGCTCTTCGCGGGGGCGGCCACGATCGCCTCCGCGCACGGCGACGGGGACAGCGGCGGGGGCGCGGAGGTGCGGGGGAACGGGCGTGTTCCGGCGGCCTCGTCCGCCGACGCCGGGTTCGCCCGGGACATGGCCGTCCACCATCAGCAGGCCGTCGAGATGTCGTTCATCGTCCGCGACCGCACGAACGACGAGGACGTACGCCGTCTCGCCTACGACATCGCCAACACCCAGGCCAACCAGCGCGGCATGCTGCTCGGCTGGCTCGACCTGTGGGAGCTGCCGAAGGTCGCCCCGGGCGGGGAGGACCCCATGGCGTGGATGGCCGACACGGATGGGCACGAGCACGGTGGGCACGGCTCGGGTGGCGCCGAGGCGGCTTCCGGTACGGACGGGGTGCTCATGGCGGGCATGGCGAGCCGCTCCGAGCTGAAGCGGCTCGGGCGGCTCGACGGCGAGCAGGCCGAGGTGTTCTTCCTCCAGTTGATGACGGACCACCACAAGGGCGGCGTCGCCATGGCCGATGCCTGCGCGTCGCTGTGCTCGGTACCGGTCGAGCAGCGGCTCGCCCGGGGCATGGTCGAGGGGCAGCAGTCCGAGCTGGGGCTGATGCGGGACATGCTGGCCGAACGGGGAGCCGCGCCGCAGCCCTGAGCCGAGGCGCGGCCCCCGATCCTGAGGCGCGCCGCGGCCCTGAGCCGAGGCGCGGCCCTGAGCCACACCCCGGTCCTGGGCCATGCCTCGGCTCTGAATCCTGGCCGCGCCTCGGCCCTGGCCGGGCGCGGCCAGGACAGAACGGATGCGTCAGCTTTCGTCCTTCCGCCGGCGCACCCGAACGGGTGGTTGCGGTCGCGCGGCCCCGGCGGGCCGATGACGATGGGTTGCGCTCGGGGCCGTACAGCAGTGCCATCGGCACGCAGGAGGAAATCCCCCATGACAACCGCCAAGGACATCATGCACAGCGGGGCCCGCTGGATCCCTGCCCACGAGACGCTCGACCGTGCGGCGCAGCTGATGCGCGAGCACAACGTGGGCGCGCTGCCCGTCTCCGCCAACGGCGACTCGGACCGGATGGTCGGCATCATCACCGACCGCGACATCGTCGTCGGCTGTGTGGCCAAGGGCCACGATCCGGCGAAGATCACGGCAGGCGATCTCGCGCAGGGCACGCCCCGCTGGATCGAGGCGGAGGCAGATGTGAACGCGGTCCTGGAGGAGATGCAGACCCACCGCATCCGCCGGCTGCCCGTCGTCGAGAACAAGAAGCTCGTCGGCATGATCAGCGAGGCCGACCTCGCGCAGCACCTCACCGAGGAGCAGATCGCGGGCTGGGCCGAGAAGGTCTACTCCCGCAGCTGAGAAGCTCGGCAGCCGAAAAGCTCGACAGCCAGGAGACTCGGCAGCTGAGAGGCTCGGTGAACGGGCGAGCGGAGGCTCTGACCCACGGCCCGCTCCGGCGGACGAGGTGCCGGGCTTCCGTTCGCCCGTATACCCGCCAGGGGTAGGGTGGCCCGCATGGCGGGCACGGCGCGGAGCGGCAGCGGAATGTACGGGCGGCTGATGCTGTTCGCCGCTCTGCTGTTCGGCATCGTCACCATGCATACGGTCGGGCATCCGGCGGAGCACGGCGGCTCGTCGTCGCCCCCCGCCATGACCGGGCACGTGGCCCAGGACCCGGGCCCGGTTCACGTCCCCGTTCTCGCCCCGGCTCCGGCGCGGGACGTCGCCGACGTACAACCGCACTCGCCGCCGCACGACTCCCCCGGCTCCGGCGCCCCCCTGAGCGGCATGGACCCGCTCTCCGTCTGCCTCGCCGTCCTCGGCGTCTGGGGCCTCGCCCTCCTCGCTGCCTGGCTGCTCGGGCTGCGCCCCGACGGGCGGCCCCTCGGTACGCCGGTGGGCGCGGGGCCGCTGCGGGTCCTGCGGCCGATTCCACCGCCCCGGATATCGGTGCTCGCCAGCGTGTCGGTGCTGCGTATCTAGGAGTGGGCGTCTCACCTCCGCCCTCCCTGTCCAGCAACCACAGCCCTTCAGTTCTTCAGAGGTGTATTCGGCATGCCCACGCAACCCACTCGACGCGCCGTGCTCGGCGCCGCTCTCGTCGTCGCCGGCACGGGAGCCCTCGCCGCCTGTTCCGACGGCGGCGGCCACGGCGGCGACCACTCCCCCGGCGGAGCGCAGGACTCCGGAACGTACGTCTCGCCCGGCGGCGAGGAGGTCGAGGCGGCCGAGGCCGCGCGCGGCTCCGGACCCGTGCGCGAGGTCTCCCTCACCGCCACCCGCGCCCGGCTGGACCTCGGCGGCGGGCGGACCGTCGCCTCCTGGGCGTACGGGGACCGGCTGCCCGGGCGCGAGGTGCGGGTGAGCGCGGGCGACACGCTCGCGCTCACCCTCGCCAACCACCTGCCGGAGCCCACTTCCCTGCACTGGCACGGTCTCGCCCTGCGCAACGACATGGACGGGGTCCCCGGGCTGACCCAGCGGGACATCGCGCCGGGGGCCGACTTCGACTACCGGTTCGCCGTCCCGCACCCGGGGACGTACTGGTTCCACCCGCACTCCGGCGTGCAGCAGGACCGGGGGCTGTACGCACCGCTGATCGTCGAGGACCCGAAGGAGCCGTTGGCGTACGACAAGGAGTGGGTCGTCGTCCTCGACGACTGGGTCGACGGGGTGGGCGGGTCCACTCCGGACGCCGTCCTCAAGGAGCTGTCCGGGGGCATGGGCGGCGGCTTGGACCACGGCGCGCACACCATGTCGGGCGACGGGGAAGCGGAGGGCGAGGGGCCCTCGCGGACGATGATGGGGGCCACCAGCGAGCTGCTCGGCGGGGACGCCGGCGATGTGGCCTACCCCCACTACCTGGTCAACGGGCGGGTCCCGGAAGACCCGTCGTCCTTCTCCGCGCGCCCCGGTGACCGTATCCGGCTGCGGATCATCAACGCCGGCGGCGACACCGCCTTCCGGGTCGCGCTCGGCGGGCACCGGATGACCGTGACGCACACCGACGGTTTCCCGGTGCGGCACACCACGGGGGACGCGCTGCTGCTGGGGATGGGCGAGCGGTACGACGTGCTCGTCACCGCCGGCGACGGGGTCTTCCCGCTGACCGCGCTGGCCGAGGGGAAGAAGGCGTCGGCGCTGGCCGTGCTGCGGACCGGGAGCGGGGCCGTGCCCCCCGCCTCCGTACGGCCCGAGGAGCTGGACGGGAAGCTGGTGGAGGCGGGGCGGCTGGAGCCGGACCCGTCGGTGGCGCTGCCCGCCCGGGCGCCGGACCGGACGATCCGGATGCGGCTCACGGGCGGGATGGCGAAGTACGACTGGGCCTTCGACGGGAAGCCGTACGAGGCCGGGCAGCGGCGTCCGGTGGAGGCGGGTGAGCGGGTGCGGCTGGTCTTCGACAACGGGACGGCCATGTGGCACCCGCTGCATCTGCACGGGCACACCTTCGCGCTCGGCGGGAACGCCGCCGGGGCCCGCAAGGACACCGCGATCGTGCTGCCGCACCGGTCGCTGACCGTGGAGTTCGACGCCGGCAACCCGGGGCTGTGGATGGTCCACTGCCATAACGTCTACCACGCGGAGGCGGGAATGATGACGGTCCTCGGCTACCGGAGCTGACCTGGCAACCCCTCAGCGGGTCGGCCGGCTCGGCACCTCCGACCTGCGGTTCCGACGGGCCGCGGCAGTTTCCGCCCGGCCCGCCGGGACATCGCGTCAGAAAGACGATTACACTGGGCGGCGTGCCTCAACTACGCCTCGCACTGAATCAGATCGACTCGACCGTCGGCGACCTCGCCGGCAACTCCGAGGCGATCGTCCACTGGACCCGGCACGCCGCCGAGCAGGGCGCCCACCTGGTGGCGTTCCCCGAGATGGTGCTGACCGGATACCCCGTCGAGGACCTGGCCCTGCGGTCGTCCTTCGTCGAAGCCTCGCGTCAGGCGCTGCGCGCGCTGGCCGCCCGGCTGGACGCGGAGGGCTTCGGCGAACTGCCGGTCGTCGTCGGCTACCTGGACCGCTCCGAGCACGCCGCGGCGCGCTACGGACAGCCGGCCGGCTCTCCGCGCAACGCCGCCGCCGTACTGCACCGCGGCCGGATCGCGCTCAACTTCGCCAAGCACCACCTGCCGAACTACGGGGTGTTCGACGAGTTCCGGTACTTCGTGCCGGGCGACTCGATGCCCGTCGTCCGGATCCACGGCATCGACGTGGCCCTCGCGATCTGCGAGGACCTGTGGCAGGACGGCGGGCGCGTCCCGGCCGCCCGGTCCGCCGGGGCCGGGCTGCTGCTGTCGGTCAACGCCTCGCCGTACGAGCGGGACAAGGACGACACCCGGCTGGAGCTGGTCCGCAAGCGGGCCCGGGAGGCCGGTTGCACGACGGCCTATCTGGCGATGATCGGCGGGCAGGACGAACTGGTCTTCGACGGCGACTCGATCGTCGTCGACAAGGAGGGCGAGGTCATCGCCCGCGCCCCGCAGTTCTCCGAGGGCAGCGTGATCCTCGACCTGGACCTGCCCGCCGCCGAGTCCGTGCCGCCCTCGGGCGTGGTGGACGACGGGCTGCGCATCGACCACGTGGTGCTGTCCGACCGGCCCCTGGACGCGTACGAGCCGGAGCTCGCGGGCGGGTACGCGGAGCGGCTGGAGGACGAGGAGGAGATCTACTCCGCGCTGGTCGTCGGGCTGCGCGCGTACGCCGCGAAGAACGGCTTCAGCAGCGTGCTGATCGGGCTCTCCGGCGGGATCGACTCGGCCATCTGCGCGGCCATCGCCTGCGACGCGCTCGGCGCTCAGCACGTCTACGGCGTCTCGATGCCGTCGAAGTACTCCTCGGACCACTCCAGGGGCGACGCGGCCGAGCTGGCCCGGCGGACCGGGCTGAACTTCCGCACCGTATCGATCGAGCCGATGTTCGACGCGTACATGGGGTCGCTCCAGCTCACCGGACTCGCCGAGGAGAACCTCCAGGCGCGGCTTCGCGGCACGATGCTGATGGCCCTGTCCAACCAGGAGGGGCAGATCGTGCTGGCGCCGGGCAACAAGTCCGAGCTGGCGGTCGGCTACTCCACGTTGTACGGGGACGCGGTCGGCGCGTACGGGCCGATCAAGGACGTCTACAAGTCGTCGGTCTTCCGGCTGGCGAAGTGGCGCAACCGGGCCGCCGAGGAGCGGGGGCAGACCCCGCCGATCCCGGAGTCCTCGATCACCAAGCCGCCGAGCGCGGAACTGCGGCCGGGGCAGGTCGACACGGACTCGCTGCCCGACTACGACGTCCTGGACGCGATCCTGGAGATGTACGTCGACCGGGACCAGGGCCTCGACGCGATCGTGGCCGCCGGGTACGACGCGGAGCTGGTGGCGAAGACGCTGCGCATGGTGGACACGGCCGAGTACAAGCGGCGGCAGTATCCGCCGGGGACGAAGATCTCGCCCAAGGGATTCGGGAAGGACCGGCGGCTGCCGATCACGAATCGCTGGCGCGAGTCGTCGTAGCAGCAGGGGACGGGCGGTCGCCGGGCGGCCGGTGACCGCCTTCGTCCCCGAGCGCCGGGCGGGCCGCGACGCGCGGTGTCCGAGCGCGGCGGCCGGGCCCGTCCGGCGCTCCGGTCACCGCCCTCGGTCGCCGGAGGGGCCGGAGAGGGCGCCGGACGGGTTGGAGAGGGTGCCGGACGGGTTGGAGAGGGTGCCGGACGGGCTCGGCGCCGCAGGCGCGCGGGCCGGAGTGCCGGAGCCTCCCGCCACCACGCGGGATTTCGGTGACGGCCCCCGGTCCAGGTAGCCCGCCGTCGCCGCCACCGCCAGGCCGATCACGGCGAGGACCGCGCCGACGAGGGCCGGGGACGTCCAGCCCCAGCCAGCCGCTATGGACACGCCGCCCAGCCAGGCGCCGCCCGCGTTGGCCAGGTTGAACGCGGAGTGGTTGGAGGCGGACGCGAGGGTCGGGGCGTCCTTCGCCTTGTTCATCACCAGCATCTGGAGCGGGGTCGTCGTCATGAACCCCACGCCGCCCAGCAGGACCACCATCACGAGCGCCGCCCACTGCACGTGCACCGTGAACGGGAAGACCACCAGGACCACGGCGAGTGCGCCGAGCGATCCGTACAGGGTCGGGCGCAGCGCCCGGTCCGTGAGGGGGCCCGCGGCCAGTGCTCCCAGGGTCATCCCGATGCCGAAGAGGGCCAGGACCAGGGTGACGGACGACTCGCCGAAGCCCATCGCCTCCGTGGTCATGGCCGAGAGGTACGAGTACACCGCGAAGACCCCGGCGAAGCCGAAGACGGCGGTGAGCAGCCCCAGGAGCACCTGACGGTTGCCGAGCGCGCGCAGTTCCCGGCGTACGTCCTGGTGGGCCTCGACCGGGAGGGCGGGGACCAGGCGGGCCAGGGCCGCCATCGCGGCGAGGCCGATCACCGCGACCACGAGGAAGGTGGCCCGCCAGCCGAGGTGCTGGCCGAGCAGGGTCGCCGCGGGGACGCCGACGATGTTGGCGACGGTCAGGCCGAGGAACATCGTCGCGACGGCCCGAGCCTGGCGGCCCTCGGAGACCAGCCGGGCGGCGACGACCGCGCCGACGCCGAAGAACGCGCCGTGCGGGAGACCGGCGAGGAAGCGGCCCGCGATCAGCCAGCCGAAGTCCGGGGCGAGCGCGGAGGCCAGGTTGCCGACGGTGAACAGCGCCATCAGGAGCAGGAGCATCCGCTTGCGCGGGACCCGCGAGCCGAGGCCGGTGAGCAGGGGCGCCCCGAGGACGACGCCGATCGCGTACGCCGAGACGAGGTGGCCGGCGGTGGGCACGGACGTCCCGAGGTCGTCCGCCACGTTGGGCAGCAGGCCCATCATGACGAACTCCGTCGTGCCTATGCCGAAGGCGCTCACGGCCAGGGCGAGGAGAGCCAGGGGCATGGGGGAACCTTTCGCGGTGGTGCGGGGGTGGAAGAGGGGGAGCGGAAGCTCGCGCACGGCAGGGAGCCGCCGCCGGGGCACACGGGGTGCCGGACAACGGCTCACGCCATATGTAAGTTACCGGAACAAATTGTCGCAGACGTTTGTGCCCGGGCGCCTACGGCCAGGTGAACGGCTCGTTGCGCGCTCCCGCGCCCGGGCCGGCCCCGCCGGTCGTTCCCCCTCGTTCGCACCGGCTGCCGCCGGTCGCCCCGTCACGCCGGTCACGTCACAACGCCGTGAATGTCACCGCTGGACCGGCGTCACCGCTCGACCGGCGTCACAGGCGGCGCCGCTGGACCGGCGTCACAGCTCGACGCGGGCCGCGATCGGGAGGTGGTCGCTGTCGGTCGCCGCGAGCGTCCAGGAGGACAAAGGCTCGATCCCCTTGACCATGATCTGGTCGATGCGGGCCATCGGGAACGAGGCGGGCCAGCTGAATCCGAAGCCGTCGCCCGCCGCGCCCTGGGTGGAACGCATCTGGGAGGTGACCCCGTTCAGCGACCGGTCGTTCATCGTGCCGTTCAGGTCGCCGAGCAGGACGACGCGCTCCACCCGCTCGTCGGCGATGGCCTCGCCGAGGGCGTCGGCGCTGTTGTCGCGCTGGTTGGCGGTGAACCCGGCGTGCAGCTTCACGCGGACGGACGGCAGGTGGGCGACGTACACCGCGACCTCGCCCTGCGGGGTCCTGACCGTCGAGCGCATCGCCCGGGTCCAGCCCATCTTGATGTCGACCGGCTCGGTGTCGGCCAGCGGGTACTTGCTCCACAGGCCCACGGTGCCCTGGACGGAGTGGTACGGATAGCGGTCGGCCAGCGACTTCTCGTACGTGGAGACCTGCCGGACCGGAAGTTCCTGGAGGGCCACGACGTCCGCCCCGGAACCGGCTACCTGCTGGGCGGTGCCGGCGGGGTCGGGGTTGCCCGCGTTGACGTTGTGGGTGGCGACGGTGAGGTCGCCGCCGCCGCCGGACTTGTCGGTGAGCAGGCCGCCGAACACGTTGAGCCAGACCACGGCGGGCAGCAGGAGGGCGATCAGGGCCGTCGCGGACCGCCGCAGCAGGCCCAGGATCAGCAGCACCGGGATGAAGACCGCGACCCACGGCAGGAACGTCTCGATGAGGCTGCCGAGGTTGCCGAACCGGTTGGGGATCTGGGCGTGGACGACCATCAGCAGGGTCAGCAGCACCGAGAAGAGGGCCAGCACGACCCCGCGCCGCCAGATGCCCCGGTCGGACCTCAGCCGGTCCCACAGGCCCCGGAAGCGGGAATCGCCGGCCTCGGGCTGCTCCGCGCTGCCGTTGCCCGTGTCCGCTCCGTACGCCTGCACCATCGCGCTGTCCTCACTGCCTTGCCCTGCACATCGCCGCGCTCCCGACCCTAGGCGATGAGCGGCGTCCTTCCGTCCGTCGGCCCACCGGCCCGACGGACACCCGACCGTACGGAACGCCCGTACGGAGAGCAGGACGACGGAGGGGCGACGACGGGTTCCGGCCCGGGGCCGGCCGTGGCGCCTTGTGACAGAACGGTCACACCCGTAACGGGGCGGGTCCCCCGGCAGAACGTCGGTGACGAGGTCCGCGAGGCCCACTTCCCCGGCGCCGGGGCGGGATGCCACCATGGGAGGAATCCGGGGACGCCGTCAGGGCGCCTCGAGATGACGAAGGAGCCACCGGCCATGTCGCTTCAGGCTGCACAGAATCCGTCCTCCCCCGCGGGCGCGTCCGCCGACAGCAGCAAAGCGCTGTACGGAGGGAAGTCCACCCGCCGCATCACCGTCCACGACATCGCCGCGGCCACGGAGCGCGGCGAGAAGTGGCCGATGCTCACCGCCTACGACGCGATGACCGCGTCCGTCTTCGACGAGGCCGGGATTCCGGTCATGCTCGTCGGGGACTCGATGGGCAACTGCCACCTCGGCTACGAGACCACCGTGCCCGTCACGATGGACGAGATCGCCATGCTGTCCGCGGCCGTCGTCCGGGGCACCAAGCGCGCCCTCATCGTCGGCGACCTGCCTTTCGGGTCCTACCAGGAGGGGCCCGTCCAGGCGCTGCGCAACGCGACCCGGCTGATCAAGGAGTCGGGCGTCGGAGCGGTCAAGCTGGAGGGCGGCGAGCGGTCCCACGAGCAGATACGGCTGCTGGTCGAGGCCGGCATCCCGGTCATGGGCCACATCGGGCTGACCCCGCAGTCGGTCAACGCGATGGGCTACCGGGTCCAGGGGCGCGGCGAGGAGGCCGCCCAGCAGTTGCTGCGCGACGCCAAGGCCGTCCAGGACGCGGGCGCGTTCGCGGTCGTGCTGGAGCTGGTGCCCGCCGAGCTGGCCGCCGAGGTCACCCGCACACTGCACATCCCGACCGTCGGCATCGGCGCCGGTTCCGCGACCGACGCTCAGGTGCTCGTCTACACGGACATGGTCGGGCTGACCGGCGGCAAGGTGCCGCGCTTCACCAAGCAGTACGCGAACCTGCGCCAGGTCCTCGGCGACGCGGCGAAGGAGTTCGCGGACGAGGTCGTCGGCGGGACGTTCCCGGCGCCGGAGCACACGTTCCACTGACCCCCGGGCACTCGCTGCCGCCGGCCGGGGGAGCACGGCTCCCCCGGCCGGCGTGGCAGCGCCTCCGCCGGTCACCGCCGCGGCGCGCCCGACGTTGACGCGCTGGCCGGTCCGCACCGCACGCTCCGGCCCCTTCCCGCACCACCGGCAGCCTGCCGACATCCACCGTCGGCGGGCTGTCGGCCGCCTGTCGGCGAGTTGTCGGTGGGTGCTGGTCTGATGGTGGGCATGGAACGAATCGACAAGAACCCCGGCAGCGGCCCGAACGCCGTCGAGGTGCGGGGGCTGGTCAAGCACTACGGCGAGACCAAGGCGCTGGACGGCGTGGACCTCGACGTCCGCGAGGGCACCGTCCTCGGTGTGCTCGGCCCCAACGGCGCCGGCAAGACCACTCTCGTACGCTGCCTGTCCACTCTGATCACCCCGGACGCCGGCCGCGCGGTCGTCGCGGGCCACGACGTGGTGAGGCAGCCCCGTCAGCTGCGCCGCGTCATCGGCCTCACCGGGCAGTACGCCTCGGTCGACGAGAAGCTCTCCGGCTGGGAGAACCTCTACATGATCGGGCGGCTGCTCGACCTGCCCCGCAAGCGGGCGCGGGCCCGCGCCGACGAACTGCTGGAGCGGTTCTCGCTCACCGAGGCCGCCAAGCGGGCCTGCATGGAGTACTCCGGCGGGATGCGCCGCCGGCTCGACCTCGCCGCCTCGATGATCGGCAACCCCTCGGTGCTCTTCCTGGACGAGCCGACGACCGGGCTCGACCCCCGGACCCGCAACGAGGTCTGGGACGAGGTGCAGCGGATGGTCGCCGAGGGCGCGACCGTCCTGCTGACCACCCAGTACATGGAGGAGGCGGAGCAGCTCGCCAAGGAGCTGACCGTGATCGACCGCGGGAAGATCATCGCCCGGGGCGGGGTGGACGAGCTGAAGGCGAAGGTCGGCGGACGCACCCTCCAGATCCGGCCCTCGGACCCGGCGGAGCTGGCCGCGATGGCGCAGGCGATCCGGGAGGCCGGGCTGGACGGCGTGGCCGGGGCGCAGGCCGTGCCGGACGAGGGGCTGCTGTACGTGCCGATCCTCAGCGACGAGCAGCTGACCGCGGTCATCGGGCTGCTGGGCGTCCGGGGGTTCTCCCTCGCCCATGTCTCCACCGCGCTGCCCAGCCTCGACGAGGTGTTCCTCGCGATCACCGGCGACAAGGCCGCCCCCCTCTCCGACCAGGCTGCCCAGGAGGTCGCCGCATGAGCACGACGACACTGACCCCCGCCCCCGTCGGGACCGCTCCCGTCACGGCGCGGGACGAGGAGGGCCGGATCGGGCTGCGGGCGAACCTGCGGCACATCGGGGCTCTGGTGCGGCGCAATCTGCTCCAGATCAAGAAGGACCCCGAGTCGATGTTCGACGTCCTCCTGATGCCGGTCATCTTCACGCTGCTGTTCGTCTACGTCTTCGGCGGCTCGGTCGGCGGGAGCCTCGGCGGGGACCGGCAGGACTACCTGAACTACCTGATACCCGGGCTGATGGCGATGATGGGCATGAACATCGCCATGGCCGTCGGCACCGGGGTCAACGACGACTTCCGCAAGGGCGTCATGGACCGGTTCCGTACGATGCCGATCGCCCGGTCCTCGGTGCTCATCGCCAAGATCGTGGTCGAGCTGGGCCGGATGATGGTCGCCACGGTCATCCTGCTCGTCATGGGCTTCGCCCTCGGCATGGAGCTGGGCACGTCCGTGGCCGGCCTCCTCACGGCGGTCGCGCTGTCGGCGCTGTTCAGCGCCGCCATCATGTGGATCTTCATCGTGCTGGGGCTGAGCATGAAGACGGCCCAGGCGGTCCAGGGAATGGGAATGCTGGTGCTGATGCCGCTGCAGTTCGGTTCCTCCATCTTCGCCCCGCCCCAGACCATGCCGGGGTGGCTCCAGACCTTCACGGACTACAACCCGCTGTCCAATCTCGCGGACGCGGTGCGGGGCCTGATGATGGGCGGCCCGGTCGCCGACGCGGTCTGGGTGACGCTCGCCTGGGCTGCGGGCATCACGCTGGTGATGGCCCCGCTGGCGGTGTCCAAGTTCCGCAGGAAAGCCTGAGCACCGGGCGTTACGCCGACGGGTCCGCCCGCCGGAACGTCTGTGCCAGGGCGGCGGCCTCCTCCATCGTGAGGCCGCCGCCCTCCTCGTACGCCGCCGTGTACGCGTCCGTACCGATCCGGGCCCGGACCGCCTGTTCGGCGGTCTCCCGGTAGTGGTTCTCCATCACGGTCGGCACGTGCTTCGGGGGCAGCAGCGCCTTCTGGAGGCCGAGCAGCCGGGCGGCGGCCTCCGGAGCCCCGGCGCCGTCGAGTCCGGCGAGGGCGCGGGCGATGACCATCAGCTGCATGGACGCCATGTGCGGGGCGATCATCGTCGACAGCCGGTCCTGGGAGCGGCTCAGCGCGGCCAGTCCCCTCCCCAGGGCGGAGGCGTACGCTCCGTCGAGGTTGTCCAGCCAGGCCAGCACTCCGAGCACGAAGCCGTCGAAGCCCGCGACCATGTGGGAGCTGAACTCGGCGCGCAGCAGCGTCATCTGCTCCCGCGCCTCGTCGACCCGGCCCTGGCGCCCGAGCAGGAACCCCAGGTGCAGCCGGGCGACCGGCACCGCCTCGTGGCCGGCGAACCGCCCGTTGCCGATGATCTCCCGGAGAATGGCCTCCGCCTCGTCGAAGCGGTCCAGATCGGCGAGGACTCCGGCGTACCGGGCGCGCAGGACCGCCGCCTGCACCTCGGCGCCGAGCGCCCGGGCGTAACCCACCGCTGCCAGGTAGTCCTCGGCGGCCTCGGCGAACCGGCCCCTCTGCTCGTTCACCTCGCCCCGGGACGCGAGCGATTCCGCGGCGCCCCAGTCGTCTCCGAGCCGGACGAAGATCTCCAGACTCTCGTCGGCGTCGGCCAGGGCTTCGTCCGCCCGTTCGGGGCGGTTGGCCAGGATTTTCGACCGCATCTGGAGCGTGGCGCCGAGCTCCCACTCGTAGCTGTACTTCCGGGAGGCCCGGACCGTCTCGTCCATCAGCTCGCGCAGGCCGTCGGTCTCACCGGAGAGCAGGACCGCGAACATCCAGAGCGAACCGGGCGCGCGGCAGGTCTGCGGCTGGCCCGCACGGTAGGAGCGGGCGATGATCCGCAGCCGCGCCTGGCCTTCCTCGACGCTCCACTCCTCCATCGTGTGGTCCGCGCTGGCCAGTTCGATCAGTCCCACCCCGCGCCGCGCCTCCGCCACCTGGTCGCTCACCCACGGCGGCGGCCGGTCCGTGGTCCTCTCCGGCAGGGAGGGGGCCCGGACGCCGGGCGGGGCGAACGGGTCGGGGCCGAGCGAGGCGGCGGCCCCGGCCCACTGGCGGGCGTCCGCGCGCAGGTCGCGCAGCATCCAGTACCAGGACAACGACAGCACCATGCACAGCGCCTCCTGCTCGTCCCGGGCGGCGACGGCGTGGCGGAGCGCGGTGCGCAGGTTCTCGTACTCGCGCTGGAGGACCGCGATGGCGTCCCGTTGTCCGGCGCCGCGCACCCGCGGTCCGGTGATGCGGGCCAGTTCGCGGTAGTGGACCAGGTGGCGCCGCTCGACGGCGTCCCGCTCGCCCGCCTCCTCCAGGCGTTCGGCCGCGTACTCGCCGACGGTTTCCAGCAGCCGGTAGCGCATCTCCTCGTCGTCGCCGGGCGCGGCGACGACGAGGGACTTGTCGACCAGGGAGCCGAGCAGGGCGGCGACGTCCCGGGAGCCGACGGCGACGCCGTCGTCGGGGGCGGGGAGCGCGCAGACCTCCTCGGCGGCGGCGAGGGGGCAGCCTCCGGCGAAGACGGAGAGCCGGCGCAGTACGGCGCGTTCGGCGGCGTCGAGGAGGTCCCAGGACCAGTCGACGACGGCGCGCAGGGTCTGCTGCCGGGGCAGCACGGTCCGGCTGCCGTTGGTGAGGAGGCGGAAGCGGTCGTCCAGCCGGTCGGCGATCTGCCGCGGGGTGAGCATCCGCAGCCGGGCGGCGGCCAGTTCGATGGCGAGGGGCAGCCCGTCCAGACGGCGGCAGATCTCGGCGCAGGCGGCCGCCGTGCCCTCGTCCGCGTCGGTGCGGAAGCCGGGCCGGGCGGCGGCCCCGCGTTCGGCGAGCAGGCGCAGCGCCATCGGGCCGGGCAGCGGATCCACCGGGCGGACGAACTCGCCCGGTACGCCGAGGGGTTCGCGGCTGGTGGCGAGGACGGTGAGCTGCGGGCAGTGGGACAGCAGACGGTCGGTGAGGGCGGCCGCTGCCCCGATGACGTGCTCGCAGTTGTCCAGCAGGAGGAGCATCCGGCGCGGGGCGCAGTGCTCGGTGAGCCGGAGGAGGGGGTCGTGGGCCCCGCGGTCGGCGGCCCGCAGCTCCTCGGCCCCGGCTCCGCGCAGCACGGTCTCCCGGGCGCCGAGTGCGGTCAGGACGGCTGCGGGCACGGCGTCCGGGTCGTCGACGGGGGCCAGCTCGGCGAGCCAGACGCCGTCGGGCCAGCTCTCGGCGGCTGCTTCCGCGGTCTCCTGGGACAGCCGGGTCTTTCCGGCGCCGCCGGGGCCGAGCAGGGTGACGAGCCGGCTCCGCGTCAGGTCCTCGCGCAGCGCGGCGATGTCGCTCCCGCGTCCCACGAAGCTGGTGAGCCGGGCGCGGAGGTTCCCGGGCGCGGACGGGAACGGTGCCGCCGGGAGGGGGCCCGTGCCGGCGGCGGACGGAGTGGCGGCGGCGGACGGCTCGCCGGGAGCTGCGCCCGCCGCGGGCTCCGCGGCAGGCGGCGCGGCCGGTACCCGGCGGAGGAGTTCGGCGTGCAGGGTGCGCAGCGCCGGGCCGGGGGCGGTGCCGAGCCGGTCGTCGAGCATCCGGCGGACCCTCTCGTAGGCGGCCAGCGCCTCGGCGGGGCGCCCGGCGTCCCGCAGGGCCGTGATGCGCAGGACCTGGAGTGGTTCGTCGAGCGGGTGGGCGTCGCAGAGCGCGGCCAGCTCCGGCAGGGCCTCCCCCGCTCTCCCGAGGACGAGGAGGGCGGCGAGCCCGGACCGCCGCGCGTCGAGTCTGCGGGCCTCCCAGCGGGACGCCGTGGCCGTACGGTCGGGCAGATCGGCGAGCGCGGGCCCGTTCCACAGCGCGAGGGCCTCGTCCAGGGCGGCGAGGGCGCGCGAGGCGTCGCCGTCCTCCAGGGCCCGGCCGCCCTCTCCCGTCAGGCGCTCGAAGCGGTGCAGGTCCACGGCGTCCGGCGGGGCGGCGAGGCGGTAGCCGCCCGCCACGGACTCGACGGCACTACGGCCCAGGGCCCGCCGCAGCCGCCCGACCAGGGCCTGGAGGGCACCGGTCGCGTCGGTGGGCGGGTCGCCGGCCCACACCTCGTCCACGAGGACCCCGGCCGGGACGGTCCGGCCGGGGTCCAGCGCGAGAACGGTGAGCAGGGCGCGCAGCCGCGCCCCGCCGAGGGCGACGGCCGTGCCGTCGTCGCGAAGTGCCCGGGTGGTACCGAGGATGCAGTAGCGCACGAGCCCATTGTCCGCGACGGAGCGGGGCGCGGTGTCGACAGGGCGGAACTCCGTCGCCGGTCCCGGACGTTCCCGCCCTGTCGACCCGGATGCCTCCGGTCCGTCGACCCGGACTTCTTCGCCCCGCCCCAGCCCTCCAGCCCCAGTCCAGGAGTCGAGTGCCGATGACCACCGCAGCAACCCGCGGCGACCGGAGGATCAGCCCGGTCTTCCTCGGCATCGCCGCTGTCACCGCGGTCGCGGGCTGGGCGGTGTGGACCGGTTTCGCGGACGCCACCGGCTTCGCGGTCTTCGTGTTCGTCACCGGGGCCTGGGTCGTCTCGCTCTGCCTGCACGAGTACGCGCACGCCCGTACGGCGCTGCACAGCGGTGACCTCTCGGTCGGGTCCAAGGGATATCTGACGCTCAATCCGCTGAAGTACACGCACGCGCTGCTCAGCATCGTGCTGCCGGTGCTCTTCGTGATCATGGGCGGGATCGGGCTGCCCGGCGGCGCTGTGTACATCGAGCGCGGCCGGATCCGCGGCCGGTGGAGGCACAGCCTGATCTCGGCGGCGGGCCCGCTGACGAACGTGGCGTTCGCGGTCGTGTGCACGGCCCCGTTCTGGCTGGACGCGCTCGACGGGGTGCCCCGCGCCTTCCAGTACGCCCTGGCGTTCCTGGCGATGCTCCAGGTGACGGCGGCGATCTTGAACTTCCTGCCGATCCCGGGGCTGGACGGTTACGGGGTGATCGAGCCCTGGCTCTCGTACCGGGTCAGGCGCCAGGTGGAGCCGATCGCGCCGTTCGGGCTGCTCGCGGTGTTCGCCGTCCTGTGGATCCCCGGTGTGAACATCGTCTTCTTCGACGGGGTCCACACCCTGCTGGGCGGACTCGGCGTCGAGGAGTTCCAGCGGTACTGCGGCTACGACGCCTACCGCTTCTGGCGGGGCCTCTTCGACGAACAGGACCCGGGCTGCGCGCTCACGTGACGGGCGCCGCCGCCGTGCGGGGCGTGCGCCCCCGGTGCCGCAGGGCGGCGGACAGCACCGCGACGGCGATACCGCCGAAGGCCCAGGCCCCGAGCACCCACAGCGCACCGGCGGTGGCGTTGCCGTCGAAGTAGACGGTGTTGCGCACCACCGTCGTTCCGGCGCCCGGGGGCAGGGCCTGTCCGATCGCGCTCCAGAACGGCGGCAGCAGCGAGGCCGGGTACACCCCGCCGGAGCTGGGGTTGCCCAGCACCGTGAAGATCGCAATGGTCAGGCCGAGGCCGATCGTGCCCGCCAGGGACTGGAGGGCGACGCCGACGGCACCGGAGGCGAACACCACCAGGGTGCCGATGCCGACGAGTTCCCAGAACGCCCCCGGAAGGCAGTCGAGCACCGGGCCGACGATGATCGCGCCGCCGATGCCCGAGACGAAGGCGTACGGCAGCATCGCCGTCAGCCTGATCAGGGTGCGGAGCAGGGTCGGGCGCTTAGAGCCGGCCGCCATGTTGAGGGCGGACGCGGCGAGGTAGCCGCCGATCGTCCAGCTGAGCACGAGGTAGAAGGAGGAGAGCCCCCGGGAGTCCCCCGCGTCCGGCGGCCGGACGTCCCGCACCACGAGCGTGCGGTTCTGCGCGCGGGAGACCTCGCGCAGGATCTCGGTGGCCGCCGTGGAGGCGGACGGCCCTCCCGCCGAGGCGACGAGCAGGGTGTCGGTGCGGCCGGCCGGGTCCACGACGAGGGCGGCGTCGGTGCGCCGGTCGAGCAGCCGCGCCCGGGCCTCGGCCCGGTCCTCGGCGGCGGTGACGTCGAGGGGGTCCTCCGGCAGGGCGTCGAGCCGCGCCATCAGGGTGCGTTCGACGGCGGGCGGTGCGACCACGGTGACCGGAACCCCACGGGGCTCGGGGGCGTGGAACGCTCCCATGTAGGACAGGGCGAAGCCCAGTTGCAGCAGCAGGACTCCCAGCATGACGAGCGCCGACCGGGTGGTCACCGCGTCGCGCACTTCGCCCAGCATGCCCCGGTCGTCCGTCCGGACCGTGGCCACGGACCTGTTCCTCGCCTCTGACACCGGGTCTCCCTCGTCGCACACGCCGACGCCGGACGGCCGACGGGTCCGTCCCATCGTCGGCGCTCCGCGGCGCCGGGGCCCGGCGGACGCGCCGCGCGGAGGGGCGCTCGACACGATCGGCGGACCGGCGAGGGGGAAGCGGGGGCCGGAGGTCCGGCCGGAAGGCGTGAGGGGAGGGCAGGAGCCGGCCCCCTGCGGCGGTCAGCCGGTGCCGGCGGTGCCTGCGGCGGTCAGCCGGTGCCGGCGGACGTAGAACCAGGTCATGTTCGACGACAGCCCCGCGATGAGCACCCAGACGATCCCGAGCAGGCTGCCCTGGACGAAGGAGACCACGGCCGCCACGACGGCGAGGACGCAGACGACGAGGGCGTAGAGAGCGATGCGGGGCATGGGGGTCGACTCCTGTCGGAAACGGGTCGCGGTCCCGTCCAGTGTCCCCCATGCCCCGTTGTGCCCCGTCCCGGGGAGGTGTCCCGGGGGCGGGGCGCGCTCAGACGTCGGTGGTGCGCAGCCCGGCGTGGGCCTTGTAGCGGCGGTTGACCGAGATCAGGTTGGCGACCAGCGACTCGACCTGGTGGGCGTTGCGCAGCCGGCCCGCGAAGATGCCGCGCATCCCGGGGATCCGGCCGGCCAGGGCCTGCACCACGTCCGTGTCGGCCCGCGCCTCGCCCAGGACCAGCACGTCGGTGTCGATCTCCTCGATGGACTCGTCCTGGAGCAGCACGGCCGAGAGGTGGTGGAAGGCGGCCGTGACCCGGGAGTCCGGCAGCAGGGCGGCGGCCTGTTCGGCGGCGCTGCCCTCCTCGGGCTTGAGGGCGTAGGCGCCCTTCTTGTCGAAGCCGAGCGGGTTGACGCAGTCGATCACGAGCTTGCCCGTGAGTTCCTCGCGCAGGGACCTCAGCGTCTCGGCGTGGCCGTCCCACGGCACGGCGACGATCACGATGTCGCTGCGCCGGGCGCACTCCGCGTTGTCCGCGCCCTCGACGCCGAAGCCCAGCTCGGCCGCGGCCTGCTCGGCGCGGGCCGCGTCCCGGGAGCCGAGAGTGACGCGCTGTCCGGCGCGGGCGAGCCGGTAGGCGAGGCCGCGCCCCTGCGGGCCGGTCCCGCCGAGCACGCCGACGCTTCTGCCGGAGACGTCGGGGAGGTCCCAGGGGTCCTTGGCGGGGGGCTTGGGCGCGCTGCCGTTGTCCTGTGTAGTCATGAGCCGACCCTACTGCCAGGTAGCTCCCGGGAATCGGCCCCCGGCGCGGGGAAATCGGGTTGCCCGGGGCGCCCCGGAGTGCCGATCATGGCTCTTCGTGACCTCAGCGCCTCCGTCGCCCTCCCCCTCCGCGCCACCGCCCTCCAGAATCCGCGCCCTGCTGCCGGACCTCGCGCCGTGGCGTTCCTCGGCGGACTTCCGGCTGCTGTGGGTCCAGGGGCTGATCACCTACTTCGGCAGCTTCATGGCGCTCATCGCGCTGCCGCTCCAGATCAAGGACCTCACGGGTTCGCCGCTCGCGGTCGGGGCGATGGGCGCGGTGGAGCTGGTGCCGCTGGTGGTCTTCGGGCTGTACGGCGGGGCGCTGGCGGACTCGGTGGACCGCCGCCGGGTCATCCTGCTCACCGAGGCGGGGCTCGGCGTGCTCGCCGCGATCCTGCTGGTGAACGCACTGCTCCCGGAGCCGTTGCTGTGGCCGCTGTACGTGGTGGCCGGCGGGGTGTCCGCGCTCGCCGGGCTCCAGCGGCCCGCGCTGGACTCGCTGATGGCCCGGATCGTGCCGCACGCGCAGCAGACGGCGGCGGCCGCGCTGAACTCGCTGCGCTGGCAGATCGGGGCCATCGCGGGCCCGGCGCTGGCCGGTCTGGTGGTGGCGT
Source organism: Streptomyces sp. NPDC091649 (assembly GCF_044756785.1). Lineage (NCBI taxonomy): Bacteria > Bacillati > Actinomycetota > Actinomycetes > Kitasatosporales > Streptomycetaceae > Streptomyces > Streptomyces sp. NPDC091649. Next base: position 189,815 of record NZ_JBIVTR010000008.1, on the reverse strand, counting down.
ACGCCGGTCACGGCACGGCGTACGGGGTGACGGTGTGCACGTTCGCCGTCTCCGTGGTGCTCTGTCTGCGGCTGTCGCCCGCGCCGCCCGCCGGTGACGCGCAGAAGCCGTCGCTTCGCGGGATCGTCGAGGGGGCGCGGTACGCCTGGAGCCGGCCGGTGCTGCTGGGGACGTACGCGATCGACATGGCGGCGATGTTCTTCGCCTTCCCGAACACGATCTTCCCGTTCCTGGCGGACGACCTGGACGCCGAGTGGTCCCTGGGCCTGATGTACGCGGCGGGCTCGGTCGGCTCGCTGGCGCTGGGGCTGACCAGTGGCTGGACGTCACGGGTGCGCAGGCACGGGCTGTTCGTGGTGTTCGGTGCGACGGCGTGGGGGCTGGCCATCGCGGCGGCGGGCTGGTTCTCCAGCGTGTGGGCGGTGCTGCTCTGCCTGGCCGTGGCGGGGGCGGGCGACATGCTGAGCGGACTGGGGCGGGCGACGATCTGGAACCAGACGATCCCGGAGGAGCTGCGGGGCCGGCTAGCGGGCATCGAGGTGCTCTCGTACAGCGTCGGCCCGCAGCTGGGCCAGGTGCGGGCCGGGGCGATGGCCGGCTGGACGGGCACCCGGTCGGCGATCTGGACGGGCGGGGTGGCGTGCGTGGCCTCGGTGGCGCTGCTGACCGCCGCGCTGCCGAAGCTGGTGCGGTACGACTCCGAGACGGACGAGGACGCGGTGCGCAGGCGGGAGGCCCGGGAGCAGACGTGAGCCGTGCGCCCGGCCGGTGGCCGGGCTCCCGGAGCCCCGGCCCCCGCCCCGCGCCCGCACCTGTTCCGTAAGCGCAGATGGGGCCGGATAGGGCGGAGAGGGCGTCCTCAATCGCGGGACGGGCGCGGGTTGCCGCCGGACGGGCCCGGGTCGTCCCGGGAAGGGCCTGAAGGCCCCTTGTCCTCGTCGTGCCATCTGGGGTCGGTGTCCCACTCCAGATTCCGCTCGCGCGCGATGTCCATCGCGTGCTGCGCCGCCTCGCGGGAGGGGTAGGGGCCGAACCGGTTCTGCGCCGGGCACTCCGGTCCTTCCTCGACCTTCTTGTGCTCCAGGCAGTAGTACCATTCGCCCGGTTTGCCGACCGTGCGCTTCTTGAACAGGGCCATCGACGGCTCCTTTCCTCCCTGCCATGGTGCCCCGGGGGCGCTGGTTAGACTCGCTGGCATGTCTGGCCAGTCGCTTCTCGTACCAGGGGAGATCACTCCCGTCCGTTCCGTACCCGGAAACATCCGGCGTCCCGAGTACGTGGGGAAGCCGGCTCCGACGCCGTACACCGGCCCGGAGGTGCAGGACGCCGATACCGTGGAGCGGATGCGCGTCGCGGGCCGTATCGCCGCGCAGGCGATGGAGGAGGCCGCCAAGCACATCGCCCCGGGGGTCACCACGGACCAGCTCGACCGGGTCGCGCACGACTTCATGGTCGATCACGGCGCGTACCCCTCGACGCTCGGCTACCGGGGCTTCCCGAAGTCGCTGTGCAGCTCGCTCAACGAAGTCATCTGCCACGGCATCCCCGACTCCACCGTGCTGCGCGACGGCGACATCGTGAACCTGGACGTCACCGCCTACATCAACGGGGTGCACGGCGACAACAACGCCACCTACCTCTGCGGCGACGTGGACGAGGAGTCCCGGCTGCTGGTCGAGCGCACCCGGGAGTCACTGAACCGCGCCATCAAGGCGGTCCGGCCCGGACGCCAGATCAATGTGATCGGCCGGGTCATCGAGTCGTACGCGAAGCGGTTCGGCTACGGGGTCGTGCGCGACTTCACCGGGCACGGGATCAACACCTCGTTCCACTCCGGCCTGATCATCCCGCACTACGACAGCCCGCACGCCACCACGGTGATGCAGCCGGGCATGACGTTCACCATCGAGCCGATGCTGACGCTGGGCACCCACGAGTACGACCTGTGGGAGGACGGCTGGACCGTGGTGACGAAGGACCGGAAGCGGACGGCCCAGTTCGAGCACACGCTGGTGGTCACGGAGACCGGGGCGGAGATCCTCACCCTCCCGTAAGTCACCCGGAAACGGCCATAGCGGCACCCTTCGGGTACGTCGCGCACGACTTTTTACCGACAGACAGTCGGGAACCGGTTGACTTAGGTAAACCTAAGTAGGAGGATCGGGCGTGTCGGCGCGCACCGCCGTACCACTACGCGGCCGCCCGCCGGCATGTCCGTCTCTTTCAGGACGTCCCGTCCCCCTCGGTCCCCGGAGGCCCGCCTTGGACGCAACCGCCACCGCCACTCCCTTCTCGACGCTCATCCGCACCGCGTCGCACGAGCAGCACACGGAGGCCGAGACTTCGTCCTTCATGAGCGACCTGCTCGGCGGGCGGCTCGGGGTGGACGCGTACACGCGCTACACCGAACAGCTGTGGTTCGTGTACCGGGCGCTGGAGGACGGCGCGGAGGCCCTGCGCGGCGACCCGGTCGCGGGCCCGTTCATACAGCCCGAACTGATGCGCTCCACCGAGCTGGAGCGCGACCTGGCGCACCTGCGCGGGAGCGACTGGCGCGAGGGCCTCCGGCCACTGCCCGCCACCGCGGCGTACGCGGCCCGGGTCGCGGAGTGCGCGCGCAGCTGGCCCGCCGGTTACGTCGCCCACCACTACACGCGCTACCTCGGCGACCTCTCGGGCGGTCAGATCATCCGCGACAAGGCGGAGAAGACCTGGGGCTTCGAGCGCAAGGGCGACGGCGTGCGGTTCTACGTCTTCGAGGAGATCACCAACCCGGCCGCCTTCAAGCGGGGCTACCGCGAGCTGCTGGACGCGGTGAACGCGGACGACCTGGAGAAGCAGCGCGTCGTCGAGGAGTGCAAGAGGGCCTTCGCGCTGAACACCGCGGTCTTCCGCGAACTGGGCGAGGTCTTCCCGCTCAGCGCCTGAGCACCCGCGCACGAGCCAACGGCGTCGGCCCCGTCCGGGGTCGGCCCCGTACGTCCAGCAGGACGCGGCCCCCGACCTCCACCGTGCCGTCCGGCGCGGGCGCGGTGAGAATCTGGGAGCCGCGTCCCTGCGTGATGTTCAGGGCCCGGCCGAGTCGCGCGCTGAGCAGCAGCGCCGCCGCGCCCGTCGCCTCGTCCTCGACCACCCCGTCCCCGCGCCTCGGGAAGGCCCGCGCGCGCACCCGCCCGGCCGCCTCGTCCTCCCAGGCCCACGCGTAGAGCCACCCCTCGCCGGGCGGCGGTCCCGGCAGCGCCTCGACCTCGGCGGCACTCGCGTACCGCTGGAGCGTGCGCGGCGGGACCCACTCGGGGCGGGCGGTGATCCAGGTGAACTCCCCGTCCTGGCGCGCGAACACGTCCCCGACAGCCAGCTCCAGGACCTCCAGGTCCAGCAGCCAGGCGGTGCCCACCAGCGGGTGCCCGGCGAAGGGCAGCCGGAGCCCGGGGGTGTGGATGTCCACCCGACCGCGCTCCGGGTCGTCGACGAACACGGTCTCGCTGAAGCCGAGTTCGCGGGTCAGCCGCTGGCGGGAGGTGTCGTCGGGGTGGCCGCGTCCGTCGCGTACGACGCCGAGGGCGTTGCCGTGCCGGCCGTCGGGTCCGCAGAACACCCGCAGGACGTCGATGCCCGGGGGTACGTCGTAGTCGCTCACGGGGGCATTCAAGCACTGCCCGGCGGCGCGGCGGGAACCGAGCGGGTACGCCCCCGGGGCCGTACCGGCGGTGCTGCCGGTACGGCCCCGGGGGGAAGCGCGGGGCGCGGGGCGGGTGGGTCAGGCGGTGGCGTCACGGCGACGGCGCGCCGCGATCACGACGCCGGCGCCGGCCGCCACGACGACGCCGGAAGCGGCGATCAGGGCACCGGTCGGGATGTCGGAGCCGGTGGAGGCCAGGGCGCCGGCGCCGCCGACCGAACCGCCGACCGAACCGCCGGTGGAGCCGCCGACCGTGCCGCCGCCGGTGGTGGAGCCACCCGCCGCGGAACCGCCGGTGGAGCCGGTGGAGGAGCCGGAGCCGGTGGTGGAGCCGCCCGGAAGCCGGGCGTCCTCGTCGAGCGAGACCGCGATGCTCAGGGCGTCGAGTTCGTCGCCCTTCTCGTACATGCCGGCGAACGCCTTCGAGCCGCCCTCGGTGAGCGTCGCCGGGACGCCCTTGAGGTGGACGATGCCGCCCTTGGCGGCCAGCGCGCCGGAAGGCACCTTCAGGTCGCCGATGGCCAGGCCGGTGAACTCGCTGACCTTCCCGGTCTTCCGGTCCTTGGAGGAGACGTCGGCGAGAAGCGTGCCCGAGGTGCCCTCGATGTCGACCTTCAGGTTGCTGAGGGCCAGGTCGAGGGCGTACTCGCCCTTGGTCTCGTGGCCGAGGAAGCGCACCTTGCCCGTGAAGGCGGCGTTCAGCGTGTTCTTCTCGGCGTCGAGGTGGCCGGTGGCCTCGGTGAAGCGGTAGCCGTCGGCGGCGGAGGCGGCGCCCTCACCGGTCTCGACCTTGCCGTGCGCGATGGGGCCGACGACATAGGAGCGGAACCGCTCCTTGACGCCCCAGTCGAGGGTGCCGTCCACGACCGGTCCGCTGACGGGCGCGGCGGTCTCGGAGGCGGACGACGACGCCTCGGTGCCGGGCCGGCCGGTCGGCCCGGTGGGCCGGCCCGTGGGCTGACCGGTCGGCTCCCCCGGGGGCTGACCGGTGGGCCGGCCCGTGGGCCCGGTCGGCTCGCCCGTGGGCCGACCGGTCGGCTCCCCCGTGGGCTCTCCGGTCGGCTCGCCCGTGGGAGGCACCGCCGCCTTCACCGAGAGGGTGGCCGGGTCGAGGACGTCGCCCTCCTTGTACTGGCCGTTGAACGCCTCCGAGCCCGCCTTCGTCAGCGTGGCGGGGATGTCCTCGAAGACCATCGCGCCGCCGTCGCCCTGCCCGGGCTTCACGGCCGACAGGTCGAGCGCGGCGATGTCCACGTCGTCCGTGGTGCCCTCCGGCGTCTTCACGTCCGCGGTGATGGCGCCGCCCGTGCCCTTGGTGGAGAGCTTGACATCGGACAGCGTGATGTCCAGGACGCCTTCGTGGGCGTAGAAGTTGACGGAGCCGTCGAACGCGGTGGCGGTGGCGTGGGAGCCGGGGCTCGGGTCGTAGCCGCCCTTGCCGTTGACGAACGTGAACGCGCCGTTGTTCTCCGCCTGCTTCGCGCCGTCGGAGACGGTGATCCTGCCGTGCGCGAACGGGGAGGCGAGGTACTTGCGGAAGGACTCCTTGAAGCCCCAGTCGAGCGTGCCGTCGGTCAGGTCCAGCTTCGGCGCGCCGGCCACGGGGGCCGTCCGGGCGGAGGAGCCGTCGGCCGCGAGGGCCGGAAGGGCGAGGGCCGCGCCGAGGGCGGTGGCCGTGGCGACGGCCGCGGCAAGGGCTATGGGGCGGCGGGTTGCTGCCATGTCGGTAGGTCTCCTAGCGAACGGGGGTGGAAGAGAAGCGGGGAGGGGGAGGGTGTGACGGTTCACCAGGCGCTCATGGGGCGCCCGGGGTCAGGAAGCCTCGGGAGAGCCGGGGGCGGCGGCCCCGGTGGCCGGTCGCGCCGAGCGGCGGCGCAGGGCGAAGAACCCCGCGGTGACCGCGAGAAGCAGCAGCACGCCGCCGCCGGCGAGGTAGCCGCCCGCGCTCGGACCGGAACCGGAGGACGAGGCCGCCGGTGCGGCGGAAGGCTGCTCCCCGGCCTCCGGCGTGGGCTCGGCAGCCGCTGCCGGCTCGCTGCCGAGGTCCGGCAGCGCGGGCAGCCGGGCCTTGTCGTCGACGGCCACCGCGAGAGAGACGGGGTCCATCGCGGTGCCCGCCCTGTACAGGGAGCCGAACGCCTCGGCTCCCTCCGCGGTGAGGGTGGCGGGGGCCTCGGTGAGGACGGCGAGGCCACCCCTGGGCACGAGGGTCTTCGCGGGGAAGGTGATGAGCGGGACGTCCTCGCGGGTGGCGCCCTCGCGGGTCACGTCCGCCGACAGGGAGCCCTCGCCGCGGGCGACGGTGACGGTGACCCCGGCGAACTTCAGGTCGAGGCCCTGGGCGCCGGTGAAGCGGACGCTGCCGCTGAAGTCCGCGTCCAGCGTCCGCTTCTCCGCGTCGTACGTCCCCTTGCCCCGCGGGAAGCGGAACAGGGCCCCGCCGTCCTGGGCGCCGCCGGCGAGCGTCCACGCGCCCTGGCCGATGGAGCCGGTGACGTACTCGCGGAACGTGCGGCGTACGCCCCAGTCGACGGCGGCGTCCTCGAAGCGGCCCGCCTTCTTCCCGGCCTCCCGCGCCTCCTCGCTCTCCTTCTTCCCCTCGCCCCTCCTCTCGTCCGGGGCGGACGGCTTCGGCTCGGTGACCGCGCCCGTGGTGTCGACGGAGAGGCTGACCGGGTCGAGCGGGGTGCCCGCGGTGTAGTAGCCGGCGAAGGCGGAGGCCCCCAGCTCGGTCAGCGTGGCGGGGACGCCGGTGAGGGCGACGGGGGTGGAACCGCCCTTCATGTCGATCCCGCCGAGGCCGAGCGAGGCCAGCGGCACCTGGGAGCGGCGGGACACCCTGCCGGTCTCCCGCTCCTTGCTGACCATGTCCGCGTGGAGCGTGCCCCTGCCGCCGCTGATCCTGACGGTGGGCCGGCTGATCGTGAGGTCAAGTTCGCTGCCGCCGTCGGCCTTCTGATGGCCGCTGAAGTGCACACCGCCGGAGAATCCGGAGTTGAGCGCCCCGGTGTCGGGATCGTAGGAGCCGGTCGCCGAGTGGAAGCGGAACTGGCTGCCGCCGACCGTGGCCGCGCCCCCGGTCAGGCTCCAACTGCCCTGGGCTATGGGCCCGGTGACGTAACTCTGGAAGGAGGACTTGATACTCCAGTCCAGCCGGCCGCCCTGCACCGTGCGGCTCGCCGCGTGCGCGGTGACGGCGGGGAGCAGGGCCCCCAGCAGTCCCGCGAGGAGCGCGATGACGAGCACGCGGACGGATCTGGACGGCGGCATGAGGGAACCCTCCGAGAACTGGATAGTTAGGTGAGGCTAACCTAAGCTACATCCAGCCCGAGTCGGAACCCCTCCGGTCACGCCGTTGCCCGCGAACGGCCGGCCGCACCCCGCAGAACGACAGGACGGTGCCCAGTGCGCATCTCGCAGGACTTCGCCCCCGGGGCGGCCGAGGGCCCCGAGGGCCTAGACACCGGACGGGCGGTCCGCCGTCGCCCGGCCAGGGCCGTCGCCGCCCTCGGCGCCGCCGTGGCCTTCGCCCTGGTCCTCACCGGCTGCGGCGGCGGGGACTCCGCGCCGAAACCGTCCGCGAGCACCGTCGACGCCGACCGGATCGAGCCGCTGGCCGCCCCGCCCGCGCCGAAGCTGCCGGTCACGGTCGGCTCGGCGGACGGCACGGAGGTCACGATCGGCTCCACCGACCGGATCGTGCCGCTGACCGGGTCCCTCAGCGAGATCGTCTTCACTCTCGGCTTCGGCGAGCGGGTCGTCGCCCGGGACATCACCGCCACCTTCGAACAGGCCGCAGAACTCCCCGTGGTGACCCGGGCCCACGACGTCTCGGCGGAGAGCGTGCTCTCGCTGAGGCCGACGATCGTCCTCGCCGAGACCAGCACCGGGCCGGCCGAGGCGGTCGACCAGATCCGCGACGCGGGCATCCCGCTGCTCGTCGTCGAACCCGCCAAGGAGCTCGCCGACGTCGGCCGCCGCATCGACACGGTCGCCGAGGCCCTCGGCGTACCGGCCGCGGGCGCGGAGCTGAAAGCGCGCACCGAGGCGCGGATCACCGCCGTACAGAAGTCCCTCCCGGGCCGCGCGGACGGCGAGAAGCCCCGGGTCGCCTTCCTCTACCTGCGCGGTTCGGCCTCCGTCTACCTGCTGGGCGGCGCGGAGTCCGGGGCCGGTTCGCTGCTGGAGGCCGCGGGCGCGGTCGACGCCGGGAAGGAGTCGGGCCTGGACAAGGACTTCACCCCCATCACCAGCGAGGCGCTCGCGAAGGCCGCGCCGGACGCGATCCTCGTGATGAGCAAGGGGCTCGCCTCGGTCGACGGCGTGGAAGGGCTGGTGAAGATCCCCGGCATCGCGGAGACCCCGGCCGGGATGGACCGCCGGATCGTCTCGATCGACGACGGGGTGCTGCTGAACTACGGGCCGCGCACCGACCGGGTGCTCGCCGACATCGTCGAGCAGCTCTACGCGAAGGGCGGCCGGGACCGGTGACCGCCTCCTACGAGGAACGCACCGGGGGCCCTGCGGCGGCGAGCGCGGGCGCGCCCGCGAGCGGCCCCGGGAACGGCTCCGCGGGCGGGAAGGCAGCGGCGGTCTCCCCCGGGTCCGCCCGGGGCAGGGCGTTCGTACTCACCCTGGCGCTCTCCCTCGCCCTGCTCGCCGGCTGTCTGCTGTCCGCCGCGATCGGCGCCTACTCCATCCCCCTCGGTGACGTCCTGTCCTCCGTGCAGCACCGGGCCGGGCTCGGCGGCCAGGAGTTGGACCGGGTCGGTGAGAGCGTCCTGTGGAACGTACGGCTCCCCCGGGTCGTCCTCGCACTGCTCGTCGGCGCGTCCCTCGGCTGTGCGGGCGCGCTGATGCAGGGCGTGTTCGGCAATCCGCTCGCCGAGCCCGGCGTGATCGGCATCTCGGCGGGCGCGGCGGTGGGCGCGGTCGCGTCGATCGCGCTCGGCCTGAGCTTCTTCGGCAACTGGACCGTCACGGTCTGCGCGTTCGTCGCGGGTCTGGTCACCGTGCTGCTCGTCTACACGCTCTCCCGGTCCGGCGGCCGGACCGAGGTGGTGACGCTGATCCTGACGGGCATCGCCGTCAACGCCTTCGCGGGCGCGCTGATCGGACTGTTCATCTTCTTCGCGGACAACGCGCAGATCACCCAGATCACCTTCTGGCAGCTCGGTTCCCTCTCCCAGGCCACCTGGCCCAAGGTGCTCGCCGTGCTGCCGTGCGCGCTGGCCGGGCTGCTCATCGCCCCGTTCCACGCCCGCGGGCTGGACCTGCTGGCCCTCGGCGAGCGGCCCGCCCGGCATCTGGGCGTGGACGTGGAGCGGCTGCGGATCGTGCTCGTGCTGGTGGTGGCACTGCTGACGGCCGCCGCCGTCGCCGTGGCCGGGATCATCTCCTTCGTCGGGCTGCTCGTCCCGCATCTCCTGCGGATGGCGAACGGCCCCGGCCATCGTTTCCTCGTCCCGGGCAGCGCGCTCGGCGGCGCCCTCGTCCTGGTGGCGGGCGACCTCGCCGCCCGTACGGTGGCGGCCCCCGCCGAACTGCCGCTCGGGGTGCTGACCGCGCTGTTCGGCAGCCCGTTCTTCTTCTGGCTGCTGCGCAGGACCCGTCGCAAGCAAGGTGGTTGGGCATGAGAACGCTGAGGGACCTGTTCACGGGACGCGCCCGGGAGCTGCCTGCCCCCCTCGCCGTCGGCTCCCCCGCCGTGGAGGCCGTCGGGCTGTCCGTCCGGCTGGGGCAGCGGCAGGTGCTGGACTCCGCCGGCCTGACGGCGCACGCGGGCGAGGTGGTGGCCCTGGTCGGGCCGAACGGCGCGGGCAAGTCGACGCTGCTGGCCGCGCTGGCCGCCGATCTGCCCGCCGCAAGCGGCGAGGTGCGGATCGACGGGCGTCCGGCCACCGCGTGGTCCGCGCCGGATCTGGCGCTGCGCCGCTCGGTGCTGCCGCAGTCCGCCGCGCTGTCCTTCCCCTTCCCGGTGGAGGACGTCGTACGGATGGGGCGGGCGCCCTGGGCCGGTACGGAGCGGGAGGACGAGGACGACGCGGCGGTGGCCGCGGCGATGGCCGCCACGGAGGTGGGCCGGTTCGCGGCCCGCCCCTTCTCCGCGTTGTCGGGCGGCGAGAGGGCCCGGGTGGCGCTGGCCCGGGTGCTGGCGCAGCGGGCCCCGCTGATGCTGCTGGACGAGCCGACCGCCGCACTGGACCTGCGCCACCAGGAACTGGTGCTGCGGATCTGCCGGGAGCGGGCCGCCGCCGGGGACGCGGTGGTGGTCGTGCTGCACGACCTCGGCCTCGCCGCGGCGTACGCGGACCGGGCCGCCGTCCTGCACGAGGGGCGGATCGCGGAACTGGGTCCGCCGGACGAGGTGTTCAGCGGCGAACTGCTCGGCGAGGTCTACCGGCAGCCGGTGGAGGTCTTCCCCCATCCGCGTACGGGCAGGCCGCTGATCGTGCCGGTACGCCGGCCGTGAGGCGGCCTCCCCGCTCCCCCGCCGGGTCGCGGTGTGGACGCCGTATCCGGTCCCCGCCCGCACGCGGCCCGCCGCCCCGGTAGGGTTTCGACGGTCAGTGCGGGCGACGGATCAGAAGGCGCGGAAGCAGCGGATGACGAGACACCCTGGGCTGGGCCGGCTGATGGCGGGGCTCGCGACGGCGACCGTGCTGTGCGTGACGGCGAGCGGCTGTGTGACGGTGCACGGGGAGCTCGAAGTGCTGCCCGGGGCGAAGCAGTCGGAGGCCGCGCGGGCGCTCAAGGACTTCACCGACGCCTACAACGCGGCGGACAAGGCGTTCGATCCGGCGCTGGACGCGGACCGGGTGACGGGTTCGCTCGGCGCGATCAACCAGGCCGGGCTGAAGGCGCGGCGGACGTACAACCCCGACGGCAACAAAGCGCACAAGCCGCTGGTGCTGGACGACGCGACGTACGTCATTCCCAAGAAGGCGGGCTGGCCGCGCTGGTTCCTGGCGGACACCGACTCCAACCGGGACGAGGACGGCGGGAAGCAGGACACCCGCTGGCTGGTGGTGTTCGTGCGGTCGGGCCCCGACGCGCTGTGGAAGGCGTCGTATCTCGCGGTGGTCCCGCCGTCCCGGGTACCGGAGTTCGCCCTGGACGGGGACGGTCTCGCCACACCGGTGGAGCCGCGGGACGACACGCTGGCCGTGGCGCCCGCGGACCTGAGCGCCTCGTACACCGGCTACCTGCAGAGCGGTGCGCCGGACGTGTTCACGCCCTCCACGGCGACCTCGGGCTGGCGCGAGACGCGCCGCGCCACCCGGCGGGCGGGGTTCTCGTACCAGTACGTCGACCAGCCGCTGACGGGCAGGACGTTCGCACCGTTCGGGCTGCGCACCGAGGACGGCGGGGCACTGGTCTTCTTCAGCAGCAAGCACTTCGAGCGGCAGACCGCGGCGAAGGGGCTGCGGCCCGAGGTCAACGCGGACGTCAAGGCGCTGCTCACCGGCGAGGTGAACAGCAGCCTCACCAAGGAGCGGGTCTCCAGCCAGCTGGTGTACGTCCCGCCGCGCGCCACGGGGGCCGGCTCCGGCTCCGACGCGGGCTCCGGCGGCAAGGTGCGGATGCTGAACCGGCTGCCGGGCCTGGTCGCGGCGAAGGGCGAATAGCGGCGTGCGCCGCCGAGCCGGCCCGGCGGCACACGGCCCGGCGGCCGGTCGGGCAGCCGGGCGATGGAACGACGGTCGAGCGCTCGAACGCGGGTCGGCGGCTCAGCGGCTCAGCGGCCAGGCGATCGAGTCGTGGTCCAGCTCACTCTGCTCGGCGCTGCCCGCGTACCGCGCACAGGCGTCCGTGAGCGTCTCCAGCAAGGTCAGCGGGTCCGGCAGCTCGTGCTCGGGGCCGCGCACCCAGCGGACGTCCAGCTCACCGGGGAGCCGGGCGGGCGGCAGCAGGACGTAGCTGCCCCGGCAGTGCCAGCGCAGGCCCGGGTGGGCGTCCATGGTCTCCGGGTGGCAGTCCAGCTCGCAGGGCCACCACTCGTCCTCGTCCTCGGGGGTGCCGCGGGTGGCGGTGAAGAAGAGCATCCGGTCCTCGCCGGACTGGGCGACCGGGCCGACGTCGATGCCCGCGTCGAGGAGACGCTCCAGAGCATTTCGGCCGGCGGTGAGCGGGACGTCCAGCACATCGTGGACCATGCCGGTCGCAGTGATGAAGTTGGCGAGCGGCTGGCCGGCGGCCCAGCGCTCGATCTGGGCGCGGTCGGTGGTCGACTGCGTCTGCCAGGCGAAGGAGATGGGGTGCCGGGCGGGGGTGGGGCAGCCGATGCGCTCGCACGAACATCGGTAACCGAGGGGGTGGGCAGCGGGGGCGATGGGCATCCCCGCGTCGGCGACCGCCAGGAGCAGGGCCGCTCTGGCCGTCTCCTGCGCCTCGGCCCCCGGTGATTTGGGACGTCGCCGCAGCCACTGGGAGATCCTGCTCTCTGTGCCGCGGAAACGGCCGGAATCGGCGCCCATCTATCCCCTCACCTCAGCAGTTCACCTCAGTGTTGCCTCTCCATCGTCGCACCATCCTGCGGTTCGGGTGGCCAGAGTTCACCAGCGAGGCCGTCCACCACTGCGCCGAGTGAGCACCATCACGCCCGATATCACCCCATACCGGATACGTTCCACCCCTCGCCGCCGGTCCGTCAAGGCCGCGGGGCGAGGCCGCCGAGGGCGTAGTCGACGATCGCGTCGGCGTACGCGTGGGTGAGCGGGAGGGTCCGGAGCAGCCAGCGGTGGGTGAGTGGCGCGATCAGGAGCTCCAGCGCGATACGCGGGTCGGCGTCCGCGCGCAGGTGCCCGGACTCCTGCGCGGCCCGCAGGCGTGTGACGTACAACGCGAGCTGCGGGTCGAGCAGCTTCTCGACGAATTCGGCGCCCAGTTCGGCGTCGACGATGCCCTCGGCGGTCAGGGCCCGGGTGGGGGCCTCCATCAGCGGGTCGTTCAGCTCGTCGACCGTGGCGCGCAGGACGAGCTTGAGGTCGGCGGCCAGGTCCCCGGTGTCGGGGATGCCGTACTCGGCGCCGCCCGCCTGCGGGCCCGCCTCCTCGGCGGCCCGGGCCGCCAGGTCCAGGAAGGCTTCCATCAGCACGGCGGCCTTGGAGGGCCACCAGCGGTAGATGGTCTGCTTGCCGACCCCGGCGCGGGCGGCGATGCCCTCGATCGTCGTGCGCCGGTAGCCGACCTCTCCGACGAGGGCGAGGGCGGCATCGTGGATCGCGCGGCGGGAGCGGTCGTTGCGTCGGCTGGAGTCGGGTGCCTTGGTGGGTGCCATGCGGCCAATCTAACGCCGCGATCCGAAACGTATCGTCTTGTGGTCTTCCCTGACGCCTCGCGGCGGGCTGCCCCGGCCGACCGGGCGTCCCGCCGGTGTCCGCGGCCGGACGGTCCGGTGAACCACCCGATCGGATCACTGCGGATACGGCGCTTACGGCGCACCATGGGCTCACGCACAGACCGTGCGCGTCCCACCGTTCCGCGGCCCCAGACCGCCGTTCGCGAGGAGCCCGAGTTGAACCGTGACGCCACCCCTCGTCGCTACCTGATGTGCGCCCCGGCGCATTTCCGGGTCACCTACTCCATCAACCCGTGGATGGACCCGTCAAAACCCGTCGACCTGCCGCTGGCCCAGACCCAGTGGGAGGACCTGCGCGACCGCTACCGCGCCCTCGGCCACACAGTCGAGCTGCTCACTCCCCGCCCCGACCTGCCCGACATGGTCTTCGCCGCCAACGGCGCCACGGTGATCGGCGGCCGGGTGCTCGGCGCGCTGTTCGCCTACCGGGAGCGGTTCGAGGAGGCCGGAGCCCACCGGGACTGGTTCCGGGAGAACGGCTTCACCGAGGTCCATGAGCCGGAGCACGTGAACGAGGGTGAGGGGGACTTCGCCGTCACCGCCTCGTATCTGCTGGCCGGGCGCGGCTTCCGCTCCAGCCCGCTCTCGCACGCCGAGGCCCAGGAGTTCTTCGGGCTGCCGGTGGTCGGGCTCGATCTGGTGGACCCGCGCTACTACCACCTGGACACCGCGCTGTGCGTGCTGGACGCGGCGGCCGACGAGATCATGTACTACCCGGACGCCTTCTCCCCCGGCAGCCGGGCGGTGCTGCGCCGGCTGTTCCCGGACGCGCTGCTCGCCCGCGAGGCGGACGCCGCGGCGTTCGGCCTCAACTCGGTCAGCGACGGCCGCCACGTCCTGCTGCCGCAGGGGGCGACGGGGCTCCTGGACCCGCTGCGGGACCGGGGCTTCGAGCCGGTCCCGATGGACCTGGGCGAGCTGCTCAAGGGCGGCGGCAGTGTGAAGTGCTGCACCCAGGAGCTGCGGGGTTAGGGCCTGTCGCCCGGCCCGTGCCGGGCTCGCGGGGTCCGGCTTCGTCAGTCCGTGCTCTCCGGCGGCCAGGGATCGCCCCAGGCGACGTCCCTGGCCGCCCGGTACAGCCCGCCGTGGCGCTTGGTGACCGTGGAGCGGGCCAGGCCGTCGTCGCGGGTGCACAGCTCCAGCAGCACCTGCCCCTTGCGGATCTGCGGCCTGCGGATGACCCGGGCGGCAGCCGGAGCGGTGGGGAAGCGGGTGGCGACGACGTAGGCGAACTTCTCGTCCTCGTGGCTCAGCGAACCACCCTTGACCTGCCGGTGCAGCGAGGAGCGGCTGACCCGGGCCGAGAAGTGGCACCAGTCGGTCCCGGGGGCGATCGGGCAGGCGTCGCTGTGCGGGCAGGGGGCCGCGACGCGCAGCCCGGCGGCGACCAGCCGGTCGCGCGCCTCGATGATGCGGGCGTATCCGTCGGGAGTGCCGGGCTCCACGATCACCACCGCCTGCCCGGCCGACGCCGCGGCGTCGACGAGCTCGGCCCTGGCCCCGGCGGTCAGCTCCTTGAGGACGTAGCTGACGGTGACCAGGTCCACCGGGGCCAGTTCCAGCGCGGCCCCGATCCGCGCCTTCTCCCAGCGGGCGTCACGCAGACCCGGCGCTCCGGACGCCTCGGCCAGTTCGCGGCCGAGCGCGAGGGCCGGTTCGGCCCAGTCGAGGACGGTGGTCCGCGGGCCCTCCCAGGCTCCGGCCACCGCCCAGCTCGCCGCGCCCGTGCCGCCGCCGACGTCGGTGTGGGTGGCGGGCGTCCAGTCGGGCGCGGCTTCCACCAGGGCGTCGAGGGCGGACCGTACGGCTTCGAACGTGGCGGGCATCCGGTACGCGGCGTACGCGACGACGTCGGAACGGTCCCGCAGGATCGGGGCGTCGGTGGGGGTCTCCCCGCGGTAGCTGGCGATCAGCCGGTCGACGGCCTGCGCGGCCTGCTTGGGCGGCAGGCCGTCGAGCAGCCCGGCCAGTGCCGCGCGCAGGGACTGTGCGGTGGGGAGAGTGACGTTCACCGCCGAATTGTAGGGCGGCGACGCCCCGCAGGACGCATTCCGCTCGGCCCGGACGGCGGGGCACGGGGAGGCCGCTCGGGACCGCGCGGCGGGCTCCCGTGACCGGTACGGAACGGGAATCGAACGAACTCCACTGCGTCTCGGGGCTGTTGCTACGCTGACCCGCGCGTGGACGGCACCGGATCACCAGGGCAGGCCCAGCGGGGGAGCCATGAGACAGAAGATCGTGCGGCTGGCCCTGGTCGGCGGGGTGGTCTTCCTCGCCCTGCTCCTGCTGCTGGCCACCTGCGGCGGCGGTCCCGGCGACGGCGGCACGCGGGACGGCGCGGCCCCCGGGACGGCGAGGCCGGTGCTGCCGGGAGCGGGTCCGGTGACCCGGCTGACCGTCCCGCCGCAGTACACGACGGACCGGGGCTGGGAGATCATCGGCGCCTCCCCCGACGTCGCCGTCTCCCACGCGACGGGCCTGCTGGCCTATCTGGAGCGGCCCGACGCGAACCGCTACCGGCTGCGCACGGTCGACACCGCCACCGGCGAGCTGGGCTGGCGGGGCCGGGCCTGGCGGCCGCCGGACACGCTGAACTACCCCAAGCTCGCCACGGTGACCAAGGGCGACCGGCAGTTCTTCGTGACCTGGTCCTACGGGAAGGCCGGCGACGGGCTGTCACCGGCGAGCACCTTCCTGTCGCTCGATCTGTACGACGTCACGAACGGCAACCGGCGGCGCGTCGAGGTGCCGTGGTCGGGGGCCCCGGACGTCCATACGACCGGACCGGACATCGTGATCAGCGACGCGGAGGCGAACAGCACCCTGGTCGACCCGGTCACCGGTGAGGTCTCCGAACTGAGCGCGGACGAGCTGGAATACCCCAAGGGCTGTGGGGCCTGCGAACAGCTCACCGAGGTGCACGGCCAGGCCGCCGAGGGGCTGCTGCTGGGCGGAGCGCGGGAGTTCTGGGTGCGCGGCGGCTGGTTCAGCCGGAACGTCGCGCCCAAGGGCGCCGACCGGGGCAGCGGCGTGGTGACGTCGGTGACCCCGGCGCAGGTGCTGGCGAAGTGGACGCCCGCCAGGAAGACCGGGCGCGCGACGACCCACGAGCTGTGGGCGGTGCACGACGCGGCGACCGGCGAGGTGCTCACGTCCGTGGAGTGCCACAAGCCCGCCATAAAGCCCGGGCACCACCCGCAGGCGGTCCTCTCCCCTTCGGGCGACTACCTGATCGCCGGGAACCTGGCCTTCGACCTGGCGGCGAAGAAGGGCCACTGCTTCGAGGACGAGGACGGCGCCGCCCGTCTGACGCTGGCCACGGTGACGGACGACGGCATCGCGTACGGGGCCGAGAACGCTCGCGACGCCCTGGAGGCGCTGTCCGGCGGCGGGCTCCCGGTCTCGATGGACTTCGCCGGCTGGACCACCGACCGGCTCGCGCGCGACGTGCGGCTCCCGGAGACGGAGACGACAGGGGTCGGGGTGTTCCGGTGGACCGACCGGAAGGACCGCACGCGTCTGATCGGCTACCCGCGCGCCCGCTGAACCGGCGGCGGGCGGCGGGTCCGGCTCAGAGGCCGCCGGCCTCGCGTCCCGCACGCTGCCAGGGGCGGCACAGGAGCAGGAAGCAGGCCACCGCCGCCAGGGCGCAGACCACCTGGACGAGAGCCATCGGGACGGCCGTGTCCTCCCCCGCGATGCCGACCAGCGGGGAGGCGACGGCGCCGATGAGGAACGAGGACGTGCCGAGCAGCGCGGAGGCGGAGCCCGCCGCGTGCTTGGTGCGCATCAGGGCCTGGGCGTTGGTGTTCGGCATCGCCAGACCCATCGCCGACATCAGCACGAAGAGCCCGGCGGCGACCGGCAGGAGGCCGACCTCGCCGAAGACGCCGGTCGTCATGAGCAGCAGCGCGACGGCGGCCAGCACGATCACCGCGAGGCCGAAGCCGAGCACCTTGTCGAGGCTGACCCGGCCCACGAGCAGCTTGCCGTTGATCTGCCCGACGGTGATCAGGCCGATCGAGTTGAGCCCGAAGAGCAGGCTGAAGGTCTGCGGCGAGGCCCCGTAGATCTCCTGCACGACGAACGGGGAGGCGGAGATGTAGGCGAACAGGACGGCGAAGGCGAGGCCGCCCGCGACCATGTAGCCGGTGAAGACCCGGTCGGCGAGCAGTCCGCGCATGGTGCGCAGGGCGTCGGCGACGCCGCCGGTGTGGCGGTCGGCGGGCGGCAGCGTCTCGTGCAGCCACTTGGCCACGACCAGGGTGAGCGCGATGCCGACGACGGTCAGCACGGCGAAGATGCCCCGCCAGTCGGTGATCCGCAGGACCTGCCCGCCGATCACCGGCGCGATGACCGGGGCGACGCCGGAGATCAGCATCAGGGTGGAGAAGAACCGGGCCATCTCCACGCCGTCGTAGAGGTCGCGCACGACGGCCCGCGCGATCACGATGCCGGCCGCGCCCGCGAGTCCCTGGAGGAGGCGGAAGCCGATGAGGAGTTCGGCGGTGGGGGCCAAGGCGCAGATCGCGGTGGCGAGGACGTAGACGACCATGCCGAGGAGCAGCGGCTTCCGGCGGCCCCAGCGGTCGCTCATCGGTCCGACGACGAGCTGGCCGAGTGCCATGCCGGCCAGGCACGCGGTCAGGGTGAGCTGGACGGTGGCGGCGGGGGCGCTCAGGGAGTCGGTGACGGCGGGGAGCGCCGGGAGGTACATGTCCATGGACAGCGGCGGCAGGGCGGTGAGTCCGCCGAGGACCAGGGTGACCAGGAGCCCGGTGCGCCGGGCGGCCTTCGCCGCCGGGCCGGGGAGGCCGGCGGGGGCGGTGACCTGCCCGGCGGCCGGGTCGACGGAGAGGGCGCCCGCGTCCCCGTGCGGGATCGGCCGGTCCTCGGCCTCGGTCCCCGTCCCGGCTCCGGTGGTGGGTATGTGTGCGCGCTGGGCCCGGCTGCCGCCGCTGTCCGGCATTCTCTTCTCCACATCGTTGAATCCGCATCTATGCTCTCAGCTCGGCCGGAGTGGTCGATACCTTTTTCGGGCGGACTGGGGTGGCGGGCAATGGGTGAGACGGTGCGCTGGGGTGTTCTGGCGACGGGCGGCATAGCCGCGACGTTCACGGCGGACGTACAGGGGCTTCCCGGCGCCGAGGTGGTGGCGGTGGCCTCGCGGACGGAGTCCTCGGCGCGGGCCTTCGCCGAACGGCACGGGATCGGGCGGGCCTACGGCAGCTGGGCGGAGCTGGTCGCCGACGACACGGTGGACGTGGTGTACGTGGCCACCCCGCACTCGGCGCACCACGCGGCGGCCGGGCTGGCGCTGCGGGCCGGAAAGCACGTGCTGTGCGAGAAGGCGTTCACACTCAACAGCCGGGAGGCGAAGGAGCTGGTGGCGCTCGCCCGGGACCGCGGCCTCTTCCTGATGGAGGCCATGTGGACCTATCTCAACCCGGTGGTGCGCCGACTCACCGAGCTGGTCCGGGACGGGGCGATCGGTGAGATCCGCACCGTTCAGGCGGACTTCGGCTTCGCGGGTGACATCGCTCCCGGTCACCGGCTGCGCGATCCGGACCTGGGCGGCGGGGCGCTGCTGGACCTCGGGGTCTATCCGGTGTCGTTCGCTCAGCTGCTGCTGGGCGAACCGGACCGGGTGCGGGCGGACGCGCTGCTGTCGCCGGAGGGCGTCGACCTGAACACGGGGATGCTGCTGGGCTGGGACTCCGGCGCGACGGCGCTGCTCTCGTGCTCGATCGTCGGCCACCATCCGACGGCGGCCACCGTGATCGGTACCGCCGGGCGGATCGACATCCCCCGGGACTTCTTCCACCCGGACCACGCCGTCCTGCGGCGGGCGGGCCGGGAACCGGAGACGATCACCTCGGGCCCGGGGCCGCAGGGGCTCTCGGGCATGCAGTACGAGGCCGCCGAGGTGATGCGCGCCGTGCGGGCGGGCGAGAGCGAGTCCCCGCTCGTCCCGCTGGAGGGTTCGCTCGCGGTGATGCGGACGCTCGACGCGGTACGGGACCGCATCGGCGTCCGCTACCCGGCGGACCGCTGACGCCTGCGCCGCGCTAGACGGGCGTGAGTCCGGGGTTTCCGGCCTCGGTGACGAAGGAGGCCGCCGTGGCGAGCGGCGCGTCCGGAACCGTGACGGCCGCCACCGTACGGAAGTCGGCGCGGGCCTCCGTCGCCCCGAGAGTGACGAGGGCGTAGCCGCGCCGCCCGTTGTAGTGCTTGAGGTGCGGGTTGGCGCGGGTCTGGTTGTCCCAGTTGGCGGGCCGGTCCGCGCCGTCCTTGCCGCTGCTGACGGAGGTGGTGACGATCTCCGTGCCGACGGTGCGGGAGGAGGGGTCGTCGAAGTCCTTCTTCAGGTCGAAGGCGTAGGAGACGTGGACGTCGCCGGTGAGGACCATCAGGTTGTCCACGCCGGCGGCCTCGGCCCCGGCCAGCACCCGCTGCCGGGAGGCCGGGTAGCCGTCCCATGAGTCCATGGACAGCTTGAAGGCGTCGGTGGGCACATTGCGCCGCTGGGCGAAGGCCACCTGCTGCGGGACGACGTTCCAGGTGGCGTCCGACGCCTGCCAGCCGTCGAGCAGCCAGCGCTCCTGGGCGGCCCCGGTCATGGTGCGCGCGGGGTCCTCGGACTCGGGCCCCGGGGTGCGCCACCCGTCGCCGTACGCCTGGTCGCTGCGGTACTGGCGGGTGTCGAGGATGTCGAACTGGGCGAGGCGCCCGAACGCCAGGCGGCGGTAGAGCCGCATGTCGGGTCCGGTGGGGCGCTGCGGGGTGCGCAGCGGCTGGTTCTCCCAGTACGCGCGGTAGGCGGCGGCGCGGCGCAGCAGGAACTCCTCGGGCGGCACGTCGTTCTCGGGGGTGCCGCCCGCGTAGTTGTTCTCGGTCTCGTGGTCGTCCCAGGTGACGACGAAGGGGTGGGCGGCGTGGGCGGCGCGCAGGTCCGGGTCGGACTTGTAGAGGGCGTAGCGCAGCCGGTAGTCCTCCAGGGTGACCGTCTCCCGGTTGAAGTGCGCGGGGAGCTCCCGGTCGGTGTAGGCGCGGGCCCCGCCGGTCGCGGAGACGGCGTACTCGTAGAGGTAGTCGCCGAGGTGGAACACGACGTCGACGTCCTCGGCGGCGAGGTGGCGGTGGGCGGTGAAGTACCCGTCGTGGTACGCCTGGCAGGAGACGGCGGCCAGGGTCAGGGAGGCGACGCGGGCCCCGGCGGCGGGGGCGGTGCGGGTGCGGCCGGCCGGGCTGGTCCAGCTGCCGGTGCGGAAGCGGTAGTAGTACACCCGTCCGGAGTCGAGGCCCTGGACCTCGGCGCGGACGCTGTGGGCGAACTCGGGGTGGGCGGTGACCGTTCCGCGCCGTTCGACGCGGCGGAAACGCTCGTCGCGGGCCACCTCCCAGCGCACCTCGACCCGGCCGCGCGGCAGTCCGCCGCCCGGTTCGAAGGGGCGGGGGGCGAGCCGGGTCCAGATCAGGACGGACTCGGGGTGCGGGTCGCCGGAGGCGACGCCGAGGGTGAAGGGGTCCTCGGCGATCCGCCGGGCGTCGAGTTCGGCGGCGCTCGCCGTGCCGGCGGCGGGCAGGTTCACCGCGAACGCCAGCGCGGCGGCGGCTCCGGTGGTGGTCAGGAAGCGCCTGCGGCCCACACCCGGTTCCAGTAACCGGGCGGCGGTGCGGAGCTCGGCCGCCCGGGTGTCCTGATCGGGCGTCATGATGGTCTGCGCGGATGTCATATGCCCCTCCTTTTGCCCGGATGCTGTCTGTCTTCATGGCAGTCGCGCGCGACGACGCACCGTTGTCGCGTGCACAACATCCGCATGGCGGGTCGATGAGCACCGCGTGCCCGGCCCGCCGGCCCCTCCCGTACGCTGCCGGGCCATGAACACTGAGCAGACAGGCCGGAAGGCCGCCGTCGTGACGGGTGCGGGATCAGGGATCGGGCGGGCCGTCGCGCTCGCCCTCGCGAGCGCGGGCTGGTCGCTCGCGCTCGCGGGCCGGCGGGCGGAGCCGCTGGCGGAGACGGCGGCCGCCGCCGGGGCCCCGGAGGCGCTGTGCGTCACCGCGGACGTCGGCGACCCCGAGGAGGTCGGCGCGCTCTTCGCCGCCGTGCGGGCCCGCTTCGGACGGCTGGACCTGCTGTTCAACAACGCGGGCACGTTCGGCCCCGGCGGCGTGCCGGTGGAGGACCTCTCCGTCGAGGACTGGCGGGCGGTGGTGGACGTGAACCTCACGGGCGCGTTCCTGTGCGCGCAGGCGGCGTACCGGCTGATGAAGGAGCAGGACCCGCAGGGTGGTCGGATCATCAACAACGGCTCGATCTCCGCCCACGCGCCCCGCCCGCACTCGATCGCGTACACCGCGACCAAGCACGCGATGACCGGGCTGACGAAGTCGCTGTCGCTGGACGGCCGCCCCTACCGGATCGCCTGCGGACAGATCGACATCGGCAACGCGGCGACGGAGATGACCGAGCGGATGCGGACGGGAATCCCGCAGGCCAACGGGGAACTGGCGGTGGAGCCGGTGATGGCGGCGTCCGACGTGGCGCGGACGGTGCTGCACATGGCGGAACTGCCGTTGGAGGCGAACGTCCAGTTCGCCACGGTCCTGGCGACGAACATGCCGTACGTCGGACGGGGCTGACCGCACACGACCACGGGTGGCCGAACTCGTCGCCTCCTGCGGGGTTTGCGGGTGTCCTCCGTGAGGACCGGGCAAGCGCGTGCCGATCGGATGATCACATCCGATTACGCCTTCACCGGAACGCCGCGGAAAGCCGGTCAGGTCGGCGGGATGTCAGTCGCCGATGGTGACGGTGAAGGCTTCCCAGTCGAGGATCCGGTCGGTCCGGTACCGGGCGCCCAGGCGGTGGCCTGCCTCCTGGTTCTCTGCCGGATCGACGTAGCGGACGGAGGAGTCGTTCTCGTACTCGTCGCCTTCGTAGAGGTGGCGGGCGGCGCCTTGGGCGGTCGAACGGAAGGGGTACTCATCGCGGTCACTGCCCGCTGCCGGGGCGCCCGGGGCGTTCTCGTCGCGGTCCTCGGCACTCGCCGTGGGACGATCGGGAATGACGGGCGCGGCGGCACAGTTGGAATGCTGCATGACACCTGATCCCGGGACCCAGGTCCTGCGCTACACCGCCTTCTCCGCCGACCCCGCGGGGGGAAACCCCGCGGGCGTCGTCCTCGACGCCTCCGGGCTTGACGAGGCGGGGATGCTCGCCGTCGCGGCGGAACTGGGCTACAGCGAGTCGGCGTTCCTGACCGGGCGGACCGACGAAGGCGCGTACACGATCCGCTACTTCAGCCCCAAGGCCGAGGTGCCCTTCTGCGGCCACGCCACCGTCGCCACGGCACTCGCCCTGGCCGAACGGGACGGGCCCGGCGATCTGGAGTTCGCCACGCTCGCGGGCCGGGTGCCGGTCACCGTCTCACGGGAGGGCGGCGAACTCCGCGCCACCCTGACCAGCGTGGCGCCGCACGTCGAGCAGGTCGCCGCCTCGGACCTGGCGGAGGCGCTGGCGGCCCTGGACTGGCCGGCCGCCGATCTCGACCCGGCCCTGCCGCCCCGGACCGCCTACGCCGGGGCCCGGCACCTGGTGCTGGCCGCCGCCTCCCGCGCGCGGCTGGCGGACCTGGACTACGACTTCGCGCGGCTCGAAGCGCTGATGCACCGGCTGCGGCTGACCACCCTGCAACTGGTGTGGCGGGAGGGACCGGAGGTGTTCCACGTCCGCGACCCGTTCCCGGTGGGCGGGGTCGTCGAGGACCCGGCGACGGGCGCGGCGGCGGCGGCCTTCGGCGCGTACGCGCGTGAGCTGGGGCTCGTACCGGAGACGGCCGTGCTGACCCTCCACCAGGGGGCCGACATGGGCCGCCCCGGCACGCTCACCGTCGAGCTGCGCGCGGGCGACGCCCGGATCCGGGTCAGCGGGACGGGCGCCCGGATCGGCTGAGGCGCACCTGAGCCCCCCACGGCCTCCCGGAAGAGAGCGCGGGAAGGCCCTGGGCGCGAAGAGGCCGGAGGGCCGGAGGAGCAGCAGACGGCGGAGCGCCGCAGACGCCGGAGGACCGCAGAGGCCACGGAGGACGAGAGCGGGGCGCGAAACGCGGGAGGACGGCCTTTCAGCGGGTGGCGTCGCGCGCCGAGGAGACGTGGGCGTACCAGCGTTCCGCCTCCTCCGGATCGAGGGTGCGCTCCAGCAGGACGTCACCGCGCATGCCGGGGAGGAACCGGCCCGCGGGCCAGGACCGCCGGCAGGACGGCTCGTCCAGGACCAGCAGCCGGACGCCGTCGACCACGGGAATGTCGGCGGGCGCGCCCTCGTTCCCGATCTGCTCGCCGTCCGGGGCCACCAGGTCGAAGGAGCCCACGGTGTCCACCTGCCCGGGAGTCTCCCGGCAGACGGCCGCCTCCTGCGGCGACGGCGCACGGCCCTCCACATGGCCGCCGCCGATGAGCGCGTCGGCGAGCAGGGTGTGCAGCTGGAAGTTGTCCCCGATGCCGGAGATCCGCAGGAGGTAGCCGGTGCCGCTCGCCCGGTGGAGGGCGACGAGCGGTTCGTCGTCCAGCACCAGGAGGGCGTGGTCGAGGGACTTCAGCTCCATGCCGGAGGCCCGCTCCACCGCACCGAGCAGTCGCAGCGCCTCGCCCCGGGAGCCGGCCGCCCGCCGGACGCCGGGGTGGTTCAGCATCGCGACGGCGGCCATCTCCCACTGGGGAAGCGTCGACCAGCCGACGGCGGCGTCGAAACCGGCCCGCGCGACGAGCTCCGGGCCGGGCTCATGGCCCTTTGGGGCGGGAAACGCGCCGCCGCCGGTCGCGGCCCACGCCTCGGAGAACGCCTGCGCCTGCTCCAGGGCCGTCCGCAGCCCGGCCAGCACCCCCGGGGCGCAGCGCTCGGCGTCCGCGCCGCGCTCGACGCAGGCCCCGACGAGGACGGCGACGACGGCCCGCGGGCCGGGCGGCACCTGCTCCAGCACGGCGGCGAGCCTGGGCCCGCCGTCCAGCAGTTCCGGCTCCCTGGCCTCGCCGAAGGTCTCCTGCAACCGGACGAACGCCTTGCCGGACCGTTTGGCGTCGTGCGCCGTCACCGCGGCCTCGAAGTCCGCGACGGCGCCCCCGAACCCGGCTTTACCGAATATCATTCCAGCACTTTAACGAGGCCCCGTCGGATACCACGAAGCCGGTCACCCGCCAAGGGATTTCCGCGCCCCTCACCGCACGTACGCCCCTTCGCGCGCGGCGGCGACGGCGGCGGCGGCGGCCCGGTCGGCCGCCTCCTCGTCGAGCGGGGCGCCGCTGGCCAGCAGCCGGTAGTACAGGGGCGCCGACACCGCGGCGACCACCTCGCCCGGGTCCGTGCCCGCGGGCAGTTCGCCGCGATCGACGGCCGCCCCGACACAGCCGGACCACTCCCCGATCCGCACCGCGTAGAAGCGGTGCAGGGCATCGGCGGTCCGGCGGTCGCAGGTGGCGGCGGCGATGACGGCCGCGAAGAGGGGCCCCTGCCGGGGATCGGTCAGCGTACGGACCACGAGGCGGGCGTTGGCCCGGAGGTCTCCGGCCAGCGAGCCGGTGTCCGCGCGCGGCAGCGACCGCTCCGCCATGTCCGAGAGCAGATCGGCCACCAGCCCGGCCGGAGCGGACCAGCGCCGGTAGACGGTCGTCTTGCCGACCCCGGCCCGCCGGGCGACGTCGGCCAGGTCGAGGCCGTCGAAGCCGTGCTCGACCAGTGCGTCCCCGGCCGCACGCAGCACGGCCTCCCGTACCCGGGCGGTACGGCCGCCGGGGCGCACGGTGCCCGGCTCCACACCGTCGGCGTCGACACCTTCAGACGTCATAACGGGACTCCTGTTCCATTAGCAATCCTTCCCCTGCTACGGTGACGCCATCTTAACGGGACCACAGGACCGTTAAGTCATTCCGCACTCAGGAAGGCACCCCTGCCATGCCCACCACCCCCTCGGCCCCCTCGTCCACGGCCGCCACACCCGGCGGGCCGGCCGGCCCGGCCGTCGCCGGCCACGGCACTCCCGGCCCGCGCATGACGAGCCGCCAGAGGCTCGTCCTGGCCTTGTTGCTCGGTTCCCAGTTCATGATCGCGGTGGACTTCTCGATCCTGAACGTGGCCCTGCCCGTCGTCGGGGAGGGGCTCGGCTTCTCCCTCGCCCACCTCCAGTGGATCGCCACGTCCTTCGCACTCGCCGCGGCCGGATTCACGCTGCTCTTCGGCCGCGTCGCCGACCTCGTCGGCCGCAAGAACCTGTTCATCGGCGGCATGGCCGTCCTCGGACTCTCCTCCGCGCTCGGCGGCCTCGCCACCTCGCCCGAGGTCCTGCTCACCGCCCGGGTGCTCCAGGGCCTGGCCACCGCGGCCGTCACCCCCGCCGGACTCGCGCTGCTGACCACCGCCTTCGCGGAGGGCCCGTCGCGCGAACGGGCGCTGGGGCTCAACGGCGCCCTGATGTCGGCCGGATTCACCGCCGGAGCCATCCTCGGCGGCCTCCTGACGGACCTGCTCTCCTGGCGCTGGGCCTTCTTCATCAACGTACCGGTCGCCGCCCTGGTCGTGATTCTGGCCCCGTCCGTCATCACCGATTCCCGGCCGGAACGGCGGCCCCGGCTGGACGTGCCCGGCGCGGTCACCGTCACCGGCGGGCTGCTGCTGCTCGTCCTCGGGCTCACCCAGGCCGGCGAGACCGGCTGGACCGCCCCCACCACGCTGGCCGCCCTGGCCGCCGGCTCGACCCTCCTGATCGCCTTCGTCCGCATCGAGCAGCGGGCCGCCGCACCGCTCGTCCCGACGCACATCCTGAAGCGGCGGAGTGTCGTCTGGGGCAACACCGCCGGGCTGATCGCCTTCGCCACCGAAACCTCGCTGGTGTTCCTGCTCACCCTGTACCTCCAGGAAGTCCTCGGCTACTCCCCGCTGGCCACCGGCCTGGCGTTCGGCGTGCTGGGCGTCGGCACCGTCATCGGCGGGGTGCTCGGCGGGCGCGCGGTGGGCCGGTTCGGCAACCGGCGCGCCATCGTGCTGGGCGGGGCCGTCCAGGCCGTCGCCACCGTCTCCCTCGTTGCGCTCGGCACGTCCGGCACCTGGATCTGGCTTCTGCTGGCGGCGACCTTCGTCGGCGGCGTGGGCAACATGCTGATGATCGTCGGCTTCATGGTCACGGCCACCTCGGGCCTGCCCGACGCTGAGCAGGGACGGGCCACCGGGCTGGCGACGATGACCCAGCAGGTCGGCATCGCCCTCGGCATTCCGGTGATGAGCGCGATCGTCACCGCCCGGACGGGAGCCGCGAGCGGACCGGACGCGGTACTGTCCGGCGTCTCCACCGCCATCCTCGTGAACTCCGCCCTCGTCCTGGCCGGCGCACTGCTCGCCGGGTACTTCCTGGCGGAAGGGAAGCGGACGGCGGCGGACACGTGAGCCGGGGCGCGACCGGGGCCGGGACCGGGCCCCCAGTGGGCCGGGCTCCGGAAGCGGACTCCGAGGCCGCGAGCGGTGCGGGACCGAGAGCGGTGCCGGACCGGACAGGGCGCGGGACCGGAGGCGGTACGGGAACGGACGCGGCGCGGGAACGGCGACGGACGGGGCCGCGTGCGCCCCGCTGAACGCCGGCCGGCGTGCGGATGGCCGGGCGGCGACGGCGAACTGAACAGCGAGGCGTTACGATCGCGGGCATCGCAGCCGACCAGCAGCCGCACGGCAGCCGAGCCCAGGAGTACCGATCTTGTCCGCACCACGCATCGGCGTTTCCATCGTGACCATGGGGGACCGCCCGCAGGCGGTCGAGGCGCTGCTGGCGTCGGTCGCCATGCAGGACGTCCGGCCCACCCGGCTCGTGATCATCGGCAACGGCGCGACACTGCCGGACTTCACGGCGTTCCCCGGTCTGGAGGACCTCGACGGCGGGGTGACCACCATCGAGCTGCCGGAGAACCTCGGCTGCCCCGGCGGCCGGAACGCCGGTCTGCGCAGGCTCGCCGAGATCGGCGATGTGGACGTGGTGATCGAGCTCGACGACGACGGGCTACTGGTCGACAAGGACGTCTTCCGCCGGGTACGGGACCACTTCGCGGCCGACGACCGGCTCGGCATCGTCGGCTTCCGGATCGCCGACGAGCACGGCGAGACCCAGCGGCGGCACGTGCCCCGGCTGCGGGCGGGCGACCCGATGCGCGGCGGCCCGGTCACGGCCTTCCTCGGCGGCGGCCACGCGTTCTCCATGAAGATGCTGGAGCAGACGGGCCCGTGGCCCGCCGAGTTCTTCTTCACCCACGAGGAGACCGACCTCGCCTGGCGCGCCCTCGACGCGGGCTGGAAGGTGCTGTACGAGCCCGAGCTGCTGCTCCAGCACCCCAAGACGTCCCCGGCCCGGCACGCGGTCTACTACCGGATGACGGCCCGCAACCGCGTCTGGCTGGCCCGCCGCAACCTGCCCCTCCCCCTGGTCCCCGCCTACCTCGGCACCTGGACCCTGCTCACCCTCGCGCGCACCCGCGACGCGAAGGGGCTGCGCGCCTGGGCCGGCGGCTTCGCGGAGGGCGTACGGACCCCGTGCGGCGAGCGGCGCCCGATGCGCTGGTCGACGGTGTGGCAGATGACGCGGCTGGGCCGTCCGCCGGTCATCTGACCCGCCGCCGGGAGGCGGCGGGTCAGATGCGCCCCCGACCGCTTCGACGCGGACGCGACGCGTCATGCGGCGGCTCCCCCGGCCACCCTCGACGGCGAGAAGGGCACCGTCATGGGCCCCCGCGTCAGCCTCCTCGGACCGACTCGACCGGCGAGCCCTCCCCAGCCACCCAGCGATACAGCACGTCCGGCTCCATCTCCTCGTTGCGGGCGCCGTCGTCGAACGCGACGGCGGTGAACCCGTGCCGCTCGTAGAAGGCGCGGGCGGCGGCGTTGCGCTGGAACACGTACAGGTTCAGCGGCCCGTCGACCGCTCCGCGCACCTCCGCCAGCAGGCGGCTCCCGATCCCCTGCCGCAGCGAGCCGGGCCGCAGGTAGAGGTGGTCCAGCTCGTCGTCCCCGGCGAGCACGGCGAACCCCAGCAGGGCGCCGCCCGCCTCTTCGGCCACCCACACCGCGGTGCTGGTGGGCAGCACGACATGGGTGATCCACGCGAGAGTGTCCGCGTCGCTGTGAACCCGGGGCAGATACGGCATGGCGGCGGCCCGGGAGTCCAGGAAGACCCGCGTCACCGCCTCCGCGTCCTCGGCCGTCGCCCGGCGTATCCGTATCGCGCCCGGTGCCGTACTCCCGTCCGCGTACACGTTCTCCGCCACCCGCATCACTCCACACTTCAGGGCCGGTGCCCAGTCCGTGCGGGCCCGGAACGATGATCACGGACAGCAGACCACGCGGAGGGTCCCGTGCGCAGGCGAAATACGGTCGATCGCCGGGTGGCGGAGGACGTGGCGGCCTTGAGGGCCGTCCACGATTGCTGATCTACTACTGCGGTGCGGCCCGGCGGAGAAACGGCCAGGGGCACAGGGGGAGGAGCGCTTCGATGCACTGGATCTGGTGGCTGCTCATCATTTTCTGGACCGGCGGTTTCGCCTGGGCCGCCGACACCGCGCGTACCGCTCTGCGCAACAGGCACGAGCGGAAGCTGGAGCTGCTGGAGGCGGCGAAGCAGGAGCGGCTCGCGATCGAGACCGCGCACAAACCGCCGGAGCCGGTGTGCGGGTGCACCCACCATCTCGCCAAGCACGACAAGCGCGGCCGGTGCCACGAACAGGTCGAGGTGCCGACGGCCTGGGACGAGAACAAGAAGCCGCTGCGCTACGAGGCCGGCCAGTGCAACTGCCAGCAGTACGTGGGGCCGCAGCCGCTCTCCCAGGTGTACGCGGAGGAACTGACCGACCGCTGGCCGGCCGGGCCGCCGACTGCGGAAGGGCCTCCGAACGAGTGAGACGCCTGGACGCCCTTGGCGTGTGCCGGCAGACGAGTCGGGCTGTACGCCGGGTTCTGTCTCCCGGTCGCCTCGCGGCGGCCGGGGAGACGGCCATCCATCTAGGGCCGGCATTGCTGCCGGCCTCGTGCGGTCTACCCGTGAACTCGGGCGAGCAGCCCTCGAACGTTCACGCAGGGGCGTCCCGTTGCCGGGGCTCCCCCTTTTGACCTTGCTCCGGGTGGGGTTTACCTAGCCGCCTGAGTCACCTCAGGCGCTGGTGGTCTCTTACACCACCGTTTCACCCTTACCCGCGACCGAAGTCCCGGGCGGTCTGTTTTCTGTGGCACTGTCCCGCGGGTCACCCCGGGTGGCCGTTAGCCACCACCCTGCCCTGTGGAGCCCGGACGTTCCTCGGGAGGGTCCCGAAGGATCCTCACGCGGCCGTCCGCCCGGCTCGTCTGCCGTGATCACCATCCTACCGGGTACGGGCGGACGGCCCTGCCGGTCCCTCGGCCCCGGTCGCCGCCCGGCGGGCCCGGAGCTTGACCTTGTCGCGGCGTCAACGTTTCTACTGGCCGCACGCGTCTCGGAGAGATCGCCGCGCTCGTGGGAGTCACCTCCCGGACCGTCCGGCACTACCACCACATCGGCCTCCTG
Organism: Streptomyces sp. NPDC091649; assembly: GCF_044756785.1. NCBI lineage: Bacteria > Bacillati > Actinomycetota > Actinomycetes > Kitasatosporales > Streptomycetaceae > Streptomyces > Streptomyces sp. NPDC091649. The sequence continues at coordinate 160,204 of NZ_JBIVTR010000008.1, read as the reverse complement.
CCCGAGCCCGCCCGGCGGGCCAACGGCTATCGGGCGTACACCGTCCGCGATGCCGTACTGCCGGCCCGCATCCGGCGGCTCACGGAGATCGGGCTCTCCCTGGACGAGGTGCGGGACGTGCTCTCCGATGACGCGGGGCGGGAGCTGGCGGAGGTGCTCGGGGAGCTGGACGCCGATCTGGCACGCCAGGAGCGGGAGATCCACGAGCGGCGGCAGGTCCTGGCCGCGCTCCTGGAGGCTCCGCCCACGAGTTCGTGCGTCCGCTCGGCCGGCGCGGGAGCGCCAGGACGCTTCGCTTCCACGCCGACGACCCGCGGGCGGCGGTCGCCGCGCTCACGGCTCCCGGGCGGGCGTCGCCGTCTCCTCCCGGACCGGAGCGAACAGCACCGCCTTCGATGCCGGGCCTGCCCGGGTGAGCCGGACCCGCAGCCGCTCCCCCAGCGGCAGCGGGGCCGTGCCGCCCTCGATCCGGCCGACGATCGCCGGTTCTCGGAGGTGGACGGTGCCGGCGGAGGGGTCACGGTCCTCGACGTCGACGACGTACGCGTCGAAGAGCTCGCCCACGCGCCCCTCCAGCAACGCCGCCTCGACCAGGTCGACGGAGGCCCGCTCCACGGTGCCCGCGCGGCGCGTGCCCTCCGCCATCTCCTTCGGGAGGGCGGGGAGCGCTTCCCGTACCCACTCGGGGGGTCCCTTGCCGGCGGTCGCGGCGAGGCAGAGCTCGGACGCGTACCGGTCGACCAGGCGGCGCAGCGGTGCGGTGCAGTGCGTGTAGAGGTCGGCGACCGCCGCGTGCACGGCGGGCTCGGGGAGTTCGCCGTCGGCGAAGGCGGTGTAGCCCGCCCCGCGCAGCAGGGTGGTGCACTCCAGGAGGAACGCCGCGTGGTTGCCCTTCTCCGGGTCGAGGGAGCGGACGACCTCGGCGTACGGCACGTGGTGCGGCCAGTCGACGCGCAGGGCGTGGGCGGAGCGCCGCAGCCGGGCGACGGCTCCGTCCGGAGCGATCGGCAGGGTGCGCAGGATGCCGGTCCCGGTGTCGGCCATGAGGCGGGCGGCGGCCATGCCGGTGAGCAGGGAGAGCTGGGCGTTCCAGCTCTCGGCGGGGAGCGGGGCGCGGTAGGCGAGGCCGTAGGAGCCGTCCCGTTGGACGATCTCCTGTTCGGGGAGGTCGAGCGAGATGCCGCCCCGGGCCAGCTCCTGTTCCTCGCGCAGCCGCCCGATGTCCCGGAGCAGGGCGAGGGGTTCCTCGGCGGTGCCCGCGTCGATCCGCCGCTGGACGCCCGCGTAGTCGAGTTTCGCGCGGCTGCGGACCAGGGCCCGGCGTACGCCGGCGGCGACGGTAAGCCCGTCGCCGTCCAGGTCGATCCGCCACAGCGCGGCCGGGCGGGTCGCGCCGGGGAGGAGGCTGGCGGCGCCTTCGGACAGGACGGTGGGGTGGAGGGGGATGCGGTCGTCGGGGAAGTAGAGGGTGGTGGCGCGGCGGTGGGCCTCGGCGTCGAGCGCGCCGCCCGGCCGGAGATACGCGGCGATGTCCGCGATGGCGTAGTGCACCCGGAAGCCGTGGGGGCGGCGCTCCAGGTGCATCGCCTGGTCGAGGTCCGTGGAGGCGGGCGGATCGATGGTGAGGAACGGCAGGTCCGTGGCGTCCTCGTGGGCCGACAGGTCCGGGGCCCGCGCGCCCTCAGCCGCCTCCGCCAGCGCCTCGGGCGGGAAGGCGCCGGGCAGGTCCAGTTCGGTGCGCAGCGCCCGCAGGGCGGCCCCGAGCGAGCAGTCGGCTGCGCCGGTCATACGCAGGTGGCGGCGGGGCATGGACCGAGCGTAGGCCGGACGCGGGCGGGCGGCATCCGGGGCGGCATCCGCCCGGGCGGACCCGCCGCGGCCCGGCGTGCGGGGCCCGGCCGTCGCCGTGCGGGGAGCGCGGGGCCGTCGCCGTACGAGGGGAGCGGCGCGGGGCCCGTGCCGTACGGGGAGCGGCGCGGGCCCGTCGCCGTACCCTTGCCGAGGACCCGGGGGGCCCGCACGCCGTCCGGGTCCGTGCTTGTGCCGTACGTACGAAGGAGAACCGCCGTGCTCGTGCTGTTGCCGCCCTCCGAAGGAAAGGCCGCCTCGGGGCGCGGGGCTTCGCTGAAGCCGGAGTCGCTGTCGCTTCCCGGGCTCGCCCCGGCCCGCGCGGCGGTGCTGGAGGAGCTGGTGGAGCTGTGCCGGGCGGACGAGGAGAAGGCCCGCGAGGTCCTGGGTCTGAGCGTGGGGCTGCGGGGCGAGGTCGGCAAGAACGCCGAGCTGTGCACCGCGGGGACCCGTCCGGCCGGGGAGCTGTACACCGGCGTGCTCTACGACGCCCTCGGCCTGGCCTCGTTGGAGGCGGCCGCGCGGCAGCGGGCGGCCACCTCCCTGCTGGTCTTCTCCGGACTGTGGGGCGCGGTCCGGATCGGCGACCGGATCCCGCCGTACCGCTGCTCGATGGGGGTGAAGCTCCCCGGTCTCGGAGCGCTCGGCGCATACTGGCGGGCCCCGATGGAAACCGTGCTGCCCGAGGCCGCCGGGGACGGGCTCGTCCTGGACCTGCGGTCCGCCGCGTACACGGCGGCGTGGAAGCCGCGGGGCGAGGTAGCCGCGCGCACGGCGAGCGTGCGGGTGCTGCACTCCCGGCTGGTGGACGGGGTGGAGAAGCGGTCCGTGGTGAGCCACTTCAACAAGGCGACCAAGGGCCGGCTGGTGCGTGACCTGCTGCTGGCGGACGCGCGGCCCCAGGGCCCGGCGCAGTTGGTGGAGGCGTTGCGGGACCTCGGGTACGTCGTCGAGGCCGAGGCCCCCGCGCGGGCGGGGCGGCCGTGGTCGCTGGACGTGGTGGTGACCGAGATCCACTGACGGGCTCCGGAAGCAGCGGCCCGCACTGCCCCGGGAGCGAGGCGGCTCGGGAGCCCGCACTGCCCCGGAAGCGGCGCGGCGCGGCGGCTCGGGAGCGGCGCCCCCACACACGGTGACCCGGAAGCATCGCGTTGCGCCTCATGCAACGGTCGTTGCAGATCGCGCCTTGCTCCCGGCAGGATGGCCTCATGACCTCCTCTGCCGTTCCTTCCCTCCCGTCCGACGCCTCCGTGCTGGATCTCGCACCCGTCGTCCCCGTCGTCGTCCTGCACGACGCCGCCGACGCGGTGCCGCTGGCGCGGGCGCTGGTGGCGGGCGGGCTCCCCGCCATCGAGGTGACGCTGCGGACGCCGGCCGCGCTGGAGTCGATCCGGGCCATGGCCGCGGAGGTCCCGGGCGCGGTGGTCGGCGCGGGCACGGTGCTCTCGCCGCGGCACGTACGGGACACCGTCGACGCCGGGGCCCGGTTCCTGGTCAGTCCGGGGTGGACGGACGCGCTGCTCGACGCGATGAAGGCGTCCGGAGTGCCGTTCCTGCCGGGTGTCTCGACCACTTCCGAGGTGGTGGCTCTGCTGGAGCGCGGGGTGCGCGAGATGAAGTTCTTCCCGGCCGAGGCGGCGGGCGGCACGGCCTATCTGAAGGCCCTGTCCGCGCCGCTCCCCCAGGCCAGGTTCTGTCCGACCGGCGGCATCTCGCTCGCCTCCGCACCGTCGTATCTCGCGCTGCCCAACGTCGGCTGCGTCGGCGGCAGCTGGATGGTCCCGGGCGACGCGGTGGCGGCGAAGGACTGGGACCGGGTGGCCCGCCTGGCGGCCGAGGCCGCGACGCTCGCCTCCTGATCGCGCGGGGACGGACGACCAGGAGCGGGAAGCGTCGTCGACGCGGGCCCGTCCGCCGGGGATTACGGGTCGGCCCTCAGCGCAGGTGAGAGGTGTCGTTGAGCAGGCGCACGGAGGCGTTGCCGTCCCCGTAGTAGGCGACCGTGGAGATCGAGGCCGCCGACAGCTCCATCCTGAACACCGCCTCGGGCGGGGCCCCCAGGGCGAGCCGGACGAGCGTCTTGATCGGGGTCACGTGGGTGACGAGCAGGACCGTGCGGCCCGCGTACCGGGTGATGACCGAGTCCCGGGCGGCCGCCACCCGCTCGGCCACCTCCGCGAAGCTCTCACCGCCGCCGGTCGGGGCGGTGTCCGTGGAGGCCAGCCAGGCGGTGAGATCGTCGCCGTACCGTTCCCGTACCTCCCCGAAGGTCAGCCCCTCCCAGGCGCCGAAGTCCGTCTCGCGCAGGCCCTCGTCGATCCGCACGTCCAGGCCGAGGCGGGCGGCGACGGCTGCGGCGGTCTCACGGCAGCGGCGCAAGGGCGAACTGACGATCTCCTGGACGGCGCCCAGGGCGGCGAAGTACTCGGCGGCCCGTTCGGCCTGGCCGCGGCCGGTGGCGGACAGCTCGGGGTCGGTGCCGCCGCTGCCGGAGAACCGCTTCTCGGGTGTGAGGGCGGTCTCGCCGTGCCGGAGCAGGATCAGCGTGGCGGGCGGGCCCAGGTCGGGGCCCGAGCCCCAGCCGGCCCGGGGGACGCCGGCCGCCTCCGGGCGGGCCTCAGCCGACTCCGGACCTGCGCCGGCCGTCTCCGTACGGCCTCCGGGCGTCCCCTGCGGGGTGCCGGGCGGCTCCACGGGCGTCGGCGGGGCCGGGACCGTGGTGTCCGGCACCCCGGCCTCCGGGACCGGAAAAAGCGTGTCGGCCACCGGGGTGGCCGCGCCGCGCGCGGCCGCGAGGGCGGCACGGGCCCTGGCCGCTCCCGCCGCCTGGTCGCCCGGGGGGCCCTGGCCGGGAGGCGGGCTGCTCACGGTGCGGGCCGGGGCGTCCAGGGCGGCCGTCGAGCCGGACGCCTCCCACTGCCGGCCGTCGCGGCCCGCGTCCATCGCCTCGTTGGCGAGCCGGTCCGCGTGCTTGTTCTCCGCGCGGGGAATCCACTCGTACGTCACGCAGGACGGCGGCAGCACCGCGGCGGCACGGGCCGCCAACGGCTTCATGTCGGGGTGCTTGATCTTCCAGCGCCCCGACATCTGCTCGACCACCAGCTTGGAGTCCATCCGGACGTGGACCCGCAAGGCGTCGCCCGCGTCCGGGTACAGCGCCTTCGCGGCCGTCAGTCCGGCGATCAGGCCCCGGTACTCGGCGACGTTGTTCGTCGCGACGCCGATGTACTCGGCTGCCTCGGCGAGGGGCTCGCCGGTGGCCGGATCGATGACGACGGCACCGTATCCGGCGGGCCCCGGGTTGCCCCGGGAGCCGCCGTCGGCCTCGACCACGAGGTGGCGAGCGGTGCTCATTACAGGCCCGACTCCGAGGTGCGGACCAGGATGCGGTGGCAGTTCTCGCAGCGCAGCACCGTGTCGGGGGACGCGGCCTTCACGTCATTGACCTCGGTGATGTTCAGCTCCAGGCGGCAGCCCTCGCAGCGGCGCTGGTAGAGGCGGGCGGCGCCGACGCCGCCCTGCTGGGCGCGGAGCTTGTCGTACAGCTTCATCAGGTCGGCGGGGATGACGTCGGCGACGACCTGGCGGTCCTTGGTCACCGTGGCGGCCTCGGCGTCCAGTTCGGCGGTCGCGGCGTCGCGGCGGGCGATGGCGTCGTCGACCTTGGCCTGGACGGCGGCGACCCGCTCGGTCAGCTCGGCCACCCGCTCCTGGGCGCCCTCGCGGCGCTCCATGATCTCCAGGACGACGTCCTCCAGGTCGCCCTGGCGCTTGGCGAGCGAGGTCAGCTCGCGCTGGAGGCTCTCCAGGTCCTTGGGCGAGGAGACCGCGCCGGAGTCCAGGCGCTGCTGGTCGCGGACGGCGCGCTGGCGCACCTGGTCGACGTCCTGCTCGGCCTTGGTCTGCTCGCGGGTGGTGTCGCTCTCCTCGGTGGTGGAGGCGACCAGCAGGTCGCGCAGCTGGGCGAGGTCGCTGCTGAGCTGCTCGATCTCGGCGTGCTCCGGCAGCGAGTCGCGCTTGTGGGAGAGCTGGGCGAGACGGAGGTCGAGGGCCTGGACGTCGAGAAGTCGGATCTGGTCGGCGGGCGCGGCGTTCAGTTGGGGGCTCCAGAGGAATGGTGGGTGGTCCAGGGGTCGGTGACCTGCTTCGAGACATGGACCCGCAGGTCCCATCCGTGGCGGTCGGAAAGCGCGTCGAGCTGGGCCGCCGCCTGCTCGCACCAGGGCCATTCGGTGGCCCAGTGCGCGGCGTCGACGAGGCCGAGCGGCGAGTGCCGCACTGCCTCGGACGCCGGGTGGTGGCGCAGGTCGGCGGTGAGGAAGGCGTCGACGCCCGCGGCGCGCACGGCGTCGAAGAGGCTGTCGCCGGAGCCTCCGCTGACGGCGACGGTGCGCACGAGCGCCTCCGGGTCGCCGGCCGTCCGGATGCCCTGTGCGGTGGCGGGGAGCCGGGCCGCGGCCCGGGCGGCGAAGGCGGCCAGGGTCTCGGGGTGGTCCAGCTCGCAGATCCGGCCGAGTCCGCGCCGGCCGCCGGGGTCGGTGGGGTCCGGCACGAGAGGGCCGGTGATCCGCAGGTCGAGGGCGCCGGCCAGGGCGTCGGAGACGCCGGGGTCCGCGGTGTCGGCGTTGGTGTGCGCGACGTGGAGCGCGATGTCGTGCTTGATGAGGGTGTGGACGATCCGGCCCTTGGAGGTGTCGGCGGCGACCGTCGTCGTCCCGCGCAGATAGAGCGGGTGGTGGGTGACGATCAGCTGGGCGCCGAGCTCCAGGGCCTCGTCCGCGATCTCGCGGACCGGGTCGACGGCGAACAGCACCCGGTCGACCTTTGCGTCCGGATCGCCGCAGACCGTCCCGACCGCGTCCCATCCCTCGGCCCGCTCGGGGGGCCAGAGGGTATCGAGGGCGGCGATGACTTCAGACAGACGGGGCACGGGGGAAAGGCTACCTGTCCGGCGTGGCCCGTCGCCCCTGGCCGCCGGACCTGTACACCAGGACCGGCGGCCGGACACCGATCGTCACGTCACCGGACCGGCGCGGAGGCCACCGCCTCACCGGCCCGGGGTCGATGCCCCACCGGCCCGGCACGGAGGCCGGAACGGGGGTCGTCACTTCACCGGGCCGGAACGGGGGCCGGCGCGGGGGTCGTCACTTCACCAGGTCGGCGCGGAGGTCGTCGAGGACCAGGCCGGCCGACGTGACGCCGAGACCCAGGTACCAGGTCTCGTCGGATACGTCCTTGGCCCGGCCCTCCTTGACGGCCTTCAGGTTCTTCCACAGCGGGTTGGACCGGGTGGTGTCGCGCTGGGTGGCCTTCGGGTCGCCGTAGACGCCGGTGAAGATCCAGTCGGCGTCCGCCTCGTCGATCCGCTCCGGGCTGATCTCGGCGGCGAGGTCGTCGATCTGCTGGTTCTCAGGACGCGGCAGACCGACGTCTTCGAGGATCGTGCCGATGAACGACGCCTTGGCGTAGAGCCGGAGGCGGTCGGGCATGTAGCGGACCATCGAGACGGTCGGCTTGTCGGGGCCGATGTCCTCGCCCAGCGTGCGCGCCTTCTCCTTGTACGCGTCGAGCGCCGACTCCGCCTGCGCGGTGCGGTCCAGCGCCTGAGCGTTGAGGAGGTAGTTCTCCTTCCAGGTGAAGCCCGGCCGGATGGAGAAGACGGTGGGGGCGATCTTGGACAGCTCCTCGTACTTGTCCGCGGCGCGGAGCTGGCTGCCGAGGATCAGGTCCGGCTTCAGGCCCGCGATGGCTTCCAGGTTGAGGCTGTTGATCGTGCCGACGCTCTTCGGCTCGCCCGCGTCCTTCTCCAGGTACGAGGGGAGGGCCGCGTCGCCCTCGCTGGGGGCGTAGCCGACCGGCTTCAGACCCAGCGACACGACGTTGTCGAGCTCGCCGACGTCCAGCACGACCACACGCTCGGGCGCGGACTCGATCTCGGTCTTCCCCATGGCGTGGGTGACCGTACGGGGGAACTCACCGGCCGCGGCGTCCGTACCGTACGCCGCCGTCTTCTTCGCCGCGTCCGCGAAGTCCTTGCCGCCCGTGGCGACGGCGGCCTTCTTGTCGCCGCCCGCGTCGGACTTCGCCGCGTCCTCGTCCCCGCCGCCACCGCCCCCGCAGGCAGACAGGGCGAGGGCGGCCGCCACGGCCAAAGCTACTGCGGCGGTACCGCGGGGTCGAAGCGACATCGCTTGCTCCAGGTGTCCACGTACGTGCACAGAAGGCACGGATTCTTGGTTAGGGCCGCCTAACCATAGACAGGCCCACCTCCACCAGCACACCCACCCCCTCCACTTCAGGAAAATCCGGGCATCGCCACCCTTATGTGTGAAGAGAGGTGGCTCGTGTTGTTCGGCTGGAAGTGCGAAAACTAGCTTTCGTAGCCGGAGGTGACGAGTCCATGACTGCCTGTGCCATCGAGGGCGGATCCGCCGGGGCCGCCACGACGGCGGAACCCGGAACGGAACCCGGAACGACAGGGCCCGGAGCGGAACCCGAACCGGCGGGGTCCGGCGACGCCGTCCTGCCCGGACTCACCGCGGGCGGGGCCGCCCGGGTGTCGCCCGCCGCGAGCGGCCCGGGGACACCATGCAGCGACGCGCCGCTTCCCGGCGGCCTCACGCTCACCGCGGACGGGGCCTATGCCGCCCGGCTGACCGCGACTCCCGGGCCGCCGGACGAGCGCGCCTGGTACCCGGAGCGGTGGACGCTGGACGGGCCGGAGCCGTACGCGGTGCCCCTCCCACTCGACCAGCCCGAGGAGCCGGATGCCCAGGTGGCCCCGCTCGCCGACGGGCGGGTGCTGATCCGGCGGCGGGTGGCGGACCGGCAGATGTTCTCGCTGCTCTACCCGACGGGGCCGGGCACCGGCGAACTCCTGCTGGGCACGGTCGCGTGCCCGGAGGCGACGCTGCTGCCGCCGTCGCCGGACGGCCGGTCCGTGTACGCCCTGGCGGCCGGCGCGGATCACGCGTCGCTCTGGCTGGTGGCGGGGGGAGCGAGCGGCCCCGAGGAGGTCGCGCGGATTGCCGGTCGCTGCTCGGGCGGGGTGTGGCTGGACCGGGCGGGCCGGATGCTGGCGCTGGACCGGCAGGCGCCGGGGGGCGGGCCGGTCAAGGCGGTCTCCGTCGACCTGGGCCGGCGGGGCGAGGTGACGCCGCTGCTCCAGATCGCGCCGGAGAGCGATGACCGGCTGCTGCTCGCGGACGCCGACAGCGGGCTGCTGCTGCTCCGCTCCGACGCCCCGGGCCACGACCGGCTGGGCTGGGGAGTGCTGGGGAGCTGTCTGCCGGTCAGGTTTCCGGAGTGTCTGCGCCTCGCGGACGCGGCGGTCACGCCGTTCGCGGTGCAGCCGGGCCAGATGCTGATGCCGGAGAGCTGTGCGGTGGCGCTGCGGATCGACGGGGCGGCGGGCAGCTGGGTGGGCGTCTGGCGCCCGGCAAACCGGCGGCTGCACCAGTTCGCGGCTCCGCTGGGCTGGGCGCCGGGGGCCGGGTACTGGACCCGGGACGGGGTGCTGCGCCTGCCGTACGCGAACGGGGCGACGCCCTGCGGCGTGGCGATGCTGGACGCCCCGGCGGATGTGGAACCCTCTTCCGTGACCGGCCGCACGCGGGGCGGGGAGGGCGGAACGGAACCGTCCGCCGCCGTCGCCGCTCCTGCTGTGTGTAAGCCCGTTCCGTTGGGGCAGGCGCCTCTGCACCGGGCCGCTCCACCTGACTAAACTCGGGGTCCGGGCTACGCGGCCGTGCCGGGCGGGTACCGACGGTGACCGCGTCGGATGGCGGTGGCGGGGCTTGCGCAACACGTAGGTGCGACACAAGTAAGCGAACACAACGGGGTGACTTCCCACATGTCCGAAGCGCGAACCCACACGACCCAGCAGCGCCCGACGGGGGCGGACGAGGGAGCCGGCACCGGTGGTTCCGGAAGGCACCGAGGGGGTGCGTCGGCGGAGAACACGTCGGTGCAGCCGCACGGTCGCCACCGCCGGCCGGCCGAAGCGGAGTCCAGGGCGGCCTGAGCCGCGCGGCAGACGCACGACAGCACGACGGGAGGGCCCGGACCGGCGGACACGCCGGGCCGGGCCCTCCCGCCCGTCCGGGCCGTCCGGGCGCCCTCGGTCGCTTGCGGTGCGCTCCCCGCGCTACCGGCGTTGCAGACCGAGGACTTCGGCGGCGACCTCCTCCGCGGGGGCGGCGGACGCCTCGCCGGAGCCGTCGCGGCCCGGCTGCCCGTAGTCGTTGACGACGACGGCCGCGCCGAGGCGGGCCAGTTCGAGGGCTTCGGCCCGGCCGAGGCCGCGACCCGCGCCGGTGACGATCGCGGACAGCCCGTCCAGCGGGAGGGGAAGTGCCATCGGATTCCTCAACATCGTGGGTGGGCGGCCGGGTTCAGATCTCGATGCAGGTGCGCAGCGACTCTCCCGTACGCATCTGGTCCAGGGCGTCGTTGACCCCGTCCAGCCGCACCCGGTGGGTGATCATCGACTCCAGGTCGATGCGGCCCGCCCGCCAGAGCGCGATGGCCCGTCCGTAGGACCGCAGGACGTCCCCGCCGCCGTACATGGACGGCAGGATGCGCTTCTCGTCGAAGAACAGCTCGAACATGTTGACCTGGAAGGTGTCGTCCACGGCCCCGGCCCCCACGACGCACAGGGTGCCGCCGCGGCGGGTGTTCTCGTAGGCGGTGCGGGCGGTGGCGGACTTGCCGACGACCTCGAAGACGTAGTCGAAGCCCTCTCCTCCGGTGATCCGCTGCTTGGCGTCGGCCAGTCCGTCGGGGGCGACGGCCTCCGTCGCGCCGAAGCGGAGGGCCGCCTCGCGGCGGGAGGCGACCGGGTCGACGGCGATGATCTGGGCCGCCCCCCGGACCCGGGCGCCCTGGATCGTGGAGATGCCGACGCCGCCACAGCCGATCACCGCGACCGACGAACCGGCCTCCACCATCGCGGTGTTGATCGCCGCGCCCAGGCCGGTGGTGACCCCGCAGCCGATCAGGGCGGCGATCTCGAACGGCACGTCGTCGGGGATCGGCACCGCGCAGCCCGCGCCGACGACGACCTCCTCGGTGAAGGTCCCGGTGCCGGCGAAGCCGAAGAGGTCGCCGCCGGGGCGCTTGAAGTTCGGGGTTCCCGCGTTCATGAAGCCGGCGAGGCACAGCTGGGTCTGGCCGCGCTTGCAGGAGGGGCAGGCGCCGCAGGCGGGCAGCCAGCAGACGAGGACCCGGTCGCCGGCGCTCAGCCCGGTCACCCCGTCGCCGATGTCGACGACCTCGCCCGCACCCTCGTGACCGGGGATGAAGGGGGCGGGCTGCGGAAGGACGCCGCTCATCGCGGAGACGTCGGAGTGGCAGAGACCGGTGGCGCGGATGCGGAGCCTGACCTTTCCGGGGCCGAAGCCCACCGCCTCGACGTCGTCGAGGACTTCGAGCTTCTCCTGGCCTGTCTCGTGCAGTACGGCTGCGCGCATGGGTACGGCTCCCCTCACATCGTCGTCTACATCAGGATGCTGCTGTGTTCAGGAATGCTCAGGAGTGTTCAGGAGTGTTCGACGACCGTGTCGGCGAGGACCGGCGCGTCGTCCCGCTCGGCGGCGGCGACCGTCACCTGGACGCGGCCGCCCCCGGCCCACATCCGGATGCGGAGGGTCTCGCCGGGGAAGACCACTCCGGCGAAACGGGTGCGGTAGGCGGTGATCCGGGAGACGTCGCCGTCCAGCAGGGTGTCGGTGACGGCCTTCAGGGTCATGCCGTACGTGCACAGCCCGTGCAGGATCGGCCGGTCGAAGCCGGCCAGCTTCGCGAAGGCGGGGTCGGCGTGGAGCGGGTTCCAGTCCCCCGAGAGCCGGTAGAGCAGCGCCTGGTCCTCTCGGACGGGCCGCTCGACCGTGTGATCGGGAGCCCGGTCAGGCGGAGGGAGCCGGTCGGAGGCCCGCGCTCGCCTCCGAAGCCGCCCTCCCCCCGTACGAAGATCTGGGCGTCACTGGTCCACAGCGGCCCGTCGCCGTCGGCCGCCTCGGTACGCAGCACGATGAGGGCGGCCTTGCCCTTGTCGTACACCGCCGCGACCTTCGAGGTCTGCACGGCGCGGCCGGTGACCGGGATCGGGCGGTGGACGCGTACGGTCTGCCCGCCGTGCAGGACTGCGGCCAGGTCCACGCCGACCCCCTGCGCGCCCATGCCGCCGAACGCGGCCGTGCCCGCACCCGCCACGGTGGCGAAGCTCGGCAGGACCTGGAGCCGGGACTCCAGGGTGTAGCGCAGTTCGTCGGGGTCGGTGGCGGGGCTGCCCGCGCCGAGACCCAGGTGGTAGAGCTGGACGTCCTTGCGGTCCCAGCCGATCTCGGCTCGGCGGGGTTCGGCGGCGAGTGCCGCCCGGGCGTCAATGGGCATGACGGAGCCGCTCCTTGATGGTCCTTGGTGGCGGGAAGACCCCGGCACGGCCGTCCGCACCGTAGGCCGCACCGAGGTCGTGCGGTGACCGGCAGGGCGCGCGCCCCTTCTAGAACGCGTTCTAGCCGATGACCCATGTATAACGCAGGCCACGGAAGTCGGGAAGACTGACATCACGTCAGATCGGTGATCGGCGGCGGCCTTTCCGAGGACCGGCCCGACCGCGCGGGGCCGGGCCCGTGCGGTCCGTGCTCCTCCGGCCCGCCGGCTACGCGGCGGGCCTCGGCGTGCGGTGGTTCGGCAGCCAGAGCAGCATCACGATCACTCCGGCCAGCAGCACCCCGCTCGCCGTGCGGAAGGCGAGCGCGTATCCGGCGGTGATCTCGGCGGCGTCTCCGGATCCCGCGGTGCGCGCCGCGGCGACCGTGGAGAGCACCGCGAGGCCCAGCGCACCGCCCATCGTGCGGGAGGTGTTGACCAGGCCCGAGACGAGTCCGGCGTCGCCCGGGTCCGCGCCGGAGGTGGCGAGGGTGGCGAGCGGGGTGGAGGCGAGGCCGGCCCCGGCCATCATCAGGATGCCGGGCAGACAGATCGCGGTGAGGTAGGAGCCCTCCACGCCCATCGTGGACTGCCAGCCGAAGCCCGCGGCCGTGATCAGGACGCCGGCGACGGCGAGTGTCTTCGCCCCGGTGCGCACCATGAGGCGGGGGGCGAGCTTGGAGCCGATGATGACGGCGGCCGAGGTCGGCATCAGCGCGAGACCGGCCCACAACGGCGTGTAGCCCAGGACGTTCTGGGCGTACACGGTCATGAAGTACCACATGGAGAAGGTCGCCGACCCCATGAGGAGCATCGACACGTTGGCCGAGGACACAGCCCGTACGGAGAACACGCGCAGCGGGATGAGCGGGACGGCGGTCCGCGCCTCGACCAGTACGAAGGCCGCCAGCAGCGCGACGCCGGAGAGCAGCGGCACGAGGGTGGCCTCGGCCGTCCAGCCCTCGGCCTCGGTCTGGACGACGCCGTACGCGACGGCGGCGAGGCCCCCGGTGACGAGGACCGCGCCCAGGAAGTCGATCCGGCGGCGGTCGCCCGCGCGGCCCTCGGTGATCCGCAGGGCGGCGGCGACCAGGACGAGGGCCCCGATGGGCACGTTGATCAGGAGGACCCAGCGCCAGGACAGGGTGTCGGTGAGGACCCCGCCGATGAGCCCGCCGGCCGCACCGCCACCCGCACCGACGGCCATCCAGGTACCGATCGCCTTCGTCCGGGCCGGGCCCTCGGGCACGGCCGCCGTGAGAATGGTGAGGGTGGCCGGGGCGAGGACGGCGGCCCCGAGGCCCTGTGCGGCGCGGGCGGCGAGGAGCTGCCAGCCTTCCTGGGCGAGGCCGCCGGCGAGGGAGGCGGCGGTGAAGAGGCCGAGCCCGACGAGGAACATCAGCTTGCGCCCGTAGATGTCGGCGGCCCGCCCGCCCAGGAGCATGAACCCGGCGAACGCGATCGAGTAGGCGTTGACGACCCACTGGAGGCCCCCGGCGCTCAGCCCGAGGTCGGCCCGCATGGAGGGCAGGGCCACGTTGACGACGGAGACGTCGAGGACGACGAGGAACTGGCCGGTACAGGCGGCGAGCACGACGGCCCAGGTGCTGGGCCGTATTCGGGAGGTGTTCGACGGGGCGGAGACGGGCGCGGAGACGTCAGGCATGAAGGTCATGGTCCCAGGCGGCGAGCGGCCCGTACATCGGGTATCGGTCGGGATCTCGGTCCCGGGACGGGGCCCCGGGTCGGGGCGTCGGGTCCCGGGTCGGGGCGTCGGGTCCCGGGTCGGGGCATCGGGCCCCGAGCCCCCAGCTTTACGCCCCGCGCGCCCCCGCCCCCGGCCCCGCGCCTCCCGGCGTCTCAGCCGCGACGCAGCAGGGTGACCACCGCCGCGCCGCCCAGGCCGATGTTGTGGGCGAGCGCCGTTCGTGCGCCGGGGACCTGGCGGGCCCCGGCCTCACCGCGCAGTTGCCAGGTCAGCTCGGCGGCCTGGGCGAGCCCGGTGGCGCCCAGCGGATGGCCCTTGGAGATCAGCCCGCCGGACGGGTTCACGACCCACCGCCCGCCGTAGGTGGTCGCCCCGGACTCGACGAGCTCGCCGGACTCCCCCTCACCGCACAGGCCCAGCGCCTCGTAGGTGAGGAGCTCGTTGACGGAGAAGCAGTCGTGCAGCTCGATGACGTCGAGATCGTCCGGGCCGAGGCCGGAGGCCGCGTACACCTGCCGGGCGGCGGACCGGGACATCGGAGCCCCCACCGCGTCGATGCAGCTGCCGGAGGCGAAGGACGCCTCGCTGAAGAGGGCTTCGCCGGTGATCTCCTTCAGCGGGCGGATGTCGATGCCTTCGGTGTTCTTCATGTCGACCAGGAAGTAGGTGAGCCCGCGGTGCCTGCGGGCGTCCGGGTCGGTGCGCGCCAGCAGGATGCCGTGGTCGGCGGTGCGGGCGGCACTCGTCCAGACCTTCTGCCCGGTGATCCGCCACCCCTCCTCGGTCCGGACGGCGCGGGTGCGCAGCGCGGCGAGGTCGGACCCGGCCTCGGGCTCGGAGAACAGCTGGCACCACTGGAGGTCGCCGCGCAGGGTGGCCGGCAGATAGCGCTCGCGCTGCTCCTCGGTGCCGTACGCGAGCAGGGACGGCACCACCCAGGTGGCGATGGACAGGTCGCTGAGCCGGATGCCCTGTTCCCTCGACTCCCGCTGGATCGCCAGCTGTTGTACGGGGCCGGCGCCCAGCCCGTACGGGGCGGGGAGGTGCGGGGCGGCGTAGCCGGTGGCGGCGAGGACGTGGCGGGCCTCGGCCGGCGCCAGCCCTCGGGCGGCGGCGAGGCGGGGGCGGGCCTCGGCGCGGTGGCGGGCCGCGTCGGCGGGGAGTTCCAGGGCGAGTTCGCGGCGGGCTCCGCCCTCGGCGAGGCGGGCGGCGCGCAGCCGGTGCGTGTCGGCGGAGCCGAGGAGCTGGCGGGCGAGGACGGCCCGGCGCAACTGGAGGTGGGCGTCGTGTTCCCAGGTGAAGCCGATGCCGCCGAGGACCTGGATGGCGTCCTTGGCGCAGGTGTACGCGGCCTCGGGCGCGGTGGCGGCGGCCAGCGCGGCGGCGAGCCCGCGCGTCCGGGCACCCCGGCCGCCGGAGCGGCCGGGTCCGCCGCCGGAACCCGCCGCGTCGGGCTCGCCGGCGGCAGGGGCACATGCGCCGGCGGCGCGGGCGGCGTCCCAGGTGAGGGCGCGGGCCTGTTCGAGGCGGACGAGCATGTCGGCGCAGAGGTGCTTGACCGCCTGGAACGCTCCGACGGGCCGCCCGAACTGCTCGCGTACGGCGGCGTGCGCGACGGCGGTGTCGAGGCTCCGGGCGGCGGTTCCACAGGCGTCGGCGGCCAGGAGCACGGCGGCCAGGTCGCCGACGAGCGCCGGGTCGTCCACCGCCACCGCCCGGCGGGCCGGTACGTGGACGGCATCGGCGCGCACCCCGGCGGTGGGGCGGGTCGGGTCGACGCTGCGGTGCGGACGCACGAGGAGCCCCTTCGCCCCGGCGTCCACGAGGAACCAGCGCTCGCCGTGGGGCGTGGCGGCGGGCAGCAGGAGCAGTTCGGCCGCGTCGGCGGAGAGGACCGGCGGGGCGGCGCCGTCCAGCCGGTGGCCGCCCCGGTCCGGGGTGGCGGTGAGGGTGCCGGGCGCGAGGGCGAGGGCGGCGGTGCGGCCCCCCGCCGCGAGTTCCCGGAGCGGGCCGCCCAGCGCCCCGGACCCGGCGGCCACCGCGCGGTGCAGCACGGCGGAGGTGAGCGTGGTCGCGAGGTACGGGCCGGGCAGCGAGGCGGAGACGACCGGATCGGGACCGGAATAGCGGACCGCCCGGAAGTGTTCACCATGCACACACTTGGGGGGAGCCCGGGTGATCGAGGCTGCCCGGAGGCCCCACGTATGCGACGGACGGAACAGATACCGCACACCGGGGACCTCCCCGAGCCGCCGAAAGCGCGCTCCGGTCCCATCGTTCCGGTCCTCGCCTTCGCGGGTATCACCGTCGCGGTCATGCAGACCCTGCTCGTCCCGGTCATCAAGGACCTGCCGGTCCTGCTGAGCACCGACCCGGCCAACGCCACCTGGGTCATGACCGCCACCCTGCTCGCGGGCGCCGTCTCGACCCCGATCATGGGGCGGCTCGGCGACCTGTACGGCAAGCGGCGGATGCTGCTCGCCTCGCTCGCCGTCATGGTGGCCGGCTCGCTGGTCTGCGCGTCCACCGACGACCTGATCGTCATGATCACCGGCCGCGCGCTCCAGGGCTTCGCCATGGGCGCCATCCCGCTCGGCATCGGCATCATGCGCGACGAACTGCCGCGCGAGAAGCTCGGCTCCGCGATGGCGCTGATGAGCTCCTCGATCGGGGTGGGCGGCGGTCTCGCGCTGCCGGCCGCCGCGCTGGTCGCCCAGTACGCCGACTGGCACGCGCTGTTCCTCGGGTCGGCCGGGCTGGGCGTGCTCGCGATGGCGCTCACCTACCGGCTCGTCCCCGAGCCGCCGCTGCGCGCACCCGGCACCTTCGACGTCGTCGGCGCCCTCGGGCTCTCGCTCGGACTGGTCCTCCTCCTGCTGCCGGTCACCAAGGGCGGCGACTGGGGCTGGACCTCGGCCCCGACCCTCGGGCTGCTCGCCGCGTCCGTGGCCACCCTGGTGCTGTGGGGCCTGTTCGAACTGCGCACCCCGGCGCCGCTCGTCGATCTGCGCACCACCGCCCGCCGCGAGGTACTGCTCACCAACCTCGCCTCGATCATGGTCGGGGTCGCCTTCTACGCGGTCTCCCTGGTCCTGCCGCAACTGCTCCAGCTGCCCACGTCCACCGGCTACGGCCTCGGGCAGTCCATGGTGGTCGCCGGCCTCTGCGTGGCCCCGCTGGGCCTGACGATGATGTTCGTCGCCCCGCTCTACGCCCGGATCTCGGCCCGCCGCGGCCCCAAGGTCACGCTGATGCTCGGCATGCTGGTCATCGCGATCGGTTACGGGGCCGGACTCGGGCTGCTCAGTGCCGCCTGGCAGACCGTGCTGATCGCGGTGGTGCTGGGCGCCGGGATCGGCCTCGCCTACTCCTCGCTGCCCGCCCTGATCATCGGAGCCGTCGACCCGTCGGAGACCGGCGCGGCCAACGGCCTCAACACCCTGATGCGGTCCATCGGCACCTCGGTGTCGAGCGCCGTCATCGGCATGGTGCTGGCCAACACCTCCGTGACGATGGGCTCGGCCCAGGTGCCGTCCATGGAGGGGTTCCGGATCTCGTTCCTGATCGCCACGGGCGCGGTGCTCATCGGCCTGGTGCTGGCGGCGTTCCTGCCCGCGCGGCGGCCCTCCGCGCACCCGGTGCTCCTGGCGAGCAGCGCCGACGCCGGGCCCGCCGCCGCCCCGGCCGCCGCCCCGGCCCCCGCCGAGGCCGTCGGCCGGCACGTACGGCACGATGGGTCGCCGTCGACAGGCCCCTGAGCACCCGCCCCACCTGGAGGAACCCCGTGACCGCCGAGTCCGCCGCCGCTTCCGCTTCCGCGTCCGCCGCCGGACCCGGGCCGGAGATCCTCGCCTCGTTCGAGGCCGCCAAGGGGTTCATGCCGGTGCACGAGGGCCTCACCCTCCACGCCGCCGCCACCGAGGCCGGTGCGCTCGGGCTGCCGCTGCTGGAGGTGGGCACGTACTGCGGGCGGTCCGCCATCCTGCTCGCGGACGCGGCGCGGACCGCCGGGGTGAGCGCGCTCACCGTCGACCACCACCGGGGCAGTGAGGAGCAGCAGCCCGGCTGGGAGTACCACGACCCGAGCGTGGTGGACCCGGAGGTCGGGCTGATGGACACCCTGCCGACGTTCCGCCGCACCCTGCGCCGGGCCGGTCTGGAGGACCACGTGGTGGCGCTCGTCGGGCGCTCCCCGCAGGTCGCCGCCGTGTGGGCCGGACCGCTCGGGCTCGTCTTCATCGACGGCGGGCACACCGACGAGCACGCGAACGCCGACTACGAGGGCTGGGCCCCGCACGTCGTCGAGGGCGGGCTGCTGGTGATCCACGACGTGTTCCCCGACCCGGCCGACGGCGGCCAGGCCCCGTACCGGGTCCATCAGCGGGCCCTGGCCTCCGGGGCGTTCGCCGAGGTGTCGGTGACGGACTCGCTGCGCGTGCTGCGGCGCACGGGGGCCGGGATCTGAGCCGTCCGGGCAGCCGGGTGGGTAGCATCGCCGCGTGCCGTACGACGACAGCCCTCCCCCCGTCCGCCGCGCCCGGCCGCTGACCGTGGCCGCCGCGCTGGCCGCCGTATGTCTGACCGCCGCCGGATGCGGTGGCGGCCCGGAAGCCGGCGGGGCCGGTGCGGCCCCGCCCCGGCCCGGCGCGGACACCGCCTCCTCGACGGCCCCCACGCCGGCCGGAGAGCAGCGGCCGGAGCCGTCCGGATCCGCCTCCGCCGAGCCGGCGCCGAGGGGTCCGCTGAGCGGCCGGACCGTGGTGATCGACCCGGGGCACAACCCGCGCAACCGGGATCACGCCCGGGAGATCAGCGAGCAGGTCGACATCGGCACCGGCCGCAAGGAGTGCGACACGACCGGCACGGCCACCGACGACGGATACGCGGAGGCGCGGTTCACCCTCGACGTGTCCCACCGGCTGCGCACGCTGCTGGAGGCCGACGGAGCCCGCGTCCGGCTGACCCACGACGCGGACCGGCCGTTCGGCCCGTGCATCGACGAACGGGCCCGGATCGGGAACGAGGCGAAGGCCGACGCGGTGGTCTCGGTCCACGCCGACGGATCGGCCGTCGGCAACCGGGGCTTCCATGTGATCCTGCCCGCCCCGGTGAAAGGCGGCGGGGCCGACACATCGAGGATCGTGCGGAGTTCGGCGGATCTCGGCGCGAGGATCGCGGGACACTTCGTCCGCACGACCGGAAGCGCACCTTCCAATTACGTCGGCGGAAATACCGGTCTGGACACGCGTAATGATCTCGGCGGACTGAATCTGTCGACCGTGCCCAAGGTGTTCGTCGAATGCGGCAATATGCGTGATCCGAAGGACGCGGCCCTGCTCACCAGCGCGAGTTGGCGGCAGAAAGCGGCCCAGGGACTGGCCGACGGCATCAGCAGCTACCTGAAGGGGTAGTTCTGCGGTGATATTGGGGGGATACCCGCTCACGATCCGGGTCCGGGCACAACCCGCCCGGGCAGACGATAGATTCATCCGTACGATGGGGACCCGCTCCCGAGCTTCGAGCCGCACCGGCGGCAGCGACGACCGCCCCGACGAGACGACCGACTAAGGACCTTCACGTGAATATCCGATCCCTCACTCGAGGCGACGGCGTGGTGATCGGAGCAGCGGTCGTGCTGTTCATCGCCTCTTTCCTCGACTTCTCCAGCTACGACTGCCCGCAGGGCGTCGACTGCTCCCGGTTCGACAGCCCGAACGCCTGGGACTCGCTCGGACTGCTGATGAGCGTCTTCCTCGCCGGTGTCATCGGCGCCGCGCTGCTGATCGTCAGCCGTGCGATGCCGGGCCGCAAGGTCGTCGGGCTCGACCTCGGCCAGTTCGGGACGGCGCTCACCGTCTTCGCACTGTGGACCGCCTTCTGGACGATCCTCGACGTCAGCAACGCCGGAGCCGGTCTGATCCTCGGCCTGCTGGCCACCCTCGTGCTCGCCGCGGCCGCCATCGCCGGCCCGCTGGTTCCCGCGCTCAAGGCCCCGCTCGTCAGCGCGTCGAGCCCGGCGCCGGGCGTGCAGGGCGGGCACCCCCCGTACGGCGCGCAGCCCGGCCAGGGCTACGGCTTCCCGGGCGCCCAGCAGCAGGAGCAGCCCTACGGCGGCCAGCCGAGTCAGGGCTACGGCTACCCCGGCGCCCCGCAGCAGGGCCAGCCCGCCCAGGCCGACCCGGCGCAGGCCCAGCAGGCCCAGGCCCAGCAGCCCTCGCAGGGCGGCGCGGCCCCGGCGGGTGACTTCACCCCGTTCTGGTTCGCCGTTCCGGTGGCCCGCCCGCTGTACGGCGAGGACGGTTCGCCGAACCCCATCGCCGAGCTGGCGCCGGGCACCTGGTACCTCGCGGTGGAGCAGCGCGGCCAGAGCCTCATCGCCCAGACGCAGGACGGCCGTCGTGGCGTCCTCCAGGACACCACGGGCATCCAGCGCGGCTGATCCCGTACGCACACGACAACGACCCCTCGCCCTTCCGGGTGGGGGGCCGTTGTCGTACAGTCCGACCCGCACGCCCCCATCCGACACAGCGTCAGTCAAGGCTGGAGGGAACGGAATGCGGCTCGGACTCGCGCTCGGATACTGGGGCCGCCGCCCGGACCCCGGCCGGCTCGCCCTGGCGCAGGAGGCCGAGCGGCTCGGCTACGACTCGGTGTGGACGGCTGAGGCGTGGGGCTCGGACGCCTGCACTCCCCTCACCTGGATCGCCGCCCGCACCTCACGGATCCGGCTGGGCACGGGCATCGTCCAGATGGCGTCCCGCGCCCCCACCGCGACGGCCATGCACGCCCTGACTCCGGACCATCTCTCCGGGGGCCGGATGCTGCTCGGCCTCGGCCTGTCCGGGCCGCAGGTGGTGGAGGGGTGGTACGGGCGGCCGTTCCCCCGGAGCCCGCTGACCGCGACCCGCGAGTACGTCGAGGTGATCCGGCAGGTGCTGGCGCGGCGGGCTCCGGTCGAGCTGGCGGGCCGTTTCCACTCCCACCCGTACGACGGCCCGGACGCCACCGGGCTCGGCAAGCCGTTGAAGCCGATCACCCACCCGCTGAGGGCCTCGCTCCCCGTCCTGCTCGGTGCGGAGGGCCCGAAGAACATCGCGCAGACGGTGGAGATCGCGGACGGCTGGCTGCCGCTGTACTGGTCACCGCTGCGAGCGGACGTCTACGGGGCCTCGCTGACCGGGCTCCGGGACGGCTTCATGATCGCGCCGATGGCCCGCGCGCACGTCTGCGACGACGTGGTCGAGGGGCTGCTGCCGGTGAAGGCGATGCTCGGCTTCTACATCGGCGGGATGGGCCACGCGGCCCGCAACTTCCACGCCGGCCTGATGGCCCGCATGGGGTTCGAGGAGGAGGCACGGCGAATCCAGGAGCTGTTCCTCCGGGGCCGCAAGGAGGAGGCCGTACGGGCGGTGCCCGACGCGTTCGCCGACGAGATCTCGCTGATCGGGCCGCGCGCCCGCATCGCGGAGCGGCTGGAGCTGTGGCGCCGGGGCCCGGTGACGGACCTGCTGGTCACCGCCCCGGACCCGCACACGCTGCGGGTCCTGGCGGAGCTGAACGGCTGGGGGCCGCCCGGGGCCGCCGGCCCTCGCTGTCGGGCCTGTCCTCGTCCTCGTCCTCGGCCTCGGAACCTGTCCTCGCTGTCGGGCCTGTCCTCGGTCCCGGACCCGTCCTCGGTCTCGGACCTCGGCTCAGCCGAACGACGACCGGTCCAGCCAGAAGTCCAGCAGCTCCGCGTCGCCCACCACCTCGACCCGCTCGCCGGCCGGCTCCTGCCGGCGGTTGAAGACGAGCATCAGGTCGGTGAGCGGTCCGCGCATCGCGACCGTCGCCTTCTCGTGCGCGCGCCGCCAGGTGAAACCCTCCTCGCCGAACTCGATCAGCCACTCCGCTCCGGGCACATCGGTGGCCTCCAGCAGCAAGGAGCGCCCGCCGCCCCGCAGTTCGGCGGCCTCCGGGTCGCCGCCCGCCTGGGCGAACGAGACGATGCGCAGCCACTCCTCGATGGTGTCGGCCGCCACATCGGCGTCGACGGTGTACGGGGCGCGGGCGGCGAGCGCCGCGTCCGCCCGGTGCGCCACCGTCTCGTGCGTCATGCGCCGCGCCCAGAAGGCCGTACGGCGCGACCACGCCCAGGTCCACACCTCGGTGTCCGGCCCCGCCTCGCGCAGCGCGTCCGCGGTGGCGGCCGCCCCTTCGGCCAGCCAGGCGTCGAGCGCCTCCGGCGCCTCCTCCGTCGGCCCCAGGATGCCCGGCACCTTGCCCTCGGGGACGTCGTCCGCAGCGCGGGTGCGGACGATCTCACCGACCCAGCGGTGCGCGCCGCCCACGTGCACGGCCAGCTCCCGCAGGGTCCAGTCGGGGCAGGTGGGGACGGTCGCGGTGAGGTCGGCGCCGGTCAGTACCGCGCGCAGGGCGTCGGTCTGGGCGAGGATCTCGTCGCAGTAGCGGTCGTGGGAGAGAGTCGTCATGCGGCGCACCCTAACCGGCGGCGCCCCGGCCCCTCACCCGGATATTCGATCGGCCGGCCGGACGGCCGGCCGGACCGGGAGGAGGGGTCTTGCCCTTCGCCTCGGCCGGCGCGCCGTCCCGCCCGCGGAACGGGCCCCGCCGCAGGGTGTGTCAGTGGCAGCAGTCCGGCTCCAGGCCGACCGGCAGCCGCTCGCCCGCGAAGACCGCGCTGGTCGCCTCGTCGCCCCCGAGCGCGGCCACCGCCAGCAGCAGGGAACCCGCCGTCCACGTGGTGAGCTCCTCGGGCCAGTACGCCCGATTGCCCTCGAAGACGTAACCCGTCCAGTACAGCCCGCCTTCGGCGCGCAGGTGCTGGACCGACTGGAGGATCTCCAGCGCCCGGTCCGACTCTCCGGTCACCCAGAGGGCCAGGGCGAGTTCGCAGCTCTCGCCGCCGGTCACCCAGGGGTTGGGCAGCACGCAGCGCACCCCGAGGCCGGGGACGACGAAGCGGTCCCAGCCCTCCTGGATGCGGGCGGTGGCCTCGGCCCCGGTGACGGCGCCGCCGAGGACCGGGTAGTACCAGTCCATCGAGTAGTGGCTCTTGTCGAGGAAGCGCTCGGGGTGGCTGCGGATCGCGTGGGCCAGTGCCCCGGTCGCCAGCTCCCAGTCGGGCTGCGGCTCCTCCCGGCGCTCGGCGATGGCCAGCGCACAGCGCAGCGCCTGGTGGATCGACGAGGAGCCGGTGAGCAGGGCGTCGTTGACGGGTGTGCCGTCGGGCTCCCGCTTCCAGCCGATCTGCCCACCGGGCTGCTGGAGCCCGAGGACGAACTCGACCGCCGCGAAGACCGTGGGCCACATCCGGTCGACGAAGGCGTCGTCGCCGGTGGCCAGGTAGTGGTGCCAGACGCCTACGGCCACGTACGCGCAGAAGTTGCTCTCCAGGCTCCGGTCGGTCGGCTGCCGCGGGTCGCCGTCGTGGTAGGCGGCGTACCACGAACCGTCGGCGTTCTGGTTGCGGGCGAGCCAGTCGTAGGCGCGGGCCGCGGCCCCGTGCTCGCCGGCCGCGTCGAGCGCCATCGCGGCCTCGATGTGGTCCCACGGGTCGAGGTGATGGCCCCGGAACCACGGCAGCGCCCCGTCCTCCCGCTGTACGGCGACGAGCGCGGCGACCGTCTCGACGGCCTGATCAGCCGTCAGGACGCCCGGCAGTACGAGGTGTTCGGTCTGTTCGGGAGTGCTCACGCCTCGGCCTTCGGAAGGTGCGGCTTGGTGGCGTAGGCGACGAAGCTCTTGCCGACGACCGGGTTGAGGAGCTGCTCGGCGACCCGGGTCGCCAGCGGCTTCTTCATGATGTCCCAGACCAGCAGCTTGTGGTAGGCGCGCACCGGCAGCGCCTGGTCGTTGTCCACGCCGAAGGCGCACTTGAGCCACCAGTACGGCGAGTGCAGGGCGTGGGCGTGGTGGGTGCCGTACGGCTTGAGTCCGGCCTCGCGGATCCGGGCGAGGAGCTGGTCGGCCTTGTAGATGCGGATGTGGCCGCCCTCGACCTCGTGGTAGGCGTCGGAAAGGGTCCAGCAGACCTTCTCGGGACCGTAGCGCGGCACCGTGATGGCTATCCGGCCGCCCGGCCTGAGCACCCGGACCATCTCGGCGAGGACGCCCTTGTCGTCCGGGATGTGCTCCATGACCTCGGAGATGATCACGACGTCGAAGGAGTCGTCGGGGAAGGGGAGGTTGAGGGCGTCCCCCTCCATCGCGGTCGCGGTGGCGCCCTCGGGGGCCTCCCCGGCCTCCTTCATCGCCGCGAACCACGTGGCGACCTCGCGGATCTCCTCGCCGTTCCGGTCGAGGGCGACGACCTGCGCACCGCGCCGGTAGCACTCGAAGGCATGCCGGCCGGCACCGCAGCCCAGATCGAGCACTCGGTCGCCGGCGGCGAGCGGGAAGCGGGTGAAGTCGACGGTCAGCACGGGGGCCTGCCTTCGAGGTCGGAGGTACGGGGTGCGATGAGCGGGTCCGCGGCCGCCCGGGAGCGCGCGGTCACCTGCGGACTCCGCGGGCGGTGATCGCCTGACGGTACAGCTCGGCCGTTCCGGCGGCCGCCCTGGCCCAGGTGAAGCGGGCCAGCACCCGTTCACGGCCGGCCGCGCCGAGCCGGGCGCGCAGCTCCGGGCTGCCGAGCAGCCGGGCCAGCGCACCGGCCAGGGCGTCCGCGTCGCCGGGCGGCACGGCGAGGCAGGTCTCCCCGTCGCGGCCGGAGACCTCGGGGATCGCACCGCCGGTGGTCGCGACGAGGGGGGTGCCGGTGGCCATGGCCTCGGCGGCGGGCAGCGAGAATCCCTCGTACAGCGAGGGCACGCAGGAGACCTGGGCGCTGCGTACGAGGTCGACGAGCTCGGCGTCGCTGATGCCCTTGACGAACTCGACGGCGTCCGCGAGCCCGTGCCGCTCGATCGCGCGGGCGACCGGTCCGTTCTCGGCGCGCTTGCCGACGACCACGAGGTGGGCGGCGGGGTTCTCGGTGCGGAGCTTGGCGAGCGCGTCGACCAGGTGGACGAGGCCCTTGAGCGGGACGTCGGCGCTGGAGGTGGTGACGATGCGGCCCGGCACCTCGGCGACGGAGGGGTCCGGCGACCAGAGGTCGGTGTCGGCGCCGATGTGGACGACGCTGATCCGGTCCGCGCGTACGCCGAGGTCCTCGACGATCTCGTCGCGGGAGGAGCCGGAGACGGTGAGGACGGTGTCCAGCTTGCGGGCGACCCGCTTCTGCATCCGGGTGAAGGCGTACCAGCGGCGTACGGAGGCGCGTCGGCGGCGGCTGGTGGCGGCCTCCAGGTCGAGCCTGCGGTCCACGGTGATGGGGTGGTGGATCGTCGTCACGAGCGGGGCCCCGAGTTCGCCGAGGAGACCGTAGCCGAGGGTCTGGTTGTCGTGGACGACGTCGAACTCGCCGCGCCGGGCCAGCAGGTGGCGGCGGGCGCGCAGGCTGAAGGTGAGCGGCTCGGGGAAGCCGCCGGTCCACATGGTGGCGACCTCGGCCAGGTCGATCCAGTCGCGGTACTCGCCGGGTTTCGGGGTGCGGAAGGGGTCGGGCTGGCGGTAGAGGTCGAGGCTGGGCAGCTCGGTGAGCGGAACGCCCTCGTCCAGCACCGGGTAGGGCTGCGCGCCGATGACCTCGACGCTGTGGCCCAGGCGGGCCAGCTCCCGGCCGAGGTGGCGGACGTACACACCCTGGCCGCCGCAGAAGGGGTTGCCCTTGTACGTGAGGAGTGCGATGCGCAACGGCCGGTCGCCGGTCCCTGCGGAGCCGCCGTCGCCCGTGCGGGGGCCCGTCTCTATGGCCTCAGCGGTCACACTCGGCCCCCTTCTGACTGCGTGTTCGCCGGAGCGTAACCGGTCGCGCTAATCTAGAACAAGTTTCAGACTTGATCGTTCAACGTGCATCGAATCTACCGGCAGGTAGCGTCGGCGTGACGTCCGGATCAGGTGATTCGCGCCACGACGGACGCCCTGGCATGCTGTGCGCGCCCGGTGGGCTCGCTTCGTCCGTCCGGGTGGATCAGGGCCATGGATCATGGATCGTGGATGGGGACAGCATGACCTCGGACGCCAGACCGGCAGCGCCCGCGCTGACCGAACGCCAGGAGGCCCGTCGTCGCCGCATCCTGCACGCCAGCGCCCAGCTGGCCGGCCGGGGCGGGTTCGAGGCGGTGCAGATGCGGGAGGTGGCCGAGGCCGCCGGAGTCGCGTTGGGCACCCTCTACCGCTACTTCCCGTCGAAGATCCATCTGCTGGTCGCGACGATGCAGGACCAGTTGCAGCGCCTGCACACCACGCTCCGCAAACGCCCGCCGGCCGGCGACGACGCGGCGCAGCGGGTGGCCGAGACGCTGATGCGCGCCTTCCGCGCCCTCCAGCGCGAACCCCACCTCGCTGACGCCATGGTCCGCGCCCTCACCTTCGCGGATCGCAGTGTGAGCCCCGAGGTGGACACCGTCTCCCGGCTCACCACGGCGATCATCCTGGACGCGGTGGGCCTGGAGCACCCGACCCCGGAGCAGCTCTCCGCGGTCCGGGTGATCGAGCACACCTGGCACTCGGCGCTGATCACCTGGCTGTCGGACCGGGCGTCGATCGCCCAGGTCAAGATCGATATCGAGACGGTCTGCCGCCTCATCGACCTGACGGCGGAACCGGGCCGGGACTGAGGAGCCGGATGCCGGTGTGCGCCGGGGGGCGGTCCGCGGGGGCGCACTCCGCGAGAGCCACCACGGCCGCGCGGCGGTGATCCGTCCATTCGGTCAGCCGGGCGTCGTCCCGCCCGGCCTTGAACAGGGCCTCCCGGCGGACCCACAGCCGCAGCAGGGCCGGGCCGGGGTCGGGCCGGGCACAGGCGGCGTCCACCTCGGCCGCCGGCAGCAGCCGCCGCAGTACGGACAGGGGGCCCGGCCGACGTGTCAGCGGCTCCACGTCGATGCCGACCTGGCCCGGTCCGACCGCCGCCGCGACCAGCCCGTCGGCGTGGCTGAAGCCGGCGCCCAGGCCGGGACGGTCCGGCAGATACGGCCGGCCGTGCCCCTCCTGCCCACACCCGGGGCAGCGCTGAGCCGGCCCCGCCTCCCGGGGCGGCCGTCCAGTGACCCGGGAGGCGCACAGCCGCAGCAGCAGCCGGGCCGCCACGACGTCGTCACGCCGGCCCGGCACCCGGATTCCCGCGAGCCGTCGCCGCTCCCAGGGGGCGAGCAGCCTCTCGTCGAGTTCCGGGTGCGCCAGGACCTCCGCGGTGGTGGCCACCAGCGCCAGGGTGGCCGCGCCCTCGTCGCGGGGCGGCGGGAGAGGGGTCACCGGCCCGGTTTCACCCGGCCGGCGTCTCCGCCAGGCCGGCGGAGTCCAGGAAGCGCTCCTTGACCCGGGCGAGGGTGCGGAAGTCGTCGATCGTCACCTGCTGGAGATCGATGCTGCTGCCCGAGATCTCCTCCAGGAGGTCGATGAACTCCAGGAAGTCCATCGAGTCGATGAGGCGGGCCTCGATGAGGTCCTCCTCGACGCCGATCGGGCCGTCGAGGCCGGGATTCTTCTCGTTGAGCCACGCTACGACACGTTCCATGGGAGAAATCGCTCCTCTTGTTCTGTTCCCGCGACAGACAGTTCGTCTGTGCTGTTCCGCTTGACTTGGTGCGGTTGCCGGGCGGTCCCGGTGGCGGGCGGCTCCGGCAGCGGACGGTTCCGGCGGCGGACGGTCAGGAGCCGGCGGCGCGGAGCCGCTCCAGGGCCTGTTCGGCGGTGCCGTGGGCGAGGATCATCGCGTGCACCCAGCGCTCCATGCCGAAGGCGACGCAGGAGCTGTACGCGGGGCCGTGGGAGCCGGCGCGGATGCCGAGCCGCTCGCCGAAGAAGTTGCGGTGCCGGTTGACGGAGGCGATGGCCGTGCCGTCGGGGGCGCTGTACTCGTACTTCACCGGGTCCAGCGCCATCAGGCGGGCGCGCGACCCCCCGTTGTCGTAGAAGGGGTCGTCGGCCGCCGCCCGGGTCAGGTCCAGACCCAGCCGCCCGGCCGCCTCCTCAATGAACTCCCCGCCCCGCTCCTGGTGTTCGGCGGCGCCGTCCTTGGTGCCGAGGTAGATCACCTCACGCATGTGGAACCCCCACAGGCGGCGCAGCCCGTCGTAGTGGGTCTCGTTGCGGAAGCAGCGGCCGACCGCCGAGAGCCGCAGCCCGTCCTCGCCGACGTCCTCGCCCTCCAGCGAGAGCAGCAGGCCGTAACAGGTCGCGGAGGGCAGCACATGGCCGGTCGGGTGCAGCGGAAGGTCCTGGGGGGAGCCGCCGGAGGCCAGCCCGTCGAGCGCGTCCGCGCCGAACCGGCCCACGGAGACGCCGAGATGGGGGAAGTTGCGGAAGAAGTCCAGCCGCGCCAGTCCGTCGGCGGACAGCAGGGGCGGCCCCACGACCTCAGGGGCGGCGAGCCGCGCAGCCAGCCCGGTCAGCAGGTCATCCAGCCCCCGCAGCAGTGCCGTGCGGACCGGGTCCAGTGTGATCAGGCCGGCCCCGGGGCTCCTCAGCTCGATACCCGGCAGCGCCGTCATGCTGGTCGTGTTCATGAAACCGCGTCCTTCTCGGTGTGGGCCGGCCCAGGGAACACCGTGCGAACGGACCGCATCGCCCTGGCGTCGACAGTCCCGGACAGAGCCGTCACCGGCCGGAGTACGGGCCGGAAACGGGGTGATGCCCCGTCACGAAGCCGGCCGCGTCCTTGGACATTAGGCCCGCCACTCACCTGTTGTCTAGACCAAAAAATCCGAACAGAACGTATCGCCTCCATGACCGCCGGGACCAGGACGGCATCTCATATCCCCATATGCGACGGGCACTTGACAGCCCATGCGGTCTGGACCAATCCTGCTGATCGACGTGGTCGCGGCTCTTCCCGCCACGGCGCTGCCATCCGTCCTGCCGTCCGCGGCGACCCCGCTCCCCCGAAGTCGCCGCACGGCCGGCCGAGGAGAAGGACCTGCCATGAGCCTCATGACGACACCCGCCCCTCGCCGTCGGCCGCGCCTGCACCGCGCGGCATCCGACATCCCGTACTTCAGCGCGGACGGCGAGGCGTACCTCGCGCAGACCGCCCTGCGGGAGCTCGACAAGTCGCGTCCGCTGCGAGTGCTGTCCGAGGAGGACTTCGCGCACTGGCAGACCTACGGCTACGTCATCGTCCGGGAAGCGATTCCGGCCACGGCGGCACGGCAACTGCTCGACTTCACGTGGGAGTTCCAGGGCCTCGATCCCGAGCGGCCGGAGAGCTGGTACGAGGACCGGCCCCTGCGCTCCGCGCTGGACCAGCAGCTGCACATCTACGGCTTCGTGGAGGCGTACCACCACCAGCTCCTCTGGGACAACCGGCAGTCGCAGCGGGTGTACGACGCCTTCGTCGACGTATGGGACTGCGAGGAGCTGTGGGTCACCCTGGACCGGCTCAACCTCAACCCGCCCAACCGGGGCAACCGTGACCGCGCCCTGATCGACCCGACGGACCGGGGCTTCGACATCGAGCTCCACTGGGACATCGACACCACCCTCGCCGTGCCGCCGCAGCGGGTCCAGGGCATCATCGCGCTCAACGCGACCCGGCCGGAGACGGGCGGCTTCCAGTGCTGCCCCGAGCTTTTCCGGCGGTTCGACACCTGGAAGACCGGCCAGCCGGGCGACCGCGACCCGCTGCGCCCCGCCATCGACCGGGACGAACTGCCCGTCGTACGCCCGGATCTGAACCCCGGCGACCTGCTCATCTGGAACGGTCTGCTGGCCCACGGCGTGGCACGCAACCTCTCCGAGAACGGAGTGCGGGCCGTGCAGTACCTCTCGATGATGCCCGCCCTGGAGGAGCACCAGCGGCTGCGCACCTCCCGCGTGGAGTCCTGGCGCAACCTGCGCACCCCACGCTGGAACCGCACCCTGGTCGGGGACCCGGTGCTGCCCGAGTCCCAGCGCTACCCCACGGCCGAACTGAATCCCCTCGGCAGCCGGCTGCTGGGGCTCGCCTCCTGGCAGGACCCGGTCGAGGAAGCCGCACCCGCCGCGGGGAGCGGGGAGCCTTCGTGCGCCGTGTCTGCCTGACCCTGCCCACCCACCGCGCCTGTGCCGGCACCATCGCGGCGGTCGGAGAGGAAGCGGCGTACGGGGCACGGCGGTTCGGCGTCGACGTGCACCTCCTGATCCTGGACTCCTCCGCCGCACCGGTCCTCGCCGAGCACCGGAAGGCGGTGGCCGCGCTGCCCCCGTCCGCCGGGGTGACCGTCCACCACCTCGACGAGGACGAACAGCGCGCCTTCCTGCGCGAGGCGATCGACCGGTCCGGCGCCGCTCCGCGGGACCGGCTGCTGGAACTGATGCTGCCGCCCGGCATCTCCTACGGCGCCTGCACCAACCGGGCGTTCCTCCTCGCCCAGGCCCTCGGCTGCACGTCCGTCCACCGCCGCGACTCCGACAGCCGCTACCAGCGCCTCGACGGCGAGCCCGTCTTCCCCCTCCACCAGGAGCTCACCTACCTGGGGCGACGGGCCGGCCACGTGCGCGAGTCGGCGTCCCGGAGCAAGCTTCCGCCCGGGGCCGAGGACCGGCGGGTGGCGGTGACCGGCGGCTCCTTCGTGGGCGAGATGTCGGTGGACGTCGCGGAGATCCGTGACCTCGCCCCTGACACGTACCGCGAACTGGTCGGCCTGTCGATACCCGAGGGGTACCCGGAGATCTGGCGCGGCCATCTGATCGACGCGTCCTTCCGGGGCGCCGGGGACACGGTGTTCAGTGGCGACCGCACCACCCTCGCCCCCCTCAGCCCGATGCACGTGGACATGTGCAACATCGGGCTCGACCACGAGGTCTACAGCAGGGTCCCGCTGCCGCCCGCCACCGACACCATCGGCAGCGACTACTTCCTGACCCACCTCGTCCACGACGCCCGGCTGCCCGGTGTCCAGCACAACCGGCACATCGTCAACTTCCATACGGCGGAGCGGCGTACGGACGCCGGCTTCCTCGCTTACCAGCTGCGCTTCGCGAAGTTCCTGCTGTCCAAGACGTACCTCAACGCCGTGTACGCGAGGACGGCGGCGGCCGGTGACGCGCTGCTCGACGGAGAGGGCCGCATCCGGGCCTCCGTGATCGCCGGTTTCGTCCGGGACAGCATCGGCCTCGACCGAGCCGAGAACGCCCGCCGCCTGGACGTCCTCGACCGCGCCTACCGGCGGCTCGGCGACCGCTACGCGACGGTCGCGGACGCGCTCGCCGAGCGCCGCTCCCGGCTCCCGGACGAGGCCCGGGACGACATGGCCGACTTCGCACTCCTGATGGACCACTGGGAGGCACTGACCCGTGCGAGCGCCGAAACGGGCCTGGCCGTGACCCGATGAACTCCGCCGCCGGCAAGGACACCATGCACCAGAACCCCCCGCGTACTCCGCCCGCTCCGCGTACCGTCACCGTCGCCTACGCGGGCGGTGACGAGCGCCGCGGCCCCCTCACCATGGGCCAGGCCAACATGATCCGCTGCATCCTGCGGGACGACCCCGAGCACATCAACAACCACGATGTGTGGGCCATCCCCCCGGGCGCCGGCCTGGACGCCGTCCTCGACGCCCTCCGCACCCTGGCCCTGCGCCACGAAGGTCTGCGCACCACGTTCCCGCACGCCCCGGGCACCGCGCCCGTGGAGCAGGTCGTGGCGGCCGGGGGCACCTTCACGGTGACCGTCCTCGACCACACGGAGCACCCCGAGGAGCGCGCCCGGTACGCCGAGTCGGTGGCGCGGGGCGCCCGCGTCGGCCGCTTCGCGCTGGACCGGGAGTTCCCCCTGCGGATCTCGCTGCTCACCCACCGGGGTGTGCCCGTCCACGCCGCACTGGCGTCCAGTCACGCGGTGACGGACGGCAGCGCGCTGGCCGTCCTGCGGGAGGAGTTCCTCGCCCTGCTGGCAGGGGAGGAACTCCCGGCCCCGGCCCCTTTCGCCCCGCTCGACCTGGCCGCCGAGGAGGCGTCTCCCGCCGGGAAGCGGAAGTCGGATGCGTCGCTGCGGTACTGGGAGCGGATCATCCGCACCGAGCCGCAGGAGATGTTCGCCGAGCCGCGCGCGGCGGGCGCGGACGGGCGGGCCCGGCAGCTCACGCTCCGGTCCCGGCGGGGCGCCCGCGCCCTCGCCGGAGCGGCCCGGCGCACCGGCAACCCGGAGGCCACCGTGCTGCTGGCGGCCTGGTGCGCGCTGGTGGCCCACCGGGCCGGCCAGGACTCCTGTGTCACGGCGGTGCCGACCTCCAACCGGTTCCACCCCAGGACCGCCCGCTCGGTGAACACCCTCTCCCAGGACGCCCTGCTCTGCCTCGACGTCCGGGTCCCGTCCTTCGACACCCTGGTCCGCACGACGTGGGGTGCGGCGCTCAACGCCTACAAGCACAGCCGGTTCGACTCCGTACGCCTGTGGGAGATGATCGACCGGGTCACCGGCGAGCGCGGCAGCCATTTCGCCCGGGACGTGGTCTTCAACGACGTCAGCGTGCTCCCCGCCACGCTGCTCTCGGCGGCGCCACAGGACAGCGTGTCCGCCGAACTCGACCTGGTCTGGGGCCCGTTTCAGGCGCTGCCGACGCGCGTGCTGGCGTTCACCTACGAGACGGCCCCCCAGCTCCACATCTCCCTGTGGGCCGACCCCGCGCTGTTCGCCCCGCAGGAGGCGGAGGGCTTCCTGACCGGTTTGGTGCAGCTGCTGGAGGCGGCCGCCGACCGGGACGTGCCGCTGGACTCGCTCACCGGGCTGACAGGCGTCGGACCCGCCGAGCGCGGCCCCGACTGGACGCGGGTGGACGGCTGCTGGGCCTCACCGAGGGCCGTGCGGGACGCCCTGAGCGAAGCGGTGGGCGGCCTGCCCGTGCACGTCGAGGCGGACCGGGACGCGGGTGTGGCCGCGCGGGCGGAGGCAGGGACGGGGACGGACGGCGATGCGGCCGGAGGCTCCGGCGCGGGACCGGGCCCCTACCCGGGCTCGTCCCCGGGCCTGACGGCGTACATCGCCCGGGGCGCCACGGGCCTGACCCCGGCCGGAGCCCACGCGGCGCTGATGGCCGCGGTCCCCGCCCACGGCGGTACGGGCGTCATCGCACCCCGCCGCTACGTGCTCGTCGAAAGCCCGCCGGCCGAGGCGGGCCCAAGTGGCGCGTGGCATCGGCTGCCGATCATCGAGGAAGGGACCGGCAGGAGCCGGCAGGTGCGACATGAGCGTTGACGACACGACCCTCCGGCAGAAGCCCGGTCCGCTGCCCAGCCCCTGGCGTTCGGGCCGCTTCCAGTTGTTCTTCACGGCCCGCAGCGCGTCGCTGCTGGCCGACGGCATGCTGATGGTCTCCCTCACCACGGCGGTGCTGGGAGCGGGCCACGGTGCGAGCGGCGTCGGGTACGCCCTGGCCGCCTGGATGACCCCGATCGTCCTGCTGGTGCTGTTCGGCGGGGTGCTGGCCGACCGGTTCACCCCGCAGCTGATGATGATCTGCGCGGACCTGGTGCGGATGCTGGCGATGCTGACGCTCGCCGCGCTGCTCTTCTCCTCCGACAGCGTCCCGCTGTGGCAGATCATGGCCCTGATGGCGCTCAGCGGCGCCGCGACGGCGATGTTCCAGCCCGGTATGGCGAGCATGGTCCCCCGGGTCGCCGAGGACATTCAGAAGGCCAACGCGCTGCTGCGCATATCCGAGGCCCTGAGCACGCTGCTGGGCCCCGGCCTCGCGGGCATCCTCGTCGCGTACTGGCAGGTCTCCGGCTCGTACCTGGTCATCGCGGCGGCGTACGCGCTCAGCGCGGCGGTCCTGCTGCCCCTGCGGAAGCTCCACACGGTCCGTGACGAGGGCGACGCCCCGATGTGGCGCAGGCTCGCGACGGGCTGGCAGGAGTTCCGGTCCCGCCAGTGGCTGTGGGGCGTCATCGCGGTCTGGTCGGTCTACGGCCTGTTCGTGTTCGGCCCCGCCCTGCCGCTCGGCGCGGCGCTGATGATCGAGCAGCACGGGGCCAGCGGGTACGGCTGGATCGCCTCGGCCGACGGCGCGGGGACGATCATCGGCGGCCTGATCGGGATGCGGGTCCGCCCCCGCCGCCCCCTCGTCGCGGGCGCCCTCGCCATGCTCTGCTTCGCGCTCAACCCCCTGGCGCCGGCCCTCGAATGGTCCTTCGCGGCCACGGCGGTCGCCCATGTGATCGCGGGGTACGGCTTCGCGTTCTGGGGGGTGATGTGGGCGACCAGCGTCCAGTCGCACATTCCGCTGACGGTGCTGAGCCGCGTCTCCGCGTACGACGTCGCCGGCTCCATCATGGTCATCCCGCTCGGCCGCGCCCTGGCCGGCCCGGCGGCGGACGCGTTCGGCGCGAACGAGGTGCTGGTCTTCTCGTCGGTCATGTCGTTCGTGCTGCTGGCCGTGATGCTCAGCGTCCCGGCGATCCGCGCGCTGCGGCGGGCGCCGGAGGGCGTGCTCCGCAAGGCGGAGGGCGAACCGGCGGTCTGACCGCACCACCCGGGCACGGCGTACCGGTCAGACCCGCGTGACCGGTACGCCGTACAGCGGGGCCCAGGCGTCGCGGGTGACGAGGACCGACATCACGACGGGGCCGGCCGCCACCGGCACACCCTGGTCCACCTCGTCGACACCGACCGGGGGCCCGTCCTCATCGACACCGGCTGGGACGACCCGGCCTCCTGGGACACCCTGGTCGCCGGGCTCACCGCCCTCGGCACCGCCGTCGCCGACATCCACGGTGTGGTCATCACCCACCACCACCCCGACCACCACGGGCTCTCCGGCCGGGTGCGCGAGGCGTCCGGCGCCTGGATCGCGATGCACGAGGCCGACACCGCGATCGTCCGGCGCACCCGGGAGTCCGAGCCCGGCACCTGGCTCGACTACCTCACCCGCAAGCTCGCCGCGGTCGGCGCGCCGGACGACCACCTCGCGCCGCTGCGGGCCGCCCGCGGCGGCGGGCAGTCGCGGACCCTGCCGGGTCTGCGCGCCGCGCTGCCCGACCGCGAGATCGTGCCCGGCGAGCTGCTCGGCCTGGCCGGGCGACGGCTGCGTGCCGTCTGGACCCCCGGGCACACCCCCGGCCATGTCTGCCTCCATCTTGAGGAGCGGCATCCGGCGGACCTGCCGGGGCACGGCCGCGGCTCCCGCCCCAGGCCCCGGCTCCCGCCCTGCTCCCCGCCCCGCCCCGGTTCCGGCCGCGGGGCGTGCGTCCGCCCGTCCTCGCCGACGCGGCCCGGGCGCCGACGCCCCCGGGCCCCCGGCCCCTCGGCCGCGGACCGGTAGAGTGGGCAGGTCGTCATCATGCCCGTACAGGGGGAAGCCGGTACGAATCCGGCGCAGTGCCCCAGCCGTGACCCGTCCGCCCGAGGGCAGCCGGACCGCCCGCCGCGGAGCGTGACCGGCTCGGGCCACCGGAACCCCGGTGGCCGGCACCGTCGAGGCAGACGGGGCCGGAGCCCGGCGCTCGTGCGCCCCGGGGAGTCCGGCCCTCGCAGGAGAGGCCCAGCCAGCCATGACCGTACGCCGCAGCGCAGCCGCGCTCGCGACCACCGCCCTGCTTCTGGGCGCGGCCGCACCCGTAGCGGTCGCCGCGCCGAGTCCCTCCCCGTCGGCGGAGCTGCCGGCCGGGCTCTACGGCACCACGGACCCGACGTACGACGGGGTGTGGCGGCAGTCGCTGGCCTTCCTCGCGCAGAAGATCGAGTACGTCACGCCGGCCACCGCCGCCGTGGACTGGCTGGTGGGCCAGCAGTGCGACAGCGGTGCGTTCACCTCGTACCGGGACGCCGCCAAGCCCTGTGACGCCTCGACGGTGATGGACACCAACGCCACCGCCGTGGCCGTCCAGGCCCTCGTCGAGATCAACCAGCACCGTGACGCCGCGAACAACGGCGCGGACTGGCTGAAGTCCGTGCAGAACGAGGACGGCGGCTGGGGCTACAACCCCGGCAGCCCGAGCGACGCGAACTCCACGTCCATCGTGATCGGCGCGCTGGCCCGGACCGGGATTCCGGTCAACGAGGTCACCACCGCCGACGGGAAGACCCCGTACACCGCGCTCCAGTCCCTGGCCATCCCGTGCGGGGAGAAGGACGGCGGCGCGTACGCCTACCAGCCGGACGAGAAGGGCGAGCTGACCGCCAACGCGGACGCCACCGCGGCCTCGGTGATCGGGCTGATGGGCAAGGGCATCGCGTCCGGCACCTCCAACGCGGTCAAGGACCCCTCCTGCACGAAGGGCGACGGCCTCAGTCCGGAGCAGAGCGCCCAGAACGGCGCGTTCTACCTCGCGGACGCGCTGGAGAAGTCGCCGTACCTGGAGCAGGCCCCGATGCCGGGCGCCGAGGACACCGAGCCGCGGCCCGACTACGGCAACACGGCGGACGCGGTCGTCGCCCTCGCCTCCTCCGGCCACAAGGACAAGGCCGCCGCGTCGGTCGCCTGGCTCCAGAAGAACGCCGCGGACTGGGCGAAGCAGGGCGGCCCGGCCGCCACCGCGCAGCTGGTCCTCGCGGCGCACGCCACCGGCGCCGACGCCCGCGACTTCGGCGGTGTCGACCTCGTCAGGCAGCTCAACGCGACCGGGCCGGCCCCGGCCGCCACCGCCCTCCCCTCGCCCACGCCGACCGGCCCGCAGCCCTCCAGCGGCACCAGCAGCGACGACAGCGGGCTGGGCCTGGGGTGGCTGATCGGCATCGGCCTCGCCGCCGGCGCGGGTATCGGTTTCGTGCTCAGCATGCGCCGGAAGAAGCAGCAGCCGTGAGCCGTCCGCAGTCACCGGCTCGGTCGCGGCACCCCGTCGTCGCGTTGCTGGCCGCTCTGGTCGCCGCCTCGGCGGTCCTCCTCGGCGCGGGGAGCGCGGAGGCCGCCGGGTACCGCTACTGGTCCTTCTGGCAGGGCAACGGCGAGAACTGGGAGTACGCCACCCAGGGGCCGTCCCTCCTGCGCCCGGACGACGGTACGGTCCAGGGCTTCCGGTTCGCCGTGAGCGAGGACTCGGGCGACGCCGCCCAGCCGCGCCGCGCCCCCGACTTCGGGGCGATCTGCGCGGGCACCCCGGCGAAGGACGGCGCCAAGCGGGTGGCGCTGGTGATCGACCCGGGGACGGCGGCGGACGCCCCGGAGGGGGAGGAGCCGCCAGCCCCGCGCACGGCGTGCGCACAGGTCGCGCCGGACGCCAGCAGCGCGGAGGCGCTCGCCTCGGTGGCGAAGCCGCTGCGGTACGACAGCAGCGCCATGCTCTGCGCGATCTCCGGCTATCCGGAGTCCGGCTGCGGCGAGCAGGTGTCCGGCGAGGACGGCAGTGCGAAGCCGTCCGCCCCTTCGACGACGGGCGACGCCTCGAAGACGGCTGATGCCTCGAAGTCGGCCCCGGACGACGAGGACGGCGGCGGCGGTCCGTCCGTCGGGCTCCTCGTCGGTCTCGGCGCCGTCCTGCTGCTGGGCGTCGCCGCCGTGGTCCAGGCCCGCCGCCGCCGGTGACCGCCTCCCCGGCCCGGGCGCCGGCCCGGCTGCCGCACCGTGCCCTGCGCGCCCCCGAGGCGGACCGCGGCAACGCGCTGCCCGCCGGGGCCTGGTGGCTGTGGGCGCTGGGTCTTGCCACCGCCGCGTCCCGGACGACGAACCCGCTGCTGCTCGGGCTGCTGGTCGGCGTCGCCGGGTATGTGGTGGCGGCGCGGCGCACGGACGCGCCGTGGGCCCGTTCGTACGGCGCGTTCGTCAAGCTCGGGCTGTTCGTCGTGGCGCTGCGTCTGCTGTTCTCCGTCTTCCTCGGTTCGTCGATCCCCGGCTCGCACACCGTGCTGACGCTTCCCGAACTGCCGCTGCCGGACTGGGCGCAGGGCGTCCGGATCGGTGGCCGGGTCACCGCCGAGCAGCTGCTCTTCTCGCTGTACGAGGGGATGAAGCTGGCCGCCCTGCTGATCTGCGTCGGCGCGGCGAACGCGCTGGCCAACCCGGCGCGGCTGCTGAAGTCGCTGCCCGGTGCGCTGTACGAGGCGGGGGTCGCCGTCGTGGTCGCGATGACGTTCGCGCCGAACATGGTGGCCGACGTGGTCCGGCTGCGCACCGCGCGCCGGCTGCGGGGGCGGCCCACCGGAGGTGTGCGGGCCGTGGCGCAGATCGGTCTGCCGGTGCTGGAGGGGGCGCTGGAGCGGTCGGTGGCGGTGGCCGCGTCGATGGACGCCCGGGGGTACGGGCGTACGGCGCAGGTCCCGGCCGGCGTCCGGCACACCACGAACGCCCTCACCCTGGGCGGGCTGCTCGGGGTGTGCGCCGGCACGTACGGGCTGCTGGCCGCGCAGGGGGCGGTGTACGGGCTGCCCTTGCTGCTGGCCGGTCTGGTCGCGGCGATGGCCGGGCTGCGGCTAGGCGGGCGGCGCTCGGTGCGCACCCGCTACCGGCCGGACCGGTGGGGCGCCCGGGCCTGGCTGGTGGCGGGCTCGGGCGGGGTGGTCGCGGCGGCGATGATCTGGGCGGGCGCGGTGGCCCCCGGGGCGCTGCGCCCCGGTGTCGTGCCGCTGGCCGCGCCGGTGCTGCCGCTGTGGCCCGCCGCGGCGGTGCTGGCCGGGCTGCTGCCCGCGCTGGTCGCCCCCGTACCGCCGCCCTCGCACGGGGCGGGGAAGCCGTCCACGTACAGGGCCGGGAAGCCGTCCTCGCGCGGGACCGGGAAAGAGGCTCGTATCGGCAAGGAGCAGGCGTGATCAGGTTCGAGCGGGTCTCCGTACGGTACGAGGGCACGGACCGCCCCACGCTGTCCGGTGTCGACCTCACGGTGCCCGAGGGGGAGCTCGTGCTGCTGGTCGGCCCCTCCGGAGTCGGCAAGTCGACTTTGCTGGGTGCGGTCTCGGGGCTCGTCCCGCACTTCACGGGCGGGCTGCTGTCGGGCCGGGTCACGGTGGGCGGCCGCGACACGCGCACGCACAAGCCCCGCGAACTGGCCGATCTGGTCGGCACGGTGGGCCAGGACCCGCTCGCGCACTTCGTCACGGACACCGTCGAGGACGAGCTCGCGTACGGCATGGAGTCGCTGGGGCTCGCCCCGGACGTGATGCGCCGCCGGGTCGAGGAGACGCTCGATCTGCTGGGCCTGGCCGAGCTGCGCGACCGGCCGCTCGCGACCCTGTCGGGCGGCCAGCAGCAGCGCGTGGCGATCGGTTCGGTGCTCACCCCGCACCCGAGGGTGCTGGTGCTGGACGAGCCCACCTCCGCGCTGGACCCGGCGGCGGCCGAGGAGGTCCTCGCGGTGCTCCAGCGGCTGGTGCACGACCTCGGCACGACCGTGCTGATGGCCGAGCACCGGCTGGAGCGCGTGGTGCAGTACGCGGACCAGGTCGTCCTGCTGCCCGCCCCGGGCGCCGCCCCCGTGATGGGGCCGCCCGCCGAGATCATGAAGGTGTCGCCGGTACGGCCTCCCGTGGCCGAGCTGGGACTGCTCGCGGCCTGGGACCCGCTGCCCCTGTCGGTCCGGGACGCCCGGCGCGCGGCGGGCGGGCTCCGGGAACGGCTGGCGGACGCCTCGCCGCCGGGCCGCCCGGTGGGCCCGTCCGCCGTCGTGCCCGCGCCGGCGCCGCCCGCCGCCGCCCGGCCCGGTCGCCTCGCCCGGCTCCTGGGGCGTACGGGGGGCCCGGAAGCGTCCGCGCGCCCGGCCGCCGATCCGGTCACCCGGGTCGAGGGGCTCGGGGTGCGGCGCGGCCGGGTCGAGGCGCTGCGGCGGGTGACGCTCACCGTGGCCCCGGGCGAGACGGTGGCCCTGATGGGCCGCAACGGGGCCGGCAAGTCCACGCTGCTCGGAGCGCTCGTCGGCATGATCGAGCCCACCGCGGGCGCCGTGCGCGTCGGCGGCCTGGCCCCCGCCCGGACGGACCCGCGGGCGATGATGCGCCGGGTCGGCCTCGTACCGCAGGAGCCGCGCGATCTGCTGTACGCGGACACGGTGGCCGCCGAGTGCGCGGCCGCCGACCGGGACGCGGGCGCGGCGGCGGGTACCTGCCGGGCGCTGGTGTCGGAGCTGGTGCCGGGCGTCGGGGACGACGCCCACCCCCGGGACCTGTCGGAGGGCCAGCGGCTCGCCCTCGCCCTGGCGCTGGTGCTGACGGGCCGGCCACCGCTGTTGCTGCTGGACGAGCCGACGCGCGGCCTTGACTACGCGGCGAAGGCCCGTCTCGTCGGCGTGCTGCGCGGCCTGGCGGCCGAGGGGCACGCGATCGTCCTGGCGACGCACGACGTGGAGCTGGCGGCCGAGCTGGCGCACCGGGTGGTGATCCTCGCCGAGGGGGAGGTCGTCGCGGACGGTCCGACCGGGCGGGTGGTGGTCTCCTCCCCCGCGTTCGCCCCTCAGACGGCGAAGATCCTGGCCCCGCAGGAGTGGCTGACCGTGTCCCAGGTGCGGGGCGCGCTGGAGGCGGGCGCGTGAGCGGCACGAGGGAGGCGGGGGAACGGGCGGCCCGGCCCGTGCGGCTCGGTCCGAAGTCGGTCGCCGTACTGCTGCTGACCGGGGCGGTCGGCGTGGTCGCCTTCGGGTGGCCGCTGCTGGCGGGTGCCGGGTCCGGGCTCGCACACGCCCGGGACGCGCCCTGGCTGTTCGCGGCGCTGCTGCCGCTGCTCGTCGCGGTGGCCGTGGCGACGATCTCCGAGTCCGGGATGGACGCGAAGGCCGTCGCGATGCTCGGAGTGCTGGCGGCGGTCGGCGCGGCGCTGCGCCCGCTGGGCGCGGGGACGGCGGGCCTGGAGCCGATGTTCTTCCTGATGGTGCTGAGCGGGCGGGTGCTGGGCCCGGGTTTCGGCTTCGTCCTCGGCTCGGTGACCATGTTCGCCTCCGCGCTGCTGACGGGCGGGGTGGGGCCGTGGATGCCGTTCCAGATGCTGTCGATGGGCTGGTTCGCCATGGGCGCGGGGCTGCTGCCGGGAGCGGACCGGCTGCGCGGACGGGCGGAGTCGGCCATGCTGGCGGCGTACGGCTGCGTGGCGGCGTTCGCGTACGGCACGGTGATGAATCTGCAGGGCTGGACGCTCATCGCCGGGCTGGGCTCGGGGATCTCGTTCGTCGCGGGCGACCCGCTGCACGAAAACCTGGTGCGGTTCCTCGCCTACTGCGCGGCGACCTCGCTGGGCTGGGACCTGGGGCGGGCGGTGCTCACCGTGGCCCTGACCGTCACGATCGGCCCGACCCTGCTGAAGGCGCTGCGCCGGGCCACCCGCCGCGCCGCCTTCGACGCGCGCGCCGTGTTCGGGGAGCCCGAGGGGCGGCCGGAGCAGTAGGCGGTCGGTCGGAGCGGCAGTCGGAGCGACGCCCCCGAGCGGGAGCCCGGGGGCAGCCGGAGGGGGCGGGGGCCAGGGAGCCCGGCCTCCCCCGGGCTGTCTGCCCCCCGGCATCCCCTGGGGGGGGACCGTTACGGGGTCACAGCCGCTGGATGATCGTGCCCGTCGCCAGGGCCCCTCCCGCGCACATCATGATGAGCGCGAACTCCTTGTCGCGGCGTTCCAGTTCGTGCAGCGCCGTGGTGATCAGCCGGGCCCCCGTCGCGCCGACCGGGTGGCCGAGCGCTATCGCGCCGCCGTTGACGTTGACCTTCTCCAGGCCGTCGAGGTCCGCCTCGAACTCCTGCGCCCAGCTCAGCACCACCGAGGCGAACGCCTCGTTGATCTCGACGAGGTCGATGTCCCGCAGCGACATGCCCGCCTTGCCGAGCACCGCCCGGGTCGCGTCGATCGGGCCGTCCAGGTGGAAGTGCGGGTCGGATCCGACCAGGGCCTGCGCCACGATCCGGGCCCGGGGCTTGAGCTTCAGCGCCCGCGCCATGCGCTTGGAGGACCACATGATCGCGCAGGCGCCGTCCGAGATCTGCGAGGAGTTCCCGGCCGTGTGGATCGCGCTCGGCATGACGGCCTTCAGCCCCGCGAGCGCCTCCATCGAGGTGTCGCGCAGCCCCTCGTCCCGGTCGACCAGCCGCCACCTGCCCTGGCCGGCCGCCTGCTCCTCCTCGGTGGTCGGGACCTGCACGGCGTACGTCTCACGCTTGAAGCGCTCCTCCGCCCAGGCGGCGGCGGCACGCTGCTGGGAGAGCAGGCCGAGCGCGTCGACCCGCTCCCGGGTCAGGCCGCGCTTGCGGGCGATCCGCTCGGCGGCCTCGAACTGGTTGGGCAGGTCCACGTTCCACTCGTCGGGCCACGGCTTCCCCGGGCCGTGCTTGGAGCCGCTGCCCAGCGGCACCCGCGACATCGCCTCGACGCCGCAGCTGATGCCCACGTCGATGACCCCGGCGGCCACCATGTTGGCGACCACGTGGGACGCCTGCTGCGAGGAGCCGCACTGGCAGTCCACGGTGGTGGCGGCGGTCTCGTACGGCAGCCCCGCCGTCAGCCAGGCGTTGCGGGCCGGGTTCATGGACTGCTCACCGGCGTGCGTGACGGTGCCGCCGACGATCTGTTCGACGCAGTCGGCCTGGATGCCGGTGCGGCCGAGGAGTTCACGATAGGTCTCGCCCAGCAGATGGGCGGGGTGCAGATTGGCGAGGGCGCCTTGGCGCCTGCCGATGGGGGTGCGTACGGCTTCGACGATGACGGGTTCCGCGGCCATGAGCTCGTCCTCTCCTCGCGCTTCCGCAGGGGCGTCCCGGCGCCCACGGAAGAAACTAGTACGCGTTCTAGTTCTGCGAGCAGTCTCGTGACGGCGGCCCGGCCGCGCAAGGGTCGTGCACGCACCGCACGCGCGCCCTCCGGTGCGGCAACCAGCCCGCGCCCGTAGAACTCGTTACTACCTTGCGGACACCTTCTGATGGGCCGTCAGACGCTGGCGTCCGTTGGCGGGTTCGCCGCCAGATCCGGAGTGGAGAGGTGCCCATGCGCTGCCCCCACCTGCCCGACGGGTTCGACTTCACCGACCCCGACCTCCTCCAAGCCCGTGTTCCGCACCCGGAGTTCGCCCTGATGCGGGAGACCGCACCGGTCTGGTGGTGCACCCAGCCGCCCCACATCTCCGGCTTCGGCGACGAGGGCTATTGGGCCGTCACCCGTCATGCGGACGTCAAGTACGTTTCCACGCATCCGGAGTTGTTCTCCTCGAACACCAACACCTCGGTCATCCGCTTCAAAGAGACGATCAGCCGTGACCAGATCGACGTCCAGAAGCTGATCATGCTGAACATGGACCCGCCGGAACACACCCGGGTGCGCCAGATCGTCCAGCGCGGCTTCACCCCGCGCGCGGTGCGCTCCCTGGAGGCGGCCCTGCGCACCCGGGCCCGCTCCATCGTCGAGACGGCCCTGGCCTCCGCCGGCGCCGACGGCTCCTTCGACTTCGTGACCAACATCGCGGTGGAACTCCCGCTCCAGGCCATCGCCGAGCTCATCGGCGTACCGCAGGAGGACCGTTCGAAGATCTTCGACTGGTCCAACAAGATGGCCGCGTACGACGATCCGGAGTACGCGATCACCGAGGAGTTCGGCGCCGAGGCGGCGATGGAGATCGTGGCGTACTCGATGAATCTGGCGGCGGCCCGCAAGGAGTGCCCGGCCGAGGAGATCGTGCGCTGGGCGACCCCGGTGGTCTCCTTCCAGCGGACCGCCACCCAGGACCTGGAACTGGGCGTCAGCGGATCAGGAAGGGCGAGCGAGTGGGGCTGTTCTACTCCTCGGCCAACAACGACCCGGAGGTGTTCGACTCCCCGGACGTCTTCGACATCACCCGCGACCCCAACCCGCACCTCGGCTTCGGCGGCGGCGGGCCGCACTTCTGCCTGGGCAAGTCGCTGGCCGTGATGGAGATCGACCTGATCTTCCATGCCATCGCCGACGTGCTGCCGGACCTGCGGCTGCTGGAGGACCCGCGACGGCTGCGCTCGGCCTGGCTCAACGGGATCAAGCAGCTCCAGGTGACCACGGCCCCGCCGCCTGCGGCCTGACGGCCGGGAGCCGGCACCGGAGCCCGGTCTGCCCGCGACCTGACCGCGA
Source organism: Streptomyces sp. NPDC091649 (assembly GCF_044756785.1). Lineage (NCBI taxonomy): Bacteria > Bacillati > Actinomycetota > Actinomycetes > Kitasatosporales > Streptomycetaceae > Streptomyces > Streptomyces sp. NPDC091649. The sequence goes on along the minus strand of NZ_JBIVTR010000008.1, from coordinate 116,266 downwards.
CGCCCGGCAGGCCGGTGCTGTGCGCCGCTTCCGGTGCTGTCCGCTGTCCTCCGGGTGGCGGGCGGCACCGGGCGGGCGGACCATGGGAGACGCGGCGATCCACGCCGAAGGGGTGCCGGGGACGGGCGTGAAGCCGTTCCGCGGCACCCCTTCGGCCCGCTCGGACCGCTTGACCGGACCGGTCGGTACCGGCTACTTGCCGCCGACCTTCTCAGCCACTTCGGCGTCCGCTTCGCCCAGGTCGGCGCCGTTCGCTCCGCGCCTGGGCGCGGACGCATCCACCGCCTCGGGTGCGGATTCAGCCGCGCCCTCGGGTGCGGATTCGGGTGCGGGTGCGGATTCGGGTGCTGACTCAGCCCCGGCCTCGGGTGCGGCCTCGGCGGACGGCGGCTCGGCGCGTTCCGCCCGGGGCCCGTCGCCGGTCACGAGCCTGCGCGGCCCCGACAGCAGATGCGTCAGCCCGAAGCCCAGCGATACGACCAGGGCGCCACCGGCCGCGTCCAGCACCCAGTGGTTGGCGGTGGCCACGATCGCGGCGATCGTGAACAGCGGGTGCAGCAGGCCGAGCGCCTTCATCCACAGCTTCGGGGCCAGCATCACGATCACCACACCGCACCACAGCGACCAGCCGAAGTGCAGCGACGGCATCGCCGCGTACTGATTGGTGACGGTGGTCAGCGTCCCGTAGTCCGGCTTCGCGAAGTCCTGCACCCCGTGCACCGTGTCGATGAAGCCGAGGCCGGGCATGAGCCGGGGCGGGGCCAGCGGGTAGAGCCAGAAGCCGACGAGTGCGAGCAGGGTGGCGAAGCCGATGGACGAGCGGACCCAGCGGTAGTCGGCGGGGCGGCGCGCGTACAGCACGCCGAGGATCGTCAGCGGGACGATGAAGTGGAACGTGGAGTAGTAGTAGTCGAAGAAATCGCGCAGCCAGGTGATCTGCACGACCGTGTGGTTGACCCAGTGCTCGATGTCGATGTGCAGCCACTGCTCGATGGCGTGGATCTGCCGGCCGTGCTCCTCGGCGAGCGGACGGCCCGCCCGGGCGGCGAGGCGGACCTGGGCGTAGGCGTCGTAGACGACCCGGATGAGCAGGAGTTCCAGCAGCAGGTTGGGACGGGTGAGAACCCGGCGCCAGAACGGCAGGAGCGGCACGCGTCTCCAGCGGGCCGCGACCGGCTTCGCGTAGTCCGTGGGGACCGGGTGCTGCCAGTACGGCGAGGTGCGGGGCAGGAACGGGGCGAGGCAGGCCGCGCCGAGCGCCGCGAGGAGCAGCACGTTGTCGCGCAGGGGGAACAGGGTCTCGATGTTCGGCAGCAGCATCGTTCCCGGCAGGATGACGACCAGCAGCACCACGGACGGCCAGACCAGCCGGTCGGAGGCCCGCTTGCCGACCTTGCCGACGACCGCGAGGAGTACCCAGAGCAACTGGTGCTGCCAGGCGGTCGGCGAGACGGCGACCACGACGCAGCCGGTCACGGCCACCGCGAGGAGCAGCTGCCCGTCCTGCGCGTACCGCACCGCGCGCCGGAGGCCGAGGACCACGACCGCGGCGGAGAGCAGCAGGAACAGGGCGATCTCCACGGGGCCTTCGAGGCCGAGCCGGAGCAGCGCACCGTGCAGGGACTGGTTGGCCAGGCTGTCCGGCCGCTCCCCCAGCCCGGTGCCCGCGAAGTGGTGCGCCCAGTACGTCCACGAGTCCTTCGGCGCCGCGGCCCAGGCGGCGGCGGTGGCGAGGGCGAAGGTCGCGCCCGCGCTCACCGACGCCTGCCGTCTGCCGGTCAGCCAGAGGAAGGCGGCGAAGAGCAGCAGCACCGGCTGGAAGGCGGCGGCGAGGCCGACGAGGACGCCCGCCCACCGGTGCTCCCGGACGACGAGGCAGGCCAGGAGCACCAGGAGGACGGGCAGGACGCTGCTCTGGCCCAGGTGCAGGGCATTGCGGACCGGCAGCGACAACAGAAGGAGGCTGATCGCGACGGGGGTCGCGAGCAGGGCCGTCCGCCGGCCCACCGGCGAGGGCAGCGCCCGGGCCGCGACGACGCCGAGAACGACGACGAGCAGCAGGGACGCCAACGTCCACGCGACGCCCAGGGCCCCTTGGGCCGAAGCGGTGAGAGGCTTCAGGACCAGCCCCGCGAAGGGCGGCCCGGTGAACCGGCCGCTGTCGTACAGCGAGCCCGTGGCGCGCAGGACGCCGTTCTCCCCGGTCCACGCCTCCAGATCGAGGAGCCGCTCCCCCGATGGCTGCCGGAGCACCACCGCCACCTGCCGTACCGCGAGCACGGCCACGACCAGCCAGAGCAGGACACGGGCCGGGCCGTGCCCCGCTCCCGTGTCCGCCGCCGCGTCACCGCGCACACTGTGATCCGCATTCACCACGCTGCGCCGACCCTCCCACCGTTCCATGCATCACCCCTTCGAATGGGGGCCATGCCGGATGAAGCCTCGCATTGCCCTATGAGGTAGACACAATCAACCCCCTCTTTGCCTGACTGTCATCCCTGACTTCCGTCCCCGGCGATCGTCGGCGCGAAGCCGTGCGGAAGGGCGGCGCCGCCCCGGCCGGCGGGCTCAGGCGTCCGGGGCGGCGGGCGCGTCCGCCTGCCAGGCGGTGAACAGCGGGGTGTCCTCCGCCCCGGCCAGCACGACGACGCCGAAGGGGCGGTCGAAGGCGATGTGGCGCACCCGCCGGGGCCGTGGGGCGGCTCCCGCCGACCGCAGCGCGACCACCGTCACGGCCGCGGACTCCACACCCTCCTCGGCGATCTTCAGCACGGTCTCCTGGACCACGTCGGAGATCGCGAGGCGTTCGGGCGAGAGGCCGGAGAAGTCGGCGGCGTCGCTCAGAGCCAGCCGGACGCCGAGGGAGGCCAGCTGACCGGTGACGGGCACCCGCGTCCGCAGGGCCAGCCGGGGCAGCCCGATGGTCACCCGGTCGGTGTCCAGCGGGACGCCCTCGGACCGCGGCGCCCAGCCCACGGGCAGGACCCGGCCTGCCCCGGCCCCCGGCTCCCCCAGGACGAGGCGGACCCGGGCCCCGGGGCCGCCGCCCGGTCCCGCCGCGCAGCGCAGCTCGACGACGTACGCCCCGCGGGAGGTCCAGGCGTCGGCCAACGGCACGTCCTTGGCCATGGTCGGCACCGGGACGACCGTCCCGGCCGCGTCGGTGAACGGCAGGTCCTGGGTCCGCCGGGCCTCGAACGGCTTCTCCCAGCGGGCCTTCAGCGCCAGGACGTTGACCAGGGCGAGCAGGGTCGCATCGGTGATCTCCAGCGGCAGCCGTTCGATCAGCCCTCCGGTGGTCTCGCGCACCCAGGCGTCGACGGCCGCCGGGTCCATCGGGTCGAAGCGGATGTCCGGCAGCGCCTCCCGGTACGCGCGCAGAACGGGCACCCGGCTCCAGACACGGGTGGCCACGCCCAGCGCCCCCGTCCGGGACAGCTCGCGGGCCACCGCCGTGACGGCCGGAGCGGCCTCCCGGTCCGCGGTGCCGAGGAGGGTCCGCAGCTCGGCCGCGGTCGCACCGCGCGCACCGGCGGCCACCGCGGCCAGGGCGAGCCACAGTCCGGCGGGCGAGCACACGAAGCCGGTGCCCGGGCCCCTGCGGCCCCGGCCCACCGGGACGGCGGCGGCCATGCCGTCCCGTATCCAGCGCTCGGCGAGGCGCTGGACCGCTCCGGTCGCGAGCGCGGCGTCGGCCGCCGCGCTGTCCGCCGACGCCCGGCCAGCTGTCGCTCGGTCCGTGGTCGCTCGGTCCGTGGTCGCTCGGTCCGGATTCACTGCTGCCCCCTACACGTAAAAGATGGCGTCGTTCGGCCGTGCGGCAGCAAGAATGCCCCACATGACCTGGACCGTGGCCGCCGAACGATTCGACTCCCCGGACGCGACCGCGTTGCGTCGGGACTACTACGGCGAGGTCGCCGGCCGCTACTGGCAGCGGCCGGCGACCGCCGAGGAGATCGCCGACGGACTCGACGGCGACGGAGCCGACCTGCTCGCACCGCCGACCGGGCAGTTCGTCGTCGGCCGGTACGGGCGCGAGGCCGCGAGCTGCGCCGGCCTCGTGCTGACGGAGGCCGCCGGGGCGGGTACGGCGGAACTGACGCGGGTGTACGTGCGCCCGGCGTTCCGGGGCACGGGCGGCGGCGGACTGCTGCTGGCCGCGGTGGAGGAAGCGGCGAGGGCGTACGGCGTACGGCTGCTGCGGCTGGACACGCGCAACGACCTGGTGGAGGCGCGGGGGCTGTACACGAAGCACGGGTACCGGGAGGTTCCGGCGTTCCACCGCCGCAACCCGTACGCGGAGCACTGGTTCGCCAAGGAACTCTGACGTGCTGTCCGCGCCCGTGTCCATGTGATCCGGGCGGTGCCCCGGTACGTCGGACGGCCCGACCGGACACCGGATGCCCGGGGCCGCCGCCCGGCCCGCCCGGCCCGCCCGGGCGGGCCGGGCGGGCCGGGCGGGCCGGGCGGGCCGGGCGGGCCGGGCGGTCGGGGACGAGCGTCCGCGGCGGGCTGGCGGCGGGACGGGCGGTCGCGGTCAGGCGGGTGGGGGGCCGTCGTGGCCGCCACGGCCGCCACGGCCGAGGTGACCCTCGTGGCCACGGTGACCGTCGTGGCCGTGGTGACCGTCGTGGCCGTGGTGACCGTCGTGGCCGTGGTGACCGTCGTGGCTCCGGTGCTGGACCTCGTGGTCGCGGGGCGGCTCCGGGGCGAGGGGGCGCTCCCTGGTCGAGCCGCTGACCTCGGCCGTCAGTTCGCTGACGAGATTGACCAGGTCCGTGGGGCGCTCGGGGCCCCACCAGTCGCCGAGGAGTTCGGCGAGGGAGTCCTCGCGGGCCTGGGAGAGCCGGACGACGACCTCGGCCCCCGCATCGGTGAGGATCATCTGCAGACCCTCCCGGCGGGCCAGCCCGCGTTCCTCGACCTGCCGGGCCGCGTCGGTGATCACGTGCAGCGGTACGGGCACCGTCTCGGCGAGCAGGGCGGGTTCGACGGTGCCGTGCCGCTTGATCCGCAGGAGCAGCCAGCTGGCCGCGGGCAACAGGTCGTACCCCGCCCGCTCGGTGATCCTCTCGTAGATCTCCCGGCGGCCCTCCCGGGTGGCCAGCACCGACAGGGCGCGTGCGCACTCGTCGTACGAGGAGCGTTCGACGGGGTTGGAGGCGAGGGTCTGACTGGTGTCGGGTGCGGTCACCGAGCCGCGGAGCTTGTCCTCCCGGAGGAACCAGGCGAGGACGAATGCCAGGAGGACGACCGGGACGGCGTACAGGAAGACGTCCGTGATGGAGGTGGAGTACGCGCTGAGCACGGGGGGCCGCAGGCCGGCGGGAAGCTGCCCGATGGCCCGGGGGTCGGCGGCCAGCTGCCCCGCGTCGACGCCCCCGGGCAGCGACCGCCCGGCGAGGGCGTCCGTCAGCTGATCCCTCAGCCGGTTGGCGAAGACGGTCCCGAAGACCGCCACGCCGAACGCGGCGCCGATGGAGCGGAAGAACGTCGCGCCGGAGGTGGCGACACCGAGATCCCGGTACGAGACGGCGTTCTGGGCGACCAGGACGAGCACCTGCATCACCAGGCCGAGCCCGGCGCCGAAGACGAAGAAGCTGGCGCTCATCTGCCAGGTGGAGCTGTTCTCGTCGAGACGGTGGAGCAGCAGCAGACCGATGGCGGTGAGGGCCGTGCCCACGACCGGGAAGACCTTCCAGCGGCCGGTCCGGCTGACGATCTGGCCGGAGCCGGTCGAGGTGATCAGCAGACCGAGCACCATGGGCAGCATGTGCACGCCGGACATCGTCGGGGTGATGCCGTGGACCACCTGGAGGAACGTCGGCAGGTAGGTCATCGCGCCGAACATGGCGAAGCCGATGACGAAGCTGATCACGGCAACGAGGCTGAAGGCCCTGATCCGGAACAGTTTCAACGGCAGCACGGGCTCGACCGCACGCCGTTCGGCGGCGATGAAGGCCACCGTCAGCACGACGGCGAGCACCGCGAGCGCGATGATCTGCGGGGAGCTCCAGGCCCATGTCGTACCGCCGAGGGAGGCGACGAGCACCAGACTCGTCGCGACGGAGGCGATGAGGAAGGTGCCGAGGTAGTCGATGGTGTGCTTCTCGCGGTGGACCGGGATGTGCAGGACGGCCGCGATGACGACCAGCGCGACGACGCCGATGGGCAGGTTGATGTAGAAGACCCACCGCCAGCTGAGATGTTGGGTGAAGAGGCCGCCGAGGAGCGGCCCGAGGACACTCGTCACACCGAAGACCGCACCGAAGAACCCCTGGTACTTGCCGCGTTCGCGCGGCGTCACCAGGTCACCGACGATCGCCATCGACAGCACCATCAGCCCGCCGCCCCCGAGCCCCTGGAGTGCCCGGAACCCGATCAGCTGGGGCATGTTCTGGGCGACCCCGCACAACGCCGAGCCGATCAGGAAGATCACGATCGCGGTCTGGAAGAGCTTCTTGCGGCCGTACTGGTCGCCGAGCTTGCCCCACAGGGGGGTCGCCGCGGTGGCCGCCAGCAGGTAGGCGGTCACCACCCAGGACAGGTGGTCCAGCCCGCCCAGCTCGCTGACGATCGTCGGGAGCGCCGTGGAGACGATGGTCTGATCGAGTGCCGCGAGCAGCATGCCGAGGAGCAGCGCTCCGATCGCCACCAGGACGCTCCGGCGGGAGCGTCCCTCACCCGGGGCCAGGGGTGACGGGCTCAGCTGCTCGGCCATGGGCGTCTCCTCGATCCGCTGATCCACTACACACCCATCCTGGACGTTTCGTCCCGGTATGGCCTGCCGAGGCCGGGCCGAGCACCGGCGGGCCGTTGGGCTCCCCCGGGGCGGGCTGCATAATCGCAGGCAGTTCAAGGGGAGGGGACCCACGATGACGACCGGACACGCATGCCCGGAGTGCGGAAGACGGACGGCCGGGGCGCCCGGCACGGAGCACCGGGTGCCGTGCCGGTGCGGCGCGGGCGCGCGTTCGGCGCAGCTCACGGAGGAGGAGCAGCGCGCCGCGCGTGCGGCGGAGATCGCCGCGGCCGAGGACTTCGACCCGCTGCGCATCCGGCCGTACGTGACGCTGACGGACCAGGCCGGAGCGTCAGCGGAGGGAGGGCCACACCCCGGCGCGGGAGAGGCGGCGGCCTCCGGGACCGGCCCACCGGAACCCGGCCTCGCGGGGACTGCGGCGGCCGGCCCCGGAGGACCCGCGGGGGCGGCGAGGACCGCCGGCACGGGGGGAACCGCCGAGGCGGCAGGGGCTGCGGGCACGAGGGGAATCGCGGGAACGGCAGCGACCGCGGAGACTGCGGCCGTCCCGGCGGGAGAGGCGGAGACCACGATGCCGCTGTTCCTGGGCGGCACCCCCCCGGACGCGGGCGTTCGTACGGAGGGAGGGGCGGACACGGGCGCCGGCGCACCCCCCGCCGGCACGACGCACCCCGCGACGTACTCCGCGTCGGACGCGGGCCGCCGCGCGCAGTCCGCCGACGGACTGGACCCCACGCCGGACGGGAGCCGCCGGCGCACCTCCGGCGCGAGCCCCGTCTTTGCCCCGGACCCCGTGCGACCTCGCCGCAGACGCCCCTTCGGGGCCCTCGCCGCAGGGGCCGCCGTGGCTGTGGTGGTCGGCACGGCGGCCTTCACCGGCGGACTGCTCGGCGGCGACAGCGAGGACGAGGCGCTTCCGGAAGCCACCACGAGCGTCGCTGACACCGAGGACGAACCGGCCGCGTCGGTGGCCCCCTCCCCCTCCGCGTCGCCCAGCGCCTCCCGCGCCCCGTCCCCGTCGGCCACCCGGCCCTCCTCCCCCAGCGCCTCCGCCTCGCCGGAGAAGAGCCGGGAGCCCTCCCCGACCGCCACCGCGTCCGCGTCGCCGACGACGAGCGCGCCGTCCGCCCCGGACAGCGGCGGCCCGGCTCCGACCCCGTCGCCACCCGCCCCGCCCGCGGAACTGGCCGACTCCACACTGCGGCCCGGCGACCGGGGACCGGAGGTGGCCGAGCTGCAGAAGCGGCTCAGAGGGGTGGGCCGATGGCTCTATCCGGGGCCGCTCGACGCCCACTACAACGACCAGGTGCGGAACGCCGTGGCGCTCTACCAGTCGTACAAAGCGATCGGCGGCGATCCGGTCGGCGTGTACGGCCCGGAAACGCGAAGCGTGCTGGAGGCGGAGCCGAACGGACGCGAACATCGCTGACCGGTGGCGCCGGGCACGCGACACCGCCGACCGGACGGGCGGCCGGGCATGCGGCACCCCGGCCCCGGGGAACGGCCGGGCAAGGGATTGGCGTTCCGGCCCCGGTTTTTGTATCGTGATGGAACAAAGTAGCTCCCGCCCGCACTCCCTGACCGGCGGGCGGGGGTTGCTCTGTTCCCGCACACCTAGCACCGCCCCGCCCCCTCACAGCCCACCCCTCCCCAGCCCGCGCACGCCACGCACCGCAGGGCGCGCCGCGGCACGCACCGCCCGGGCTGTGCGTACACCTCCCCGCGTTCTGGAGCAGCCGATGCCGGCCACCGTCCTCACCTCACACGCCCTCCTCCTCGACATGGACGGCACCCTCGTGAACTCGGACGCCGTGGTGGAGCGCTGCTGGCGGCGCTGGGCGATCGAACACGGACTGGACCCCGAGGCCGCGCTCAAGGTGGTGCACGGCCGCCAGGGTTACGCCACGATGGCCGTCCTGCTCCCGGACCGCCCGATGGAGGAGAACCACGCGGACAACCGGGTGATGCTCGCCGAGGAGACCGCCGACGTCGAGGGCGTCGTTCCGATCGGCGGGGCTCCGGCGTTCATGGCCGCGATCGCCGGGTTGCCGCACGCGCTGGTGACCTCCGCCGACGCCGCGCTCGCGACGGCCCGGATGGGCGCGGCCGCACTGCCGATGCCCGCCGTCCGTGTCACCGCCGAGCAGGTCGGCGCCAGCAAGCCGGACCCCGAGGGCTTCCTCAAGGGTGCGGCGGAGCTGGGCTTCGACGCGGCGGACTGCATCGTGTTCGAGGACTCCGAGGCGGGCATCGCGGCGGGCCGGGCGGCCGGAATGCGCGTCGTGGGCGTCGGCCCGCGCGCCGCGTCCCTCGCACCGGACGCCCACGTCGAGGACCTGACGCGGGTACGGGTGGAGGCGGCCGGAGACGGTTCGATCCGCCTGCACATCAACGAAGCCTGAGCAGCCGCCCCTGCCGCCGGGCTTCCTCCCCGGCCCCCTCGGGACCTGATTCCCACCTCGGGCCGAGGGGCGCGGACGAGCCGATCACGGGCGGCCACCGACCACCTCGCACCCGGCGTTCCGGGACCCGCGCCCCCGGGTCCCGGCGCCCCCGTACACGCACCCGGACCCGACGCTCAGCCCCGACGCGCGCTCAGTCGCTGCACCCGGCCCGGCACCTGGCCCCGACACCCGATGCCGACACGGGCCGGGCACTCAGCCCCGGTGCAGCCGCCCGCGCGCGACCAGCTCCAGGACCGTCGCGACGGCCACGACCTGGACGGCCATGAGCGCCACCAGGACGAACAGTTGGACGGCTCCCGCCTCCACGGGTGAGGCGCCACCCAGCAGCATGCCGACGAACGCCCCCGGCAAGGTGACGAGCCCGACCGTCCGGGTCTGATCGAGCCCGGGCAGCAACGCGTCCGACGCCGCCGGCCGCACGATCTCCAGCCGGGCGTCCCGGTCGAGCAGTCCGAGAGCCATGCCCGCCTCCACCTCCCCGCGCCTGCCGGTGAGTTCGTCCAGGGCGCGCCGCCCGCCGAGCACGGTCGCGGTGAGCGCCCCGCCGATGAGGATGCCCGCCACCGGGATGAGCGCCAGGCCGTGGACCGGCACGAGCCCCGTGAGCAGCAGCACCCCCACCACGGGCAGCACGCCTGCCCCGATCGGCACGGCCGCCCAGCGCCAGGTGCGGTTGCCGGTGATCCGGCGCCCCGCGGTCCACACCGCCACGGCGAACATCAGCGCCACGAATCCGAGGAGCGGCGCCAGGGAGCGGACCACCCAGCCGATGATGAGGGATACGGCGGCGAGTTGGACCGCCGCCCGCACCCCGGCGACGAGGATCTCGCGCGACCGGCCCAGCGAGGCCCACGCGGCGACGGCGGCGGCGAGGACCAACAGGAGGGCGAGGACGATGCCGAGGGTGAGGGAGACCGGAAGCAGCACGCGGCAACGATAGAACCGCGACCCACCGCCCGGCCCCCCGGACACCCGCTGCACCGCGACACCGCCGACCCCCTCCTCACCCCCGCAGCCCGTCCACCCTCCGGCACGCCCACACGCACCCACCGGGGCCCGCCCGGGAGTACGGCCGGGAGTACGGCCGGGAGTACGGCCGCTGCGTGGCCGGGGGTGCGGCCGCTGCGTGGCCGGGGGTGCGGCCGCTGCGTGGCCGGGGGTGCGGCCGCTGCGTGGCCGGGGGTGCGGCCGCTGCGTGGCCGGGGAATGCGGCCGGGGAATGCGGCCGGTGCGTGGCCGGGAGGTGCGGCCGGGGGGCGCGACCGGGAGCGCGAGCGCCCCCACAGCGCTGACGGGCGTTCAACACCGCCCGGACGAGGCTCGCCTGACCGATCCGAGCGCTCCCGCGATCCATCACTCCCCTCGCACACCCCTTGATGTGACGTGCACATGTCGTCACCCTGTTACCTGGTGCCCACCCCACGGAAACCTGGCACCTCCACGCTGACCGGGCTGCACTCGTCGCCCACTCAAGCACCCCCACACCAAGGGAGTTCGCATGTACGGTGTCTACGCGCGTCGCCTCTCCGCCGGCGCAGCAACCGCCGCCCTCGCCGCCACTTCCATCCTCTTCACCGCCCCGAGCGCGCAGGCCGCCATGCCCACCCCGGTCAGCGCGGCGACCGCACGCACCTACCTTGGACAGCTCACCGTCGGCGCCGAGGGCTCCTCCAGCGGCTACAGCCGCGACAAGTTCCCGCACTGGGTCACCCAGTCGGGATCCTGCAACACCCGCGAGGTCGTCCTCAAGCGCGACGGCACGAACGTCCAACAGGACTCCTCCTGCGCCGCGGTCAGCGGCAGGTGGTACTCGCCCTACGACGGCGCCACCTGGAGCGCCGCGTCCGACGTGGACATCGACCACATGATCCCGCTCGCCGAGGCATGGCGCTCCGGCGCGAGCAGCTGGCCCAATGCCCAGCGCCAGGCGTTCGCCAACGACCTGTCCCGCCCTCAGCTCATCGCGGTGACCGACAACGTGAACCAGTCCAAGGGCGACAAGGACCCCGCCGAGTGGATGCCGCCGCGGTCCTCGTACACGTGCACCTACGTGCGGGCCTGGGTCCACGTCAAGAAGCACTACAACCTGAGCGTGGACTCCGCCGAGAAGAACGCCCTGCGGTCGGCCCTGAACGGCTGCTGACCACCTGGCGCATCCGATGGCCCCGCAGGAACCCGTGCACCCTCCACCGCCGTTCGGTACGTAAGACGAAGCGAGGGCGGGCCAGCCAAGGACGCGGACAGGACGGAGACGACCTGTCCGCGTCGCCACCCTCCTTCCCCTCCCCCACCCCCTCTGACCGTGCGACCGCTCGCCTATCCGGGCCTTCCAGGTCACCGGTCGATCGCCGATCCGGGCCTTCCAGGTCGCTGCCGCCCCGCCGGGACCGCGCCCGGCGGGGCGGCAGCGCATCGGAAGCGACGACGCCTACGGCTCATGCCTCTCGCGGGCTTCCGACTCCACACTCCGGGAGCCGGAGCTGCTGCAAGCACCCCTGGCCGCCGAAGTGTTTTCGGCCGAGTACGACGGGCACCGCCGTCCGACCACCCACCCACCCCGACCCCTCCGACCGGGAACAACGGGTGACGCCCGACACCGAGAGGGCCGGCCCCGGCCCCGGGAAGCGCGCCCGGCCGGACCGGCGGGCCGGGCGGCCCCGGGTCGGCCCCGCCCCGTGCGCGGGCGTACGCGGTCAGCGCAGGACAGGATTCGGCCAGAGCCACCCCTCCGCGCGCCCGACCTGGCGCCCGGAGCGCAGGGCCGTACCTCCGGAGTGCTGCGACCGGTGCGCGGAGGAGCTGCCGCGAGAGACGGGGAACGGCCCCGGCCCTCCCGGCGAGGACACACGCCCACTCAGGCGCAGCACATCCCCGGCCACCCCGATCGGACCCCCGTTCCAGCCCCAGCCGACCCTACTGGCGGGCGTACCGACTCGGCCACCAGCCGACGACGCTCCTGTTGCTTGGCCGGAAGTCTGCGCTGACATTGGTACAGGCCAAAGCGGGCGATCAGGGGGCCCAGTTCGAGACGGCTCTGGAGCGTGCGCCACTCCTGCGAGTACGGCGATTTTCGGCCACTCGATGGAATGTTGAAGTTGCAAGTACTGATGAGGTTTCCCTAACCTGAGGCGCCCCGGTTCGGTTCACGTCCCCACCACGACCGAAGGAGCTCCCCCCATGCTCAATCGCCTGAACCAGGCACAGCCCTACGCGCTCAGCCTCTTCCGCTTCGTCGTCGGCCTCCTCTTCGCCCTGCACGGCGCCGCCACGCTCTTCGGAGTGATCGGAGGCACCCGGGCGGAGACCGGGGCCTGGCCCGGCTGGTACGCCGCACTGATCCAGCTGGTCTGCGGCGCTCTGGTCGCCCTCGGCCTCGGAACCCGCGCGGCGGCCCTCCTCGCCTCCGGATCGATGGCCTACGCGTACTTCAAGGTGCACCAGCCCGAGGCGTTCCTGCCGATCGAGAACGGCGGCGAGCCGTCGGCGATGTTCTGCTGGGCCTTCCTGCTGCTGGTCTTCACGGGCCCGGGAGCCGTGGCCCTGGACCGCTTCTTCGGTTCGCGGAACACTGCGGCCACCTCCGAGGGCGCACCGCGGCCCGACCAGACCCCGGCCGTCCCGGTCTGACCGGCCGTCCCGGTCTGACCAGCCCTCTCGGCCTGACCGGCCGTCCATCTGCACACCCCGGACTTCACGGGGAGGCAGCGGCGCGCGCTGCTTCCCCCGCACGCCCCCGCACGGGGGAAGCAGCACCTTACGCGGCGGTGTCCGCACCCCCGGCCGTGCGCGGGGGGTGCGGGACACCGCCGTACTCCGTGACCGTCCGAAGGTGCGGCCTCCGTCACTCCACCGGTCCGGGCGGCCCGAACGGCACCGTGAAGCAGGCCACCCGCTCCCCCGCGCCGCCCTGCCGGTCATGGATGATCACTGACCGCGCCCCGCCCTCGCGGAATCCCCAGTCGTGCAGGGCCTCCGCCCGCCCGTCGCCGGCCTCGTCCGTCCGGAAGTCCAGCCACACCTCGTTGTCGGGGTCCGCGGTCGCGGCCGGGCGGTGCTGGTAGTGGGGACCGGCGGCCACGGGATCGGCACCGCAGGGCGAGGTGTGCACGTGCATCCCGTACGCACGGCGGGGCACGAGCCCCCGCAGTCGGACGCCGACCCGAGTGGCGGACGGGCCCGCGAGCTGGGTGACCTCGATCCGCGCGCCCGCCGGCACCAGCCGGGTGTCGTACGTCAGCGCGTCGGACGGTACGAAGGAGCCGGGCGGGGAGAACACCCCCGCCGCCCGCCTCCACGAGCTGCCGCCCGCGGCGGCGACGTCATCCGTACGGCTCGGGTCTCCCCCACCACCCTGCCTCGGCGCCTGCGCCTGGGTTCCCGGCGTGGACGCGCCGTGCGCCCCGGCCGCTCCGGACGCCGCCCCTTCCGCTCCGTGGGCGACGCCGACGCCGCAGGCCAGGGCCAGCAGGGCGGCCACACCCCCCAGCACGCCCGGAACCCGGCAGACCTTCCGGCCCCGCGCCTCCCCGACGCCCTCGGGTACCGCCATACCCGGACGCGTTCCCGAAATCGGGTGCGCCGGACCCTGCCCCGTACGTAGCATCCATGCCGTCATGCGCTGCTCCTCGCTCGTGCCGGTCGTTCCCCCCGCCTAACGGGCACAAGGCCAGTAGGTGTACGTGACCTGCACAACATCAACCGCCCTGGCCGATGTCCGGAGAACCCTCACGCGTACGCTGTACAGCTGAACCTGCCGCCCCTGCCGCTCCCCTGCGACGTCGCGGCGTTGACACGATCGGGGAGTAGTAGACGGTGCTAGAGAGTGTGGGCGCGCTGACCAGCAGCCCATGGATCTACGCGGTGGTCGCCCTCTCCGTTCTCCTGGACGTCTTCCTGCCCCTGCTGCCCAGCGGCGTTCTCGTCATCACGGCCGCCACCGCGGCGGCGGCGGGCACCACCACCGTCAGCGGTGCCGGTGAGGGCACCGGCGGGCAGGTTCCCTCGCTCGTCGTGCTGATCCTGTGCGCGGCCGCCGCCTCCGTGCTCGGCGACCTCGTCGCCTACCGGCTCGCCTGGCGCGGGGGTGACCGGCTCGACCGGGCGATCGCCCGGTCCCGGCGGCTCACCACGGCGCAGGAACGTCTCGGCGCGGCGTTGAGCCGGGGCGGCGGCGCCCTGGTCATCATCGCCCGGTTCGCTCCCGCCGGCCGCTCCGTCGTCTCCCTCGGCGCGGGCGCCGCCCACCGCAGGAAGCGGGACTTCCTTCCCTGGTCCGCGCTCGCGGGTCTGGCCTGGGCGGGGTACAGCGTGGGACTCGGCTACTTCGGCGGCCGGTGGCTGGGCTCGACGTGGTTCGGCACGGCCGTTTCGGTGCTGGCCCTGTTCGTGGCGGGCGCGCTGGCCGCGTTCGTGGTGAAGCGCCCGGCGACGCGGACCGCGAGGGCGGCCGACGCGGCAACCGGGACGGCGACAGCGGAGACGGCGGCGATGGAGGGGGCGGCACCGGCCGCCGGTGCCGGAGCCGCCTGGGAAGCCGGAGCCGGAACCGCCTCCACGGCAGCGGCGCCGACTACGCCACCGCCGGCGGCCGTACCGTCGCCCGCACCTGCTCCCGTCAGCGCTCCGTCGAACGCGCCGGCTGCCCTCGGGGGCCCGGGGCCGGTGCCGTCCCCCGCGCCGGTCACCCCCTGAGCAGAGTAGGAGCACCCGCGCCGAGGAGGGTGCGGACGCCCGGTCGCGGGTCTCAGCCTCGGCCCCGTACGGCCGGCCTCAGCCTCGGGCCGCGCCGCGTATCTCCAGGCCGCCGAGCAGCTTCATCGTGGCCGCGGTGATCTCGTCGACGGCCTGGTCGAACACCTCCCGGTTGTGCGCGGCGGGCGCACGGAACCCCGAGACCTTGCGTACGTACTGAAGGGCGGCGGCCCGCATGTCCTCCTCGGTGGCCTCTTCGGGGAGGGCGGGCGGGCGGAGCGTCTTGATGCTGCGGCACATGACTCCAGTGTGGACCGCCCCACTGACAACGGACACCCGTCCCGCCGCCGGCCTGGCCGCGAGGCCGGTTCGCCCGGTCAGTGTCCCGGCGCCCGCCCGCCCATGCGCCCGCCCGCTCACCCACCTGTCCGACGTTCAACTGCTCCGTGCCAGGTCGTTCGGGTTCGACCGGTCGGTGCACAGGGCCCAGATGACGAAGACGTCGATAGCGATGGTGACGATGGCCCAGACCGGGGTGTAGGGGAGCCACATGAAGTTGGCGACGAGGTTCAAGGAGGCGAGGACGACGCCCGCGCCGCGGGCCCACGTCGCGCCCTTGAGGATGCCCCAGCCCACGAGGACGAGGATCACGCCGAGCACGAGGTGAATCCAGCCCCACGAGGTCACACTGAATTTGAAGACGTAGTCGTTGATCCGCGTATAGACATCGTTCGAGGCGATCCCCGCGATGCCCTTCAGCACTCCGAGGACACCGTCCACGAAGAGCAGGACACCGGCGAACACCGTTCCCCCGGCCGCCCACGGACTCCCGGAGCCGCCGCCGGGGCGCGGCGGATCCGTGGGGCGCGGAGCATCGGGTGCGGGGGCGTTGGGATGCGACATGGAGACTCCTTGGCCGGAGCAGACGCCGGGCGCCTGCTGTCCTGACCTGCTCCGGGGTATGCGGGCAGATCTGCTCCGACATTCCTCGCGGCCTGGGGGCACGGCCACCCGGACGCATCCGTTGGAGTGACCTGTCACGGCGTGCTGACCGCGATGAGACACCCCTGGGCATCGACGGCGAGGGTCCCGCGCTCGACGCGGTTGACCAGAACGACGCCGGCCCGCACGATCCCCCACGCCAAGCGCGGGAAGACGGTGGGAATGGTGTGCGGCACCTGGTTCACCGGCTGCCCGGTACCCCGGCACCACCCGGCTTGGGGAGCGCGACTCGACACGCCGGCCGCCGGCGATGCGCCGGCTGCCGACCCAGCCCAGGATCAGAGCCCCAGTCCGGGATCAGAGTCCGACGCGCCGCGTCGGGCGGCCGCCCCTCGGCCGTGTGACAGCCGGGCGGCGGTTCGATCGAGACACTCTCGCGTGCCGTACGACGCCGCCGCCGCACAGGATCACTCCCAGGTGTCGAGGTCGCCGCCGCGCCATTCGATGAGCCCGGGCCGGTCCAGCTCGACGACCTTGTCGGGCCCCGGGGCGAATCCCTCGGCCCGCAGCAGCGCGGCCACCTCGCCCCGCCCGTGCGCCAGGCCCACGATCCGCCCGTGCACGGTGACCCGCCGCCCTCCGGTGGCGGAAGGCGGGTAGACGATCACGGGCGGGTGCTCGGCCATGCCTCCACGGTGCCCCGGGCACCGTCCCCGCGCATCCCGGGGGAGCGAGCTGCCCCGGCCGGCCCTCACCGGGCGGAACCGTCCGAGCACGGCCCGGCGTCCCCGCAGACGTTCGTACGATCATGAACCGCGACGGAGGTCCCGCCCATGCCGGCAACGGCTGACCGCTACCTGTACCTCACACGGCACGGCCATGCCATTGCCGACGAGAGCACACTGACGGAGGCCGGTCGCCGACAGGCCGACCTGCTCGGGAAGCGGCTTCGAGAGGCGCCCATCACGGCGATCCACCACGGCCCGCTCACCCGGGCCGAGCAGACCGCCCGGCTGATCGGCGAGCGACTGGCGGGGGTCCCCCTGGTGCCCTCCGAACCGGCCGGCGACTACATCCCGTACCTGCCACGGCGCCAGGAGCTGCCGCCGGAGTCGGCCGACGAGACGCTGTCCCGGCTGGCCGGGTTCCCGGCTGCGGAACGCGAACGGGGTCCCGGGCTGGCGCAGGAGGCCCTCGCGCGGTTCACCGGCACGGTCGAGGGCGACGAACCCCGCCACGAACTCCTCGTCACCCACAACTTCCTCATCGGCTGGCTCGTCCGGGCCGCGCTGGACGCTCCGAAGTGGCGCTGGCTGGGCATCAACCACGCCAACGCCGCGCTGACGGTGATCCGTTACGCCCCCGGCCGCACCCCGGCCCTGCTCCTGTTCAACGACACCGGCCACCTGCCCGCCGATCTCCGCTGGACCGGATTCCCGCCCGAGCTGCACGTCTAGAGCGTGTGCCAGGAGGGGAACACGCCACGGTCGAGGGCAAGCGACACGGCACGGGACGAGACGCACAGACGGGTACGCACACCAGGGGCGGCAGCGGATTCCCTCCAACATCAAGACCGCGTGGCCCCGTTCCGGCAGAATCGGCATCAAGGGGAAGCCCTCGACGGAAACCGTCCCGCCAGCAAGGAGAACACCGTGACCGTCAAGTCCACGGACGCCGCAGCGAGTTCGGCAACCGGCACGCCCGACCCCGCCGAGGCGACCCGGGCCGTCGTCGGGGAGTTCCTCGCCGCGCGGCAGGCCGGGGACACCGCGCGACTCACCGAGCTCTTCGCCGACGAGGTCGACTGGCTGCTGGCCGAGAACCCGACCGTCCCGTGGATTCGCCCCCGGTCCACGGCGGCCGAATGCGCCGCCCAGTTCGTCGAGTTGATGGAGCACACCGTGCCCGAGGACGCGCGAGCTTCCGTCGACACCTTCCTCGTGGACGGCGTCGACGCCGTCCTGATGGGCCACTTGTCGGGGACCGTACGCGCGACCGGCAGGTCCTTCGAGGGGCCGTTCGCGCTCCGCCTCAGCGTCGAGGGCGGCCGGATCACCCGGCATCACCTGTACGAGAACAGCCTGTCGATCGCCGAGGCCATGCGTGATCGCACGCCGTGATCAGCGGAGCCGGTCCGCGCGCCTCCGCCGCGCCAGGTGGACCGCCGCCACGATCGTCAACACCAGGAAGAACAGCGAGGCCACGCCCGACAACACCGTCAGCGCCGCCGCCCCGCCACCGCCCACGTCGGCCTGGCGGGCGACCACCCGAGGATTGTCCGGCTGGTACCGGACCGTCAGCCGAGTGCCGACCGCGCTCTTGCCGCCGCCGCTGCCCACCGGCAGATCCGCCACCACGGTCCGCCCACCGGCCTCGAACCTGACCTGGCATTGGCCCGCCAGACATGCCCCGCTCGTGTGCAACGTCGCCTGGGCCCGCTCGCCGCTGCGGAGGGAGACCAGGTGCCGAGCCGCGGGAAGCATGACCAGAGCCGACAGCGCGGCCAGGAGCAGCGCGAGCCCCAGCGACGCCACCAGAGCCGTTCGAGGCCCCAGGTCGCCGGCTCCCGAGTGCGACGGATGACTTCCGAAGACACTCTTGTTCGCCGCGCTGTCCAGTTCTCTCGCCATCCGCTTCCGCCCGTTCCGGGTGATACACCACATCCGACACCTGGACCGATCCTCGTGGCCCCTGGTGCTGAGCAGGCTAAAACGTCCACGGCGTCGGAATCATGGCCCGATGTCGGCACATCGGACACGGCCTGACTGCCTGCTGTCGGCAACGAACCCCGGCGGAGACCTCACGCCCCGTGCCATTCGGCGGACCGCCGCCCGGCGGTGGATGACCACGCCTCATCGGCGGTCCGGCACCAGATGTCAAAGACCCCCGGCCATGATCGGCCGGGGGTCTTCGCACTGGTGGGCGCGGACGGTTTCGAACCGCCGACATCTGCTTTGTAAGAGCAGCGCTCTACCCCTGAGCTACGCACCCGTGGATGAGGCAACAGCGTACATGGGCCGGGGCCCCTGCTCATAAACCGTGCTCGGGCGGGGCCCCGGCCCTCTTCCGCCGGGCCCGGGCCGGGGCCAGGCCCGGGCCCCGAGTCGGACCGGGGGCGGGGGCAGGGGCGGAAGGATCGGACCCAAGGCGGGTCGGGCCGGGTGTGGAGCCGTTCGGGGGCTGGTTCCGGGGGATAACCCCACCACGAGACGGTAGCCGTCCGGATCCCGCCGGAGGCCGGCTGTGCATACGGTTTGAGTGCACCGGCAGCGACGTCCGGTGGCACCGTCCGGCAGCACTCACTGGGGGACCGATCACCGTGGACATCGTTACGAGCGCACCGACCCGCACGCGCCTCAGGGTTCCGGGGCGGGCCCTCGCTCTGGGGGGTGGGGTCGCGTTGCTGGCCCTGGCGCTCACCGGGTGCGGCAGTACGGACGTCGACGGCGCTCCCGTCGAGCGCAAGACGTTCGCCCTGGACGGGAAGACCCTCACCATCGACTCCGAGAACGCCACGGTGGATCTGGTGCCGGCCGACGTGGAGCAGGTCGAGGTGGAGCGGCAGGTCGACGGATGGGTGCTGCTGGGCAGTGGGCCCGACCCCGTCTGGGACATGGCAGGCGACACCCTCACACTCCGGGTGAAGTGCAAGGCGCTGATCAACAACTGCGAGTCCCGGCACCGGGTGAAGGTGCCGCGCGGGGTCGATGTGACGGCATCGTCGGACAACGGGAGGATCAGCGCCACGGGCTTCGACCGCACGCTGGACCTCTCGTCCGACAACGGGGAGATCAACGTCCGGGACTCCAGTGGCGCGCTGAAGCTGAAGACCGACAACGGGGAAGTGCGGGCGGACCGGATCTCCGCCTCTTCCGTGGTCGCCCGCGCCGACAACGGGGAGATACGGCTGGGCTTCAGCTCGGTGCCCGACCTCGTGGACACCGTGAGTGACAACGGGGGCATCACCATCGATCTGCCGCCCGGCGGGCAGGAGTACGCGGTGAACGCCTCCGCCGACAACGGGGACGTCTCGATCGGGGTGCCGCGCGGCGACGACAGCGCTCATGTGGTGAAGGCCCGCAGTGACAACGGCCAAGTCACTGTTCGAAGCGCGAACTAACCGGCCCGTGTGTTCGTCCTTACCTGGTGGGAGAATGTACCGGGCAGGGCGAAGCGGCACGGGAGAGGGATGTGACGGCGACACACGCGCGGCCGGAGGCAGGAGCGGGTGGGAGTTCCGCCGTTCGGAGTGGTCAGAGCCTGAGGGGGGAGCACGCCCCCGGCGGGGCGGCACGGATCGCGGGCGGCCGGCGCGGCTCCGGCGGCCGGGATCTCCTGGCACTCATGCTGCTGCCCGTGCCGCTGGTGCTCGCCGTGCTGCCCGCCTCCTTCGCAGGTGGCGGTACGCGCCGGTGGTTCGGCGGGCGCGGGGAGAACGAGCGGGCCGAGGCCCAGGCCGCGAAGGACGCCGCCGCCGAGGCTTTCTACGAGCTGGACAGCGCTCAGCGTGATCTCAGGATCTCCATCGAGACCATCAGCGCCGTGGACAGTTCCCCGCGCGGACGCAGGGCCTCCGAGGACTTCGCGGCGCTCGGCCGTCGTATCGACGAGGTCAGCCACACCTACATCACCGCCGTCGACAGCCATGACCTGGACCGGGACGATCTGGAGCCCGCCGCCGCCTCGCGGGCCCGCACCGAGCTGACCCGGGCCAAGGACGACCTCGTACGGGTCAAGGGCGAGCTGGACCGCTTCGCTCAAGGGCTCGGGCCCCTGCTGGGCAGTGCGGAGACGCAGCTCGCCCGCCTCGCCCCCGCCGTCGAGCGGGCCCGCCAGGCTCTGCTGGGAGCGAGCAACGCCCTCGACGGCGCCCGGGCCGCGGGGCTGCGGGCCGACGAGCTCGCCGCCCGGCTCGCCGCGCTCGCCCCGGAGCTGACCAAGCTGAACCAGGGCGCGGGGAAGCACGGCGTCCCGGAGACCCTCCGGCGGGCCGATGTGGTGCTCCGCGACGCCGAGGCCCTGCGCACCGAGGCGGAGCGGCTGCCCGAGCGGGCCGCCGAGATCGACCGGAGGCTCGTCTCCCTGCGGACCCGCGCCCAGGCTCTGACGACACGGGCGGGTGCGGTGGAGCCGGTGCTCAGCGAGTTGCGGCGGCGTTTCTCGGCCGCCTGCTGGCAGGACCTCCAGCCTGTTCCGGAGCAGGCCGCCGTGAATGTGGCGCAGGCCGAGGGCAAGCTCGCCGAGGCGGCGCAGGCGCGCGACGAGCAGCGCTGGGCGGACGCCACGTCCCGGCTGAGCACGGTCCGCGCCCTGCTCAACGCGACGGACGAGGCGGTTTCCGCCGCCGGGGACCGGCTGCAGCTGTTGAACGCCGTAGCGAAGGACCCTCAGCAGGAGATCGAGCGGACGCGGTTCGCGGTGCGGGACGCCCAGCGCCTCGCCATGGCCGGCCGGCACACTCCGGAGCCCCGGCACGCCCGGCCGCTGGACGACTCCGTGGCCCGGCTGGAGCGCGCCATCGCCGGTCTGGAGGGGCGTCACCCCGACTACTGGCACTTTCTGACCGAGACGGAGGCCGTGCGGCAGACCGCCGCCCGGGTCGTCTCCGACATCCGCGAGGAGCGCGGCGCGGGCGCCTGAGCCTCACGGATGTCAGCCGACGCGCGCGGCTCGCATGGCACACCCATTGCCCGAGCCCGGCACCCCACGACCAGCGCCCGGTGCGACGATGCCGCACGTCCAACGCCCACTGCCCGGTGCGACAAATGCCCAGTGCGACGATGCCCCACATCCGGTGCCCGGTGCGACGATGCCCGGTGCCCGAGTCCGATGCCCCGGCGCCCCGCTTACCTGCCCCCGGCCGCCTCACGCCCCGCGTACCCGCCCCGGGCGCCCCGCGTACCCGCCGCCCCGGCCGCCTCGAAACCGGATGCCTGCCGCCCAAGTGCGCTGCCTCCCTGCCGGAGCCCCGGGCGCAAGGGGGCGTAGCTCTCGGACCGCGATGGCTTTAGCCTGAGCCCATGCCTCGTTACGAATTCCGCTGCCGCACCTGCGGAGACACGTTCGAACTCAGCCGTCCCATGGCCCGGTCCTCGGACCCCGCCTCCTGCCCCGCCGGACACGACGACACCGTCAAGCTGCTGTCCGCCGTCGCCGTGGGCGGCGCCGCTGGATCCGCTCCCGCGCAGTCCGGCGGTGGCGGCGGCGGCTGCTGCGGGGGCGGGTGCTGCGGCTGAGCCCGGCGGCACCGGCACCGGCGCCGCGAGCCGTTCGCTACCTCTTGCGGGAGAGTGTCAGGCCGTCCGAGACCGTCAGCATCACGCTGTCCATCCGGGCGTCGGCGCTCACGTGGTCGTTGAAATCCCTGATCGCCGCCGTCGGGCCGGTCGCCCCCGGGTCGGTGACTCCGCCGTGGAAGAGCACGTTGTCCGTGACGATGACCCCGCCCGGCCGCATCCGGGGCACCAGCTCCTCCCAGTACGCGATGTAGCCGCCCTTGTCCGCGTCGAGGTAGGCGAGGTCGATGTGCGGCTCGGCGGGCATCGCGCGCAAGGTTTCCAGCGCCGGGGCGATGCGCAGGTCGATCCGGTCCGCGACGCCCGCCCTGGCCCATGCCTCACGGCCGTACGCCGTCCACTCCTCCGAGATGTCGCAGGCGATCAGCGTGCCGTCGGCGGGCAGCGCCCGGGCCATCGCCAGGGCGCTGAACCCGGTGAACGTACCGACCTCCACCACGTGCCGGGCGCCGACCAGGCGGACGAGGAAGGCGAGCAGCGGGGCCTGCTCCTCGGCGGACTGCATGCCCGCGTGGTCGGGGAAGCGTGCGTACGTGGTGTCCACCAGCTGGCGCTGGACCGGGTCCAGCGGCGGGTTGTGGGCCAGCATGTACGCGTACAGCTCGTCCGTGATCGCGGTGTCGTTGCCCTTGGTCATCCGGCTGCGCTTCCCTCGGTTCCGTGGCGCGGCGGCCGTCCGCCGCGCCGTCCGTCCAGCCTCGCGCAACCGCGGCCCTCACGCGGAGGAAGCTGCCAGGAACCGGCGCAGGATCTCCTCCCCCGCCGCCCCGCCGCGCTCCTCCAGGGCCACCACGTGCGGAGCCCGCCAGCCCTCGTCGGCCAGTTCGCCGTGGCCGGGACGCCAGCCGAGGTCGGCGGCGAGCAGCAGGTCGGCGTCGAGGAGGGAGTCCCCCGCGGCGAGCGTGCGCGTGGCGCCGGTGCGGCGGGCGACCTCGCGCATCGCGGCGCTCTTGGTGAGCGGCGCCGGGACCGTGTAGATCTTGCGGCCCTGGAGGGAGACCGTCCAGCCGCGCGGGCGGGCCCAGGCGGCAAGCTCCTTCACCCACTCCTCGGGCAGCAGGGAGCGTTCGACGACGAGGTAGGCGAAGAGGTCCTCGGCGACGCGTTCCTTGAGGAGCCAGGCCGGGTCGGCGGTGGTCGCGAGGTGGGCGCGGATCTCGGTGAGCGGGGCGCACTCCTGCGCGATGCGGTCCTCCACCCGCCGCTGCCAGTCCCGGTCGGAGACTCCGTCGACGAGGATGTGCCCGCCGTTGGCGCAGATCGCGTACCGGGCGGCGGGGCCGGGGAGGTGGATGCGCCCGTACTGCTCACGGGTGCGGGTGGTGGTCGGCACGAAGACCGTGGAGCCCGCCACCTCGGCGAGGAGTGCGGCGGCCGTCTCCGTCATGTACGAGAGGGGCTTGTGGCCGTACACCTCCACGCACAGGAGCCGGGGGGCTTCCGCGTCCGGCATCGCCAGGCCGAGCGCGGCGGCCGAGTAGATGAGGGTGCGGTCGAGGTCGCTCGCCACCAGGGTGGCCGGGGTGGTCGTGGTCATGCGCCCCGCACCGCCTTGCCGTCCGCGCCCGTCGCGCCGCGCGTGAACCGGGGGTGGATCAGCCCGACACAGCTGTACGGGAGGTCGTCGACCTCCTCGACCGGGACGCCTCGCTGTTCGGCCAGCAGCCGGATGTGCTCCAGGTCCGCGCCCGCGCCCCGCTTGGCGAGGATCTTCCAGGGGACCCGGCGGAGCAGGACCCGGGTGGTCTCGCCGACGCCCGGCTTGACCAGGTTGACGTCGTGGATGCCGTATTCCTCGCTGATCCGCTCGACGGCGGCCCAGCCCTCCCAGGTCGGGGCGCGGTCTGCGGCGAGCAGTTCCTTGGCCTCGGCGTCGACGCGGCCGGCCACCTCGTCGTAGCGGGCGGTCACCGCGGCCAGGAAGTCGCCCGAGACGTCGGATCCGGCCAGTTCGCGGTAGAACTTCCCGCCGTGGAAGTCGTCGGGCCCGACCAGGTCGGCGCGGAGCACCGTACGGGAAATGAGGCCGGAGACCGTGGAGTTGAGGCAGGCCGAGGGGATGAGGAAGTCCTCGCGGGTGCCGTACGTCCGTACGCAGCCGCCCGGGTCGGCGAGCACCGCGATCTCCGGATCGAAGCCGGCGGGACCGCCTTCGGTCTCGAACTCCTCTATCGCCGCCGCGAGTTCGCGGGTGATCGCGCCCTTTCCGGTCCAGCCGTCGACGAACACCACGTCGGCCGGGTCGTGATGGGCGGCCAGCCAGCGCAGGGCGGTGGCGTCGATGCCCCGGCCCCGGACGATGGAGATGGCGTAGTGCGGCAGGTCCAGGCCGTGCCGGTGCTGGGCCCAGCGGCGCATCAGCACCCCGACCGGGGTTCCGGCGCGGGCGAGCGAGACGAGCACGGGGCGGGGGCCGCGTTCGGCGAGGACCGTCTCGGTGACGGTGCCGACGGCGCGGGCGATGCGCGCGGCGGAGGTCTCCAGGGCCGCGGTGAACAGGGCCTGGTAGGCGGGGCTCGGCTGGTATTCGACGGGCAGTGACTCGGCGTAGTGCGCGCCGCCGCTCTGGATCGCCTCCTCGCGCTCCTCGGTGGGCGCTTCCAGCTCGGTGTCCGAGAGGTCCTGGAGCAGCCAGCCGACGTCCTCCGGTGCGTAACTGGAGAAGTCGGGGCCTCGGAGGGGCTCGGGCAGCACGGCGGGCTCCTGCCGTTCGGGGGCGGATGCGGGGGTGCGGGTTACGCCGGCGGGGTCGGCCGCGGCCGGGACGTACGAGGGGAGGACGGCGAGGAGCACGTGGCCGGTGTGCTCGGCGAGGCGGGCCAACAGCCCGTCGTGGGCGTGCAGTGCGGGGGTGTCCGCAGCCGAGTCGACGACGGCGACCACCGCGTCGAAGCCGGCGCCCGCCACGTTGTACGCGTACCGGTCGCCGGGGCCGTCGGCCGGGTCGTCGTGGGCCGGGAAGACGAGGCGGGTGCGGATCGCGTAGCCGGGGTCGTCGACGGCCAGGACGGGCGATCGGGTGGTGGTGGAGTAGCGGACCTCGGCGTCGGCTCCCAGCTCGGCCTCCAGGGCGGTGGCGAGGCGCAGCGGGGCGTACATCAGCTCCTCGAAGCCGAGGACGAGGACGCGGGGGCGGTCGCGGCGGGTCGTGCCGCCCAGGGCGTCCGCGATCCGGCCGGCCATGAGCGGGAGGGCGGCTTCGAGGGCCGCCCGGTGGGCCGGGGTGAAGCCGTGCCGGCCGCCGTCGGGGACGCCCGCGGGCCAGCCGACGTCGATCCGGGTGACGGGGGCGGGTTCGGCGCGGTCGACGGTCGGCCCGGCCCCTCCGGCGCTCTCCGCCTGCAATGCCTCCTGGTCCGCGACCAGGGCCTGACCGCGCCCCAGCACGCCGTCCGGCAGGGCGACGGTCCCGGTGCTGCGCGTCACCAGGTCGACGCGGGCGCCGATCTCGGCGGCGAAGGCGGTCAGCCGGTCGCGGTCGTCGGCCGAGCGCATGTCGACGAGGGCGACGATGACGTACCGCTCGCGCGGGTGCAGGGCGTGCAGGGCGCGGATGGTGTTGAGGACGGTGTTGCCGGTGGAGAACTCGTCGTCGACCAGGACCAGCGCGGAGGCGCCGGCGCCGGTTGGGCCGCTCGCCAGCAGGGAGCGGTCCTCCGGCAGCAGCAGGTGCGAGGTGGCGTGCGAGTGGGACTCCTCGAAGCCGCCCGCCGGCTCGACGCCCGCCACCGGTCGCCGGGTGGAGTGGAGGTACGGGGCGTCCCGCAGGCCGTCCGCGACGGCGTGGCCCAGACCGGTGGCCGTCTCCGCGTAGCCGAGGACCACCGCCCGGCGGGCTTCCTGCGCGCCCAGCAGGGCCCGTACCCGCTCACCCAGTTCGAACCCGGCGCCGTGGACGACGGAGGGCCGCTGGGGCACGTGCTTGCCCAGCACGTTGGACACCAGCAGATGCGCCCGCTTGGGGTTGCGCCGCAGGGCCAGGCCCAGCAGTTCCCGCAGGTCTTCGTCGCCTTCGAGGGCGACGCCCAGCCGTTCGGCCACCCAACTGCCCGACCACACCACGTCCACGGTCTCTTCTCTCGTCGCGCGCTCGCTCATCGGCGCGCGCTAGTTCGTCAGGCCGGCGGCCAGCAGGTCCACGAAGCCGACGTCTTCCCTCGCCACCCCGAAGACCTCGGCCCGCTGGAGTGTGCGCTCGGCCCAGGCCCGGTGGGGCTTCACTTCGTTCATCTTGTTCGTGTACGCCGAGCGCAGGACCCCGCCGCCGCCGCGTCCGCGGCTCAGGATGTCCTCGGCGTCGGTGAACTCCTCGTGGCTGACCACGGACAGCGCGTGGACGGGCGCCACGTGCGACGGGTGGATGCAGGTCTTGCCGAGCAGCCCGTTGGCCCGGTCGAGCTCGATCTCCCGGAGCAGTCCGTCGAGGTCGTGTTCGATGAGGGCGGTGCGCAGTTCCTCGGCCCGGCCCTCCAGGAAGGGGCTGCGGCGCAGCT
Source organism: Streptomyces sp. NPDC091649 (assembly GCF_044756785.1). NCBI lineage: Bacteria > Bacillati > Actinomycetota > Actinomycetes > Kitasatosporales > Streptomycetaceae > Streptomyces > Streptomyces sp. NPDC091649. The sequence goes on along the minus strand of NZ_JBIVTR010000008.1, from coordinate 89,616 downwards.
GGGGCTTGAACATGCGCTCCTGGCGGCGGAAGTACTCCCAGACCGGGCCGGTGATGGTGAAGCCGGTGCCGTCGGCCCGGCCGAGCACGTTGACCACGTCGGCGATCACGGAGGCGACGATATGGACGTCGTACGCCGTCATGTCGGGCGCCCGGCGCAGTCCGTAGGCCGAGCAGAAGTCGGTGACGCCGAGGCGCAGGGCGAGGACCCGGTCCCGGTACTTGTCGACACTGCGGGCGATGCCCCGGAGGATTTCGCCGCGCGTCTCCAGGTGGAGCAGCTCGGGGGATTCGAGGACGGGCATGGCGAACAGCCGCCGGCCGCACGCCGCCTCGGCCTCGGTCAGCGCCTCCAGAAAGTGTCGTCCTCGCTCTTCAGTGAATTTGGGAAGTACGAAACCGGACAACATTCGGACCGAGTCGCCGAGGCGCCGCACCAGGTCGGTGATCTGGGCCGGTTCCCGTACCCGGATGAAGAGCAGCGGGATGTCGACGCCCGTCTCGCTCGGGGTGCCGTGCGCCTCGCCCGGGGTGTCGGCCCGGTCATGCGCGGCGGGCGCCGATGCCGCGCCCCGGGAGCCCGATGCCGCTTCCCGGGCCGCCAGCGCGGCGAACTGCCTGATCAGATTGGCTTCGGCGTCGGTGACCTCGGCGTCGTCGATCGAGTCCTCCAGGCACAGCACCATGGAGACGACGCCGCGCCCGGCCTGCTTCAGCACGTCGTCGGCGAGCGCCGGGCGGGTGGCCGGGGAGTAGAGAGTGGCCCCCAGGGCGACGGAGAGCATCCGGGCCGGGGAGTCCGCGGTGAAGGTGCAAGGCTCCCTGAAGAACAGGCCCTGGCGGGCAGTGGGCGATATGTGCCCGAAGTGACGCATGAGTTTCCCCCGAACTGCCTGACCGGCCGAACAATGCATGGCCGGTAATAGTACGTACGGACGGGTGTCAACAGTTCCCCATGTACATGAATTTCCGGTTGCCCGCCTCTTGTCCTCCCTCCTCCCGCGGTGGCGCCGCGCCCTTCCCACGCCGCCGCCGGGCGCGGTCGTGCCGCCCCCCGCGTTGTCCGCACGGGCCCTCAGCAGGCAGGATGACGGTCATGACGCACACGATGCTGAAGGGCTCGAACGTCCCCGTCGATGCCGCGGCCGTCCGGGCCGTGCTGCACTGGACCCCGGGTGCCGGGGTGCCCGACGTGGACGCCTCCGCCCTGCTCCTCGGCGTGTCCGGGCGTGTGCGGTCCGACGAGGACTTCGTCTTCTACAACCAGCCCCGGCACCCCTCCGGCCTGGTCCGGCGGCTGCCGAAGCGCAGTGTGCCGGACGGGCTGACGGACACGGTCGAGGCCGATCTCGGCTCCCTCGACGCGTCCGTGGACCAGGTGGTCATCGCGGCCTCCTCCGACGGGGCCGCCTTCGCACAGGTCCCGGACCTGCGGATACTCCTGTTCGACGCCGCGTCCGCCGAGGGGGAGCCGCTGGCGGTGTTCGATGTCCGGCCGGAGACCGGGGAAGAGACCGCGATCATCTGCGGCGAGCTGTACCGCCGTGGCGAAGGGTGGAAGTTCCGCGCGGTCGGCCAGGGGTATCCCACCGGCCTGATCGGCCTGGCCACCGCCTTCGGCATCTCCGTGGACGAGTCCGAGGCGGTGGACGGGGCGGAGGCGCCCGACGGGCCGGAGGCGCTGAACCGGGCGCACGACCCGGCCGTCGCGGCGGGCGCGGGGCCCCTTCCGGCCGCCGTGCCCCCGCTTCCGCCCGTGCCGCCGGGGCCCGCCCCCGTCGCGCCGGGGCCCGACTCCCAGGCCACGGTCCAGCACCAGCAGCCCGCCTACGGCTATCCGCCTGCGGTCGCACAGCCCGCTGCCGCCGCCGTGGGCCACCAGCCGGCGTACGGCTATCCGCAGCCTGCCGCCCAGCCGCCCGCGTACGGCTACCCCCAGCCCGCGGCGGCCGCCGCGCACGCACCCGACCCCCATTTCCCGCTGCCTCCACAAGGTCCGCAGTTCGTCCGGTCCTGAGCCGCCGGCCACGGTCCGTCGCAGGGCCCGTCCCGGGGGCGGCACGGCTGCCCGGGTTCAGGTCCGGGACTTGTAGCCGCGCCCCCACTGCATGCCGTAGCCGTACAGCCGGTCCAGCTCCGACTGGAAGCCGTACACGAACTTCACCTCACGGCGAACGATCAGCTCGCCCTTGACGTTCTCCACGGTGAACACCGCGCAGGAGCGGGCCTGCGGTGCGCGCTCGTCCAGCTCGATCTCGATGCGCGGGCCGTTGCCCGGATAGAGCGTGATCTTCGCGTGCGTACGGTCGAACGCGGGCGTCCGGTCGTAGATGTAGACGAAGAACAGCAGCCGCTTGATCTGGTCGCGCTGGTCGAGGTTGACGTAGACCGTCTCCCCCGAGGGCGCGCCGAACCGGTCGTCGCCGCTGAGCCGGACGTAGGGCGGGCCGTTGAGGTCGCCGATGAGGTTGCCCAGCGGCTGCACGACCCCCTTGGTGCCGTCCGTCAGCTCGTACATGCAGCCGAGGTCCAGGTCGACGTTGACGACGCCCTGGGTGTGCGCCTGGACCACCTCGGGCTGGAAGAGCTTGAGGGGGTGCCTCAGCCGGCCGCTCTGGCGCGACCGGCCCTCGATGTCGGAGGTCCGCATCCGCCAGGACAGGTTGACCCGGAGGTTGCCCGACAGGGCGCCCTGTTTGTTGAGCGAGATCGTGGCGTTCCGTTTGGACAGCACGACGGCGCTCGACGTCGAGTTGCCCGAGTCGAACTGCGCCGCACGCCCCTGCCACAGGCCGTCGAAGAATCCCATGCCAACCCCCACCTGTTCCGCGCGCCCCGGACATCACCGCGGGGCGGCCACCGGGCCGGTTCCGGGACATCCCGGAGAGCCGTCGCCGTGTGGGCCGCCCCGCATTGAGCGTTCCTCAATCCCCGCCGGGTCACACCCCGGTGGGCACTTCCGCCTTGCTGCCCGAGCTGCCCTCGCCGGATTCCGCGGCCAGCGCGCGGTTGCGCCTGACCGAGGACCAGAAGGAGAGGGCGATCAGGATCACGCCGACCGAGCCGGTGATGAACTCGTTGATCTGGTGCTGGATGGTGATCAGCAGAATGATGGAGAGCGCACCGATCGCGTAGTGCGCGCCGTGCTCCAGGTAGACGTAGTCGTCGAGCGTGCCCTCGCGCACCAGGTAGACGGTGAGCGAACGGACGTACATGGCGCCGATGCCGAGGCCGAGGGCCATCAGCACGATCTCGTTGGTGATGGCGAAGGCGCCGATGACGCCGTCGAAGGAGAACGAGGCGTCCAGGACTTCCAGGTAGAGGAAGAGGAAGAACGCGGCCTTTCCGGCGAGGGCGATCCCGGTGACGGGCTTGCCCTTCTTCTTGGCCTCTTCCTCGGCCTCGTGCTCGCGCTCCTCCTCGTCCTCCAGCTTGCCCTCGAAGAATCCGGAGAGCCCGCCGACGACGAGGTAGGTGATCAGACCGGCGATGCCGGAGAGCATGACCGTGGCCGCCTTGTCGGCGTGCCCGCCACCGTGCTGGTGGGCCTGGGTCGCGAAGGTCGTGGCGGTGATGAGCAGGATGATCAGCGCGACGCAGACCGACAGCATGTCGACCTTGCCGAGCTTGGCGAGCGGACGCTCGATCCAGCGCAGCCAGTGGATGTCACGGTCCTCGTCGAAGACGAAGTCGAGGAAGATCATCAACAGGAACATGCCACCGAAGGCGGCGATCGACGGATGGGCGTCCGTGACCAGTTCCTTGTACCTGTCCGGGTCGTTGAAGGACAGGTCGATGGCCTCGATCGGTCCGAGCTGGGCACTCACGGCCACGATCACGACGGGGAACACCAGTCGCATACCGAAGACGGCGATGAGGATGCCGATGGTGAGGAAGATCTTCTGCCAGAAGGCGTTCATCTTCTTCAGGATTCCGGCGTTGATCACCGCGTTGTCGAAGGACAGCGAGATCTCCAGGACGGACAGGATCGCGACGATGCCGAAAGCCTGCCACCCCCCGTAGAGAACCGCTGCGACCAGGCCGAGCGCGGTGACCGCGAACGACCAGCCGAAGGTTTTCAGTACCACTGGCTACCCCATCGTGTTATGTAACGGGTCTCCCCCGGTGCCTCGGGGCTCCCCCGCGCCGTGCGCGGCGTTATGAAACGTTGACGCCGAAGTCTAGAGCGATGCCGCGCAGGCCGGACGCGTACCCCTGGCCGACTGCACGGAACTTCCACTCGCCGTTGTACCGGTAGAGCTCTCCGAAGATCATCGCGGTCTCCGTCGAGGCGTCCTCGCTCAGGTCGTAGCGGGCCAGTTCCTGGCCGTCGGCCTGGTTGACCACCCGGATGAACGCATTGCTGACCTGGCCGAAAGCCTGACCGCGGCTGTCCGCGTCGTGGATCGAGACCGGGAAGACGATCTTGTCGCAGTGGGCGGGCACCTGGTCGAGGCGGACGATGACGGACTCGTCGTCGCCGTCGCCCTCCCCGGTGAGGTTGTCGCCGGTGTGCTCGACGGAGCCGTCCGGGCTCGTGAGGTTGTTGTAGAAGATGAACCACTCGTCGCCGAGCACCCGGCCCGACTGGCACAGCAGAGCGCTGGCGTCGAGGTCGAACGCGGCCCCTGTGGTGGAGCGCGCGTCCCAGCCGAGCCCGACCAGCACCTGCGTGAGGTCGGGTGCGACCTTGGAGAGGGAGACGTTGCCTCCCTTGGCGAGCGTGACGCCCATGTGTGTCCTCCCCGAGTCGTGTAAAACGCTGCCGGGGGGGGGGGGGGGCCCCGGGGGGGGGGGGGCGGCCCCCCGGGCCGCGGGGGGGGCCGGGGGGGGGCGGGGGCGCCCCCCCCCCCGCCGCGGGGGCCCCCGGGGGGGCCCCCCCCCCGCCCC
>NZ_JBIVTR010000008.1:0-84717 GCF_044756785.1 Streptomyces sp. NPDC091649 | reverse complement strand
CATGTGTGGCCGCCCCGTGTCGTGAAACCCGCGGCCGGGCGCTTTCGACGCCCGGGGGCGGGCGTCGAAAGCGCCCGGTCAGGTGTGTCCGGCGGGTCAGGTCCGGGCCGGACACACCCGGTCGGGGGCGTCCGGCCGGGGCGGACCCGGGCCGGACACCTCCTGGGGCCAGAACCTCAGACGTTGACGCCGAAGTCCTGGGCGATGCCGCGCAGGCCGGAGGCGTACCCCTGGCCGATGGCGCGGAACTTCCACTCGGCGCCGTTGCGGTAGAGCTCGCCGAAGACCATGGCGGTCTCCGTCGAGGCGTCCTCGCTCAGGTCGTAGCGGGCGAGCTCGGTGTTGTCGGCCTGGTTGACCACGCGGATGTACGCGTTGCGGACCTGGCCGAAGCTCTGCTGGCGGCTCTCGGCCTCGTAGATCGAGACCGGGAAGACGATCTTGTCGACGTCGGCCGGAACACCGGCCAGGTTCACCTTGATGACCTCGTCGTCGCCCTCGCCCTCACCGGTGGTGTTGTCACCGGTGTGCTCGACGGAGCCGTCGGGACTCTTCAGGTTGTTGAAGAAGACGAAGTTGCCATCGGTGGCGACCTTGCCCTCCGGGTTCGTCAGCAGGGCGCTGGCGTCGAGGTCGAAGTCACCCCCGGTGGTGGTGCGGGCGTCCCAGCCCAGACCCACGATGACCGCGGTCAGGTTGGGCGCGGCCTTGGTCAGCGAGACGTTGCCGCCCTTGCTGAGGCTGACTCCCACGAGTCCTCCAGTAGTTTTCTCAGGGGCCGGCAGACACCAGCGTCCCCATCGTTCGTTGGCATCGGATCAACGATTGGATCCTAGTGACCGGTTCCCGGCCAAAACAGGCTTTTGACCGGGCGTCGCCAGGAGATCGCCTCAGAGCGCTTCGAGCGCCTTGACGTAGTCGTTCAGGTCGCGGGCGTCCGGGAGGCCGTTCACGACGCTCCAGCGGACGACGCCCGCCTTGTCGATGACGAAGGTGCCGCGCACCGCGCAGCCCTTGTCCTCGTCGAAGACGCCGTACGCCCGCGAGGTCTCCCCGTGCGGCCAGAAGTCGGACAGCAGCGGGTACTCCAGGCCCTCCTGCTCGGCGAAGACGCGCAGGGTGTGGATGGAGTCGCACGAGACGGCGAGCAGCTGGACGCCCTCGTTCTCGAAGCGGGGCAGCTCGTCGCGGAGCGCGCACAGCTCGCCGGTGCAGACGCCGGTGAAGGCGAACGGATAGAACACCAGTACGACGTTCTTCTCGCCGCGGAACTCCGACAGCCGCACGGTCCGGCCGTGGTTGTCCTTGAGCTGGAAGTCCGGGGCCTGACTGCCGACCTCGATCGTCATGGAACACGTATCCCTTCGCCGCTTCTCCGCACCCCGGGCCAGGTCCGTCCGGGTGACACCCACCCTACGCACGGCCCCCGGACCGGCCCCGGAGGGGCCGTGGACGCACACCGGAGGGGCCGTGGACGTACGAAGGCCCCCGGAAGCGCGGTTGTGCGCTCCCGGGGGCCCCGGGGTGGTGCAGAGAGTGGTTCAGCGCTTGGCCTTGGCCCCCTTGGGGGTGACCAGACGGCTGCCCGTCCAGTCCTTGCCCGCGCTGATGCTCTTGGTCTGGGCGAGACCGGCTGTCTGGGCAGCCTCATTGATGTCGCTCGGTTCGACGTATCCGTCACGGCCGGTCTTCGGCGTCATCAGCCAGACCGTACCGCCGTCCTCGATCAGACCAATGGCATCCACCAGCGCGTCCGTAAGGTCGCCGTCCTCGTCGCGGAACCAGAGCAGGACGACGTCGGCGACGTCGTCGTACTCCTCGTCGACGAGTTCCTGGCCGGTAGTGGCCTCAATGCCCTCACGGAGCTCCAGCTCGACGTCTTCGTCGTAGCCGATCTCCTGGACCACTTGTCCGGGCTCGAACCCCAGGCGTGCTGCCGGGTTGGTCCGCTCCTCCGCGTGGTCCGCGGTCGCGCTCACGGGTTGCCTCCTGATCATGTCTTCGGAAAATGCTGCAGCCACGCGCGTGCGCGGGGCGTTGGCCGTAGTCCACACGGGCTCGGCGAATCGCGCAAGTACCCAGCGTGCGAGACCGCCTATACGGTGACGTTCCCTGCCACGTCGCCGCATGTTCCGGCATGTCTCCACGGCGGCTTCCCGAGGTCGCCCCCGAGTCGCCCATCCGTTTACGTCCTTCCTCAGCTTATGCCGTTTCGATCCGGCAATCGGAGTCGAACAGCCTTTGGGAACGCTTGGACGGCTTGGGCGTATGGTTGCGGTTTGCCCGTACCCAATCGTGCACTGCCCATACCCGTGCCCCGCGGACGAGTTTTCGGAACCTCGGGGTTACCCCACGGTAGAGATGACGTCCGGGCGGTCGCGGTAGCACGATGGAGTCGGCGCACACAGAGTTGTCAGAGTTGTCAGCGTTGGCCGGCGGGTACATTCCCCGTGACAGGCCCCGTAGAGCACCACCGAACAGCGAAGGAACAGTGTGGCTTCCGGATCCGATCGCAACCCGATCATCATTGGCGGCCTTCCGAGCCAGGTCCCGGATTTCGATCCCGAGGAGACCCGGGAATGGCTCGACTCCCTCGACGCCGCCGTCGACGAGCGCGGCCGTGAGCGGGCCCGCTACCTGATGCTCCGGCTCATCGAGCGCGCGCGGGAGAAGCGCGTCGCCGTGCCGGAGATGCGCAGCACGGACTACGTGAACACGATCGCCACGAAGGACGAGCCGTTCTTCCCCGGCGACGAGGAGATCGAGCGCAAGGTCCTCAACGCGACCCGCTGGAACGCCGCCGTGATGGTCTCGCGGGCGCAGCGTCCCGGCATCGGCGTCGGCGGCCACATCGCCACCTTCGCGTCCTCCGCCTCGCTGTACGACGTGGGCTTCAACCACTTCTTCCGGGGCAAGGACCAGGGCGACGGCGGCGACCAGATCTTCTTCCAGGGACACGCGTCCCCGGGGATCTACGCCCGCGCGTTCCTGCTGGACCGGCTGAGCGAGGCGCAGCTCGACGGCTTCCGCCAGGAGAAGTCGAAGGCCCCGAACGGCCTCTCCAGCTATCCGCACCCGCGGCTGATGCCGGACTTCTGGGAGTTCCCGACCGTCTCGATGGGTCTCGGCCCGCTCGGCGCGATCTACCAGGCGCGGATGAACCGCTACATGGAGGCGCGCGGCATCGCCGACACCTCCAAGTCGCACGTCTGGGCCTATCTGGGCGACGGCGAGATGGACGAGCCGGAGTCCCTGGGCCAGCTGTCCATCGCCGCGCGCGAGGGCCTGGACAACCTGACCTTCGTGGTGAACTGCAACCTCCAGCGGCTCGACGGCCCGGTGCGCGGCAACGGCAAGATCATCCAGGAGCTGGAGTCGCAGTTCCGGGGCGCCGGCTGGAATGTCATCAAGCTGGTCTGGGACCGTTCCTGGGACCCGCTGCTGGCGCAGGACCGCACGGGCATCCTGGTCAACAAGCTGAACACGACGCCGGACGGGCAGTTCCAGACGTACGCCACGGAGACCGGCTCGTACATCCGCGACCACTTCTTCGGCGACGACCCGCGGCTGCGGGACATGGTCAAGGACATGACCGACCAGCAGATCCTGCACCTGGGCCGCGGCGGTCACGACCACCGCAAGGTCTACGCGGCCTACGCGGCGGCCAAGGCGCACAAGGGCCAGCCGACGGTCATCCTGGCGCAGACGGTCAAGGGCTGGACGCTGGGGCCGAACTTCGAGGGCCGCAACGCGACCCACCAGATGAAGAAGCTCACGGTCGAGGACCTCAAGCGCTTCCGGGACCGTCTGCACATCCCGATCACGGACAAGCAGCTGGACGAGGGCTACCCGCCCTACTACCACCCGGGCCGCGACTCGGAGGAGATCCAGTACATGCACGACCGCCGCCAGGGTCTGGGCGGTTACGTCCCGACCCGTGTGGTGCGTGCGAAGCCGCTGCCCCAGCCCGAGGACAAGACGTACGCGGCAGCGAAGAAGGGTTCGGGCACGCAGTCGATCGCCACCACCATGGCGTTCGTCCGCGTCCTGAAGGACCTCATGCGGGACAAGGAGATCGGCAAGCGTTTCGTGCTGATCGCCCCGGATGAGTACCGCACCTTCGGCATGGACGCGTTCTTCCCGAGTGCGAAGATCTACAACCCGCTCGGCCAGCAGTACGAAGCGGTCGACCGCGATCTGCTGCTCGCGTACAAGGAGTCCCCGACCGGGCAGATGCTGCACGACGGCATCTCCGAGGCGGGCTGCACGGCCTCGCTGATCGCGGCCGGCTCGGCGTACGCGACGCACGGCGAGCCGCTGATCCCGGTGTACGTCTTCTACTCGATGTTCGGGTTCCAGCGCACCGGCGACCAGTTCTGGCAGATGGCCGACCAGCTCGCGCGCGGCTTCGTGCTCGGTGCGACCGCCGGCCGTACGACGCTGACCGGCGAGGGCCTCCAGCACGCCGACGGCCACTCGCAGCTGCTGGCCTCGACGAACCCCGGCTGTGTCGCGTACGACCCGGCCTACGGGTTCGAGATCGCGCACATCATGAAGGACGGGCTGCGCCGGATGTACGGCGAGGCGAACGAGGACGTCTTCTACTACCTCACCGTCTACAACGAGCCGATCCAGCACCCGGCGGAGCCTCAGGACGTGGACGTCGAGGGCATCCTCAAGGGCATCCACCGCTTCAGCACCGGTGAGAAGGGCGAGATCCCGGCGCAGATCATGGCGTCGGGCGTGGCGGTTCCCTGGGCCATGGAGGCGCAGCGGATCCTCGCGGAGGAGTGGAACGTCAAGGCGGACGTCTGGTCGGCGACCTCCTGGAACGAGCTGCGCCGCGAGGCGGTGGACGTGGAGCGCCACAACCTCCTGCACCCGGAGGAGGAGCAGCGCGTCCCGTACGTGACGAGGAAGCTCGAAGCGGCCCAGGGGCCGTTCGTGGCGGTCTCGGACTGGATGCGTTCGGTTCCCGACCAGATCGCCCGCTGGGTTCCGGGCGCCTACCAGTCGCTGGGCGCGGACGGCTTCGGCTTCGCGGACACCCGGGGTGCGGCCCGCCGGTTCTTCCACATCGACGCGCAGTCGATCGTGCTGGCGGTGCTCACCGAGCTGGCCAAGGAGGGCAAGGTCGACCGGTCGGCCCTGAAGACGGCGGTGGACCGCTACGAGCTCCTGGACGTGGCCGCGGCCGATCCGGGCGCGGCGGGCGGCGACGCCTAAGGGTTGTCCCGCAGCCACAGGCACGGACGCGGACCCTCAGGGGCGGTGGCGCGGAAGCGTCGCCGCCCCTGAGGCGGGTCCGGGGCACGCGTCCCGGGGCACGCGCCCTCGGGCACGCGTCCGGGCCCCGCGCCCGAGGTGGGTCCCGGGCTCAGTTCTCCCAGATCTTGAAGGCCCGCACCTGGTACGGGGACCGGGGCATCCAGGTGCCGCCGCCGGGATACGTCTCGAACTCCCCCGTCTCCGCGCACTCGGCGGACTGGTAGGTGGTGACGGGCCGCCCGGTGCGATTGGCGAGGGACTGGGCGTCGCCGCCCTTCGGCAGCGGGGTGCAGCTCTCGATGTCCACGCCGGAGAGCTCGAAGGTGTGGCGGGTTCCGGTGAAGTCGGGCTTCTTCCAGAGGCAGAGTCTGCCCGTCTCACAGGTCCCGAGGCCGACGCCCGGGGACCGCTCGGGAGCCGCCGCCGCCCGGTCGTGGGCCAGGGCCTGGGGAACGAGTGCGATGACGGCCAGGGCTGCCGCCGCGAGAACGGTCGTACGCATGATGTGGTTCAACCCCCGTGGTTGGTGCTGGTCTTCCGCCGCTCACCCTGGACCGCCGGGCCGGGTGGGGGGAAGAGGGGCCCGGCGGCTCCACCCTGATAGGTCAGAGCCCCGCCGAAAGGATTCGGCGGGGCTCTGACCTGCGTGGTGTTGACGCGGCCTCCCCCGCGCGAGGGGAGGGGCCTCCCCCACGCCGGGGAGGCCGGCGGGACTCAGATGTGGCCGACTCCGGCGCCCGCCTCGGCGTTCTCGCCGCGCTTGGTGAGGGTGGCGACGAAGGCGGCGACCACCGCGACGACGCCCGCGACGGTGAAGGCCAGGCCCATACCGGACATGAAGGTGTCGTGGATGACGCCGCCGATGCGGTCGACGATGTCCGGCGTCATGCCGGGAGCCTTGGCGAGGTCCTCGGCCGGGACCATGCCGAACTCGGCGGCCTCCTCCAGGCCCGGGGCGGGCTCGCCGGGCAGGCCCGCGCCCGCCCAGTTGTCCGCGAAGTCGGAGCTGACCTTGGAGGACATGACCGCGCCGAGGACGGCGGTGCCGAGCGCGCCGCCGACCTGCATGGCGGCCTGCTGGAGGCCACCGGCCACACCGGAGAGCTCCATGGGCGCGTTGCCGACGATGACCTCGGTGGCGCCGACCATGACCGGGGCCAGCCCGCAGCCGAGCAGGGCGAACCAGAGGGACATCGCGAAGGTGCCCGTGGAGTCGCTGAGCGTGGTCATGCCGAACATCGCGGTGGCCGTGCAGACCATGCCGCCGACCAGCGGGACGCGGGGGCCGAACTTGGTGATCAGCAGGCCGGCGACCGGCGAGGAGACGATCATCATGGCGGTGAGCGGCAGCAGGTGCAGACCGCTGTCGACCGGGCTGAGGCCGTGGACGCCCTGGAGGAAGAACGTCACGAAGAAGAGGCCGCCCATGAAGGCGAACGCCATCAGCACCATGAGGACGGCGCCGGCCGTCAACGGGATGGAACGGAACATCCCCAGCGGGACGAGCGGTTCCTTGACCTTGGTCTCCCAGAGGCCGAAGGCCGCGAAGAGCAGGATCGCGAGGCCCAGCCACGCCCAGGTCCGGCCGTCGCCCCAGCCCCAGGACTCACCGGCCTTGATGATGCCCCAGATGAGGGAGAACATCGCGCCCGAGAGCATCGCGATGCCGAGGACGTCGAAGGAGCGCGGTGCGTTGGCGGCGCGGTGGTCCTTGAGGATCACCAGACCGAAGACCAGCGCGACGACGCCGACCGGCACGTTGATGAAGAAGACCGACTGCCAGCTGACGTGCTCGACGAGCAGCCCGCCGACGATGGGGCCGCCCGCGGTCGAGGCTCCGATGACCATGCCCCAGATGCCGATCGCCATGTTCAGCTTCTCGGCGGGGAAGGTGGCCCGCAGCAGGCCGAGTGCGGCCGGCATCAGCAGCGCGCCGAAGAGGCCCTGGAGCACCCGGAAGAGGACGACCAGCGAGATCTCGCTGGAGAGGCCGATCGCACCGGAGGCGAGGGCGAAGCCCGCGATGCCGATGAGGAAGGTCTGGCGGTGACCGAAGCGGTCACCCAGCTTGCCGGCGGTGATCAGCGCGACGGCGAGGGCCAGCAGATAGCCGTTGGTGATCCACTGGACGTCGGCGAGCGAGGCGTCGAGGTCGTCCTTGATCGCGGGGTTCGCGATGGCGACGATGGTGCCGTCGAGGGCGACCATCATCACGCCGATGGCGACGGCGAAGAGGGTCAGCCAGGGGTGGCCGCGAAGCCCCTTGACCGGGGCGGGTCCTGCGTTGTCTTCGGGCTCCCGCGGCGCCTTCTCGACGGTGGTCTGACTAGTCATACGGGGAGACTAGTGACAGCCGCTGACAGTTGACAAACCAATTCACAAGTCAGTAACTGTCACGTAGCTCACACGTGGCTCGCAGGTATGCTGAGCTGGACAAACACGGGAAAAGAGGGACCGGTACGTGACCGACGGGCAGACAGTCGGGCCCCGAGCCGGACTGCGTGAACGCAAGAAACAACGCACCCGCGACGCCTTGCTGCGCGCCGCTCTCGAACTGTTCACCACCCAGGGGTACGAACGCACCACCGTCGACGAGATCGTCGACGCCGTGGAGGTCTCCCAGCGCACCTTCTTCCGCTACTTCGCGAGCAAGGAGGAGACGGCCTTCGCCGTGCAGGAGATGGTCGAGTCCCGCTTCATCGAGGAGCTGCGCCGGCGCCCCGCGGAGGAGGCGCCCTTCGAGGCCATGCGCCGTGCGGTGCTGTGCGCGTGGAACAGCATCGGCGAGGCGATCGAGGAGGTCGTGACCGTCGATCTCCACATGCGGACCTTCCAGATGATCGAGTCGACCCCCTTCCTCCTCGCCGCCCACATGCGGCGCGGGGTGGCCCTGGAGAACCAGATCGCCGAGCTGATCGCCGAGCGCGAGGGACTCGACGTGGAGCGGGACCCCCGGCCGCGGGTGGCCGTCGCCGCGTTCTCCGCGGTGATGCGGGTGACCGGCCAGCTCTGGGGCCGGGGGCTCGACCCGAGTGTGGAGGCGCTGCGCAGCCTGACCGAGGAGTACCTCGACCAGCTCGGGCCGGCCCTCGCCCGGAACTGGCGTCGGCAATAGCGGAAGCGCGGAAGGACGAGCAGCGCATCCCCGGAGGGATGGTGACTCCGTGTGAGGAAACCGGGGTGAATCCTTCGCGGACGGGTGATGTAGCTCACCCGAAACACGGTGGTCGGCGTACGTCTCCTAGGGTGAGGCGCAGTGACATCCTTCGACACCTCACCCACGTTGACCGCCTGGCGCGCGCTGCTCGCCATGGCGGTGGTGTTCGTGATGCTGGCGACGACGGGCTGGAGCGCCGTCCGGGATCAGCACGCCGACGGGCCTCGTGAGCTGGCGCTCGCGTCCTGGGCGCGGGACCGCATAGCGGGTCGTTCGCTGCCGGACGCCGACGCTCCCGCCTTTTCGCTGGCCCGCTTCTTCGCCGCCCTCACCTCGGGGCAGCGGACCGCGCTCGCGGGCAAGTACCCCTCGGTGGTGGGGAATCTGAACGGAGCGCCGGTCACGCTGCGCTACTACGCCAACCGGGTGGCCCTCCGGCAGGCCGTGGCCGTCGAGAAGGAGCGGGCGCGTGACGAGGGACTCTCGCCGGACGGGCGCGGAGAGGCGGAGAGGCGCCTCGGCCGGTTCCGGTCGCTGCTCTCGGGCAAGCGGCAGATCCTGGCCTTCGATCCGTCGGGGAAGGGCCGCGCGGCCGAGGTGTTCGGAAATCTCGACCGGGCCTCGCGGGTCTCCGTCGTCGTGCCGGGCGTCGACACCCATCTGCTGACCCTGGAACGCACCGAGCGCGTGTACCGGGCGCCCGTGGGCATGGCCAAGTCCCTGTACGGGGCGGAGCGCTCGGCCGCCCCGGGCACCCGCACGGCCGTCATCGCGTGGGCCGACTACACCGCCCCGGCCGGTCTCGGCATGGACGCGGCGCTGGGCGGGCTCGCGGCGGACGGTGCGGTCCGGCTGAACGCGATGGTCGGCGCACTGCCCGGCGCCTCGAAGGTCTCGCTGTTCTGCCACAGCTACGGCTCGGTGGTGTGCGGAGTGGCCGCGCGCCTGGCCCCCGGCCGGGTGGCCGACATCGCGGTCGCGGGCAGCCCCGGCATGCGGGCCGCCAACGCCGGACAGCTGGACACCGACGCCCGGATCTGGGCGACGCGGGACGGGGACGACTGGATCGGGGACGTACCGCATCTGGAGTTCGGCGGGATCGGTCACGGGGCCGACCCGGTAGACCCGGCCTTCGGGGCGCGGATCGTCTCGGCGGCCGGGGCGGCCGGGCACAGCGGCTACTTCGAACCGGGCACCGAGAGCCTCGACAACTTCGCCGCGATCGGCGTCGGAGCGTACGGGTCGGTCAGCTGCGCGAGCGTCGACAGCGGGTGCCACAGCGGTATTTCCGGCGAGCGGGACGGCTGACGCGCGTAGAGGCCGGTGTCGGACGGATTAACTGGGACTTACTCCGAGGGGGGACGCGGGCGACTGTGCCGCATACGATGAGGCACATGGGTGATGTGCTGGCCGGAATTCATGCCACCTGGGAGTTCGACACCGACTCCGTGCTCATCCGCTTCGAACGGGGCATCCGCACACCGAAGCTCTTCCAGAGCCTCCGGGAACGCCGCATCCCGTATGCGGCGCTGTCGTCGGTGACGCTGTCCCCGGGCAAGCGGAGCACGGTGGTCCTGCGTGCCGTGCCGAGACCGGGTGCCGATCCTCTGGTGGAGGCTGCCTCCGGGCAGCTCAAGGAGGGGTGCGACCCCTATCGCCTGGTGCTTCCGGCGGAGCGGGAGGTGCTCGCCGAGTACTACGCGGAGGAGCTGCGGGCCCTGCTGGACCCGGCGTCCGGCGAGAGCGCCGACCGTTTCCTGGTGGCGGCCCCAGAGGCCCCGATGAACTTCAAGGCGTACGACGGCCGGGCCAGCTTCGACGGCGAGCGGATCTCCTTCCGGTGGTCCTGGACCGGGGCCTCCAGCGCCAAGTGGAAGGCCGGGGACCAGACCTTCCGTGTGAGCGAACTGGCCGGAATCGTATGGCGCTCGCCCGAGGCGCTGGACGGCTACCTGCGCCTGGTGCCGCGCGCGGCGGTTCCTGCCGACCACCGCACCGGCGGCAGCCTGGGCGATCTGCACGGTCCCGGCGGCTCCGGGCACGCGGACAGCGGGGCGTCGCCCGACGGGCCCGCCGAGCCCCCGGCCGCCCGCGCGGACCAGGACCCGGCCGCCGTGCTGTTCGGCCTGGGCTACGGGCCGGTGCACGAGTCGCTGCCCTTCGCCGCCGCCGTCCTGGAATCCGTACGCCGCACCCAGCCCGCGCCCACCGTGCCCGCCCCGGCCCTGGTGAACGCCGGGCGGCGCGATCCGGCCGACATCGCCGAGCGGATACATCACCTCGGCGAGCTGCATCAGGCCGGACTGGTGACGGACGCCGAGTACAGCGCGAAGAAGGCCCAACTGCTCGCGGAACTGTGACCCCGTACCGGGGTATGAGGCGAACCAGCCGGGGTCGGGCCCCCGGTATGACGCCCCTGGCGCCCCGGTCTGCCTAGGCTGATCGGGCCATGTCCACTTCCCCCGGGCCCCCGCCGCCCGCCGACGGCCTGCTGAGCGCCGCCCGCCGCAATCTGCGCGAGCTCGCCCACGGGCTGTCCCACGCGTCCCATCCGTCCACCCCGCTGCTGGCGGACGCCCCGAAGCTGTGGCAGCGGCTGCTGCCGTACGCCGTGGTGCTGGCCCTGACCGCGACGTTCATCCCGGTCACCATCAACGTCCTGACCTCGCAGTACGACGTGCCCGGCGCACTGGCCGGGGCACTCGGCGTGGCCCAGGCGGCCCCTCTGCTGATGCTGGCCCACCGGCCTCTCCAGGCGTGGTGGATCATCTTCCCGGCCGACATCGCGGGCGCACTGGTTCTGCTGGCGCACTCCGAGGGGCGGCACGACGTCTGGCCGTGGATTCCCCCCGTGCTGGTGGCGTACCTCTTCCTGCTGCTGGCCCTCGGTCTGCGCGAGACACGGCGGACCCTGGTCGCCGTGTGGGCGGCGACGGGTGCGGCGGGGCTGGTGCTGCATCTGGTCGCCCCGGACCGGGCCGGCGGCAGCGCCCTGCTGCTGCCGATCCTCGGCGCGGTGGTCCTGGTGATCGGCGGGGCGGTACGGGAGCGCGGCGAGGCGACGCGGCGGCTGGCCGAGCAGGAGACGATCAGCGAGGCGGAGCGGGCGCAGCGCACGCTGTTGGAGGAGCGGACCCGGATCGCGCGTGAGCTGCACGACGTGGTCGCGCACCACATGTCGGTGATCACCGTGCAGGCGGACTCCGCGCCGTACCGGATCTCCGGGCTGCCGGAACCGGCGCGGGAGGAGTTCGCCGCCATCGCGGCGGCGGCACGGGAGTCCCTCGGCGAGATGCGGCGGCTGCTGTCGGTGCTGCGCAGCGACGGCACCGAGGGTGACCGGGCACCGCAGCCGGGCCTGGACCGGCTCCAGCAGCTCGTGGAGGCGACGGTACGGGCCGGGCTGCCGGCGGAGCTGTCGCTCGCCGCGGACCTCGGCGAGGTGCCGCCCGCGGTGGACCTGTCGGCCTACCGGATCGTGCAGGAGGCGCTGGCCAATGTGGTGCGGCACGCGCCCGGGGCGCACACCCGGATCTCGGTCCGAACGTCCGACGGCCATCTGCACGTGCTGGTCGTCAACGGGCCCGCGCCGACGCCCGCTTCGCCCCTGGAGAGCACCGGGACCGGGCACGGGCTGGTGGGGATGCGGGAGCGCGTACGGTTGACCGGCGGCACGCTGGACACCGGGCCGCTGCCCGACGGCGGATTCCGGGTGGCCGCCCGGATGCCGCTGCCCCCGGCCGCCTCCCCGGCCACCCCACCCCCTCCGGAGGACCTGTGACCATCCGCGTGATCATCGTCGACGACCAGGCCATGGTGCGGGCCGGGTTCGCGGCGCTGCTGGCGGCGCAGAGCGACATCGACGTGGTGGGCGAGGCGGCGGACGGCCGCCGGGGCGTCGAGGTCAGCCGCAACCAGCATCCCGACGTCGTCCTGATGGACGTCCGGATGCCGGAGATGGACGGACTGGCCGCCGCACGCGAGCTGTTGAACCCGCCGGTGGGGGTGGTGCACCGGCCGAAGGTCCTGATGCTCACCACGTTCGACGTCGACGACTACGTGTACGAGGCGCTGCGCGCCGGAGCCTCCGGGTTCCTGCTGAAGGACGCCCCGCCCGCCGATCTGATCGCCGCGGTACGGGTGGTGGCGGCCGGGAACGCCCTGCTGGCCCCCTCGGTGACACGGCGGCTGATCGCGGACTTCGCCGCGCAGCGGCCCTCCGGGGCGACGCGCGGCGGCCAGGCCCTCCGGCTGAACGGCCTCACCCCGCGCGAGAGCGAGGTGCTGGAGCTGATCGCCCGGGGACTGTCGAACCAGGAGATCGCGGGGCGCCTCGTGCTGGCCGAGCAGACCGTCAAGACGCACATCGGGCGGGTGCTGGCCAAGCTGGACCTGCGGGACCGGGCGCAGGCGGTGATCTTCGCGTACGAGTCGGGGCTGGTGACGCCGGGGGACGCGGGCGCGTAGGAGGTTTCGCCGCCGTACGGCAGCTCGCGGGACCTCGTACGGTCCGTCCCGCCGTACGGCAGCCCGCGGGACGGACCGTAGACCTCGCCGTACGGCGAAGCCTCATGCGCGCGGGCGCGTGAGCCGACCCGGCCGTGTGCCCCTTCGCGGGCGCGTGGCCCCGCGGCCGTGGATGCTCCTCGCCCACCCCCTACCTCAGTAGCATCCCGCGGTTGGCTCCCCGGTGTGACGCCCCCTCACCCGTCCTCTTCCTACCTTCCTCCCGGTCGCACCGGTCGGTGCGGCTCCGGAGAGGGAGGGCACGATGCGCCGATACGCGAGGACCCTGGTCGCGTTCGCACTGGCTACCAGCGTGGTGACGGGAACCGCGGGCTGGGTTTCGACGGATGCGCAGCAGGCGCTGACCGGGCCGCCGCCGGGCAGTACGCAGTGGCGGGCGGACCGGGCGTCGGTGGGGGCGGAGCTGCCCGACCCGGAGCGTGCGACGCCCGCCGACGTCGCTGCGTTCTTCGCGGAGTTGAGCCCCGGCGAGCGGCAACTCCTGCTCGTGCGGCACCCGTCCGTCGTCGGGAACCTGGACGGGGCTCCCCTCGAACTGCGCTACCGGGCCAACTCCCTCGCACTGGCCGCCGCCGACGACCCCCGCTACCGTTCGCTCGCCGCTGCCGGCCGGCAGATCCTCGCGTTCGACCCGCGGGGACGCGGCCAGGTCGCCGAGGTCTTCGGAGACCTGCGGGCGGCGGACCGGGTCTCGGTGCTGGTGCCGGGGTCCGACAACGACGCCGGGACCTTCGACCGGAAGACCGCTCCTCACGGGGCCCCGGTCGGCATGGCCAGGACGCTCCACAGGGCGGCCGGTCCGGGGACCGCCGTCGTCGCCTGGGTCGGGTACACCACCCCGGTGGGCGTCGGCCTCGACGCGGCCACCGGCACCCTCGCGGAGGCGGGGGCCGGGCGGCTCACCCGGTTCGCGGAGGGGCTGACGGCGGACGGCCTGCCCGAGCCGGCCGTGTTCTGCCACAGTTACGGCTCGGTGGTCTGCGGACTGGCCGCGCCCCGTCTCGCCGCCACCGACCTGGTGGTCCTCGGCTCCCCCGGGATGCGGGCCGACGACGTCGAGGCGCTGCGGACCAAGGCCCGGGTGTGGGCGGCGAAGGATCCGACCGACTGGATCGACGACGTGCCGAACGTGCGCTTCGCGGGCCTCGGCCACGGGACGGACCCGTCCGATCCGGCGTTCGGCGCCCGGCGGGTGCCGGCGGACGAGGCCCGGGGCCATGCCGGTTACTTCGAGCCGGGTACGGATTCGCTGCGGACCTTCGCCGCCATCGCACGCGGCGACGCGACGGAAGCCGCCCCGGACGCGGAAGCCGCCCCGGCCCCGGAAGGCGCGGCCCGATGAACGCCCCGCGGAAGTACGGCCGGCGGTTCGCGGACCGTATCGACGCGTCCACCCCCGCCCACCGAGACCGTGCCATCGACGGTCTGCGGGCCCTGGCACTGCTCGCCGTGCCGCTCGGTCACTGGATGCTCGGCGGGTTCCGGCTGGACGCCGACGGCCTGCACAACGCGAGCCCGCTCTCGACGTTCGCCGGGCTCGCGCCCGCGAGCTGGGTGCTCCAGATGCTGGGGATCTTCTTCCTCGTCGGCGGATACGCCTCGGTGCTCTCCTTCCGCCGCCGGACCTCGACGACGGCCGCCTGGCTGGGCGGCCGGCTGGCCCGCCTCGGCCGGCCGGTGCTCGGGGTGACCGCCGTGTGGGCGGTGCTGCTCGCCGCCCTGTCCGCGCTGGGCGTGCCCGGCGACACCCTGCGTACGGCGTCGACGCTGGTGATCCAGCCGCTCTGGTTCGTCGGGGTGTACACCGTGGTCACGGCCCTCACCCCGCTCTGCGTCACACTGGCGCGGAAGCTCGGCGGCTGGGCGGCGCTGCCGCTGCTGGCGTCGGTCGCGGTGGTGGACTTCCTGCGTTACGGGCCCTTCGCGGAGGCGATGCCGTCCTGGCTGAGCGCGCTCAACATCCTGCCCGGTTGGCTCTTCGCGTATCAGCTGGGCGTGTCGTGGGGCGAGGGGCGGATCGGGAGGCGCGGGGCCCGGCTGCTGCTGATCGGCGGCGGGGTGCTGTTCGCCGCGCTGCTGCTCGTCTTCCACTACCCGGCGTCGATGGTCGGGGTGCCGGGCGAGGCGCGGACGAACTCGCATCCGCCGTCACTGCTGGTGGTGGCGCTGGCCGCGGCGCAGAGCGGGGCGGCGATCCTGCTGCGCGACCGGCTCGGGCGGCTGTTGCGCAATCCACTGGTCTGGGCGCCGGTCGTGGTGGTGAACCTGTCCGCGATGACGATCCTGTGCTGGCACCAGACCGCGATGCTGGCCGCCGCCGTACCGGCCTCGCTCGCGGGGGCGGGGACGGCCGTGGCGGGGCTGACGACCGCGCCGGACGCGGTGGGCTGGATCCTCGCCCGGATCGCCTGGCTGCCGGTGTTCGCCGGACTGCTGGTGCTGATCGCCCGGTACGCGCGCCGCTTCGAGGCGCCGTGGCAGGCGGGCACCCGCGCCGCGAACGCCCGCCGCGCGCTGGCGGGACTGCTCGCGGCGGGGTTCGCGGTGTTCGCGCTGGGGCTGGCGTGAGGTCCCCGGACTCCCGGTGGCGGCTACTCCCGGGCCGCCGACGTCAGGCTCATATCCGGGTACCGGTCCCCCGCCACCCGCCCCGCGATCGGCTCCAGCACGGCCAGTTCCGCCGCCGTCAGGGTCAGCCGGGTCGCCGCCACGTTCTCCAGCAGGCGGCTGCGCTTACGGGTGCCGGGGATCGGCACCACGTTGAGCCCGTGCACCCGGGCACGCTGCTGGACCCAGGCGAGGGCCACCTGCGCGGCGGTCGCCCCGTGCGCGGCGGCGATCTGGTGGACGGGCTCCAGCAGGGCGGCGTTCGTCCTGGCGTTGTCGCCGGTGAACCGGGGCTGGTGAGCGCGGAAGTCGTTCGCCGCGAGGTCCCTGCCCGCGTCGGTGAAGGCCCCGGTGAGGAAGCCCCGGCCGAGCGGCGAGTACGGCACGAGCGTGACGCCCAGCTCCACCGCCGCGCCGAGCGCGCTGATCTCCACGTCCCGGCTGAAGAGGGACCACTCCGACTGGAGGGCGGCGATCGGGTGCACCTCGTGCGCCTCGCGCAGCTCGGGACCGGTCACCTCGCTCAGCCCGATCTGCTTGATCTTGCCCTGCTGGATCAGCTCCGCCATCGCGCCGATCGACTCGGCGAACGGCACGGCCGGGTCGTGGCGGTGCATGTAGTAGAGGTCGATGACATCCGTGTTCAGTCGGCGCAGGCTCGCTTCGACGGAGGTGCGGATGTACGCGGGGTCGTTGCTCACGCCCCGGTAGCCGGGGTCGTCGGAGCGCACCAGCGCGAACTTGGTGGCGAGGGTGATCTCGTCCCGGTGGGCCCCGACGAACGGTGCGAGGAACTCCTCGTTGGCCCCGCGCCCGTAGACGTCGGCGGTGTCGAAGAGCGTGACGCCGGCTTCGAGGGCCGCGTCCAGGGTGTCCCGGGCGGCGGCCTCGTCGGTCGTGCCGTAGAACTCGCTCATGCCCATGCAGCCGAGGCCCTGGACGCCGACCCGCGGTCCTCCGGAGCCCAGCTCCACGGTGGCGATCTTGTCAACAGTCATCAGACGTTGTGCCTCTCCGGCGCCCTGCGGGCGCCCGCGTAGAACTCGATCTTGTGGTCGAGGACGGCGAGGGTGTCGTGCAGCTCCGCGATCCGCGTGATCACGTCGCGGCGGGTCGTCTCCAGCAGCTCCTGCCGTTCCTCGAAGGTGGACTCGCCCTCGCGCAGCAGTTCCGCGTACCGCACCATGGCGGCGACGGGCATTCCGGTCATCCGGAGCTTTCCGACGAAGGCCAGCCAGTCGAGGTCGCGGTCGCTGAAGCGGCGCTGGCCGGTGTGCGAGCGGTCGACATGGGGCATGAGCCCGATGCGCTCGTACCAGCGCAGAGTGTGCGCGGTGAGCCCGGTGAGGGCGACGACCTCGCTGATCGTGTAGCTGTCCTTGTCCGGCACCGTCATGCCCCCACGCTAAATACCTGGAGTGCACTCCAAGCAAGCGGAAGCGACGAGTCGCTCCGATACGGCCCTGCCCCGTGCGGGGACGGACCCCGTGCGGGGCGCGGATCTCCACCATGCACAGGCCCCCAACCGGAGATGAAGGAATGTCCATCCTGGCTTCATGTTCGAACCGTTCGGGACAGTCAGGGTGAACACATGGCCTTCTCACCTCGTCTGGCGGCCCTGGCGGCCGTCGTCGCCGTGCCCCTGGGCATCTCGGACGGGGGCGCGGGGGCCCTCCAGGCGCTGGGGGCCCGGCTGACCGACCGCCACGGCCGTGAACTGCGCCGGGCGGCGGGTCGTTGCACGAGCTGGAGCGCGTCGGCCCGGCCGGCCTCGACCCGAGGCCGGCCCGCACGGAACTGCTCGTGGCCTGCAACCCGTACAACGTGCTGTGCGGGAAGCGCGGGGTGGCCCGGGTGTTCGGGCCCCAGAAGGGGGCCACCCCGGCGGAGGTGGAGCTGCTCTCGGCGGGCCTGGAGCGGCTGGCCGCCGTCCTCTCGCGGGACCTGGCCCCGGTCTTCGCCCCGCCGTCCGGTGCCCCGATCGACCTGCGCACGGCTCCCGGCACGGGCGCGTCCGGCGGCCCTCGGGGCCGGGCTCGCCGCCGTGGGGGCCCGCCTCCTCCCCCGCTACGACGTCCTGCTCGACGGCCTCGACCTGGACGCGCGCCTCGCCCGCGCCGACTTCGTGATCACGGCGGAGGGGACGCTCGACCACCAGACCGTACGCGGGAAGATCCCGGCGGAGGTCGCCCGCCGGGCCCATGCCGCCGGGGTGCCGGTCCTGGTGCTGGCCGGGACGATCGGGCCGGGCGCGCAGGACGTGCGGGCGGTGGGCGTGGACGCGTACAGCGCGATCCTGCCCGCGCCGATGACGCTGGTGGAGGCGATCGGCAGGAGCGGCGAGTTCCTGGCCGACGCCACGGAACGCGGGATGCGGATCATGGCCCTCGGCACCCGGCTCGCGCCGCTGGCCGCGTGACGCGCACCGCCTGAGCCCCGGGCATCCCGGGGCCCGGGACTCAGGCGGTGCACGCGGCGGTTAGGCTCGAACGCATGGAGAGCCTGCGCATCATCGACACCTGGCCGGTTCCGACGGCGGCGGCCGCCGTCGTACGGGCGGACGGCACCGTCCTCGGTACGCACGGGCCGGCCGACCACCGCTTCCCCCTCGCCTCGGTCACCAAGCCGCTCGCGGCCTACGCGGCGCTGGTGGCGTACGAGGAGGGGGCGGTCGAGCTGGACGAGCCGGCCGGACCCGAGGGCTCCACGGTGCGCCACCTCCTCGCCCACACCAGCGGACTCGCCTTCGACGAGCACCGGGTGACGGCCCCGCCCGGCAACCGCCGCCTGTACTCCAACGCGGGCTTCGAGGTGCTGGGTGACCACATCGCCAAGGCGTCCGGCATCCCGTTCGCGGAGTACCTGCGCCAGGCGGTCCTGGAACCCCTGTCCATGACCTCCACGACCCTGGACGGCTCTCCCGCCCGCGACGGCGTCTCCACCCTGACCGACCTGGTCCGCTTCGCCGCCGAGGTGCAGGCCCCCCGCCTCCTCGACCCGCGTACGGTCCTGGAGGCCCAGAGCGTCGTCCACCCGGGCCTCAAGGGCGTGCTGCCGGGCTACGGCCACCAGAACCCGAACGACTGGGGACTCGGCTTCGAGATCCGCGACGCCAAGTCCCCGCACTGGACGGGAAATTCGTCCTCCCCGGCCACCTTCGGGCACTTCGGCCAGTCGGGCACGTTCCTGTGGATCGACCCGGTCGCGGGCGCGGCCTGCGTCGCGCTGACCGACCGGGCCTTCGGCCCGTGGGCGGCTGAGGCGTGGACCCCGTTCACGGACGCGGTTCTGGCGGAGCTGGCCTGAACCGGCTGCCGCCCTTCTCCGGCGGCGTCAGACACTCGAACCAGACGGTCTTGCCGCTGCCGTCCCACCGCTTGATGATTCCCCACGCGTCGGTGACGGCATCGACCAGGACGAGCCCTCGGCCCCCGTCGTCCAACGGATCACCGGTGATGGCGAGGGGCACGGCGGGGCTGCTGTCCGTGACTTCGACGCGGACGCCCTCGCCGCGCGGCAGCCGGAAGATGAAGGTCTGGCCGCGCCGGTCGGGCACGTGCCGCACGACGTTGGCGATCAGCTCGGTGAGCGCCAGTTCGGCGGCGTCGGCGAGGAACAGCAGCTCCCAGGCCGTGAGGTAGAGCCGCAGGACGCGGCGCAGATGCGGGGCGGAGTGCTCGCCGAGGGCGAAGTCGGCGCGGTAGACGGGCTCCCCGGGATCCCTCCGGGGGACGAGTACGTGATTCATGTCACCAGGCTGCGATGTGATGGCTACGCTCGGCTACGTACCGAAACGAACGCCGCGAGGCGTTGCACCCGGAGGTCCATCCGTGGCCAACATCCAGACGCTCGATCCCGACGCCTCCCCGCTCGCCTACTACGGCGGGGAACTGCGCCGCCGACGCGAGGCCCAGAGCCTGACGCAGCCGCAGTTGGGCGACATCATCTTCTGCACGGGCTCGCTGATCGGCCAGATCGAGACGACGAGAAAGATCCCCACGCGCGACTTCTCGGAGCGGCTGGACGCGGCGCTGGGGACGGACGGGATGTTCTCGCGGCTGGTGGGGCTGGTGCTGCGGAGCCAGTTGCCGACGTGGTTCCAGCCGTACGCGGACATGGAGGCGAAGGCGGCGTACATCTCGACGTACCAGGCGCAGGTGGTCTACGGGCTGTTGCAGACGGAGGAGTACGCGCGGGCGGTCCTGGCCACCGGTATGCCGGACGACCTGGAGGGTCTGCTCGCCGCCCGGATGGAGCGTCAGCGGATCCTGGAGCGGGAGAAGCCGCCGCTGGCCTGGGCGATCCTGGACGAGGCGGTGCTGTACCGGCCGATCGGCGGCCATGAGGTGATGCGGGCCCAACTCCAGAGGCTGTTGGACTACGCGGCGCACCGTTGGATGCGGATCCAGGTGCTGCCGTTCGAGGCGGGTGAACACGCGAGCCTGGCAGGCTCGTTCACCGGCATGCGCTTCGAGGACGACCCGGACGTCATCTACACCGAGGACGTCATCTCCGGCCATATGACGGCCAGCCCGGAGACGGTCAGAGAGGGCTCGCTCCGATACGCTCACCTCCAGGCCACCGCACTCTCCGTCGAGGAATCGGTGGCGCGGATCAGCCGCGTGATGGAGGAGCGTTATGGAGACCGGCCCTGACCTGAAGAGCGCGGAGTGGCGTAAGTCCAGCTACAGCGGTAACACCGGCGGCGAATGCGTCGAGTGCACCGTGACCGGCGGCGCGGCCTGGCGGACCTCCTCGTACAGCGGCAGCACCGGCGGCGAGTGCGTCGAGACCGCCGTCGGCTCCCCCTGCGGGTCCGTCCCCGTCCGCGACAGCAAGAACCCGACCCGCCCCGCCATCGTCCTCGGGGCCCACGCCTGGCAGGCGTTCGTGGACGGGCTGCGCTGACCCAGCACGTCCGGTGAGGCGGCGGCCGGGGCCCGCAGGCCACGGCCGCCGCCTTTCCCCGTCGGTTCAGTCGGCGGATCTGCCGGTCAGCCGATGGTCTGGTAGCCGGCCAGGGCTTCGGATGCGATGGTGACTTCGGCCTGTCCGGCTGTGGTGTAGTCGGCGAAGAACCGGAGTCGCCCCGAGTTCGCCGTCGTGAGCCAAAGGTCGAATTTGCCGTTGTTGTTGGCATCGGGCGCTGCGGTGAACTGCGGCACGGTGTCCGTGGACCAGTTCGTACCGACCCTGACGCGGTCGTTCAGGCTGATGTCGAACGACTGGTCCGCATCGTTCTCACTGCCGTGAAATACCCACACAGATCCACCGATACCGGGACGGTCGTAACGGACGACCAGGTCAACGCGGCCGTCGCCGTTGAAGTCACCAGGGGCCGCCAGCGTGACTTCGTTGATGGGCGATCCGTCCGCCGAGATCGGGTCGTCCGGGCCGGCAAGGAGAACCGGGTCGCGGTGGCTGTCGAGGCGGTAGTCCGGGGCGCCGTAGTAGAGCCAGATGTACTCACCGTCATTGACGATGAGGTCGGAGAAACCAGGGATGTCCTCGGTACCGTCACCGTCCGTGTCCATACCGCCGTCGACATCGCCGACCGCGAGGATCTGCTTGACGCCGCCGGACCAGTGGTCGTTGGCCGGGTCGTAGACGGTGAGCTCCTGGCGCTCGGGGCCGTTCTCGCAGGCGGAACAGGCGTAGCCGGCACCGTTGTTGGGGTGCATCCACAGACGGTTGGCGCCGTCTTCGGGGCGCAGGGTGATGAGGTCCTCGTAGCCGTCGCCGGTCCAGTCGCCCCGGTGGCTGATCTGCGCACCGGTGAAGTCGATGGAGGTGGAGCGGAACGCGGCCTTGGCGACGGTACCGTCACCGGCGCCGAAGAACGGGTACAGCGTGCCTGCCTGGTCGACGGCCCAGAGGTCGGCGTTGCCGTCGCCGTTGAGGTCGCCGGGCTTGTCGGGGGTCTTGGGGCCGTTGGCGTAGAAGAGGTAGGTGGTCGTGTCGGAGTAGTTGCCGACCTTGTCGAGGCTGCGGACGTAGAGCTGGTTGGCGCCGGCGACGGTCGGCGTGAGCTTCACCGAGACCGATCCGCCGGCCGCGCCGGGGACGGCGGTGCGGCGGGTGGCATCCCAGTCGCTCCAGTACTCGTACCTGGTGACATCGGCGACGCCGCCGCTGGTGATGGCGAAGGTCCCCTCGGAGCGGACGGTCCCGGTGGTCACGGGCCAGCCGTTGCTGCCGTCGGGGAACTGGCTGGAGGTCACACCGGGCGGGGTGCTTGGCCGGTTGGGATCGAAGACGAACCGGCAACCGGGTGCGCCCTTGGTCGGGGTCCAGTCGGAGGCGAGAGTGCCGTCGCTGGTCTGGGCCTTCCAGGAGAAGTTTCCGTTCGCGGTGGCCAGGTGCGGCTGCAGCTTCGCTTTGGTGACCTTGAGCTTGGCGACAGTGCCGGAAGCGACGGAGACGGTGGTGTTGACGATGATGACCCCGTCGGGATCGTCGTTGGGGTGGTGACCGGTGGGCCAGAGGTGGAATTTGACCCTGACGGTGCCGCCGTCCTTGTCGGCGCCCTTGGCGGTCAGATAGATGTCGGTGTTCCCGATCAGGCCGTACGGCGCCGTGTTGCCGCAACCCGCGCTGTTCTTCGTGCTGGGGATGGTGTCCAGGGCGCTCGGGGCGTTGGGAACGGTGTTGTACGTGGTCGACAGCACCGCGGACTTCGCGTCGAACCGCTTGTAAGCGAGCCTGTCGCTCTCGGTGGTGGCACGCAGGCCGAGGGTGAGGTTGTTCCACTTGCTGGAGGCGGCCTGCTTCGCGCCGGCGGTCGCGTTGAAGGCGAGATTGCCGGCCGGACAGGAGGAGGAGTAGCCCTTGGCGTCGCTGACCGCCGCCAGTTCCACATACCACGAGGGCTGCTTGGACCAGGTGGTGGAGGAGCTGATGGAGCCGGTACGCCAGAGCTGCACCTCGCGATGGGTACAGGAGTACGAGTAGCTGTTCTTGATCCTGAAGGTGGAGCTGGAGATCACCTTGTTGGTGTTCCAGAGGTTGTTGGTGTCCATCCGGAAGAACGAACGGGAGGTCCCGTCACCGGGGTTGCCGACCCGGGCGGACGAGGTGACCTTGTTGCCGTCCCCCTCGTCCCAGCCGTTGCCGTTGTAGAAGGCCGTGGACGGCGCGCTGCTGTAGGCGATCGTCCATGCCTCGCGGGAGCCGGAGACGGCGGGGTCGATGTAGACCGGGTACTGGGCGTCGTCGCCCCTGAGGATGTCGGGGTCGGGCGTCAGTGACAGGTGGCCGTCGTCGAGTGCAACGCCCACCGCGCCTTCACGTGCCCCGTAGGGCGCCTCGAATTCGTGGGCCGGTGACGGCGGGGAGGGGTGGTCGGCGCTCCGGGCCATGGGAGGCCGGTTACTGTCCCACATCATCGGCGTCGGCGCCGTGAAGATTTCCTGGCCGGCCGGATTGAGCGCGCGCAGGTTGCCGTGCTCGTCGGCATTCACCGTCAACCCCACCGCCTCCAAGGGCAGTTTGATCTGCGCGAGCGCGGGGTTCCCGGCGGCCTTCTCGTTGTGCACCACGAGAAGCTGGCCGAACCCGGCGGTGCCCGCCTTGAGTTTGAGGTCCACGTCGTCCAGGACGTTCCGGTAGATCACTGTGTCCCCGTCGACCTGGGGGGAGGGAAGCTCACCCGGCCAGGACCAGGACATGCTGCGTCCGTCGCGGGAGACGGTCGCCAGCGGCCCCTCTCCGCCACCGGAGAACGTCACCCCGACCTCAGTGGCCTTGGTGGACAGCGTTCCGTCGGAGTTGCGTGCGAGCGCCGTGTCGATGTCGACCAGCTTGCCCCCCCTTGCGTACCCGCTGGGCGAGGGCGTACTGGTCGGTGGTGAACGACCCCTCGGGGTTGGCGAAGGTCTCCGCGGTTTCGGTGCGGTGGGACAGGATCTCGACCGGTTCGCCGGTGTCGGCCGCCTTCGCGAGCGCCCGGGTCTCTTCCGGGGTGTGCTCCTGGGAGGACGGCTTTGTGGGCTTCTCGTCGGCGGCCGCCGACTGCGTTCCAACCAGTGGCGCGGTCAGCGCCAGGGCCAGGGAAAGAGCTGTGGGCAGCCCCCGGGGGCCAGACCCTCTCAACTTATATCGGCACATTTTCGTCACATTTCCTCCTCAAGACAATGCGGTAACCGATGGGCAGACACTCGAGAAGGGCTACTGGTTGTACGACTTCAGAAAGTTTCCGAAACATCCACGAATGAGGCATTGATGTCCGTCAATCCGTTCTGGCTGGGTCTTCCATACGCGCAGGTCAGAGCGCCTCCCTCATAAAATGGTGGAACGACGGAACAGGTAATCACGGGTTGAATCCGACTAATGGGCACATCGGCGCGCTGCATAGATGGCGACATGGCAAGTCCCCCTATCGGGCGAGCCCCGCTCCGCTCCTCAGTGCCAGTTCACGGCCGCCGTTCCATGATGTGTGGATTCCGTGGGGGGGGGCTGTGTCCGGGATACGCCGTCCTTCGTTTCGTCATCCAGCGAGAAGATTGGGCGGACGCGCGCGGGCTGTCGCTCTGCTCCTCGCGGCCCACACGAAGGCGAGTCGGCCGCCCTCGGTCACCGTCACGGCGCCGGTGACCGAGGACGGCGGCAAGCGCGGGCCGTACCCCGGAGCGGCGGCCCGACCGGCGACCGGCTCGCCGTTTCCGTCAGCGGCTTCTCGTAGCCGGCCAGGCGTACGCAGGCCGTGACACCGGCCATGTCCTTCTCGAAGCGGACATGGAGGCGAAGACGGCGCACGTCTCCACGTACCAGGCGCGGTCGAGCGTCCCGCCGCTGTCGGCATCGAGCGCCGCCGGGAAGCGGGCACCGACGTGAAGCGGGCGCCCACCGGGAAGCGGGGCAGCGATCCGTGACGTGCCTGCACACGCCGTCCGGGCCAGGGACATCGCCAACAGGCCGACCTCAAGGGGAACTTGAAGCCGTCCATGCGCGTGGGGCACAAATGCGTGCCACCCATTGCGTGCATCGAGAATTTCGCCGCGAAGATCCTGAAATAGGTGAAACCACAAGAAATCTTAAAGGTGACACTCCGATCACGATGGAATGCGTGATCTTGTTCCGCTCGCTCGGGCCCGGGTAGCTTTCCCCGGACGCAAGCCAAACGATCATGGGTGATCGATACCCACCGGGCTTGCGCCGTCATCACTTTCATTACTCAACGAGGAGCCCCCATGCGTCGAGCAGCAGCAACACTGATAGCTGCAGGTGTAATACTGGGAGGATTGTCTGTCCCCGTACAGGCCGCAGAGCAGCAGGACACCAAGGGCCTTTCCCGGAGCGAGCGCGCCAAGACGGTGGAAGAACGCCTCAGCAAGACTGACAACAAGGTTGTCAGAGCGAGCCTCAAGAAGGAGCGCAAGGAATGGAAAGTGAGCTCCGAGGAGTTCAAGGAGGCTAGATCCAAGGCGAGAAACACTCGTGCCAGAAGCGGCCTGACGGGCAGCAGGCTCAAGCAGGTCCAGGACTTCACTCGCCAGGCTGCCGAGCGAGGGAACACCTATCGCACCGAAGAAGTTGAGGTGATCCCGCTTCTTGACGGGGACGTCGAAGCGGTACTGCCGAAGGGCATGAGCATCGACCATCTCAAGGTGAAGGTTTCCGAAGGGTCGGTCACGCTGGAATCGCAGACCAGTAACCCGGATGCGAGTCTCGCGGAGTACGCCGGGCCGGGAATGGCCGCCGACTGGGTGCCCAGCGGGAGTGGCCAATACATTCTCCGAGTGCCGGGCATGGGTGAAGGTCATTTCACCTGGAAGCGCAACAAGCTTTCAGAGGACGGCAGCGGCACTTACGACTGGTACCAGTACAGCCGGTTCGGGGTGGCGAAGCCGGCGAACCTCAACAACTACCCCGACCCCTACGTCAAGCTGCTCCGTGTCCAGAGCTACCCGTACGACGGGATCGAGTCCAGGTTGGTCACCTGGGAGGACATCGACCCCAAGACCTCCTTCACGGGGGACTGCAACGCCACGAACCTCTCGGTCTCCGTCAACGCGCCGGTGGCGGGGCTCGGCTACAACTTCAACGACTGTGATGAATACGAGGTCTGGTACAACTCCTCTAAGCCGGGAAGCCAGTGGATCCAGATGGATCAGGGACTTGTCCTGTGGAATGGCGGCAAGGACTTCGAGGCTGCGTACACGCATTCCTTCAAGGTGAAGCAGGGCACCGCAGGGTCCATGCACGACTTTCAGCGTGTGACGTTCGAGGACGGGCTCACCGATGGCCAGGGCAGCTGTGACTCGTACGACGTAAGCGAAACATGCTAGGGATACGCCATCTCGGCTACGCCAAAGTCGCTCGCTGGTTCGCCGGCGTGGCGGCTTTGGCCGCCGTCATCACCACAGGCATCTTCCTGTACCAGCCTGACGGGCGTCAGACCGAAGCCGAGCAGTCGACCACGCTGAAACAGTCGACGCCTCGGGCATGCGCCGGCAAGACTGTTCGTTGCCACCTGCTCTCCACAGGGATATGGGCGGTCGTCTACGCACCGCTTCAGAGCGAGAAGGAATCGCACTCCTCGGCCGGTCCGATGGTCGAAGAACGAGACGGACTGGTCTTCTGGGATCCTGGAGGTCCCGGACTGACGCCTCTTGACCTAGGACTCACGAGGTCACTGCTCCCCTCGTGGCTGAAGAACACGACCGTTGCGATGTTCGTCGAACCCTGGGCCGTGCACGAGGTCAGCCCGGATTGTCTCCGGAGCTTGGCGAGCGTATCCGCGGGAGGCGAGCTTTCCGACCAGCAGGTCATGGAATGGCCTGATCAGTTCAAGGACTCCTGCGATCTCGATCTGTACCGCCTCGACGGCGTGGAGTACGAGAAGTCCTTCAAGGAACTGAGCAGGAGAGAGGGAAAGATCTCGGGCGTCTACGCACAGTCGTTCGGCGCCGTCCGGGCGAGTGCTGTGATGCCGGAGCTGAAGCGGACCGGCGGCTGGGCGATCATGGATGCGCCCGCTCCACCGCCGGGCACCCGCGCAACCACGCTGATGGTCGAGCGAAGCCTCGCACTGGAAGAAGGCTTGCAAGACGTCATGGGGTGCACGAGCAGCGATGCGCCCGCCGATTGCCGGCAAGAGCTTCACCGGACGCTACGGGAGATGGGTAGCGACACGACGACTCCGACCGGTCTCGCCGGCGGTGTCGAAGAGTACGAGCGGATGACCGCCCTCTTCTCGCTTTCCAACAACATGGAGAGCAACAAGAAGCCCCTTCGGGAGATCTTGACCAACTGGCCGAAGCTCAGCGCAACCGACCGAGAAGTCATAAAGTCGGGAAGTTACGCGTTCACTCGACGTCACGGCGACAGTCAGGTTCTGCCGGATTTCGTCGGGTACCTTGCCAATCTCTGCCCGGCGTATAAGGGATGGGGGGCAGGGGCGGGTTCGCGAGAGAGGAACCCTCTCGGGGCGGCACTGTCCCGTATGCATTACGCGTGCTCGGTGATGCCGGGCGATGAAGACTCTGCGTGGAAGCTGCCGGAACCGAAGGAGGCGCCGAGCCTGCTTCTGCTGGAAAACTCCCATGACCCGGTCACTCCGCCGGGCGCGGTAAGGGTCTGGAGAAAGCACTATCCTGGCGCTGATCATCTGGCGTACGAGTACTTGGGGCATACAAAAGCACCCGAGAAGCTCAGCGAAGAGATTTCCGCTTGGGTTGCGGGAGTAGGCAGCTGAGGCCAGTCCCGTCATTCCTGGTGGATCAGCGCGCGACGTCGGATGCGGTGCATCGCACGGCGGAGGGCAGGGCTGATGCGTTCTCAGGCTGCGAGACGAAGCGGGTCGAGTGCGTGCTCGGGCCGTGACCGATAGTGGTCGGTGCCGAGCGGTGAGGTTCGCCCATCCGCGTGGCGAACCCGCCCAGCCGCCGGTCAGGGGAACGCGGTGGTAGTACGGCTACCTGTGACGCGAAGAAGGTCCAGTTTCCCCGCCTCGCTGCTTCCGGTCGCTGCCGTGTAGGTGACCATGCGTAGGTCTGCGCCGGGGACGATGAGGACGTCGCAGTCGAGCAGGATGTCGCCGATCTCCGGATGCCGGATCGTCTTGCGGTCCGTCGTGTGCTGGGCGGCGGCCGTCTGTGTGGCCCAGCGATGGGCGAAAGCATCGGATACTTCTCGCAGTTCCCGCACGAGACGATCGAGCTGGACGTCCCTGGGATAGCGGGACACGGCGTCCTTGAGGTCGGCGACGATCGACTCCGCGAAGGCGGCCTGTCCGCGCTCGGACTGTATGGGATACAGCGTGGAACGAGCGGCGCCGTTGCCGAAAAGGGCGCGCGCGAGGTTGCGCTCGGCGGTCGGGAGGACGGCGGGGTCGCCGTGCAAGGCGCTCCACGTGGTGTTCCACCACACCAGGGTCCAGTCCGCGGTGAACACCCCGATCGGTACGTCGCCCAGGCGCGCGGCGAGCCGTTGGATGCCCGGGGGCACATGGGTGCTGACCGTCCCGTCCTGGGGCGGAAGAAGCCCGGCGCTTCGGTATAGCTGGTCGCGCTCGGCGCGGGAGAGCTGAAGGGCCCGGGCGAGGGCGCCGACGACCTGGGCAGAGGGGTTCTTCGCGCGTCCCTGTTCGAGGCGCAGGACGTAGTCGACGGAGAGTCCGGCCAGCTGTGCGAGCTCCTCGCGGCGCAGTCCCGGGGCACGACGGCCGTCCGTCATCGTGAAGCCGGCGTCGGCCGGGGACAGTCGGTCGCGCCAGGCGCGCAGGAGTGCGAAGAAATCGGAGCGGGAGGAAGCCATGGGTTCATTCTCCCTGCGCGGTGCCGCATCAGCCTGGGTACTGCCAGTCCTAGTGACGGGGACGGCACTGGTTGGCGGTGGCGCCACCGGCGAACGTGGAGATGCGCCTGAGCCGGGCGCCATCGGTTGACCAATTGAGGAGCCTTCCATGAAGCACACCATCGTGATGACGGGCGCGAGCCGCGGGATCGGCCGCGTCGCCGCGGAGCACATCCTGCGCCGGTCACCGGACGCGCACCTCTTGGTCGTGGCCCGTGGCTCCTCCGGCGCGCAGCTCACTGCGGAGCTCGGCGCGGGCGGGCACAGGGTCTCGCACGTCTCGGCGGACCTCGGCTCACTGGCCAGCGTCCGCTCGGCCGCCGACAAGATCCGCGACCGGCTCGACCGCGGTGACCTGCCGCCGCTGCGCGGCTTCGTGGGCAACGCCGGCATGCAGTACACGAACGCGCTGACTGAGGGACCCGACGGGTTCGAGGCCACCTTCGCCGTCAACGTCCTCGCCAACCACCTGTTCGTCCGACTGTTCCAGGACCACTTCACCGCTCCCGCCCGGATCGTGATCACCGCCAGTGACACCCACTTCGGCGACTTCAAGCACAACATGGGCATGGTGCCCGGCCCGGCCTGGAAATCCCCAGGCGTCCTGGCCCGCACGGGCGCCTTCACCAAGCCGGACACCGCGGCCGGCGGGCGTACCGCGTACTCGACGAGCAAGCTGGCCGCGATCTACCTGGTTCACGAGTACGCGCGCCGACTGCCGACCGGGATCGACGCCGTCGCCTACAACCCGGGGTTCGTCCCCAACACCGGCCTCGCCCGCAACGCAGGACCCGTCTCCCGGTTCGCGATGCGCCGCATCATGCCGGTGATGACCCTCACCCCGTTCGCCACCAGTCGCAGTGCCGCGGGCCGCTACCTCGCCGACGTCGTCCTCGGCACGACCCAGGCGCCGACCGGCTCCTACGTCGACCGCAGCCGTGCGGACCGCTCATCGAAGGAGTCCTACGACCCGCAACGCGAAGGGGAGCTCTGGGAAGCCGTCGAGCGGTTCACTGCGGGGCACGCAGCCAGGGCGGACACGTTCTCAGGCGACGTGACGAGCGGTTCACCCCGATAGATCGAGCAGCGACCGGATGGCCCCGTGGAGGCAGTGAAACGCGACCCCTGAGGATCAAGGCTGTCGAAGCCATAGATCACGAACAGGGGTCGCGTTCGCGTGTCATCCTCCCTAATCGACGCCCTCTCATGCCACCGCGAAGATGTCGACTCCCCATGCCCTCCAGCCGACCTGCGCACGCTGGCCCAGATACTGGACGAGGTACCCGATCCACGTCGTGTCCAAGGCCGTCGATACCGAATCGGCTCCTTGCTCGCGCTGTGCCTGGTCGCCGTTCTCGGCGGCGCAAAATCGGTGACCGCCATCGCCAGATTCGGCACCGGCAGCAGCCCTGAACTGCGCGAATGTCTTGGGTTCACCTCAACCACGCCGAACACCACCACCCTGGGGCGCCTGTTGGGCCGCCTTAACGGCGACGCCCTGGACGACGCCATCGGCGCCTGGCTCGGCCGCTACGCCACCGACCCCGTCGAGGAGCCCGGCGAGACCCTGCGCGGACTCGCGGTCGATGGCAAAGCTGTGCGCGGCTCACGCACCGGCGCCGGCAGGGCCGTCTACCTGCTCGCTGCCACCCTGCACGCCTCTCAGACCGTGATCTCCCAGCGCCAGATTCAGGCGAAGAGCAACGAGATCCCCGCCTTCGCCCCGCTGCTGGACCGGATCGACCTGCGCGGCATGGTCGTCACCGCCGATGCCCTGCACACCCAGCGCGCCCACGCCCAGCACGTCATCGCCGCTGGCGGCCACTACCTCTTGGCCGTCAAGGGCAACCAGAAGAAACTCCGCAAGCAGCTCAAGAAGCTTCCCTGGCGCGAGACCCCGCTGCAATTTCGCACCACAGCCACCGGCCACGGCCGCCGCGAGGTCCATCGCCTGAAGGTCTGCACCGTCCAACCCGGCTTGTTCTTCCCCCACGCCGTCCAGGCCATCGAGATCAAGCGCCGCCGCACCAATCGCAGGACCGGCGCTGTCCAGACGACGGCCGTCTACGCCGTCACCAGCCTGGCCCCGGACCAAGCGGGCCCTTCTCAACTCTCGGAACTGATCCAGAACCACTGGTCGGTCGAGGCACTGCACCACGTCAGGGACGTGACCTACGGCGAGGACGCCTCACGGGTGCGAACCGGCACCGCACCGCGCGCCATGGCCACCATGCGCAACCTGGCCATCGGCCTGATGCGGCAAACCGGCTGGACCAACATCGCCGCCGCAGCTGATCACTACAGGTCACGCTCCGAGCACGCCACCGCCATGCTCAATCTCGCCATATGAGAACGCATCAGCCCTGCGGCGGAGGGACGTCCGCGTACGGGATGTATTCGGGGCGTTCCGACGACGCGGAGAGGTGCCGTAGCTGTCGTCGCGCCCGCCGGGAATCGTGGGACAGCCCTTTGGGGGCAGCCCTTGGAGCCGAGCGACCGGGGCGCTCTCGGCCATCCGGCCGCGAGCGTCCCTCGTCGGATGTCCCGGGCAGCCGCTCCCGCGCGTCGGGCCCGGGCAGCCCGCGTAGCCGCCGGCCGGGCCGCGCCGACTCACCGCGCGAGGTGCCGAGTTGGCCCATAAATTCGGTTGCCCGGGGTCGGGCCGTGACATAGCTTCCCGCTGGACCCCAGGTGGTCTGGACCAAGTCTCGCGGCGTCGAGCTCGCCGTTGGGGCGGCGGTGCGGTGCCCGCCCCGCGGTCCCACGACGACCTCGCCGAACCGACGCAACGGGAACCGATGACCGCGGAACACGCCCTCCGTCCACCGCCGAGCGACGCACCGAGCGACACCCTGCCGGGCCTCTTCTCCCGGCAGTACGCCCCGGCCACGCTGACCTTCGCCACGGTGATGTTCCTGACCGGCTTCGCCGCGTTGGCCGTGGTGCCCACGCTGCCGACCGCTGCCGAGGATCTGGACGGGGTGTCCCTGTTCCCCATGGTGGCGGGCAGCTTCGTGGCCGCGAGTCTGCTCGGCGGCGTGCTGGGCGGGCACTGGGCGGACCACTCCGGCGCTCGGCGTCCGCTGGCCCTGGGCATGGTCCTCTCCG
The DNA here is from genome assembly GCF_044756785.1 of Streptomyces sp. NPDC091649. Taxonomy (NCBI): domain Bacteria; kingdom Bacillati; phylum Actinomycetota; class Actinomycetes; order Kitasatosporales; family Streptomycetaceae; genus Streptomyces; species Streptomyces sp. NPDC091649. The sequence goes on along the minus strand of NZ_JBIVTR010000008.1, from coordinate 53,255 downwards.
TGGTGACGCTGCTGGTGTCGGCGTCGAGCGTCTCGATCTGGCAGTTGGTGATCGGCCGTTTCGTCGACGGCCTGGCGGCCGGGATGGTGGCCGTGTCGGTGACGACCGCCATCGGCCAGTCGTATCCGGAGTACCTGCGGCCCCGGATGCTCGCGATGATGAGCGCGAGCTGGATCATCCCGTCCCTGGTCGGGCCGCCGGTCGCCGGTGTGGTGGCCGAGGCGTGGTCCTGGCGGACGGTCTTCTTCGGTCTGGCCGTGCTGACCGCGCTGCCCGCGATCGCCCTGGTGGTGGTACTCCGCCGGGCCCCCGCGAACGACCGGGACGCGGGCGGGGGCGGCGACCGGGCCGACGCCCTGCCCGACGGCCTCCCGCCCGCCGAGGCACGCGCCTCCCGGCCACCGCTGGTGATCGCGGCGATGCTCAGTCTGGGCGCGGCGCTCGGTCAGTACGGCGTCTCGGGGTGGGATGCGCGCCACCTGCTGTTCGTCGTCGCCGGCGTCGCGCTTCTGGTGGTCTTCGCGCCCCGCCTGCTGCCGAAGGGCACCTGGCGCAGTGCCCGAGGTCTGCCCACCGCGGTGCTGTTGCGCGGGCTGACCTCCGGCACGTACTTCACCGTCGAGGCGCTGGTGCCGTTGATGCTGATCACCGAGCGGCGGGTGGCGGCGGTGACGGTCGGCGTGGCCTTCACCGCCTCCGCCGTGCTCTGGGCGGTCGCGTCGTGGGTGCAGGGGAAGCTCCTCCAGGACGTCGCCCGGCATCGGCTCGTCACGGCGGGCGCCCTGATCATGGCTGCTTCCGTCGCCTTCGCCGTCGCGGGCAGCTTCTCAGGGGCGTCCCCCCTGCTCGCCATGGCGGCCATGCCGCTGGCGGCGATCGGGATGGGGATGCTCGACCCCTGTGTCACGGTGCTCTCCCTCTCGCACAGCGCACCGGACCGGCTGGGCCACACCACCAGCGCCATGCAGACCAACATGAACCTCGGGCAGGTCGTCGTCCTGGCGTTCGCCACCGCCGCTCTCAACGCGGGGCCGGCCGCCGGAACCAGCCGGCTGGGCGGCTACGCGATGACCTTCTCGCTCCTGCTCGTGCCGCCGCTGCTGGTCGCCGTCCTGGCCGTCCGCGCACGGAAGGACTGAACCGGACGGGCTGAATCGGACGGACTGGCCGAGTGCACGCGCTGCTAGATTCGTGCGCCATGCGATCACGCGAGTACGACATCGAATTCAGGGAGCGGTCCACCCGCATACGCGACTGCGGGACCGGCCTGTTGCTCCTGGCGGCCTTCCTGTGGGGCTGGTGCGCCATTCTGCTGCTGACGAGCTACTCGGTCGAAACCCGCGGCGGCCACACCGACGAGTGCGCGTCGCGGTTGTTCACCGAGGGCGGCACGGCCAACGAGGGCCGGTGGAGCGGCGATTACTGCGCGGACGAACGCGACTGGCCCGAGGCCCTGGCCATTTTGGGGCTCTCCCTTCCCGTGTCCCTCGTGGGGACCGCGCTGTTCACGACCGGCCATGTGAGCCGGCGGATGAGTGGGCACACCCAGGCGATGCGCGAGCTGGACCGCATCGCGGACGAACACGAGAATCGCCCCGGGGCCTGACGGCACACCTGGCCGCGCATCCGGCCGGCCCACCTCGCCGACCGGCCGCCTCCGCCCGGGAATTCGGTCGCCCCCCGTGCGGCGAGACGTTAACTTCCCTCCGTGCGCCGTGGATCGCGGGGCGCGACGGAGAGGGAGCCGCCCATGAACAGCCAGCATCCGCGCACCGACCGGCTGAGCGTCCTGATCGAGCAGTTCGACCAGGCGCGGGAGATGGCCCAGGTCCGGCTGAAGGGGCTCGGGGACGAGGAGTACCTGTGGGAGCCGGCGCCCGGCAGCTGGTCGATCCGGCGCCGGGAGGAGGCGGTGACGCCCCGGGCGTACGGGCCGGGCGCGTGGGTGCTCGACAAGGGGGCGCCGGAGATCCCGGCGAGCGAGTACGCGGAGGTCGCGCGGCAGGCGGCGGACGGCATGTCCGTCGCGAAGATAGCCGAGGACTGGAGCGTGAGCGTCGAGCGGGTCGAGGAGGTCCTGGCGTTCGACGGTGAGCCGGAGCCCGACGTCGTACCGATCACCACCATCGCGTGGCGGCTGGGGCATCTGCACTCCGACTTCGCGGGCCGCTGGGAGTGGACCTTCGGCGAGCGGCGGCGCGATCCGCATCTGCTGGTCGACTTCACGCCGTCCGCCTCGCTCGCGCTCGACCGGTTCCGGGAGACGCTCGACCGCCACCGCGCGGGCCTGGACACACTCACCGAGGAACAGCTCGACACGGTCGGCCTCTCGCGGTATCCGTACGGCTCCGACCCCGACGACGCGTACATCAGCGTCCTGGCCAACGCCAATCTGGAGCTCATCCACCACATGGCCGAGATCGCGCTGCTCCGCGACCTGTGGCGGGCCCGGCTGTCCGGATAGCGCTCAGGCCGGGGCTCAGCCCGCCAGCTCCCACACCAGCAGCTCGGCCGGCCCCGTCGTCGCGACCGCCTCCAGGCCCTCGGCGCCGGTGATCCGGGCCGCGTCACCCGGGCCCAGCTCCTCGCCGCCGAAAGCCGCCCTCCCCCGCACGACGTGGATGTAGAGGCGCGCCGCGTCCGGGAGCGCCGTGCGTTCGTTCCCGGCCAGCCGGCGGGCATGGAGCATCGCGCCCGCGCCCGGCAGGGCGTACGGGGTGGTGTCGGCGATGCCGGGGACGACCGTGTACGAGGGTTCGCCGCCCGGCTCCAGGGGGGCCAGCCATATCTGGAGGAAGGCCAGCGGTCCCGTGCCGTCGTTGCGTTCGACATGGCGGACGCCGGAGGCGGCGCTCAGATGGGCCAGGTCCCCGGCGTGGACGACGGTGGAGTGGCCGGCCGAGTCGCGGTGGGTCAGCTCGCCCTCGACGACCCAGGTGACGATCTCCGTATGGCTGTGCGGGTGCTCCTCGAAACCGGCGCCCGGGGCGAGGTGTTCCTCGTTGCAGGCCAGGACCGGGCCGAAGCGGAGGTTGTCCGGGTCGTAGAAGGGGCCGAAGGAGAGGGCGTGCCGGGTGACGATCCCGGCGGCCTCGTCCCCGCCCCGATAGCGGTCCTCGGACCGGTGCACGGATATCACCCGGCCACGGTAGCCCGCGGGGTACGCGTATGGAGGCGCCGTCCGGCAGATGTTCGCCTACCCACCGGTACGGGGCACCGTCGCCCCGGCCCACCGGAGCACCGGCCCGATAAGGCAGTCTTGTCCTCGTGCCCCGACCCGATCCTGAGCAGCCCCCCGCCCACGACGCCCACCTGCATGCCGCGACCCTGAAACGGCTGGAGCAGTCCTCCGGCCGGCTGGCCGCGAACGCGATTGCCCGCATGGACGAATCGCTGCCGTGGTACCGGGCGATGCCGCCGGAGAACCGGTCCTGGATCGGTCTGGTCGCCCAGGCCGGCATCGCCGCGTTCACCGAGTGGTTCCGGCATCCCGAGACCCCACAGGCGATCTCGACCGACGTGTTCGGCACCGCGCCGCGCGAACTGACCCGGGCGATCACTCTGCGGCAGACCGTGGAGATGGTGCGCACCACGATCGAGGTCATGGAGTCCGCGATCGAGGAGGTGGCCGCCCCGGGCGACGAGTCGCTGCTGCGGGAGGCGCTGCTCGTCTACGCGCGCGAGATCGCCTTCGCCACCGCCCAGGTCTACGCCCAGGCCGCCGAGGCCCGGGGCGCCTGGGACGCCCGGCTGGAATCCCTCGTGGTGAACGCGGTGCTCTCCGGCGAGGCCGACGAGGGTGCCGTGTCCCGGGCCGCCGCACTCGGCTGGAACTCGCCCGAGCACGTGTGCGTCATCCTCGGCACCGCGCCCGACGGGGACAGCGAGCTCACCGTGGAGGCGATCCGGCGTGCCGCCCGGCACGCCAAGCTCCAGGTCCTCACCGGTGTTCTGGGCAACCGCCTCGTCGTCATCGCGGGCGGCAGCGACAACCCGCTCCAGGTCGCGAAGGGCCTGATCGGGCCGTACGCGGCCGGGCCGGTCGTCGCGGGGCCCGTGGTGCCGGACCTGCTGGCCGCCACCCGGTCCGCGCAGGCGGCGGCGGCCGGGCTGAAGGCGTGCCTGGCATGGCAGGACGCACCGCGCCCGGTCCTGGCGGACGATCTCCTCCCGGAGCGCGCGATGGCCGGAGACCCGGCCGCGCGGGACCAGTTGGTGGAGGAGATCTACAGACCGCTGGAAGAGGCCGGCTCGGCTCTGCTGGAAACGCTGAGTGTCTATCTGGAGCAGGCGAGCAGTCTCGAAGGCGCCGCCCGGATGCTTTTCGTGCACCCCAACACCGTGCGCTACCGGCTGCGACGTGTGACGGACGTCACCGGCTGGTCACCCTCCGATGTGCGCTCCGCGTTCACACTGCGGATCGCCCTGATCCTGGGGCGCTTGGCCGCGGCGGATCCTCAGTCCTAGACTTTTGTCGGACTTCAACAATTCCCCCGACGGTTCTTCGTCCCTGTCCCCACGGGCGTACGGAGCCGTCCGCAAGAGAGAGTGTGAGGGTGCTCGTACTCGTCGCTCCCGGCCAAGGCGCTCAGACGCCCGGCTTCCTGACTCCCTGGCTCGACCTCCCCGGTGCCGCCGACCTCATCGCGGCCTGGTCCGACGCCATCGGGCTCGACCTTGCCCACTACGGCACGCGCGCCGACGCGGACGAGATCCGCGACACCGCCGTGGCACAGCCGCTCCTGGTGGCCGCCGGACTGCTCTCGGCGACCGCCCTGGACGCCGCCTCGCCCGACGTCGTCGCGGGCCACAGCGTCGGTGAGATCACCGCCGCCGCGCTCGCCGGTGTCATCGAGGACGAGGCCGCGCTGCGCTTCGTCCGCACCCGGGGGCTCGGCATGGCCGAGGCCGCCGCGGCCACCGAGACCGGGATGGCGGCCCTGCTCGGCGGCGACCCCGAGGTGACGGTCCCGCACCTGGAGAGGCTCGGGCTGACCCCGGCCAACGTCAACGGCGGCGGTCAGATCGTCGCCGCGGGCACCGCCGCCCAGATCGCGGCCCTGGAGGCCGACAAGCCCGAGGGCGTGCGCCGGGTCGTCGCCCTCAAGGTGGCCGGCGCCTTCCACACGCACCACATGGCTCCGGCCGTGGAGAAGCTGCGCGCGGCGGTCGGCGACCTCACGGTCTCCGACCCGGTCGTGCGTTACGTTTCGAACGCCGACGGCCACACCGTGGCCACCGGCACCGAGGTCATCGCCCGGCTGGTCGGACAGGTCGCCAACCCGGTCCGCTGGGACCTGTGCATGGAGACCTTCCAGTCGCTGGGCGTCACCGCGCTCGTCGAGCTCAGCCCCGGCGGCACGCTGACCGGGCTCGCCAAGCGCGCGCTGCCCGGCGTGAAGACGCTGGCGCTCAAGACCCCCGACGACCTCGACGCGGCCCGCGCGCTCATTTCCGAGCACGCGGGCGCCTAAGGAGCGAGCATGTCGAAGATCAGGCCCAGCAAGGGCGCCCCGTACGCACGGATCCTCGGGGTCGGCGGCTACCGCCCGACCCGGGTCGTGCCGAACGAGGTGATCCTCGAAACGATCGACTCGTCCGACGAGTGGATCCGCTCCCGCTCCGGCATCGTCACCCGCCACTGGGCCTCCGACCAGGAGACCGTGGCCGCGATGTCGATCGAGGCGTCCGGCAAGGCCATCGCCGACGCGGGCATCGATCCGGAGCAGATCGGCGCGGTCGTCGTCTCGACCGTCTCGCACTTCAAGCAGACCCCGGCCGTCGCCACCGAGATCGCCCACAGGATCGGCGCGGGCAAGCCCGCCGCCTTCGACATCTCGGCCGGCTGCGCGGGCTTCGGTTACGGCCTCACCCTCGCCAAGGGCATGATCGTCGAGGGCTCGGCGGAGTACGTCCTCGTGATCGGCGTGGAGCGGCTCAGCGACCTGACCGACCTGGAGGACCGCGCGACGGCCTTCCTGTTCGGTGACGGCGCGGGCGCGGTCGTCGTCGGCCCCTCCCAGGAACCGGCCATCGGGCCGACGGTGTGGGGCTCCGAGGGCGACAAGTCCGAGACCATCAAGCAGACGGTGTCCTGGAACGACCTGCACATCGGCGACGTCTCCCGGCTGCCGCTCGACTCCAAGGGCGAGATCAAGTTCCCGGCCATCACGCAGGAGGGCCAGGCGGTCTTCCGCTGGGCCGTCTACGAGATGGCCAAGGTCGCCCAGCAGGCGCTGGACGCGGCCGGGATCGCCCCGGAAGACCTGGACGTCTTCATCCCGCACCAGGCCAACATGCGGATCATCGACTCGATGGTGAAGACCCTGAAGCTGCCGGAGCACGTCACGGTCGCCCGTGACATCGAGTCCACCGGCAACACGTCCGCCGCCTCGATTCCGCTCGCCATGGAGCGGCTCCTGGCGACCGGTCAGGCGAAGAGCGGCGACACCGCGCTCGTCATCGGCTTCGGGGCGGGTCTCGTCTACGCCGCGACGGTCGTTACCCTCCCCTAGGCACACCGGACCTTTTGGTCCGTAGCTACGAACCCTGAAGAAACCCACCGAAGGAGCGCCAAGATGGCCGCCACGCAGGAAGAGATCGTCACCGGTCTCGCCGAGATCGTCAACGAGATCGCCGGTATCCCGGTCGAGGACGTCCAGCTGGACAAGTCCTTCACCGACGACCTGGACGTCGACTCGCTGTCCATGGTCGAGGTCGTCGTCGCCGCCGAGGAGCGCTTCGACGTCAAGATCCCCGACGAGGACGTCAAGAACCTCAAGACGGTCGGCGACGCCGCCGAGTACATCCTGAAGCACCAGGGCTGATCCCAGCCCGGCTGTGTCGCCACCCGGCGGTGGCGCCGCTGATTCACGACCCTCTACACGTGGAGAAGATTTTCCAGTGAACTCGACCAATCGCACCGTGGTCGTCACCGGTATCGGCGCAACCACTCCGCTGGGTGGCGACTCCGCATCGACCTGGGAAGGTCTGATGGCCGGCCGGTCCGGCGTCAAGCCTCTCGAAGGCGAGCGCTTCGCCGAACTGCCCGTCCGGATCGCCGCGCTCGCGGCGGTCGACCCGGGCGACGTCCTGCCCCGCCCGCTGGCCCGCAAGCTGGACCGCTCGGCGCAGTTCGCGCTGATCGCGGCCCGTGAGGCGTGGGCGGACGCGGGCTTCACCGCCAAGGCCGGCGAGGACGAGACCGTCGCCCCCGAGCGCCTGGGCTCGGTCATCGCCTCCGGCATCGGCGGCGTGACCACCCTGCTCGACCAGTACGACGTGCTGAAGGAGAAGGGCGTACGCCGCGTCTCCCCGCACACCGTTCCCATGCTCATGCCCAACGGCCCGGCGGCCAACGTCGGCCTGGAGGTCAACGCCCAGGCCGGTGTCCACACGCCCGTCTCCGCCTGCGCCTCGGGCGCGGAGGCGATCGGGTACGCCGTGGAGATGATCCGTACCGGCCGTGCCGACGTGGTCGTCGCCGGTGGCACGGAGGCGGCGATCCACCCGCTGCCGATCGCCGCGTTCGCCAACATGATGGCGATGTCCAAGAACAACGACGAGCCCGAGAAAGCCTCGCGGCCGTACGACACCGGCCGGGACGGCTTCGTCCTCGGCGAGGGTGCGGGCGTCGTCGTCCTGGAGTCCGCCGAGCACGCCGCCAAGCGGGGCGCGCGGGTCTACTGCGAGGTGCTGGGCCAGGGCCTGTCGGCCGACGCCCATCACATCGCGCAGCCCGAGCCCACCGGGCGGGGCATCGCCGCCGCGATGCGGAACCTGCTGGACTCCAGCGACCTCAAGCCGTCCGAGGTGGTCCACCTCAACGCGCACGCCACGTCGACTCCGCAGGGCGACCTCGCCGAGATCAAGGCGCTGCGCCTGGTGCTGGGCGACGACCTCGACCATGTCGCGATCTCGGCGACGAAGTCGATGACGGGTCACCTGCTGGGTGGCGCGGGCGGCATCGAGACCGTGGCGACGGTTCTGGCGCTGCACCACCGCATCGCTCCGCCGACCATCAACATCGGCGAGCTCGACGAGGCGATCGACGCGGACGTCGTGCGGGATGAGCCGCGGGTGCTGCCCGAGGGTCCGATCGCGGCGATCAACAACTCGTTCGGGTTCGGCGGCCACAACGTGGTGCTGGCGTTCCGGTCCGTGTGACGGGGCGGGCGCCCGCCTGACGCCGGATGTGAGAAGCCCGCCTCCCGGGTCCCGGGAGGCGGGCTTCGTCGTGACCCGCGAGCTCTGCTCGATCCGGGCGAAGAGGTCCTGGTCCCGAGGGCTGTCCCGTAATCCCTGGCGGGACAGCGTCGCGGACCCGGTCGAGATTTGCCGGACACGCCCTAGACGACCTGGTGGAGCCAGCGGACCGGGGCGCCCTCGCCCGCGTGGCGGAAGGACTCCAGCTCGTCGTCCCAGGGCTTGCCCAGGAGCGAGGCGATCTCCGTCTCCAGGTCGCTCTCGCCGCGCACCGAGCGGGCCAGTGCGGCCCGCAGCCGGTCCTCGGGGACCAGGATGTCGCCGTGCATGCCGGTGACGGCGTGGAAGATGCCGAGGCCGGGGGTGGAGCTGTAGCGCTCGCCCTCGGCGGTGGGGCACGGCTCGGCGGTCACCTCGAAGCGCAGGAGGTCCCAGCCGCGCAGCGCGGAGGCGAGCTGCGAGGCGGTGCCGGCGCGGCCCTTCCAGGAGAATTCGGACCGCCAGGTGCCGGGCGCGGCCGGCTGTCTGATCCAGTCCAGCTGGACCCGCACACCGAGGACGCCCGCCACCGCCCACTCGACGTGTGGGCACAGCGCGCGCGGTGCGGAGTGAACGTACAGGACTCCACGTGTGGTCACCGGAACCTCCCGTGTGGGACGAGGTGCGCCTTCCCCAGCGGCCTCGCGCCCGTACCGCCTCTTTCCGGCCGGCTCCCGAGGTTGTCATCAGTAAACAGCATCGGGAGTTAATCTCCTGAAAAGGGACAGTATGTGACGTGACGTAATGTACCGGAGCCGCCCCGGGGTACGCGGGCGGGCGGGACACCACTGGTTCGACGGGGAAAAGCTACCGTGCGCCGGGGCCGTCCGTGTGACGTACCGTCGGTCTCGGGCCCCTGATTCGCCGGCTTTCACCCGGCAGGGCGCGCAGAGCTCCGACCTGGGGATCGTGTGCTTGCCGGGGGCATGTCCAGCGGCATAGGACCCGCCCCCCTCATCGTCGGGGAGGGGCTGAGCCAGAGGTTGACCGGAGGGGATCCGACTGATGCCGGAGCGTGCGAAACGCCCACGAACGCGTAGCTCTGCCGCCGTGCTGACGGCGCTCTCCTGCGTCGGCGTCGCCGCGCTGGCCGGTTGCGGCGGCGGCGCGGAGGGTGGCGTGTCGCGGAACGCGCCCGCCGCCACGCGGAGCGCCTCGCCGTCCCCCTCCCCCGCCCCGGGCTGGAATCCCCGGCCCCGGTCGGTCGCGGCCGTCGGGGACTCCATCACCCGGGGCTTCGACGCGTGCTCGGTGCTGGCCGACTGCCCCGAGGTGTCCTGGGCGACCGGTACGGACGACGCGGTGCGCAGTCTCGCGGTCCGGCTGCTGGGCCCGGGGAAGGCGGCGGACCGCAGCTGGAACCACGCGGTCTCGGGGTCGCGGATGGTGCAGTTGCCCGAGCAGATGGCGCTGGCGGCGAAGGAGCGGCCGGAGTTGGTGACGGTGATGACGGGTGCGAACGACGCGTGCCGGGACTCCGTGCGGCTGATGACGCCGGTGGCGGACTTCCGGGCGTCGTTCGAGGCGTCGATGCGTCAGCTGCGGTCCGGGGCGCCGAAGGCGCAGGTGTACGTCTCCAGCGTGCCGGACCTGAAGCGGCTCTGGTCGACGGGGCGGGTGAACGAACTGGGCAAGAAGATCTGGCAGCTCGGCATCTGCCGGTCGATGCTGGCCGACGCGGACGACATGGGCCCGGCGGCCGTGGCCCGGCGGGACGCGGTGCGCGAGCGGGTGGTGGCGTACAACGGGGTGCTGCGGGACGTGTGCGCGCAGGACCGGCTCTGCCGTTACGACGGCGGGGCGGTGTTCGACTTCCGCTTCACCGGGACCCAGCTCAGCCCGTGGGACTGGTTCCACCCGAGCCGCGACGGCCAGGCCCGGCTGGCGGAGATCGCCTACCGCAACGTCACGGCGGCAGAGCCTCCCGCCTGAGGGCCGTCGCTCCCTCTCTTCAGGCCCGGCGTCACGGCCGGCGCGGGCCGGGAGGGCGCGCGCACTCCGCTGTGGGCCGGCGGGAGGCGGCCGCCGGCGGTCCGGTCACGCGGACCAGGCCCGCGGGGCCGGTGTGCCGCCGCTGTCGGAGGCCCCGGGCCCGGGGTCCGGGTCCGCCGCCGGGTCCGGGTCCACCAGGTCGCGGGCGAGGAGGGTGGCTCCGGCGACGGCTCCGGGCATCAGGAACACCGCGACGAACGGGACGAGGAAGGCCAGGGTCAGCGGGACCCCGAAGCCGAGCACCAGCGTCCGGCGGCCGCGCAGCAGGACGAGGCGGTCCCCCAGGACCATGCCCCGGCGCTGGAGCGCGACGGCGGTCAGCTCCTCGGCCAGGAAGTAGCCGGAGACGCAGAAGCCGATCGCGGGGACCACGGTCTGCCCGACCACGGGGATGAAGCCGCAGGCGAAGAGGACGATCCCGTACAGGGCGACGCGCAGCAGGATGCGCACGGAGTCGCGGGCGGAGATCCACAGGTCCTGCCAGAGCGGCAGTCCGGACTCGGGGACCTCGCCGCCCTCGCTGCGGTCGACCTCCTCGGAGAGCGATTCGTAGAACGGCTGGCCGACCAGGAGCGTGACGGCGGTGAAGGTGATGACCGCGAGGAACAGGCCGAGGACGAAGACGAGCGCGGTCAGCCCGGTGCGCAGAAGGCCCTGCCAGGGTGAGGACCAGTCATCGGCGAACGGGGTGGCCCAGCCGACGAGGTCGTCGGCTCCGTAACCGAGTCCGATCAGGGCTCCGGCGTACAGGACGAGGGTGACGAGTCCGGGCAGCAGCCCGAATCCGAACCATCGCCCGTGGTGGGCAACCCAGCGCTGCCCCTTCATCAAGTAGCCGAAACCCGCCCCGAGATCACTCATGGGCGTCAGCGTACTGGCGTGCGGAAGGCGACGAGGACCGCACCCGGGGGTGCGGTCCTCGTCGTGCCGCCGTCGACGGCGGCGGCGCTTCGGTCAGGCGGCCGACAGCTCGACCTTGATGTTGCCGCGGGTGGCGTTCGAGTACGGGCAGACCTGGTGGGCCTTCTCGATGAGCGCCTGCGCGGTGGCGGCGTCGACGTTCGGGATGGAGGCGCTGATCGCGACCTCCAGGCCGAAGCCGCCGGCCTCGGTCTTGCCGATGGACACCGAGGCGGTCACCGTCGAGCCGGAGACGTCGGCCTTCTCCTGGCGGGCGACGACGCCCAGCGCGCCCTGGAAGCAGGCGCTGTAGCCGGCCGCGAAGAGCTGCTCGGGGTTGGTGCCCGCGCCGCTGCCGCCCAGGGCCTTCGGCGGGTTGACGACGACGTCGAGCTGACCGTCGTCGGAGGAGACCCGGCCGTCGCGGCCGTTCTCGGCGGTGGCGACGGCGGTGTAGGCGACGTCTATCTGCTGAATGGTCATGGTGTGAGGATTCCTCCTGTTGGTGCGCCGCGACTCGCGCCCACGATCGCGACGGCCTGGGGATGAGCCTAACGGGTGACCGGGAGCGGCGGGGGGCGGGTCGGCCCCGGGCCGGGGCCGGGTCAGACCAGGGAAACGATCATCTTCCCGGTGTTCTCACCGCGCAGCAGACCGATGAACGCGTCGTACCCCTTCTCGATGCCCTCGACCGTCGTCTCCTGGTACTTCAGCTCGCCCGAGGCCAGCCAGCCGGCGACCTCCCGGACGAACTGCGGCTGGAGGTCGGCGTGGTCGCCGACGAGCATGCCCGTCAGGCGCAGCCGCTTGCCGATGATCAGCGCCATGTTGCTCGGGCCGGGGGTCGGCTCGGTCGCGTTGTACTGCGCGATCATGCCGCAGATGGTGGCGCGGCCGTGCACGTTGAACGAGGAGATCGCGGCTTCGAGGTGCTCGCCGCCGACGTTGTCGAAGTAGACGTCGATGCCGTCGGGGGCGGCTTCCTTGAGCTGGTCGCGGACGGGCCCGTTCTTGTAGTTGAACGCGGCGTCGAAACCGTACTCCTCGGTGAGGAGCTTGACCTTCTCGTCGGAGCCGGCGGAGCCGATGACCCGCGAGGCGCCCTTGAGCTTCGCCATCTGGCCGACCTGGCTGCCGACGGCGCCGGCCGCGCCGGAGACGAAGACCGCGTCGCCCTCCTTGAAGGAGGCCACCTCGAACAGGCCCGCGTAGGCGGTGAGTCCGGTCATGCCGAGCACGCCGAGGTAGGCGGAGAGCGGGGCGAGGTCCGGGTCGACCTTGACTGCGCGCTTGGCGGGCACGTCGGCGATCTCGCGCCAGCCCAGACCGTGCAGGACGTGGTCGCCGACGGCGAACCCTTCGGCGTTCGACGCGATGACCTCGCCGACCGCGCCGCCCTCCATGGGGTGGTCGAGCTGGAAGGGCGGGGTGTAGGACTTCACGTCGTTCATCCGGCCGCGCATGTACGGGTCGACGGAGAAGTACTTGTTGCGGACGAGGACGCGGCCTTCGGCCGGAGCTGCGACCGCGGCCTCACGCAGCGCGACGTCCTCGGCCTTGGGCCAGCCGTGCGGGCGGGCGACGAGGTGCCATTCACGGCTTGACGTGGGAAGTGTTGCAGACATGGGCTCGGGTTCTCCTCGATGTCCTACGGGGGCGGGCTTCCGCGCCCGGTGGCGCGAAAAGCTTCATGATGTGAAACAACCATGCGCCTGAATATTTCATGATGTCAAGCAAATCGGTACCCTGTCACTCATGGCCACTCGCACAGACCCCCTGACCTTCGAGGTCGTCGAGCTCATCGGCACCGTCGTGGCGCGCTACCACGAGGAGTACGACCGGGCTGCCGCCGAGCACTCCCTCACCGGGGCGCAGGCGCGGGTGCTCGGGCTGCTCTCGCTCGCCCCCCTGCCGATGCGGAAGATCGCCCTCAGCCTGAAGTGCGAGCCGTCGAACGTCACCGGGATCATCGACCGGCTGGAGGTCCGGGAGCTGGTCGAGCGCAGGCCCGATCCGGCGGACCGGCGGGTGAAGCTGGCCGCCGCCACGGAGCGGGGCAGGCGCACGGCCCGTGAGCTGCGGGATGCGCTGGACTTCGCCCGGGAGCCGCTGGCCGGGCTCTCCGAGGCCGAGCGCACGGTCCTGCGGGACCTGCTGCGCCGGATGCTGGGCTAGGGGCTGTCCCGCGGGGGCTTCCGGCGGATCACTCCCGGCCTGCGGACGGGGTGCGGGGCCGAGCGCTATGTGCACCACCACAGGAACCGGGTGCAGGTCGGGGACGGTGCCGGGGTGGGCGTGGGGGCGGGCGTCGGCTCCGTCGGCGGCGTAGTGGCCCAGCGCCTCGGCGGGCGTTCCGCACCCGGCGCAGGCCAGGGCTCCGTTGAGATGCCGTCGGCACGGGTGGCAGTAATCCATGGCGCCCGCAGAGTAGGCGTGCACCGAACAACCGGGGAAGCCGCACAGGTGAGGATCTTGTGACGAAGCCCGGATGCGGCGGACGGCCGGTCCGATACGCCTGACACGCGGGAGGATGGGCGGCATGACCGCCCCCGCCCCCTTCGGCCCTCTTCAGTTCCAGCTCGTCCTGCTGCGCCGGATGGCCGATCACCAGCCCGGCCTGGCCGAGGAGGCCCGGCACGAACTGAGCGCCTCCCTCGCCGACCAGCGGGAGGCCAACCGCCGCTGGCAGGCCATGGTGCGCGCGCCCCGGGGGCGGGGAGAGCTGCGGCGCTACCGCTCGGTGCTCGGCGAACCGGAAATGACCCTGCCCCGCCGGGTCGGAGACCTGGAGTGCGAGGCGCTGCTGTGGCCGGTGCCACTCTGGCCGGACCTGCGCTTCGAGGTGACGGCCGGACCCGGCGGGGCCGTGTGGAACGCCTGGCTGGTGCGGGCCCCGGGCGTCGCCGGGCCCGAGCTGACCACGCCGGACGCGCTGCTCCCGTGGTCGTGCACCGTCGACGAGGCCGCCCGCGCCTTCCCTCCGGCCCGGCCGATGGAGGGCAGCGCCCCGACCCGCTGGGCACTGGCCGTCACCGACCCGGCGACCGGCCGGGAATGCGTCGCCGAGTTCACCTGGGGCCTGTTCCAGCGGCTGCTTCCGGCCCGGTGAACTGAGGAGCCGTCAGCTCCGGCCCCTCTTACGGCGCAGCTCAGCGCGCGCGACGGGCGGGAGAGCGCGAGCATGCAAGGAGAGACCGGCTGCCGCCGGTGCCCTCCATCCGCGCTCTCGGGAGAACTCGCCGTGACCGTCAGCCTTGAGCAGTTGCAGCGTTGCCATGTCGCCGTCGACCTCGGGGCCGCGAGGACCCGGGTGTACGTCAAGGGACTCGGGCTCGTCGTCGACGAACCGAGCGTCGCCGCCGTCAACACCCGTACCGGCTCCCTCATCGCCGTCGGCGCGCTCGCCGAGCAGATGACCGGCCGCACCCCCGACTACATCCGGGTGGCCCGCCCGGTCTCCGGCGGCACCGTCGTCGACATCGAGATGGCCCAGCGGATGCTGCGCCACCTGCTGGGCGACAAGCTCCGCCGCCAGTTGCGCCGCAAGCCCCGGCTGCGCGCCGCCGCCTGCACCCCGCACGAGGCCGATCCGCTGGCCCAGCGCGCGACGGTGGAGACCCTGGTCGGGCTCGGCGCCCGCCGGGTCGAGCTGGTGGACACCCTGATCGCGGCGGCCGTGGGCTGCGGGCTGCCGGTCGAGCAGCCGACCGCCACCATGATCATGGTGTGCGGGGCCGCCACCACTCAGATCGCGGTGCTCTCGCTCGGCTCGATCGTGACCGCCGTACGCATCCCGGTGGGCGGCAACGCGATCGACGAGGCGATCATCCAGCATCTGCGCCAGCGCCACGAGCTGCTGCTCCCGAGCCAGTCCGTGCGCCCGCTCCAACTGGCGCTGCACGGCAACGGCCTCCAGCTCACCGGCCCCGCCCTCACCGAGATCCACGGCCGCGACGTGGCGACCGGCCTGGCCCGCTCGGTGCAGGTCGACACCGCCGCCGTGCGGCAGGCCATCCACACCCCGCTCACCGCGGTGCTCGACGGGGTCGGCAAGGTGCTCCGCGAGTGCCCGCCGGACCTGGTGGCCGACCTCGCGGACCGCGGGATCATGATGGTGGGCGGCAGCGCGCTGCTCCCGGGGCTCGACCAGATGCTGCGCGACGCGACGGGGATGCCGGTGCACATCGCGGAGCGCCCCGACGTCTGCTCGGTGCTGGGCCTGGGCGCGATGCTGGACGGCAAGATCCAGCCGATGGTCCTCAACCCGCTGGCAGGGTGAGGACCTCGTCGACACGGACCGGGTGGCGGGACGAACCGCGCGGACGGAGCGGACGGAACGGATGACGGGGCCCGTGGAGCCCGGCCCGGCCGCCGCCGGGCGGCTGCCGCTGCTTCTGGAGGCGATCCTCGACGTCGGCAGCGACCTGGAGCTGGGCTCCACCCTCCAGCGGATCGTGGACACCGCCATCGCGCTCACCGGGGCCCGCCACGGTGCGCTCGGGGTGCTGGACCCGGACCGGGACCGGATCGGTGAGCTGTACACGGCCGGGATGACGGAGGCGGAGCGGCAGCACCTGGACCTCCTCCCGGACGGCCTCTCCGGGGAGCCGGACGCCGTGGCCGGGAACTCGCGCCCGCCGCACCCCGACGACCCGGGCGCCGGCCCGCGTAGCGGCGCCGCCGCGCCGGACCGTCCGCCGGTGCGGAGCCTCCTCCGGGCCCCGATCCGGGTCCACTCCGAGGTGTTCGGGCATCTCTGCCTCGCCGGGAAGCCGTCGGGGCCGTTCACCGACACCGACCGGGGCCTGCTGCGGGCGCTCGCCGCCCAGGCGGGCGTCGCGATCGGCAACGCCCGCCTGTACGGGACGGCCCGGCAGCGCGAGCGCTGGATCGCGGGGGCGGCGGCCGTCACCACGGCCCTGCTGACCCGTACCGACGCGGCCGACGCCCTGATGACGGTGGCCGAACAGGCCAGGGTGCTGGCGGGCGCTTCGGCCGGGGTGATCCTCCAGCCGACGGAGGAGGGCGGGATGGAGATCGTCACCGCCTCCACCCTGGACGATCCGGCGGGCATCGTCGGCACGGTGATCGAGCCCGGCTCCCCGGTGCTGGCCCAACTGCTCGGCGGCGAACCGGTCTTCGTCGACGACTCGGCCACCGACCCCCGGATGACCACCGGGGTGCGTTCCCGGTTCGGGCCGAGCATGATGCTGCCGTTGCAGAGCGGCGGGCGGCTCATCGGCACCCTGGCCCTGCCCCGGCGGCGCGGCGAGCGGCCCTACACGGACCTGGACCGGCTGCTGGCGACCCAGTTCGCCTCGCAGGCGGCGCTGGCCCTGGTGCTGGCGGACGCGCAGGC
The DNA here is from genome assembly GCF_044756785.1 of Streptomyces sp. NPDC091649. Classification (NCBI taxonomy): domain Bacteria; kingdom Bacillati; phylum Actinomycetota; class Actinomycetes; order Kitasatosporales; family Streptomycetaceae; genus Streptomyces; species Streptomyces sp. NPDC091649. Next base: position 36,760 of record NZ_JBIVTR010000008.1, on the reverse strand, counting down.
CGACCGGGAACAGCTCGCGGTGTACGAGGACCGCGACCGGATCGCCCGGGACCTGCACGATCTGGTGGTCCAGCGGCTCTTCGCCACCGAGATGATGCTGGAGTCGACCCGCCGCAGGGCCGGGCCGCAGGAGGCCGGCGGCGGCCAGGAGGCCGGGGCCGGTGAACTGCTGGGCCGGGCGGTGGACGAGCTGGACTCCACCATCCAGGAGGTCCGCACCGCGATCTTCGCCCTCCAGCAGCCGCCCGCCGCCGCCCCGAGCACCTTCCGGGGCCGGGTACTGCGGGAGACCCGGGGCGCGGCGGCCCTGTTGGGGTTCCCGCCGTCGGTGCGGTTCACGGGAGCGGTGGACACACTGGTGGGCGAGGAGACGGGCCGGGAGCTGCTGGCCGCCCTGCGCGGGGCGCTGGCCGCCGCGCACCGCAGGCCCGGGGTCAGTGCCATCGAGGTGGAGGTGGACGCCACGGTCCGGCTGCCGGACGGGCGCGGCGGCGTGCGGCTGGTGGTCGCGGACGACGGGCGCGGCGAGGACGGCGGCCGGCCGACGACCGTGACGTGGCAGGCCCCGGCCTGACGTCGTGCGCCGCGCGGTCCGTGCCGGCCGGCAGACCCCGGCCAGGTGCGGGTCACCGCGGCGCGGTCAGTGCTTCGGCGCCGCCCGCAGAGCGATCCGGGTGTTGGAGTGGGCGATGCCCGCCTCCCGTTTCAGCCGGCGCAGCAGGGTGTCCAGGGCGCCCGGGTCGGCGGCGGTGGCCCGGACGAGGTAGTCGTGGCCGCCCGTCACGTGCACCACCTCCGTGATCCCGGGCAGCATGAGCACCGAGCGTTCGAACTCCTCGTTCGTCGTGTCGAGGCGCAGCGTCACATCGATGAAGACGACCAGGCCCGAACGGGTGTCGGCGGCCGGGTCGACGATGACGGTGAAGCCGCGGATGACCCCGTCCCGGCGCATCCGGCGGACCCGGTCGCCCGCCGCGTTGGCGCTGAGCCCCACACGTACGCCCAGGTCCCGGTACGAGATCCGGGCGTCCTCCTGGAGAATGCCGAGGATTTCCCTGTCCAGCCGATCCATACCGCGATTGTCCCAGCTTGCGGCGATATCGGCTGGGGGAGCCCGTGCGCGCCCGTTGTCCCCCGGCCGGCGCAGTCCGACGGGCCGCCCGGTGCCCCACGCCCTTGACTTGGCTGCGTGGACACCTCCGCGAAGCAGTCCCCCGAGCCGCCCTCACCGGCGGCTGCCGCGCCGTCCCCGGCCGCGTACCGCAACCTCGTCATGGCGACGGTCGGCTTCGCGCTGACCTTCTGGGCCTGGAACCTGATCGCGCCGATGTCCGGGGAGTACAAGGACCGGCTCGGTCTCAGCTCGTTCCAGCAGTCGTTCCTGGTGGCCGTGCCGGTGCTCGTCGGGTCGATCGGCCGGATCCCGGTGGGGGCGCTGACCGACAAGTACGGCGCGAAGGTGATGTTCCCGCTGGTCTCGGCGCTGACCGTCGTGCCGGTGCTGTTGCTCATCCCGGCCAAGAACTCCTACGGGGCGATGATCGCGGTCGGGTTCCTGCTCGGTCTCGGCGGCACGACGTTCGCGATCGGCGTTCCGCTGGTCAACTCCTGGTTCCCGCCCGCCAGGCGGGGTTTCGCGCTGGGTGTGTTCGGGATGGGCATGGGCGGGGTGGCGCTGTCGGGCTACTTCACGCCGCGCATCGCGAAGCACGGCGACAACCTGCCCTTCCTCGTGGTCGCGGGCGCGCTGGTGCTGTACGCGCTGCTGGCGGCCGTGCTGGTCAGCGACCACCCCGGCCGGAAGGTCCCCACGGACACGCTGACGCGGCGTCTCGCCGTGGCCGGGAAGCTGCGGGTGACCTGGGAGCTGTCGGCGCTGTACGCGATCGGCTTCGGCGGCATCGTGGCCTTCGGGGTCTATCTGCCGACGTACCTGAAGACCTGGTACGAGATGTCACCGACCGAGGCGGGCACCAAGGCCGCCGGGTTCGCCCTGGTCACGGTCGTCTTCCGGCCGGTCGGCGGCTGGCTCTCGGACCGCGCCCACCCGGCGCTGGTGACCTCGGTGGCCCTGCTGCTGGCCGCGCTGATGGCGGTCGTGCAGGCATTCGAGCCGCCGTTGGACCCAGTCGGGACGATCGCGCTGCTCGCCATGGCGGCCGGGCTCGGCACCGCGAGCGGCAGCGTGTTCGCCCTGGTCTCGCAGGTGACGCCGCAGCCGCAGGTGGGCAGTGTGACGGGCATCGTCGGCGCGATGGGCGGGCTCGGCGGCTTCGTGCCGCCGATGGTGATGGGCGCGATCTACAGCGCCAAGGACTCGTACGCGATCGGCTTCATGCTGCTGTCGGACCTGGCGCTGGCGGGATGCGTGTACGCGTACGGGCGGATGCGGACCGCCCGGCGCGACGGGTGACCACCGCGGGGCGTGCGGACGGCCGCGCTCCGGCCGGAAGGCGGCCCGTCCGCGTGCGGCCCCCGGCCGGCCGAAGGTGACGCTGCCCTCATCGGCATCCGTACCCCCGCCGACGTCCGCCCCGACGCCCTAGGCTGCCCGGCGTGACCCTCCTTCTTCCCGCGCTCCAGTCCCCCACCGGCCCGGCAGCCTCCCGGGAGGCCGTCCGCTTCGGTGACCTCACCCTGACCTACGGCCGGCTGGCCGACGCCTCCGCCGCGCTCGCCGCCCGCCTCGCGGGCGGGGGCCGGATCGCCGTCTGGGCCACCCCGACACCGGAGACGGTGATCGCGGTGGTGGCGGCGCTGCGGGCCGGGGTACCGGCCGTGCCGGTCAACCCCCGTACCGGCGAACGCGAGTTGGCGCACATCCTGGCGGACAGCGAGCCAACGGCCGTGCTGGCGGGGCCGGACGTCGAGCTGCCGCCCGCGCTGGAGAAGCCGCGGCGTGTGACGGTCGACGCGCGCGCGGACGCCGAAGCCGCGGAAGAGCACACGGCGGGCGGGACCGGCCCCGAGGACCCCGCCCTCATCGTCTACACCTCCGGCACCACCGGACCGCCCAAGGGCGCCGTTCTGCCGCGCCGGGCCATCGCCGCGTCGCTGGACGCGCTGGAGGACGCCTGGGGGTGGACCGGCGACGACGTCCTGGTCCACGCGCTGCCGCTGTTCCACGTCCACGGGCTGATCCTGGGCGTCCTCGGCCCCCTGCGGCGGGGCGGCTCCCTGCGCCACCTGGGGACGTTCTCGCCCGCCGGTGTGACCCGTGAGCTGGACTCCGGCGGCACCATGCTCTTCGGGGTGCCGACGATGTACCACCGGCTGGCGGAGGCGCTGGACGGCCCGGCGGGCGGGGCGGAGCGCGGCTCCCCGGCGAGCGGCGCCGAACGGGACGCGCTGGCCGGGGCGCTGGCCGGGGCCCGGCTGCTGGTCTCCGGTTCGGCCGCGCTGCCCGCGCACGACCACGAACGCATCGCGACGGCGACCGGGCGGCGGGTGATCGAGCGGTACGGGATGACGGAGACCCTGATGAACACGGGGATCCGGGCGGACGGCGCGCCGCGCCCGGGGACTGTGGGCCCGCCGCTCGCCGGGGTGGAGCTGCGGCTGGTGGAGGAGGACGGCACGGTGCTGGACGCCGCCGGGGCGATCGGCGAGATCCAGGTGCGGGGCCCGAACCTCTTCACCGGCTACCTCAACCGGCCCGACGCCACCGCCGCCGCGCACACGGCGGACGGCTGGTTCCGTACGGGGGACGTCGGCACGGTGGACGCGGACGGCTACGTCACCCTCGTCGGGCGCAGGGCCACCGACCTGATCAAGAGCGGCGGTTACAAGATCGGCGCGGGCGAGATCGAGAACGCGCTGCTCGCCCACCCCGGGGTCCGGGAGGCGGCCGTGACCGGCGAGGAGGACCCCGACCTCGGCGAACGGGTCGTGGCCTGGGTCGTCGCGGCGGACCCGGGCTCCCCGCCGTCCGCCGAGGAGCTGGCGGACCACGTGGCGGCCCAGCTGGCCCCGCACAAGCGCCCGCGCACCGTGCGCTATCTGGACGCCCTGCCCCGCAACGATCTGGGCAAGATCATGAAGAGGTCGCTCCATGTCCGCTGACTCCCCCGCCCGGGCCACGGCCCGGGAGATGATCGCGCTGCTCACCGGCGCGGACGGCTTCGCCGAGCACCGCCCGCCGCCGCACCCGCTGCCACCGGACGGGCCGCTCGGCTGGGCGGGGTACGACGCGGCGCGGGAGCGGGCGGCGGCGCGGACCGGCGAGGAGGAGTCCGTGGTGTACGGCACCGGGGCGGTCGGCGACCGCGCGTGCGTGCTGCTCTCCTTCGAATTCGGTTTCCTCGGCGGTTCGCTGGGACGGCTGACGGGCGACCGCCTGGCCGCCGCCTACGAGCTGGCCCTGACCCGGCGGCTGCCGCTGCTCGCGCTCGTCACCACGGGCGGCAGCCGGATGCAGGAGGGCATGGTCGCGCTCACCCAGCTCCAGCGGGTGGCCGCCGCCTCGGCCCGGCTGCGCGCGGCAGGGCTCCCGCAGATCGCGGTGGTCCGCGACCCGACGACCGGCGGCGGCTGGGCCACGGTGGGGGCGGGCGCCGATGTGGTGCTGGCGCTGCCGGGCGCGCAGATCGGCTTCGCCGGGTCCCGGGTGCGGCCGCCGGACGCGGACCCGCACGCGTACAGCGCCGAGGGGCAGTTCACGGCGGGCCAGGTGGACGCGGTCGTCCCGCCCGGGGAGCTGGCCGCCGCGGTGACGCACTGGCTGCGCGCGCTGGGCCCGCACGGTGCGCTCCCCGCCGCCCCGGTGCCGCGCGCGCTGTCGGCGGCCCGGCTTCCGGAGACCGGACGGGAGGCGGTGGCACGGGCGCGCGGTTCCCGGCGGCCCCGCGCGCGGGCGTACCTGGCCGACTACTTCGCCCTGCGGCTCCCCCTCCACGGGGACCGGTGCGGGGGCACGGACCCGGGACTGCTGTGCGGTTTCGGGCTGCGCCCGGACGGGCTGCCCGTCGCGTACGTCGCCCAGTGCGGGACGCCGACCCGCCCCGCCGGATACCGTACGGCGGCCCGGACCGTCCGGCTGGCGGACCGGCTCGGCGTCCCCGTCCTCACCCTGGTCGACACCCCGGGCGCGGCGAACGACGCCGAGGCGGAGCGGTCGGGCGCGGGCGCCGCCATCGCGGACACCTTCGCGGCCATCGCGGCGGCCCGGGTGCCGGTGACGACGCTGGTAATCGGCGAGGGCGGCTCGGGCGGGGCGCTGGCGCTCGCGGCGCCGGACAACACCCATGTCACGGCGGACAGTTACTTCTCCGTCATCGCCCCGGAACTGGCCGCCGCGATCCTCAAGCGGCCGCCGTCGGAGAGCGGTGCCACCGCCGACCAGTTGCGACTGCGCCCGCAGGACCTCCTGGACCTGGGCTTCGCCCGCTCGATCGTCGGCTGAGCGGGAGGCCGGGGCCGGCCCGGTCCGAGCCGCGGGTCACGGCCGGGGGAACGCCGGACACGGTCACGGCTGCGGGTCGTGCGCGTCGTAGCGGGCGAAGGCACGCCACTTCAGCGCGAGCAGGGTCACGCCGACGACGCACAGGACGCCGCCGCCGGTGACGGCGACGGTGGGGGCGGCGAGGTCGGCGACGGTGCCCGCCAGGAAGTCCCCGAGCCGGGGGCCGCCCGCCACGACGACGATGAAGACGCCCTGGAGCCGGCCGCGCATCTCGTCGGGCGCGGCCGCCTGGAGCATCGTGTTGCGGAAGACCATGGAGATGGTGTCCGCGCACCCGGCGAGCGCCAGGAACAGCAGCCCGAGCCAGAGGTTCCGGGTGAGCCCGAAGACGGCGATGGCGGCGCCCCAGGAGCCGACTGCCAGCAGGACCGCGAGTCCGTGCCGCCGGATCCGGCCGAGCCAGCCGGAGAACACCCCGGCGAGCAGCATGCCGAAGGCCGGGGCGGCGACGAGCAGCCCCGTGGTCCGCGCGTCGCCCCCGTACCAGAGGACGGCGACGACCGGGAAGAGGGCGCGGGGGTGGGCGAGCACCATCGCGCACAGGTCGGTGAAGAAGGTCATCCGCAGGTTGGGCCGGGTCCCGAGGAACCGCAGCCCGTCCCGTACCGAGGCCCGCTTGCCCGTATCGCCCTCGCGCCGGTCGGGCAGCATCGAGGGCAGCCGCCACATGGTGTACAGGGAGACCGCGAAGGTGGCGACGTCGACGGAGTACGCGGCGCGGTAGCCCCACCAGCCGACGATCAGACCGCCCAGCATCGGCCCGACGAGCGCGCCCGTGGTGCTGGTCATGGAGTTCAGCGCGTTGGCGGCGGGCAGCTGTTCGGCCGGCAGCAGCCGGGCGATCATCGAGGAGCGGGCCGGGGCGTTGAGGGCGAAGCAGACGGCCTGGAGGGCGACGACCGCGTACAGCAGCCCGACCCGCTCGATGCCCGCGACCGTCGCCGCCACCAGGACGACGGAGAGGGCGAACGATCCGAGGGCGCTGAACAGGCCGAGCTTGCGCCGGTCCACGCTGTCGGCGACGGCCCCGCCGTAGAGGCCGAAGACGACGAGCGGCACGAGCGAGCAGAACCCGATGAGCCCCACGGAGAACGCCGACCCGGTGATCTCGTAGACCTGGAGCGAGACCGCCAGCGCCGTCATGCCCTGGCCGATCCACGAAACGGTGTTCCCGAACCAGAGCCGCCGGTAGTCGGGCGAGAGCCGCAGCGGCGTGAGGTCGGCGAGTATGCGGTTGCGGCGTGCGGGCGGTTCGGTCGTTTCGGTCACAGAGGATGGTAGCCAGCGCCTCTCCGGCGGGCCGGTGTCACCCCGCCGGCGCCCGGGAGGCCGGCCGCCCCACCAGGGAGTCCCACAGGGCCACGGCGTGGCCCACGGTGGAGCGGAGCTGCTCCAGGGCACGCCGTCGCGGGCCTCGACCGAGAGACCGTGCAGGACGGTCGCGTAGAAGGCGGCGACCGAGCGGACGTCCGTGCCCGGGGCAGCCACCCTCGGTCGACGGCGGCTACACCGCCTGACCCGCGCCGGGGCGGGCCGGTGGGCGGGGCCTCCCCCGCGGCCGGACGCCCCCTTCGGGAGGCGTCCCCCACCCGGTTCCTACCATGCCCGTATGAAACATCCCCTCCCGCTGGACCAGTGGGAACAGCGCACACGTACCCCTCTGCTGGTGCTGGCCGTACTGTTCGCCCTCGCCTACACCGTCCCCATCCTCGCCCCGGACGCCCCGGCCTGGACGCACACGGCGTGCCGGGCGGCGGAGTGGGCGGTGTGGGCGGCGTTCGCCGGGGACTACGTGACGCGGCTGCTGCTCGCGCCCCGGAGATGGGCGTTCGTCCGGGGGCACCCGCTGGACCTGCTGGCCGTGGTCCTGCCGCTGGTGCAGCCGCTGCGCCTGCTGCGACTGGTGTCCACACTGCTGCTGGTGGGCCGACGGGCCAGGCACGCGCCGCAGATCACGATGACCGTCTACGTCGCCGGCACCGTCGTCGGCCTCATGATGTTCGGCTCGCTCGCGGTGCTCCAGGTCGAGCGGGAGGCGCCGAGCGGCAACATCCGCACGATCGGGGACGCGGTGTGGTGGTCGTTCACCACCATGACGACGGTGGGGTACGGGGACCTGGCGCCCACCACCGGACTCGGCCGGCTGCTCGCGGTGGGGCTGATGCTCTCCGGCATCGCACTGCTCGGTGTCGTGACGGCGAACATCGCGGCCTGGTTCATCTCGCGATTCGAACGGGACAACGCCGAGGGAAGGAAGCAGACGGCCCTCCTGGAAGCGCTGACCGCGGAGGTCGTCGCTCTGCGGGCCGAGGTGGCGGGCCTGGCGGGCACCTCCGGGCGCGAAGCTCCGAAGGTGCCCGGCCCCAACTCCGCCGGACCCGGTACGCACCCGGTCCGGCACGCGGTCGCGGACGAGTAGGACGAGTAGGACGACGCTACCGCCGGGACCCGGTCACTCGGCCGGGTGGGCGTCGGGCGACGTCCGCTCCGGAGGATCGGGGTGCTTCCTCAGCCGGAGGATGGCGGTGACCAGCCCGCCCCAGACGATGAGAATGGCGATGATCATCATGACGATGGCGCTGGTGGACATCAGCGGTCCTTCCGGTCGGCTGGCGACTCCGTGTCCAGGTCGATGTCCTCGCCACCGGCCGGCCACGGCATCAGCGCGAGGATCACTCCGACCAGCAGGGCTCCGATGGCGACGCTCCAGCCCGCGGAGAGCAGGAACCCGGTCGAGTAACCCTCGTAGTTCTCCTGGAACTCGGCCCGCAGGCTGTCGACCATCATCCAGCCCAGCACCACCGGCGTGATGACGCCGAGGCAGATACGCCACCAGTGGCCGAGCCGGATGGCGGACGTGGCGTCGGCGTTCCGCTGGAGGCCGGGGAGCTGCCGCAGCACCCAGACGATGACGATCAGCCCGACGAGGGCGGCCAGCGCGATGCCGTACTGGTTGATGAAGTGGTCGGACGCGTCGAGCAGATAGATGCCGGACTCGCTGGGGAAGATCAGGATCGACACCAGCGCGACCAGTCCGCCGATGCCCAGGACCGCCGGCATGCGGCGCATCCCGGTCCGGTCCTGCACGGCTGAGACGACCACCTGCACGATGGAGATCAGCGAGGAGAGTCCCGCGATCACCAGGGAGCCGAAGAACAGCACGCCGAAGAGGCCGCCGAGCGGCATCTCCGAGATCACCGCGGGGAAGGCGACGAACGCCAGCCCGATGCCCGCGCCGGCGACCTCGTCGACGCCGACCCCCGAAGCGGTCGCCAGGTAGCCGAGGGTCGCGAAGACCCCGATGCCCGCGAGGATCTCGAAGGAGCTGTTGGCGAAGCCCGCCACCATCGCGGAGCCCGTCAGGTCGGCCCGGCGCCCCAGGTACGAGGCGTACGTGACCATGATGCCGAAGCCGATGGACAGCGAGAAGAAGATCTGTCCGTAGGCGGCGACCCAGACGCTGCCGTTGCCGAGTTCCGACCAGTTCGGCGTGAAGAGGGCGTCGAGTCCGAGCGCGGCCCCGTCCAGCGTGAGCGCGCGGACCACCAGCGCCGCGAACAGGACGAAGAGCAGGGGGATGAACACCTTGTTGGCGCGCTCGATGCCCCGCCGGATACCGAACGCCAGGATGGCCAGTACGACCACCCACACGGCGATGAGGGGCCAGAACACCCCCGGCACGAAGCCGTCGAGGAAGCTGGGGGTCTCCGGCGCCCGCAGGAAGTCGCCGAAGAGGAACGCCTCCGGGTCGTCACCCCACTGCTGGCCCACGGAGAAGCCCACGTAGCGCACGGCCCAGGCGATGATGACGGCGTAGTAGGTCGCGATCACGAACGAGATCACGACCTGCCACCATCCGATGACCTCCGCCGGCCGTGCCATCCTGCGCAGCGCGGCCGGGGGCGACAGGCGGTACTTGCGCCCGATGGTGTACTCCATGATCAGCAGCGGGATGCCCGCTGTGAGGAGTGCGATGAGGTAGGGCAGCAGGAAGGCGCCGCCGCCGTTCTCGTAGGCGATGGCGGGGAACCGCCAGATATTGCCCAGCCCGACGGCCGAACCGATGGCGGCCAGCAGAAAGCCGGTGCGGGTGGCCCATTGCTCACGTGGCTGCTCTGTCATATGCGGTCCTCGGATCTCCTCATGCCGCTGCGGATCAAACTGAGGGCACGTTAGCGCGGAGAAGGGTCCGTCGGCACGGTGACCGGGCCCGGGAGATGGCAGCGGCACGGCCGGGGCCCGGCATCGACGGGTCGCCGTCACCCGAAGGGCCGTCCAGCCCGCCCGTCGGCGCGGCCGGGCGGCGGCGGTGGGCGAGGCCCACGGGGCCGGGGGCCGGAGGCCGGAGGGAAGCCGACCGGTCGTGGGAGTCCGGCGCGTCCCGGGCGGCGATACTCGTGGGAAGTCCGGGCGAGGCCGGGGCGGCGACCGGGCTGGCGTGCGGGGTCCGGAGAACCGGGTAACGTCTTTGTCATGTTCTTCCAGACGCCGATTTACGAGTGAGAGCGTGATGGGCCTCTGCTGACGTCCTTCGACGTCGCCGCCCGTCCCCCACCGACACATCCGTAGATCACTCCACATCATTACCGGGAGAACCCGTGACCGTGAGCAAGAACATCAACAACCCCGTGGGCATGGGCGGCGGCCAGCGCAAGAAGCTGTCCCGCGCCGAACGGCAGAACAACGGTCCGCACCGCAACCTCGACCGCCGGGGGGCGGCCGACCAGAAGGCGGAGCTGGTACGCAAGATGCGCGAGAGGGCGGGCGCCGCCGAGGGCTCCGGGCCGACGGGCGACGCCTCCGCACAGAGCTGACGGGCCCCGGAACGGCACGGGGGCCATGGAAAACGGCCCCCCGCCACGCCCTGCCGACACAATTTGAGCCAGGCCGCCGCAATCGTCGCGGCCACGGTGCATGACCTCCTACGATGGCGGTCGCGCCGTTCCGGCGTCGCGGCGGAGGTGGTGCGGACGTCGCTCCGCCTCCGGCCTGACGAGTCGGTCTCGCTGCCGCACGGGCAGAGGCGCGAAGGGTTCGAGCGATACAGGGGGCGGAGTATGGGGTCCGAGCTTTCCGAACGGGAAGAGGCCGAGCGGGTCGCGGGGCTGACAGCGGCGCAGGAGAAGGCCATGGCCCTCTTCGCCGAGGTGGAGGCACGCGGCCTGGTCGCTCCGGGCGTCGGGGAGCGGGCGGCGAGCGATCAGATCCGGGATCTCGCCAACGCGATGTTCGGCACCACCAAGCACTGGCACAAGCGCATCGTCCGTTCCGGCGTGAACACCCTGCGCCCCTACCAGGACAATCCACCGGATCGCGTCATCAGCGACGACGATGTCGCCTTCGTCGACTTCGGCCCGATCTTCGAGGAGTACGAGGCGGACTTCGGCCGCACGTACGTTCTCGGCGACGACCCGGACAAGCTCCGGCTGTTGCGGGACCTGCCGCAGGTCTTCGACGCGGGGCGCGCGGTGTTCGCGGCGGATCCGGACATCACCGGCCGGCAGCTCTTCGTCGCCGTCGAGCGGTTGGCGAAGGAGGCGGGCTGGGAGATCGGCACCTGGCACACCGGTCATCTCGTCGGTGAGTTCCCGCACGAGCTGAACGACGGTGCGAGGACGAACTCCTACATCACCCCGGACAACACCAGTCCCCTTCGCCGGACCGACCGCAGGGGGCGGACCTGTCACTGGATCCTGGAGTTGCATTTCGTGGACCGGCAACGCGAATTCGGTGGCTTCTACGAGCAACTGCTGGACCTCGCCTAAGGGTTGTCCCGCGATCCCTGGTGGATCGGCGCGCGGCGTCGGATGCGGTGCGTCGCAAGGCGGAGGGGCGTCCGCATGCCGGATGTCTGTGGATGTTCCGACAACGCGGCGAGGTGCCGTAGCCGTCGTCGTGCGCCCGCCAGGGGTTGCGGGACACCCTTAGCGTCGGCGGAGGGCGAGGCCGGTGAACGCCCCGTACCGGGTCAGTCCACCTCCAGGCTGCGAAGGAGCAGGCCCGAGGCGGGCTTCGGCCCGAAGGACGTCGTCTTCCGCGGCATCATGACTCCCTCGCGGGCGAGCGTGCGGACGAGTTCCTCGCGCACGGGATGCAGGATGACGGCGGTGGCCCGGTGGAGTTCGGCCTGTCGCACCACTTCTTCCGTGTCGTGCACGTACGCGGTGTCCCGCGGGGTGTCCGGGATTCCCCATACGTGGGCGAGGAGGGTCTCGTGCAGGACCGCGGCGTCCAGAGTGCGCCACGTTTCGGGGCGGTCCCGCCTGACCGTGCGGGACAGGAGCGCCGGATCGGGTCTGTCGAGAAGGTGGAAGTCCCCGTCACCGGCGAGGAGGAAGGCGTTTCCGGCGGTCTTCGCCTCGCCGAGTGCCTGAAGGGCGCCGGTCAGGGAGGTCCGGAGGCGCCGCACGCGGAAGAAGGGGCTTGCCTTCGTCAGTGCGACGGAGACCGGCATCCGGTGCAGGAGGCGGTGGATGGCGCGGACCTTGAGCGGGTGACGTGCCGTGTCCACCAGGAGCACGAGTCCGTGGTCCCACGGGCCGGGGGCGGCGTGCTCCTGCTGGAGGCGCAGGTAGGTGGCCCAGCGGTGGTGGCCGTCCGCTATGAGGGCCTGGTGGCCCGCCAGATCGTCGATGACTTCGGCGAGTTCGCCGGGGTCGGTGATCGCCCACAGCCGGTGGTGGAAGCCGTCTTCCGTGGTGGTGGCCAGGAGGGGGCGTGTCGCGGCCGTGCGCTCGATCACGGCCGCGGCGCCCGCCGTCCCCGTGGTGCCGCGGTAGGTGAGGAGCAGGGGTTCCAGGTTGGCGGCCGTGGCGCGCATCAGGGCGGCGCGGTCCTCGACGACGTGCGGCATGACCTCTTCGTGGGGCAGCACCACGCCTTCGGCCGGGCCGGAGAGCGCGAGCGCGCCGATGACGCCGCGCTGGAGGAGGTCTCCGGAGGATTGCTCGTACACGTAGAGCGCCGGCCGCGGGTCGGGGGCGAGGACGCCGGCGGCGAGCCAGTCGCGCAGGGTCTCGGCGGCCAGTTCGTGGCGCTCGGCGGGGCTTTCGGCCTGCGGAAGGATGAGCCGCACGATGTTGTTCGGGTCCGCCGACTCCAGGTGTCGCAGGCCGTCCGGCCGTGTGACGACGTCGTAGGGCGGTGAGGTCACGGCCGCCAGGTCGCCGACCGCGTCCGGGACGTAGCGAAGGCCGCGCAGCGGGGACAGTCGCAGGCCCTGCCTTTCGCCCGGTCCGCGGGCCGGGTCCCCGACGGTGCGCCGGGCGGTGCCGGAGAGGGATGTCATTCAGCTCACCTCCTGTGCGCCGGCCAGATGGGGCACGGCTTGGAGCAGTCGGACGGACCAGGACTGTTCTGCCGCTCGAAAGGTGTCGGCCAGCGCCCGGAAGACGAGGGCGGTCGAGGTGGCGCCCGGGTCCTGGTGGCCGATGCTTCGCAGCCCGAGATAGGAAGCGCGGCCCTTGGCTGCCTGGAGGGGGACGGTGGCGCGCATGCCCGCCTCGGCCGCGCTCGCGGCGGCCTGGCTGGCCGGGCCGAAGCCGGCGGCGGCGGCGTGGCGGAAGGCGGCCACGGCCGGTGCGTAGGCGTCGACCATGGTCTTGTCCCCCGGCGTGGCGGCGCCCAGTACCTGGATGCGGTCGAGCCCCGCTTGCAGCGCGGCAGCGAACTCATCGGGGTTCACCGTGTCGGTGTCTGGTAATGCTGAGCCTGTGGCGAACAGGGCGCTGCCGTAGAGAGGGCCTGCGGCACCCCCTATCTCCGACATGAACAGTCGGCCTGTTGAGGAAAGGATGCTGGCGGGCGTGCCACTGAGGTGCAGCCCCTGCCTGATGACGGTGTGGGCTCGGGCGAAGCCGCGGCTGAGGTTGACGCCGTGGTCCGCGTCCCCGATGGCGGCGTCCAGCTCCGTCAGGTGGTCGCGTTGCCGGCTGATGAGCTTGTTGGCACTGCTCATCCACTCCCGGGCGAGTGTGACGTTCACTGGCTGTTCTCTCCTCGTGGGCCGTCGTAGCGCGCTGAGCTGGGGGTCACTGGGGACGAGAGGCTCTCGAACAAAGGTGGCGTAAGTTCGGTAGTGGTGAACGGTGTTCATCAAAACGTACGCACAGCATGGCGTCAAGGACGACCTTGGTGGGCCAGCGCCTGACTTGATTCGATCTACCATTTCCTATTGCTGAACAGTGTTCGGTTGTCTTACGCTGCGGAAGCCAAGTCGCCGGCGCCACATTCTTCATGGGCCACATGCCACAGGCACAGGCCCTCTCCCGCTGACCGACCGTGTCTCAGCCACCGCACGGGTCAGCTCCCGCCCGGCGAGCCGCTTCCGCCCCACAGCCGGGCCCCGAAGCGACGACCACCTCCGCCGCAGTCCTGTTCCAGCACAAGGAGAGCCCCGCCATGACCAGTCGGCGTCGCGAAGCCAGGTCTTCCGCGTTGCCCCGAAAGAACCTCTCGCCCCTCCGGACGGTTCGCTCCGACCGCCTCGGGAGGGCCCACGGACCGTGCGCGTCGCCGCTTCCCGGTCCTCCGACGTGAGCTTGGCCAGAAAGCACCGCCTCGCCTGCACGTCAGCAGATTTCCGCACAGCCAACCGGCCGTCTCTCCAAGACCAGAAAGAGAAGACTCATGTCGCGCAGACAGTCCGCCCGGGGCCGGTGGATCGAAGGCTGGAACCCCGAGGACGAGGACTTCTGGGACCGTTCCGGCAGACGCATCGCCCGCCGCAACCTGTGGCTGTCCGTCCTGACCGAGCACATCGGCTTCTCGGTCTGGAGCATGTGGTCGGTCCTGGTGTTGTTCATGTCACCGGACATCGGGCTCGGCTTCGCGCCCGGTGAGAAGTTCCTGCTGGTGATCACGCCCACCCTCGTCGGCGCCCTGTTACGGCTGCCCTACAGCTACGCCGTGACCCGCTTCGGCGGACGCAACTGGACCGTGTTCGCCTCACTGCTCCTCCTCGTGCCGACGGGGTCCGCCGTCCACTTCGTCCAGCAGCCCGGCACCCCCCTGTGGGTGTTCGTGGTCATCGCCGCCTCGGCAGGGGTGGGGGGCGGCAACTTCGCCTCCTCCATGACCAACATCACCACCTTCTTCCCGCAGCGGCACCAGGGCTGGGCCCTGGGCCTCAACGCCGGGGGCGGCAACCTGGGCGTCGCCGTCATCCAGCTGCTGGGGCTGCTGGTCATCGCCACCGCCGGCGACACCCACCCCTCCTACGTCGCCGCCGCCTACCTCCCCCTGATCGCGCTGGTCTCCCTTCTGGCTGCCCTGCTCATGGACAACGTCGACGCGGTACGCGCCGCGCCGGGCACACAGCTGGAGGCCGTCCGTCACCGCGGCACCTGGTGGATCTCACTGCTCTACGTCGGGACGTTCGGGTCGTTCATCGGGTACGGCTTCGCCTTCGGCCTGGTGCTGCAGAGCCAGTTCGGCTCCACGCCCCTCGAAGCGGCGTCCTTCACCTTCCTCGGTCCCCTGCTGGGTTCGGTGGCCCGGCCCCTGGGAGGCCGGATGGCCGACCGGTGGGGCGGCGCCCGGATCACACTGGTGACCTTCATGGGGATGGCCGGGGGGACGGTGCTCCTGATCCTCGCCTCGTACACGAAGACGTTCTCCCTGTTCGTCGCGGGATTCACCGCCCTGTTCGTGCTCAGCGGCATCGGCAGCGGGTCCACCTTCAAGCTGATCCCGGCCCTGTTCGCCAAGAACGCCGAAGAGGCGGTCGCCGCGGGCCACGACGCACGGGTCGAGTTCGAACGCTCCAGGAGGCTGAGCGGCGCCGTGCTCGGCATCGCCGGAGCGGTGGGAGCCCTGGGCGGAGTCGCGATCAACCTCGTCTTCCGCGCCTCGTACAGCGGCCCGGACAGCAGCGGCACTCCCGCCTTCGTCGCCTTCCTCGCCTACTACGCGCTGTGCATGGTCGTCGTCCGAACCGCGTTCATGCGCGGCGAGCGCCGGCGACCGCAGGAGCTGGACGCCCTGCCGAAGCATCCGTCACGCGTCCGCTGAGCCCCGCACACCGATCGGTTTTCATCACATGAAAGGAAGTGAACTGGACGCATGCCTGTTATCTCAGCAGCCCACGACCTGCTGGACAGTGACGTGTACCTCGATCTGCGCACCAGTCTCGGCATCCCGCTCGTCCTCAAGTGCGAGGGCTTCAACTTCGCCGGATCGATCAAGATGCAGCCGGCCGCCTGGATGGTCGAGGCCGCACAGCACAACGGCACACTGGGGCCGGACTCCACGCTCATCGAGTCCTCCTCCGGGAACCTCGGCGTGGCCCTGTCGGTGATAGCCGCGTCGAAGGCGCTGAAGTTCGTCTGTGTGACCGACATCAACTGCAATCCGGCGACCGTCGCTCTCATGCGGGCTCTGGGGACCGAGGTCGTGGTCCTCGACGAGCCCGACGCCTCGGGCGGGTTCCTGGCGGCACGACGGTCCTACGTACGGCAACGGTGCGCCGAGGACCCGGGCTACCTGTGGCTCAACCAGTACGAGAACCCGGCCAACTGGATGTCCCACTACGAGACGACCGCCGCGCTGATCGCCAAGGACTTCCCCGATCTCGACACCCTGTTCGTCGGCGCGGGCACCGGGGGCACGCTCATGGGCTGCGCGCGGTACTTCCGTGTCCACCGGCCCCACGTGCGCATCATCGCCGTCGACAGCGTCGGTTCCGTCAGCTTCGCCGGAACACCGGGACCACGCCACATCCCCGGGCTCGGCGCGGGCGCGCCCATGCCGCTGATCGATCCGTCGCTCACGGAGGGCCTGATCGACGAGGTGATGCGGGTCCACGAGATCGACACGATCCACACCTGCCGGCAGCTGGCGGCCCGGGGCATCCTGCTCGGCGGCTCCTCGGGAACCGTGGTCTCCGCCGCCTCCCAGTGGCTCGCCCAGTACCCCGCCGGCAGTGCCGTCGCGATCGCCCCCGACCTGGGCGAGCGCTACATCAACACCATCTACAACGACGCCTGGGTCAGTGACCACTACGGCCAGGTCGACATCCGCGAACTTCTGGAGAGCATATGAACGAGCAAGTGGGCATCCCCCGGTTCGGCGTGGTGCCGGGCATAGCCGTGCACCGGGTGCTCGACGGGCGCCAGCCCGAGATCATCGACCTGGTCGAGCAGGCGTACCGCCTGCACGGTGAGGCGCAGACCGTCAATCCGCCCTCCTATTTCCTGCGCTTCCCCGACCGCCCCTCCGCCCGCATCATCGCGCTGCCGGCGTCGGTCGGCGGCGAGCGGCCGGTGGACGGCATCAAGTGGATCTCCAGCTTCCCCTCCAACCTGGAGCGGGGCATTCCGCGGGCCTCCGCCGTACTGATCCTCAACGATCCGGCCACCGGGTACCCCTACGCGTGCCTGGAGAGCTCCATCATCAGCGCGGTGCGCACGGCCGCGTCCGCCGCGGTGGCTGCTCGCGCGCTGCTCGCGGACCGTCCGCGACCGCGACGGATCGGGTTCCTCGGTACCGGGCTGATCGCCCGCTATCTGCACCAGTACCTGTCCACGCTCGGCTGGAAGCCCGAGGAACTCGGCGTGTACGACCTGTCCGAGCGGTACGCGCTGGACTTCGCCGGGCATCTGCGGGAGTCCCCCGGGGACGCGTCGGTCCGGGTGTACGGAAGTTCCGAGGAGCTCATCCGGGCCAGCGACGTGGTCGTCCTCGCCACCACGGCGGCGGAACCGCACGTGACGGACCCGGCCTGGTTCGATCACCATCCGCTCGTACTGCACGTCTCGCTGCGCGACCTGAGCACCGAGGTCATCCTCGACAGCTTCAACGTCGTGGACGACGTCGAGCACGTGCTCAAGGCCGGCACCTCGGTCCACCTGGCCGAACAGAGCACCGGCGGCCGGGACTTCCTCGCCGGCACCCTCTTCGACGTACTCACAGGACGGCTCGCCGTTCCGGCGGACCGCACCGTGGTCTTCTCCCCGTTCGGCCTGGGCGTGCTGGACATGGCCGTCGGGGAGCACGTGTTCCGTCGTGCCGGGGAAGCCGGTGAGGTCACGGCCGTCGACGGCTTCTTCCACGACCTGGCCCGCCATGCCGCCCCCCGCACCGAGGGCGGTGCCCGGTGACCGCGGCACAGGGCTCCGCCGCGCCGGGGCGGGTGTGGGCCGACCTTCCCCTGGCGGCCGGCACGGTGGACCGGGCCAACAGCCTGGCGCTGCGCCGCTCCCGCTCCCTGGACACCGGCACGGCGCTCCTCGATCACGTCATCCGCCACGCCGAGACGGACCCGGGACGCACCGCCGTGGTCGACGGCGAGCGCGCCCTCACCTACCGCACCCTGGTCGAGGACGTGGGGGCGGTCCGCGGCCTGCTGCTCGCCCGCGGGGTCGGGGCCGGCGACGTCGTGGCAGCGGTCGGCACACGGAGCCTGGAGACCCCCGTGGTCTTCCTGGCCCTGGAGAGCATCGGCGCCTCGTACCTTCCCGTCGACCCCGCGTGGCCTGCGGTTCGTGTGCGCGACGTCCTCGGCCGGGCCGCGGCACGGCTGCTGCTCGACTACACGGGAGCCGAGGAGGCGGCCAACGCGGCCCGTTCGGCCGCGGCGGCGGAGAACGTCGGGCTCCTGGTGCTGCCGACCGAGCGCCATGGCCACGCCTTACCCGAGCGGAGCGGGTCCGACCGCTCGTACGAGACGCGCTACACGATCTTCACCTCGGGGACCACTGGGCATCCCAAGGGAGCGACCGTCGAGCACCAGGGCATGCTCAACCACCTCTGGGCCAAGGTGCACGACCTGTCCCTGAGCCCGGACGACGCGGTGGCCTTCACGGCGCCGCTGGTGTTCGACATCTCGATCTGGCAGATGCTGTGCCCGCTCCTGATCGGCGGGCGCACCGTGGTGATCAGGGACTCCGCCCTGCGCCTGCCGCGCTGGCTCATCGGTGCGCTGGACGCCGCCGAGGTCAGTGTCGTGGAACTGGTTCCGACCGTGGTGGGCTGGCTGGTCGACGAGGTCAAGCGAACCGGTGGAGCTACGCTCGGGTCGCTGCGCAGGCTCCTGTCCACCGGTGAGGAACTGCACCCCGGGCTCGCCGCCCGCGTCCTGGACGCGCTCCCCGGTGTCATGGTCGTCAACGCGTACGGCCCCACGGAGTGCTCCGACGACATCACCCACCACGTGGTGACACAGGCCGATCTCGCGCGGGGCCGGATTCCCGTCGGCTCGCCCGTGGACAACGCCTCTCTGTATCTGCTCGTGCAGGAGCAGGACTCCTCCTGGCGGGCGGCCGGGCCCGGTGAGACGGGTGAGCTGTTCGTCGGCGGCGTCTGTGTGGGTCTCGGTTATCTCAACGACCCCGAGGTCACCGGGCGGGCGTTCTTCCGCGATCCGTTCGACCCGCTGTCGCCGACCGGCAGGCTCTACCGAACCGGCGACCTCGCCAGCTTCGACGCCGGTCTCGTCCACTACTCCGGCCGGAGCGACCGTCAGGTCAAGGTCGCCGGCGTGCGTATGGAACTCGACGAGATCGAAGCCGTACTCAGCCGGCATCCCGGTGTCGAACGGTGCGCGGTGGTCGTCTCGGGAGACGGCGACCACAGTGAACTCGTCGGCCACTACTCCGTACGCACACCGGTCTCACCCGAGGAGCTCCAGAAGTCCCTCGACGCGGTCCTGCCCCCTGCCATGGTGCCTCGGCGCTGGCACAGGTGGGATGCCCTGCCCCTCACCCAGAACGGGAAGATCGATCACCGGGCGCTCAGGGCAGCCGGTACGACTTCCGGGGAAGAGACATCATGACCGGACGGACGACCGAGGCCACGCACGCCGGACCCGAGACCCCTCAGGCTCCGCCCGCGGCGGGCATGAGCCTTCAGGAGCGGGTCGCCGCCGTGGCGCTGGCCGCCGAGGAGCACCTGCCCCGCACCGAACGCGAGGCGGCCTTCCCCGAGGAGGCGCTGGCGCAGATGCGCCGTACGGGACTGCTCGGGCTGCTCGTGCCCCGAGCGGAGGGAGGGCTCGGCGGGAGCGTCGCCGATCTGGTCGACGTCACTCTCGCTCTCGGCCGTACCGACATGTCGATGGCCATGATCTTCGCGATGCACTGTCAGCAGTCGCAGGCGATCGTGGCGCACGCCCGGTCGCCGCTGCGTGAGGAGCTGCTGCCCAAGCTCGGCGCCGGCGAGCTGTACCTGGCGTCGGTGACGACCGAGCCCGGGAAGGGCGGTCACCTCTTCAAGTCCTACGCCCAGATGCCGGCCGTCGGCGGGACGCTGGAGATCGACAGGACCGCGCCGATCGTGACGGGCGGAACCCAGGCGGACGGTTTCCTGATCACCATGCTCAGCCCGTCCGCCACGGCCGACCATCATGTCTCGCTCGTGTACGCGCACCGTGATCAGCTGGAGGTGCGGGCGTCGGGCGAGTGGAACCCGATGGGCATGCGTTCGAGCCACAGTCTGCCGCTGAGGCTGACGGGAACGATCCCCGCTCACCAGGTGCTCGGTGAGCACGGCGGCTTCCACCGGATCGCCCAGTCGGTGTTCGGGCCGCTGGCCCATCTGGGCTGGTCCGCGGCGTGGCTGGGTACCGCGGCGGGCGCACTCTCCAGGGTGGTGCGCATGATGCGCGACCCGGCCGGCCGCAATCGGTTCGACCTCGGCTCGGAGCTGCTGCTGACCAGGCTGTCGCGGGCCCGGCAGCGGCTGGACACCGTCCACGCCCTCCTGCGGCGCACGCAGCACCTGGTCCGGACGGAGGCGGACCTGTCCGCGCCCCGCAGCCAGCTGCTGCTGAATTCCCTGAAGATCACGGCCGCCGAGGAATGCTATGCCGCGGTGAACGATCTGATCGATGCCGTCGGCCTGCGTCACGGCTATCTCAAGGACTCGCCGACCGGCCTGGAAAAGGCGCTGCGCGATCTGCGTTCGGCGGCCCTGAACTACAGCAACGACAGGCTGCACATGGCCGATGGTCAGCTCTGCCTGCTCGACCCCGAGGTCAATTTCGGCTGACCTTCTCCATACCGTTGTGCGAATATCGCTTCACTGTTAGGGTCGAATTAATCGGCCGGAGTCCTCATCTCCCGCTATTTCGCACGGCCGCCGAATTCGCCGCACCGCCGCAATTCGGCCTCCTGCAATCACCTTTCTCATTCCACTCAAGGGACAACCATGCCCGAAAAGAGCCAGGAAAAGCCTGCCGAGAACTGGACCACCGCCCTGCGGTATATCTCGGGACGCAAGACCGCCGAGGAATCGCTGGGATTCCTCGCCCACATCAGTTCCACGATCCGCAGCACCGTCGCACCGGCGGACGTCGTGCCGGCCGCGGCCAAGGCGTGTGTGCCGTTCTTCGCCTCCGCCATATCGCTGGAGGCGCCGGCCGTGCACGACGAGCCCGTCGTCCAGGCGCCGGACGAGTTCGCCGCGGCCCTCTCGGAGGTCCGCGCGCTGGCGGAGGCCGAGGGCCGGCCCCAGCTCGTGGTCAGCGATCACGAGGGATTCGCCGCACAGACCGATCCGGCGCTGCTGGAGCGGCTGCGGGAGTGGGGGATCGGTTCCGCCGTCGCTCTCGCGCTGGAGTTCCGCGGGGTCCCGGGCGGGCGCCTCGTCATCGTGCGGGGCCCGGCACACCGCCGCGGCCCGGTGGGGCCGGGCGACCTCGCCCTGGTGTCGGAAGTGGCCGACAGGGTGGCCGCCTTCAACGCCTTCGCCTCTCAGCTGCCCGCCGGCGCGAGCCGGTGAACCGCCACGGCATGAGGGAGTGGTCATGACTGCCACCTGGAAGGACGTGCGCGAGTGGGTCCTCAGCCGCAATCCCGACGTCACCGAACTGAGCGCCGAGACCGACATCATCGACACCCGCATCATCAACTCCCTGCAGTTCGTGGAGCTGGTTCTGCACGTCGAGGAACTGCGCGGAGCCATGCTCGAATCGGCCGAGATCGACCTCGACGCCTTCCGCACCCTGAAGGGCATCGAGGAGAACTTTCTCCGTCCGTAGCGGCAGCGGAAGGAGCGGGTTCGACATGACGCACGAGAGATCCATCGTCCTGCAGGGCGACGTGGAACGGGCCGGGGACGCGGTGGTCTTCCTGCCCCCGGCGGGCAGCGTCACCTCTCCGTACCTGCCCGTGGGCGGGCGGCTGCCCCCCGATCTCCTCGCGGTGCACTGCGAGATACCGGGCCGCGGACGACTGGCCGACGAGCAGCCGGCCGGCACGGTGCGGCAGGCAGTGGACCGGTGGACCGCGGACCTCTCCCGCGACCTGGCGGGACGTCGCCTCTATCTGTTCGGCCACAGCCTGGGAACACTGTTCGCCTACGAAATGGCGGGCCGGTTCGAGGAGGACCCGGTGTGCGAGGTCGCCGGCCTCCTGATATCCGGCGCCCGGGAGCCGGGGCACGTGCCCCGGGACCTGATCGCCACCGCCTTCTCCGCCGTGCGGGCAGAACGCCGCCTCACGGACGAGAAGGGGGACGCGGAAGGCGTTCACCTGACGACCGACCTCCGGATGCGGCGGGAATACCAGGTCGCACGGAAAACGGTTGACGCTCCCCTGGCGCTGCTGTGCGGCAGAGATGACAAATTCGTCCGCGCCGAAGATATGGCCGAATGGAAAAAATTCGTCACAGGCCCTTTCTTCGGAACGTCCACATTCGACGGTGGACACGATTACTATCTCGCCGGGAAAGACCTTCTGGCTTCCACGATAAAAGAACTCGTGGATCACATGAATCAGAGCCCCAAACAACTCAGGAGTGAAAAATGACCATCACCAAGATGCCTGCCACCGACCAGCTCATCGACGTCATCGGCAACAGTTCGGTCGCGATCGCGGTGACCGACGGGGACGGGTCCGTCATCCTGCACAACAAGGCGCTGTCCCTGCTGATGGGCGGGGAGGCGAGTCACCTCGGCGAGCGGATCAAGGTCGCCGGCGCGACCGACGGTCTCAAGGACCTGCTGGCCACGCTCAAGAAGGAGCGCCGGCTGGAGAACGTCGCGGTCGTCTACCGCAGCACGGACGGCCAGGAGCGTTCCGCCCGGGTCAACGCCGTGCGGGTGGAGTCCGGCGGCCAGGTCCGCATCCACTGGGTGAGCCGGCCGGAGCTGGGCGAGCGCCTCCCGGTGTCGAACACGGCCGCGGAGAACACGGCCGCGTCCGACGCCGCCGCCTGGATCCGCTCCGTCGACGACGCCGAGCACCCGGCGCTCGCTCCCACCGCCGACAAGGCCGCGGTCATGCGCGAGTTCTACGAGGTGGCGCCGGTCGCGATCCACCTGATCGGCGTCAACGGCGGGGTCATGCACGCCAACCCGGCCGACGTCGCCCTGGTGGAGTACACCGACACCCCCGACGAGTACGTCGGGCAGCACATCCGCAAGATCTACGAGGACCAGGGCCTGGTCGAGGACTTCCTGTCTCGCTGGGACGAGGATTCGCCGATCATCAACTTCCGCGCGAACTTCGTGACGAAGGACGGTGCTCCGCGACCGGTCCTGATCTTCTCCACGGCGCAGGCCGAGGGCGGCAGCGTCAACAACACCCGGTGCTTCGTCTTCAACGACCCGGAGCCCCGCCGTGCCCGCGACACCATCAGCGCCTTCGGCTGGCCGGCCTAGCAAGTGGGCGGGGGGGGGGCGCGCGGGCACGCCGCCCCCCCCCCCCCGGCCCCCCCCCCCCCCCCCCCCCCCGGCGGGGGGGGGCCCCCCCGTGGGGGGGGGGGGGGGGGCCCGCGCCCCCCCCCCCCCCCCGCCCGTGCCCTCCGCCCCGGCCGGCACGCCGGCCGGGGCTGACCACCATTGTGAGGAAACTGAGGATGGTCAGGACACACTGCCCCTACTGCGCCCTCCAGTGCGGGACCACAATCGAGGTCTCGTCCCGTGAGGGGGTCACGGTCCAGCCGGACGAGGACTTCCCGGTCAACGCGGGCCGTCTGTGCGCCAAGGGCTGGACGGCCCCTCAACTGCTCTCCGCGTCCGACCGGTTGACCTCGCCCCTGCTGCGCGACGGCTCGCGGGCCGCCCATCGGCGGGTCTCGTGGCCGACCGCGCTGGACGACACCGCCACCCGGCTGCGCCGGATCATCGACGAGTCGGGGCCGGATGCGGTCGCCGTCTTCGGCGGCGGCGGGCTGACCAACGAGAAAGCCTACCTGCTGGGCAAGTTCGCCAGAGTCGCACTGGGCACGTCGCAGATCGACTACAACGGCCGCTTCTGCATGTCCTCGGCCGCCGCGGCCGGCACCGCCGCCTTCGGCACGGACCGAGGTCTGCCCTTCCCGGTCACCGATCTGGCGGCGGCGGACGTGGTCCTGCTCGCCGGTGCCAACGTGGCCGAGACGATGCCGCCGCTGATGCAGCATCTGGAGCGGGCCGATCTCATCGTGATAGACCCCCGGTGCTCGGCCACGGCCGAGCGCGCGGCCCTGCATCTGCGTCCGATGCCGGGCACCGATCTGGCTCTGGCACTGGGACTTCTGCACGCCGCCGTGACGGACGGCCACGTGGACCGCTCCTACGTCGCCCGCCGCACGACCGGTTTCGAGGAAGCGTGGCGCCGGGCCGCCGAGTGGTGGCCGGAGCGGGTCGAGCGGGTCACGGGCGTTCCCGTGGCGGACCAGTACGTCGCCGTGAGGATGCTCGCCGCGGCCGGACGCCGCTACGTACTCACCGGAAGGGGTGCGGAACAGCACTCCAAGGGAACGGACACCGTAGCGGCCTACATCAACCTGGCGCTGGCCCTGGGGATGCCGGGCCGGGAAGGCTCCGGCTACGGCTGCCTCACGGGGCAGGGCAACGGGCAGGGCGGGCGGGAGCACGGGCAGAAGGCGGATCAGCTGCCCGGATACCGCAAGATCACGGACCCGGCGGCCCGCGCTCACGTGGCCGGGGTGTGGGGCGTGGATCCGGACGAGCTTCCGGGTGCGGGTCCCAGCGGTTACGAGCTGCTGGACTCCCTCGGCCGCCCCGGCGGGCCCCGGGCCCTGCTGGTGTTCGGTTCGAACCCGGTCGTCTCCGCTCCCGACGCTCGGCGGATCACCGCGCGCCTGGCCGCCCTGGACCTGCTGGTGGTGGCCGACTTCGTCCCGTCGGAAACAGCCCGGATGGCGGATGCCGTGCTGCCGGTCACGCAGTGGGCCGAGGAGGACGGCACGATGACCAACCTGGAGGGGCGGGTGCTCCGCCGGCGCCGTGCTCTCGACCCGCCGGCCGAGGTCCGCAGCGACCTGTGGGTGCTGCGCGAACTCGCCGTCCGCCTGGGGCAGCCCCCCGAGCGGTTCCCCGCCGAGCCCCGCGAGGTCTTCGCCGAGCTGAGGCGCGCGTCGGCCGGCGGTGTCGCGGACTACAGCGGCATCGACTTCGACGGCCTCGACGCTCCCGTGCACTGGCCCAGCCGCAGCGAGGGCGAGTCCACCCCGCGGCTGTTCCTGGACCGCTTCGCCCACGACGACGGGCGTGCCCGGTTCGTCGCGGTGACACATCGTGACGCCGCGGAGCTCCCGGACGCCGCGTACCCCCTGCACGCCACCACCGGCAGGGTGCTGGCGCACTACCAGAGCGGCGCCCAGACCCGGCGCGTTCCCGAACTGGTGGCCGCCGCGGGCGATGCCTTCGTCGAGGTCCATCCGGAGACCGCGCTGCGGGCCAAGGTCCACGACGGTCACCTCGCCCGCGTCGTCTCCCGCCGGGGTGCGACCGTCGCCCGGGTACGCACGGTGGCCTCCCTGCGCACCGACACGGTTTTCCTGCCCTTTCACTTTCCCGACGCCGGACGAGCCAACTCGATCACCAACCCGGCCCTGGACCCCACGTCGGGGATGCCGGAGTTCAAGGTGTGCGCAGCGCGTCTGGAGCCCGTGGACGAGGAACCCGGCGTCGCGGTGGGCGGTCAGCTGTGAGCCGCCGCGTCGTCATCATCGGAAACGGGCCGGCCGGACACCGTCTGGCCGAACTGCTCTGTGCGCGCGCTCCCGGCACCGACGTCACCATTCTGGGCGCGGAGAGCGAACCGGCTTACAACCGGGTGCTGTTGGCCTCGGTCCTGGCGGGCCGGCTGGCCGCGGAGGCGACCTACCTCGCACGGCATCCCGAAGGCAGCGTCCGCGTCCTCACCGGGGTGCGGGTGGAGTCCATCGACCGGCGCAGGCAGGAGGTGCGTACCGGCGAGGGCATGGTCCTCCCCTACGACGACCTGGTTCTGGCGACCGGCGCGGCGTGCTTCCTGCCTCCGGTGCAAGGGCTGACGGAGGAGGACGGGCGGCCCGCCAAGGGCGTGGTCGCTCTGCGTACCCTGGCCGACTGCCGGCTCGTCGAGGACCGGTTGCCGGTGCGGGGCAGCGTCGCCGTCCTGGGTGGCGGAGTGCTGGGCCTGGAGGTGGCGCGTGCCCTGAGCGAGCGGGGGTACGACGTCGATGTCGTGCACGGCGGACCGCATGCGATGGACCGTCAGCTGGGGCCCGCGGCAGGAGATCTGCTGGCGACGGCCCTCGACGGCCTTTCGGTCCGCGTCCTGGCCGGACGCATGGCCACCGCCTGGACCGGTGACCGGCTCACCCTGCGCGACGGCTCCTCGGTCGCGGCCGGGCTGCTGATCGTCTGCGCGGGTGTCGTGCCGGAGACGTCCCTGGCCCGCGATGCCGGGCTGCGGGTCGAACGCGGTGTCGTCGTGGACGAGTACCTCCGCACCAGCGACCCCCGTATCCACGCCCTGGGCGACTGCGCGGAGGCCCACGGCGAGGTCAGCGGGCTCATCGCCCCCGCCTGGGAGCAGGCGGACGTGCTCGCGGGGGTGCTCGCCGGTGAACCGCGCCCGTATGCCGGCACCCGTACGATCACCCGGCTCAAGGCGCGTGGCGTGGACCTGGCCGTCATCGGCGCGGGCGAGAGCGAAGTCGCCGGTGCCGAGACGGTCGTCCTCACGGATCCCGCGCGCGGTCAGTACGCCCGGTTGTCGGTGCTGGACACGCGCGTCGTCGGGGCCGTACTCCTGGGACTCCCGGACTCCGTCGCGGCCGTGAGCCAGCTCTACGACTCCGAGGAGGCGGCGCCCAACGACCGTCTTTCCCTGCTGATGGGCCGGGCCGTGGCCGGCCCCGCGCAGGACCCGGGGTCCCTGCCCGGGCAGACGGTCATCTGCCGTTGCAGCAACGTCACCAAGAACGATCTCGCCACCGCCTGGCTGCGGGGTGCGCGCGAGGAGTCCGAACTCGCCGAAGCCACTCGGGCCACCACGGGCTGCGGAGGGTGCCGCAGCCCGGTGAAGGAGATCTGCCGGTGGCTCCGCGCGAAGCACGAACAGCCCGACGCGGACGCCGCGAGGAGCGGCGACGAGCAGGACCCTCCCGTGGACCACGCCTCCCCGGCCTCTTCGCGGCGGGACGACCACCGTGACCCGGTGCCAGAACTACTGGCCCCCTGACATCGAAGGACTGACTGTGACCAAGATTCTGGTGATCTCCGCAAGCCCCTCGTCCACCTCCAGGACGGAACGCCTCGGTGAACTCGTGGCGGAACAACTGAACACGTACGCGTGGCATACCGAACACCTGAAGGTGCGCACCCTGCCGGCCGCACCCCTGCTCAGCGCGGACGTCGCGCACCCGGCGGTTTCCGCCGCGGTGGACCAGGTGGCCCAGGCGGACGGGATCGTCCTGGCCACTCCCACGTACAAGGCCAGCTTCTCCGGCCTGTTGAAGACCTTTCTGGACCTGCTCCCGCAGTTCGGCTTCTCGGGAAAGGCGGTACTGCCCCTGGCCACCGGCGGCAGTGCGGCACACGTGCTGGCTCTCGATTACGCACTGCGGCCGGTGGCCCACTCGTTGGGGGCCCGCCATGTGGTGCAGAGCTTCTTCCTGCTGGACACGCACCTGGATGTCAGCAGCGGAACACTGCGCATCCTGCCGCCGAGCTCCCAGGGGCTCGCGGAGGTGGTGGAGCAGTTCCGCGAGGCGTTGCCCGCCCCTTCACGACTCCCCCTCCTTGCCGATGAACGCCGATAACTCGCCGTTGTGGAGGATGACCCTCGCCCCGCAGGAGCACCGGCAGTACTCGATCTCGCCCTGCGAGGTCAGGTGGGTGGACTCCAGCCGCCAGCAGGGCTGGGTCAGCGTGGCCGCGCACCCCCGGTTGCGCAGCGGGCACACCTCCCGCGCCGGGCTCGCGTCGCGGTCTGTGTACGGGGGCTTCCGTGCCGGTGCGAGATCTCTTGCGGAAGAGCGCGAGGAAGACATCAGCTCTTCACCTCCTCAGGGGTAGGAGAGTCGGTCGTCGCGGCCGGCCGGCCGGGCACGGCCGGCTCGACGAGGGTCCAGCACAGCAGCCAGGCCAGCGCCGGGAGGGCGATCAGGGGCATGAGGGCGGTCTGCAGGGACGTGACGTCGGCCAGGCGTCCGATCAGGGGGCTGAACAGGCCGCCGATGCTGATCGTCAGCCCGAGCGTGATGCCGCTGGCGGTGCCGACGCGGTTGGGCAGGTAGTCCTGGCCGAGCGTGACCTGGAGCGAGAAGGGGATGTAGAGCCCGGCCGAGGTCAGCGCCACGAACAGGTAGACGGCGGGGCCCGGTACGAACACGAGTCCCGCCACGGCGAGGACGGTCAGGAGGTACGACTGACGCACCACGGTGACGCGGTCCCAGCGGTCCGCCAGTTTGCCGCCGAGGACGGTGCCGACCGCGCCGCCGAGATAGAGCACGACGAGTGCGGCCGTCCCGGCCGCCATGCCGCCGCCGGTGCGCGCCCGTACGTAGAACGCGACGAAGGTGCTCAGGCCGATGAAGACGATCGACCGGCAGATCACCGCGAGAGCCAGTTTCGTGAAGGACGGCCAGTCGTCGCGCCGGGCGGGGGCCTGCGCCGGGGCGCTGGACCCGGCGGCCGTGCGCTCGATCCCGCGCAGCACGGGAAGGCACAGGGCGCTGCCGATCAGGGCGGGGAAGATGAGCAGCGGCGAAAGCCGCAGGCCGCCGGTTCCCACGACCACGGCGATCAGGACCGGGGCGAACGCGAAGCCCAGGTTGCCGCCCAGGGAGAACCAGCCCATGGCCGTGTTGCTGCCCTTGCTCGCGATGCGCGCCACGCGGGCCGATTCCGGATGGTAGGCGGCGACACCGACGCCGCCCACGGCGACGAACACGAGGGTCAGGGCGTAGGAACCGCTCAGTCCGCTCAGCGCGATGCCCAGCCCCCCGACGATCGTGCTCACGGGGAGCAGCCACGGCATCGCACGCCGGTCGGTGAGCACACCGAACAGGGGCTGCGCCACCGAGGAGAGAAGCGATGCGGCGAGCACGATGCCCGAGGCCGCCGCATAGGTGTATGCGCGCTCGGCCACGAAGTACGGGACCAGGGCGGCCACGGCGCCCTGGTAGACATCGACGCAGGCGTGTCCGACGGACAGCAGGGTGATTGCTCGGTTCTTTGCCACCGGACCATCGTCGCCCTGGACTCACGGGCGCGCTTCCGATAAAAGGACAAGTAATGAAGGATATCCGCCATGAGTCGATCGCTCCGACGCGCACCCAGTGGCTGGCGGCGGGGACGGACATCGATGCCCATCGCCATGACGACCACCAGATCATCTACGCCGCGCGCGGCGTCCTGGCCATCACGACGGACATAGGGACGTGGATCGCGCCCGCGACCCGGGCGATCTGGGTGCCGGCGGGCACCGTCCACGCGCACCACGCCCATGGGGCGCTCGACCTGCGTCTGGTCGGACTGCCCGCGACGGACAACCCGCTGGGGCTGGACGCGCCGACCGTGCTGACGGTCAAGCCCCTCCTGCGGGAGCTGATCCTCGCCTACACCCGCGATCCGGACGACGACAGTGCCGAGCGGCGCCGATTGCGGGCCGTGCTGCTGGACCGGCTGGCGGCGTCCGCGCAGCAGGCGCTGCACCTCCCGACCCCCACCGACAGCCGCCTCAAGGAGATCTGCGACATCCTGCGGGCGAACCCCGGTGAACAGCGCACGCTGGCGGCGCTCAGCAAGGAGGCCGGCGTCAGCACCCGTACGCTGTCCCGCCTGTTCACCTCCGACCTCGGCATGACGTTCCCTCAGTGGCGCACCCAGCTACGCCTCTACCAGGCGTTGGTGCTGCTGGCCGAGGGCGTCCCGGTGACCACGGTGGCGCACCGGTGCGGCTGGTCCTCCGCCAGTGCCTTCATCGATGTCTTCCGCCACGCCTACGGCCACACTCCGGGCAGACACCGGATGGGCGGCACGGACGCCTGACGCTCCGTCCGGACGGCGACGGCCGCCGCGTGGCCCCGGGCCACTTCCACGTTGGCCAGGGCCCAGCCCCGCGGCGAGGCCGTGCGGTCCCGCAGGCCGAGGTAGTCGGCGTCCAGCGCGCGGCCGAGCCCCGTGCCGATGCCCTTGAGGTACGCCTCCTTCCGCGTCCAGATGCGGGCGAACGTCAGTGCCGCGTCATGGTCGGCGGCGACCTCCGCCGCCTCCGCCGGATGCAGCACACGGGCGAGGGCCCGCGCTCTGGCGGCCTCGGGCACGGGCTCGATGTCCACTCCCAGGGGCCGGGCGGCGATCCCGATGAGCACCGAGTCGCCGCCGTACGAGAGGGAGAAGTGGGTCCGCCCGGCCGGGTCGAGGACGACCGGCCGGCCCTCCTGCGACCCACTCCCTCCCGGGCGGGGTTCGCGGGCGAACCGGACGTCCGCCGCCGGGACGCCGAGCCGCTCCCCCAGCAGCCGGCGCAGCCAGATGTGTGCCGCGGCGTACCGCACGCCGGTTCCGGGGTCGCCGATCCGACGCAGGTTCCGGCGTTCCTCCTCGCCCAGGAGGGTGGGATCGAGGTCGGGTCCGCTCGCCGTGTGCGGCTCCAGCAGCCATAACTCCGCCTCCTCCACCGCGGCGTCGGCGAAGGGTCCCGCCGCCGCCACCGGGCGGATCACGGTGTGAGGAGACGTTCGGCGCTCAGTCCGGCGTTGCGGGGAGCGCCGAGGTCCCGAGAGAGGCTGCGGGCGATCTCCCGCGTCGCGATGGCCCCTTCGTGGTGTGCGGACTCGTCCAGGAAGCGCTCGACCGGACCGACCAGCGCGACGGCGCCGGCCACCTGTCCGGTGTGGTCGAAGACGGGCGCCGCGACCGAGGCGTCTCCGAGCGTGGACTCCTGGTTGTCCAGCGCGTACCCGATCTCGCGTACGCCTCGCAGTTGCTCGTCCAGGACCTTCGGGTCGTCGATGCTGGCGCCGGTCACCCGGGTCAGCTCCGTGCCCAGCAGTGCGGTGCGCTGCCCGGGCGGCAGGAACGCCACGATCGCCTTGCCCAAGGCGCAGGTGTTCCATGGGAGGCTGGCTCCGGTATCCAGTGTCTGCACCGTGGCGCCGGGGCGGGGAGCGTGGTGGATCACGAGGACCTGCCGGTCCACCATGACCCCCACCCAGACCGCGGATCCCGTGCGGGTGGCGAGGATGTCCGCCCAGGTGACGGCCCTGATCCGCAGCTTGTGGGAGTCCAGGTAGGCGTTGCCCAGCGTGACGAGCCCGGGCCCCAGCTGGTACTTGCTGGTCTCCACGTCCTGCGTGACCAGACCCTCCGACTCCAGTGTGCGCAGCAAGGCATGGGCGGTGGGCTTGGCCACGTTGAGCCGTATCGCCAGCTCACTGACTCCGAGCCGTTGGGTCCCCGTCGCCAATTCCTTGAGTACCTGGACCGCTCGGTGCACCGCTTGAACCATGGATTTTCCCCTTGGAAGTCACAGCCGAACACGCCTAGCCAGATCATGAACCTCGTTCACACATGACTCTAGTTGTGCGCACTCCTGGAAAAGTACCGTTCGAATATCGTAGCGGTTGTGAACAGCGTTCGGTCGAGGGTGCTCCCACGACAGCGGAAAACGCGGTGCCATGGGGAGCGTCACGTCCGGCCGGAGGCCGGGTGACCTGCCGCGTCACCCAAGGCCCCGGCACACGGCGCGCGTCACGCCCCCGGGGACTCCAGGGAATCCGGAGGTACGCTCTCGCACAAAGTTTCGAATGCGATACGGACATCGGCTTCGGTGGTCCGCCAATTGCCGAACGCCGCGCGCAGCGCCGGAACACCCGCGTACACGGTCGGGGTGAGAAACACCCGACCGGCCGCTTTCCCGGAGAGTGCGGCCAGCCGCGCGGGGGTGGGGTTCTCGGCAAGAGTGAAGCACACGACGTTGAGCCGCACCGGAGCCAGCATCCGCAGACCCGGAGCGGCGTCGATGGACGCGGCCAGGGAGCGGGCGCACGCCATGCACCGTTCGACGATCTCCCGGTGCCCCTCCCGCCCGTAGGCACGGAGCGTGAACCACGCCGCCAGCGCACGCAGCCGCTGGGAATTCTCCGGCGTCCGGTGCACACGGTCGACCCCGCCCCCCGCGGCATCGGGGCGAGCGGCCGCATCGGGACCGAGGTAGACCGCGGCATTGCGGAAGACACGGATCTGCAAATCCTGACGGCGGGTGAACTGCACCGCGCTGTCGTAGGGCACGTTCAGCCACTTGTGGAGGTCCACGCAGACCGAGTCGGCCTCGTCCATGCCGTCCACCAGGTACGCCGACGCGGGGGAGAGCGCGGCGAACCCTCCGAAAGCGGCGTCCACGTGGAGCCAGAAGTCGTAGCGGTCGCGCAGCCGCACGATGGCGCGGAGGTCGTCGAAGTCGCCCGAGTTGACCGTACCCGCGTTCGCCACGACGACACACGGGCCGTCGGCCTGTTCGAGGGCCGCCTCCAGCGCGACGGGGTCCACCGCCTCCCTCCCGGCCAGGGTGGGGACGAGGACCAGCGACCTCCTGCCCAGGCCCAGCATCGACAGGCTCTTGGGCACACTCGAATGAGGGCTTCCGGACAGCACCCGCACCGCTCCCAGCGCGGCCGCCCCCTCTTCGGCGGGAGAGACGCCGAGCCGCTCCCCCAGCCATTCCCGGGCCACGGCGAGACCGACCATGTTGGACATCGTCGCCCCGCTGACCAAGGTCCCTTCCTGCTCGCGGGACAGCCCGAACAGATCGCGGAGCCAGGCGACCGTCTCGCGTTCCAGTTCCTGCCCGGCGCCGTCGAGCGAGGAGAAGGAGTTCTGGTCCGCCGCGGCCGTCAGCCAGTCCCCCGCGAGGGCGGCGGGAGTCACACCGCCGGTGACGAAACCCCAGTACCGCGGACCCGCGCTCGCCGACAGGCCGGGCTCCCAGCGCTCCGCGAAGTCCCCGAGCGCGGCGCGCAGACCACTCCCCCGCTCAGGAAGACCGGCCGCCCGCGAACCCTCGAACGGCGGAACGACCTCCCGCTCCTCCACCCCGTCGAGGAAGGCTGTCGCATGC
The DNA here is from genome assembly GCF_044756785.1 of Streptomyces sp. NPDC091649. NCBI lineage: Bacteria > Bacillati > Actinomycetota > Actinomycetes > Kitasatosporales > Streptomycetaceae > Streptomyces > Streptomyces sp. NPDC091649. Next base: position 4,018 of record NZ_JBIVTR010000008.1, on the reverse strand, counting down.
TCTCTCACGGACTGCAGAAGCGAGGGGAGACGCGCCAGATCCGCCGCCAGGTCAGGATGCACAGCTGCACTCCGTTCGTCACAAGCAGAAAGGTTACGGCGCTGGGCGCCCCCATCGGCTCCAGCATGACCGGCTCCACGGAACCGGGCCAGAGGCCGCCTCAAGGGGCCGCCTCGGCCCGCAACCCGCGTCCACAGCAATGGAGTTGACCGGCCAGTCCGGCCTAGCGTCTCAGCCCGGCTCTGCGCGTGGCAATCGCGACAGGCCGGTCCGCCCTCCGAAATGACACCTTCGCAAGGCCCCCGGTCCAACGTTCCGCACCCCCGGCCGGCTCACCACCCCACCGCGGGAAACCCGAGGTCAGCCACACCGGCCACGTCGGCCGGACCCGGCCCCGTACGGGGCCGGACACCGGGTCGCCCGGCGAATCGAAGGGTCCGTGCGAAAACTCGCGGAACCCGACGGGGGCGCCGCGCATGCACACACCGTACGCAAGCGCAAGGGCGCCGGGCTGCGACCGCCGACGTGTCACACGCCGCTGCGGGCCGCCGGCCGCCGGGCCGCATGACCCGCAGCACCCTCAGGACCCACAGGACCCACAGGACCGACGACACTGCCCGACCACGATCCCCGGCCCGGATCCCGGGCCGCCGCGGCAACAACGCACGTACGATACGGTCAGGTTGGGTCAGAGCCAGCACCCCAGCGTGTAGACCGCCAGGAAAACGCAGAGCATCAACTGCACCGCCCCCACGACCCGGTTGCCGATCCACAGCAACACGACGGCCGTCACGCCGACCGCCAGGGCCAGACCACCGAAGCCCAGCACCGGCTCCCAACCCGGGGGCGGCACGCCGGCCGTTGCCTGTCCGGCGCCGGCATCCACCCGGCCCAGCCCGCGGACGGCGAGCACGATGACCACCAACAGCGCGGCCGCCACGTCCGCGATCAGCACGAGAAGCAGGAGACAACCTGCGGTGAGGGCACGCTCCGCGCCGGAGGACTGATGGTCGGTGAGTTCGGGCATGGCTTGACGATCGCCTGGAACCGATACTTTCGAACGGTCCGTGGCCGAGCCGCAACCCAGGCGTTCTCCGCCCTACATGCGCCTACCTGCCTACCCGGTCCCGGTGACCTCTCCCAGGCGCTCAGTTTGAGCGGTAGGGGTAGCGGAGGACCTGCGTCCCGAGAAGCGTGTGCAGTTCGTAGTTCGGGAGACTGGAGAGGTTCCTCCGGTGAAGGCAAAGCCCCCCAGCGTCGGCGGCGTCCGGTCGACAGGCTTGAGGGGCCCTTGCGCGACCATGAGAGCCAGGTGGGAGCTCTGGGGTCGGGCGCCGTGCCGCTGGTCAGCGGCGAGGGGTGTGCAACGTGTCGACGCTGATCGTCAGCAGCACGCGTTCCTGCTGCTGGGCGCCGAACTGCGGGTAGGGGCGGCCCAGATACTTGTGCGCCAGTTTGTCGATGTGCTCCTCGGCGTCCTGCGTCGTGGCCGATGCGACGGTGCCACGGGCCGCCCAGTAGCGGGCCGGCGCGGCCGGGTCGGCGATGGCGACGGCGACGCGCGGGTCGCGGGCGATGTTCTTCGTCTTCTGGTGTGTGGTCACCGTGTTGATGAGGATGTCGTCGTCATCGGTGTCGACCCGCGTCTGGGTGATCTGCGGGGATCCGTCGGGCATGAGGGTGGTCAGGAAGCAGAGGGCCGGTGTGTGCAGGACATCGACCAGGTCATTCGGCAGGTTCATCGGCGACCTTCTTCTCTCGCGGTGTGGCGGGGACGCCGTAAAGGCGATCGATGAGTTCTTCGTCCGGTTGCCTGGCGGGCAGCTCGGCGTGCTGGAGCCCGGCGAGTGCCACGGTCAGGGCGCGTCGCCACAGATCCGGGTCGATGCCTCGGGCGGTATCCATCACCGAACCGACCATGAGGTGGACCGTGACCAAGTCGGCGGGCGTGACCGTGGCCGGTAGCCGGCCGGCCCGGATCGCCCGCTCGAGCAGATCTGCCGCGAGTGGCGTGATCTGGGCACGCCCCCGGCTCACGAGTTCGGACGACTGATGACCGCCGCGCAACAGCTGGCCGAGGCCACGGTTGCCTGCCTCCAGTTCGAGCTGCCGCTCCATGAACCAGGTGAGTCCGGTCCAGGGGTCGTCGGACTGACACGCCTGCCGGGCAAGCTCGACGACGGCCTCGATGTGCTCGGCGAACAAGATGTCCACGAGCTCCTGCCGATCGGGGAACCGACGGTAGACGGTGCCCATGCCGGTGCCGGCCGCGGTGGCGATCTCCTCGTACGACACCTCCAGTCCGTCACGCACCATCAGGGCGTGCGCTGTTTCCAGCAGGAGCCGGCGGTTGCGCTCCGCGTCGCGGCGCAGGGGACGTTCTGCCATGTGCACACCGTAACAAGTGGAAAAACTCTTCTCAAGTTGAATCCGAATTCCACTTAGGCGTTACGGTGGTGTCCGCCCCCATCCAAGGAGATGCCGCATGTCACCCCAGCCCGCGAGTGTCGAGCCCTTCCGCGTTGCAGTGGACGCCCGGGAACTCGACCGTCTTGTCCGCCGCCTCGCCGATACGCGCTGGCCGGACCGGGAAACCGGCCCGGGCCAGGGCCCGCGGCTGGAGCAGATCCGCGCGCTGTGCGACCACTGGGCCACCGACTATGACTGGCGGCGTTGCGAGAAGGAGATCAACGACGTCGGGTCGTTCCGTACCTGCCTCGACGGCGTGGGCGTGCACTTTCTGCACGCGCGCTCGCCCGAACCCTCGGCGCTCCCGCTCCTGCTCTGCCATGGCTGGCCTGGCTCGATCCTCGAATTCCGCCACCTGATCGGGCCGCTGACCAATCCCGTCGCGCACGGCGGCCGGGCCGAGGACGCCTTCCATGTCGTCATTCCCTCGATGCCCGGCTTCGGCTTCTCCGACAAGCCCACCGCGCCTGGCTGGGGAGTCCCCCGAATCGCCGACGCCTGGGTCACGCTCATGGACCGTCTCGGCTACGGCGAGTGGGTCGCACAGGGGGGCGACTGGGGGTCGGCCGTCGTGGAAGCGATCAGCCGCAAGGCACCCGAGGGTTTCCTCGGCATGCATGTCAACTTGCCGATGGTCTTCCCCACCGCCCAGGAGATCAGCGAGGCGACACCGGACGAGCAGCGCATGCTGGCCGCAGCGCGGAACTACCGGACACTGCTCGACGGCTACTTCAAGGAGCAGTCCACCCGGCCGCAGACCATCGGCTACTCGCTCGCCGACTCGCCTGCCGGGCTGGCCGCATGGATCTACACGCTCTTCCAGGACGTCACGGACAGCGACGCCGATCCCGAATCGGTCATCGACCGCGACGACATTCTGGACGACATCATGATGTATTGGCTGCCCAATGCCGGTGCATCCTCGGCACGCCTGTACTGGGAAGCACGGCAAGAGGCGCCCACCCCGTCCGAGCCGAACCAGGTGCCGGCCGGATTCAGCATTTTCCCCGGTGAGGCCATCCAGGCTTCCCAGCGGTGGATCGAACGGCGGTACACCAACGTCCTCCACTACCGCCAACTGGACCACGGCGGGCATTTCGCAGCCCTCGAGCAGCCCGCGGTCCTCACTGATGAGATCCGGACGACCTTTCGCTCACTCCGCTGAGACGAGCCGGGGGGCGTGAACACGGCGGCCGGGAAGGGATGCCGCCGGCCGTCTCACGGACCGGCCGCCGTGCCCGGAGCCTGCGGGCGCCGCCTCCCTCGGAGGGCGATGCGGTCGTGCCGACATCGCAGTCCGGCGTGACCGTGGGCGGACTCGTGCAGCACGCGCATATGGCCCCGAGAGGTCTCTCTCGCCCGATCCGCCCGCCTATCGGGCAATTCTTGGAGTGCGGCACAGGCGGGGTTGGTGTGGCGGGCGATGCCTGCGGGCAAAAAAGGCACTCTGTAACGGGACTGTAAAACGTTCGGTGTAACTCCCGATCATGGAAGATGCATCGATGACCAGCAACAACGTGACCGAGGCCGAGGTCGGCGAACCGTCTGA